>DASXVC010000071.1:0-7545 GCA_036504495.1 Geothrix sp.
TAGGGCAACCTAGGCTCCGAGCGAGTCCTCGGGATCTCTGGGTACCGAGCTCGTTAAACCTCCGAAAGGGTGGCTTCGGCCTGCCGGACGGAGGCACCAGATAGGCCGCCGCGACGCCCCCTGACGGCAGCCGAGATAAGGAGGCACACGTCCTGAGCGGCTCGTCCGTTCCCCGCCAGGAGGTTTCAAGAACGGACCAAGCCTGTGGATGAACCGCCAAACGGCATGTCTTGGACGTGGGTTCGACTCCCACCACCTCCACCAACACAAAGGGACCCGCGAGGGTCCCTTTGTGTTGGTGGAAATAAAAAAGGCGGAGTCGAAATCGCAGAAATGCTGGCAGGTAGCCGTAGCTGGAGGCAGTCCGGGGGACTGCCGGAGGCGTGAAGCGGCGTGCCAGCATTTCGCGCGGCCGGAGCGTCACCCGCAGGGGTGATGCGGAGGGACTCCCACCACCGGGGATGCGACCAAGCCGCCTCCGCGAGATTTCTTGCCTCGTGGAGGTGGTGGGAGCCGAAGTCGCTGAAAGGCTGGCAGGTAGCTGCTCCCAAAGATAGCCCGGTGCTGTCGAAGGGGATCAGCAGTGCGCCCTGCGGCCACACTCCCCCTGGGCGTCAGTCGGCGGGCCCATTCTGTGTCATGAACAATAAAAAGTCGAAGACGATTAGACAATCGACTCGATCAACTCCAGATGATGGCGAATCGACAACCGCTTCACCTTTGGTAACCCAGGGAAATGCTGGTTCGCATGAAGGCTTTCAAACTCCGCTCGTGCTTGCGAATAGGCAAAGGGCCGACGACGAACATGGGCTACCAATTTGTCCAACGCTTCCATGAACTTGCCCGCCGTGTCGACGGTACCGGTTGTGCGGTTTGATACGAAGTGGTTTGTATCAATCTCACGATTAGCGTTCAGTTCGGTCAGATGGATCGCCACCGCATGCGCAGGACCACCGCCTGGGTTGAACTCATCCCCGACCACGCTGAAGTCACCGAAGCCGTAGTAACCTGAAGCGGCATAAGTGCTATGCAAATCACTGAAGAAGTCCAACGGCGGATAATCCGCGTTCCTGACCTGTGTGATGAATCCATCACGCACGGTCACCTTTTTCAGCGCTCCAAGGGCCTGGATGAGGCTTGGGCTCACCCGCCCCTCAACAAACACTGCCACTGGCTTAACCGGCGCGGCCAGGATCTTGGCAATCGCTCCCTGTATGGCGGCCGGAATGGGACGGTCAAAAACCAGGACCGTGTCCCGTCTACCGTACTTCGCCAGAAATGCGTTGACCTGAGCCGTTGTTGAAGTCGGTCCGACATGGAGGCCAGGGATGAGTTGGTTGCCAGTAATTGCCAGGTAGGGGGTGATCAGGGTTTCGATCACGGCAGCTTGTCCCACGAGCTGACCGACCGCGGGGTTCGTGATGACCACATGGGGATGCTGGGATTTCGCGGTTTCGAGAAATGTCTTAAGCCCCCTGATATTCGCCATCACCGGTTCAATGATGGGAACAACCTTCTTCTTCACGGCCAGCTTCGATGCGGTGTCCCGAAGGGCAAGCAATTCGCTTTGCCGTCCGCGAAAATAGGGATAGTACATCGGGGCCCCCAAATCATGACCTAAAGGTCAGGATGGAGCGTATTCAAGATCCATGAACCCGGCGAGTGATTCCGCCTGAACGGTAGTAATTTGCGCCCCGAACAGACCGGCGACCAATGATTCGGGTATCCGTTCCAGAAATGGTCGATCAACCGGGAGGCGGAATCGTTGCTTCAAGGCCAATACCATTTCCCGATGGGCGGTGGCGGGAGGGAGGGATGAGAAAAGGTCCCTGCAATGAGAATAGTGTTTTGTGTTGGGGATGGGTGGCAGCGGACCGAAGTACCGCTCGACGATTGGTATGTATTCCGATTTCCTCAGGCTGTCGAAAATACATCCAGAATCGACAGCCCCAGAATGAGACCCGGAAGCCCGCAATTGCCGCAAGGCACCCCGTGGGGTCATCGACAGGATGCCGATGTCCAAATCCAGTAACCCTTCTAGCCCTTCAGCGAAACTGTCGTGGGCAACTACGAAGACCCTATCGAACATCTTGCGGTATGCCTGGATCTGACTGGGCAGACGATCCAAATTGTCCAACTCGGTCTTGATCTCGTAGACGGTGGAAGTGCCGTTCAAGATTACGAAATCAGCCTTGGACGAATCGCACCGCAATTCGGTAGCCATGGTTGCATCGGCAAGACGATGGCGCCCCACAAGGATCTTCCTTGCGATTGTGTTTTTGTAAACGTATTCGCATCTGTAATGCTGCTGGAGTAGGTCGTAGACCGTTTCTAGCAAGGTTCGATTGGTGGCCCGTTCGGGCAACATGTCTGACAGGCCAGAATCATCAATCAGAGCGGCCATCCCGGGAGGCAATCTCATTCCCGCCATGGACCTGACGGCAGGCGAAGAAAAAATGGGGGCGAGAGCCCTGAGGTAGGCACGATTGAACATTGAATTCAGTCTACCTTCACGATCAAGAGTCTACCCATCGACACGTCGAGATCCCCTTCCCGTCATCGTCGGTTTAAACCAGCAGAATGTGATTCCTAAATGCGACCTGTAATGACTCACGTTACAGCCTCCTTTCTTTCGTGGGACTGAAAGCCTCGAAGTCCAGTTCGTTGAAAGACTGGCATGCCGCAGGGTGATGCGAAGGGACTCCCACCACCGGGGATGCTACCGAGCCGCATCCGCGGGGCATCTTACGTTCACTCCCCGGCCCCCGCCCCCTCCGCCTGCTCCCGCAGCCGCGCCACGTCCTTGGTCGGCGCATTCCCGAAGTACCGGCCGTACTCCCGGGCGAACTGGGAGGCGCTTTGGTAGCCCACCCGCCGGCTGGCGGTTCCGGCATCCAGCATGGTCAACAGCATGAGGCGCCTCGCCTCCTGGAGACGCAAGGCCTTCTGGTACTGCAGAGGACTCAGGGAGGTGACGGCCTTGAAGTGCTGGTGGAACGAAGATGGACTCATGTGGACCAGCGTGGCCAGGCGCTCCACGTCCAGGGGCTGATCGAAGTGGGCGCGGACCCAGGCCACGGCCTTGGAGACGCGGTGGAGCTTGCTCTCCTCCTGGCCGATCAGCGCCACCCGCAGACCCAGCGGGCTTCGCAGGAGCCGGATGAGGATCTCGTCGAGGACCAGGGGCGCCAGGAGCTCAGCCTCATCCGGCCGGGAGGCCAGCTCCAGAAGCCGCACCACCGCGTTGATCACCGGAGCGTCCAGCTGGTCGACGCAGATGGCGCGGCCCTCGCCCCAGCGGGGCAGGCCGAGGGGATAGACCTTGGCCGTCAGGTCGGCGATCCGCGCCGGGTCCAGGTCGATCCGGACGCCGAGGTAGGGCGCCTCCAGGCTGGCCTGCGTCACCTGCGCGGACACGGGGACATCCACGGAATAGACCAGCACCCTCGAGGCGTCGTACTCGTAGAGCTCCTGCCCCAGCATCACCCGCTTCGCTCCCTGGGCCACCAGGCAGAGCGCCGGCCGCTGCACGGCATGGTGGAAGTCCTTGTGGGCGCGGGAGGCCCGGGAGACGTGCACGCCCGGGAGCCGCAATTCGAAGGTGCCGTCGTAGGGGGCGTGGGCCAGCAGCAGATCCGCCAGCCGGGCCAAGTCCGGCGAGCCGGAATCGGAGCTCGGGGCCGGAGAGGAAGTGGGCGTTCGGCTCATGGAAAGGTCCCGGAACAGGATCTCACGCCTGGGGCGCGGGATTCGGCAAGGTGGGTCGAGTGTTCACAGGCAGTGCTTCTCCAGGTGCCGTTGGTAGTCTTCAAGCGCGCGCGGGATGTCGGGCGACTTGAAGATATCGAACACCCCGTGGTCTGGGAGGATGTCGAACCCCAGGAACTTGTAGTTCGAGGTGATGTGGAGGAACAGGTCCGCCGTTCCCTTGCCGCTGTACAGCACGCCGTTGGGGTTGTCGAAGGCCTCTCTTGGGGCATTCCAGGTTGCGGAGATCATGAAGGCCCGCCCCTGCATGAGGCCACCCGTTCCGTACTGCCGACTCGGATCCTGGCGCGTGCGCCCGTCGCCTTCGAGCAGGGCCTTCGTGGTCAGCCCCGCGTTGAAGACCTCATCCACATACTTCTTGTAGATCCACGGTGCAGAGAACCAATTGACCGGCGTCTGGAGGATGACCAGGTCGGCGGCCACATGCTTGCCCACCTCTTCTTCCGGGTCGTAGCCGCGCTCAATGAAGGTCTCAGCGACCTGGTGTCCGCGCGCCAGGAAGAACGCCTTCGCCCGGTCCATGAAGGCGAGGTTCAGGTTGCCCTCGGACCATCCGGGATAGGCAAGGTGGGCATTGATGATGAGAACGTTCATGGGTCTGTCTCCGTCGTTTCCGGGCCTCGTACCGATCAGCGGCCTACCAGCTTCTGCAGGTGCGCCGGGTACCGCTCACCCTGCAGCTCGACCTTGGAGGCGGCGGCGTCGATGGCCTTCAGGTCTCCGGCGCTGAGCTCGAGGGCGGCGCCCCCCAGATTCTCTTCGAGGCGATGCAGCTTGGTCGTGCCGGGAATGGGAACGATCCAGGGCTTCTGGGCCAGCAGCCAGGCCAGCGCCAGCTGCGCGGGCGTGCTGCCCTTCGCGAGGGCGAGGGTCTTGAGCACCTCGACGAGGGCGAGGTTCGCCTTCCGCGCCTCCGGGGTGAAACGCGGAACGACGTTGCGGAAGTCGGTGGGGTCGAAGGTGGTGGTCTCGTCGATCTTGCCGGTGAGGAAGCCCTTGCCGAGGGGGCTGAAGGGCACGAAGCCGATGCCCAGCTCCTCGAGGGTGGGGATGATCTCCACCTCCGGCTCCCGCCAGAACAGGGAATACTCGCTCTGGAGGGCGGCCACGGGCTGCACGGCGTGGGCCTTCCGGATGGTCTGCACGCCTGCCTCCGACAGGCCGAAGTGCCTGACCTTGCCTTCCTGGATGAGGTCCTTGACCGTGCCGGCCACGTCCTCGATGGGCACCTCGGGGTCCACGCGGTGCTGGTAGAAGAGGTCGATGGCATCGACGCGGAGGCGCTTCAGGGAAGCCTCGGCCACGGCCCGGATGCGCTCGGGCCGGCTGCTCAGGCCGCCCGGGTTCTGGCCCGAGACCTGGTCGATGGCGAAGCCGAACTTGGTGGCGATGGCCACCCGGCCCTTGAAGGGCGCCAGGGCCTCACCCACCAGCTCCTCGTTGACCCAGGGGCCGTAGACCTCGGCGGTGTCGAAGAAGGTGACGCCCTTCTCCACGGCCGCCCGGATGAGGGCGAGGCCTTCCTGTTTCTCGACGGCGGGGCCGAGTCCGAAGCTCAAGCCCATGCAGCCCAGGCCGAGGGCGGAAACATTGAGTCCGTGGGTTCCGAGGGTGCGCGTTTGCATGATGTTCTCCTTGTGGATCGGGTTCAGTTCTTCGCCTTCAGCGAGGCCATGTCGATGACGAAGCGGTACTTCACGTCGCTCTTCAGCAGGCGCTCGTAGGCTCCGTTGATGTCCTGCATGCGGATCACCTCCACGTCGGACGTGATGGCGTGCTCGCCGCAGAAGTCCAGCAGCTCCTGGGTCTCGGCAATGCCGCCGATGAGGGAGCCCGCCACGGACTTGCGGCCGAGCACCATGGGTGTGCTGTTCAGCATGGGCTCCAGTCCGCCCAGATAGCCCACCAGCACCAGCGTGCCGTCCGTGGCCAGGGTCGGGAGGTAGGGGTTCAGGTCGTGGACGTAGGGGACGGTGTCGACGATGAGGTCGAAGCGGCCCTGGACCGACGCCATCTGGGCGGCATCCGTGGACAGCACCACGCGGTCCGCGCCCAGGCGGCGGGCATCGGCCTCCTTGCCCTTCGATCGCGTGAAGAGGGTGACCTCGGCGCCCAGGGCCTTGGCCAGCTTCAGCCCCATGTGGCCCAGGCCGCCGAGGCCCACCACGGCCACCTGGCTGCCCGGGCCCACCTTCCAGTGCCGCAGCGGCGACCAGGTGGTGATCCCGGCGCAGAGCAACGGCGCGGCGCCCTGCAGGTCCAGGCTTTCAGGAACCTTCAGCACGAAGCGGTCGGACACCACGATCTGGTCCGAGTAGCCGCCCTGGGTGGGCTGGCCGTCGTGGCGGTCCTTTCCGCCATAGGTGAAGGTGGAGCCTTCCTTGCAGTACTGCTCTTCGCCTTTTTCGCAGGGCTTGCAGTGGTGGCAGGAATCCACCATGCAGCCCACGCCCACGGCGTCGCCGGTCTTGAAACGGGTGACGGCGGCGCCTACCGAGCGGACGCGGCCAATGATCTCGTGGCCGGGCACGATGGGGTACGTAGTCCAGCCCCAGTCGTTGCGGGCCGTGTGCAGGTCCGAGTGGCAGACGCCGCAGTAGAGGATGTCGATCACCACGTCGTCGGGCCGGGGATCGCGCCGCTCGAAGGGGAAGGCCGCCAGCTCCGAGGTGGGGGACTGGGCAGCGTAGCCGAGAACATTGATGGTCATTGTTTCCTCCATGCCAGTGTGAGATCAGATCCCGGCCCGATCCGTGAGTGCTCGTCATTCACGAGGGCCGCGACCTGCGTGGCGACAGAAGGAAGTCTAGGGATTGGAGGGCCTTCGAATTTGCCTATTACTCCAAACTTCTAGCTCGAATCTCCAGGAGGAGACCCGATGCCCCCTCCGCCTCTACCCACAGAAAAGCCCCCGCGGCGCGGGGGCTTTTCTGTGGGGAGGAAGGAACGTTTCCGTGCCTAAAGCCTTATTCCATCTCGTTCGCCAGGACAGGCACTTCGACCACCGGAGCAACCTCCTTCGACTTGCCGAGGACGGCGTGGAACCGGTCCCAGTCCAGTTCCTTCTCCCAGCTGGCCATCACGACGGCGGCGATGCAGTTGCCGATGTGGTTGGTGATGGCGCGGGCCTCGGACATGAACTTGTCGATGCCGAGGATGAGCGCCATGCCGGCCACGGGGATGCCGGGCACCACCGCCAGGGTGGCGGCGAGGGTGATGAAGCCGGAGCCGGTGACACCGGCGGCGCCCTTGCTGGTGATCATCGCCACCACCAGGATCCCCATCTGCTGGCCCAGCGTGAGCTCGATGCCCAGGGCCTGGGCGATGAAGAGGGAAGCCAGGGTCATGTAGATGTTGGTGCCATCCAGGTTGAAGGAGTAGCCGGTGGGAATGACCAGCCCGACGATGGACTTGGACAGGCCCAGCTTCTCCATCTTCTCCATGAGGGGGATCAGCGCGGACTCGGAGGAGCTGGTGGCCATGACCAGCAGCAGCTCATCCTTGATGTAGCCCACCACCTTGAAGATGTTGAAGCCCGCGAGCCGCGCGATGAGCCCCAGCACCACGAAGATGAAGACGGCGCAGGTCGCGTAGAAGAGGAAGATGAGCTGCGCCATGGGCACCAGCGACTTCAGCCCGAACTTGCCGATGGTGTAGGCGATGGCCGCACCGGCGCCCAGGGGGGCGAGGTAGAGGATCTGGTGCATGACGCCGAAGAACATCTTGCTGACGTTCTCCAGGAAGCCGATGAGGGGCGCCTTGTGCTTCTCGCTCAGG
>DASXVC010000072.1:0-52456 GCA_036504495.1 Geothrix sp.
ATGGCTTGGGCGCTATCGGCGGCTCAGCAAGGACTATGAGCAGAGCCCTGCGAGTTCCCTCGCCTGGGTCCGATTGGCCCTCGTCGCAATCCTGATTCACCGATTTGGTGTGATTTGATTATTCGGCTACACCCTCTTAGACCACAGCCTCAGAAGCCCACCAAGATCCCCGGATTGCTGATCACCAGATCCCTTGACACCCCCAGGTGGCACTGAAACGATGGGCCGTCCTTTTCTTTCACACCAGGAGACGGCCATGGAAAAAACAATCATCCTGCTCGCCCTCCTTCTCGGCGCCCCCCTGGCGGCCCAGACCTTCGAGGTGGGCCTCTTCATCGGGCAGCAGCAGTACCTCTCACCTCACGTGGATGTGGCCCCCGGCACCACGCTGCGCATGGAGGCCGACAGCAAGACCGTCGTCGGCGCCCGGTTCGGCTATGCCCTGGTGGATTTCGGGCCCGCCCTGCTGCAGCTCACCGCGGGGTTCCAGCCCGAGGCCAAGTCCACGGTCAAGGGCTCGCTGGGCGGCTCTCCCTCCGTCGACATCGGCACCTTCAAGGAGAACCACTGGTCCGCGGGCGCCATGGTCAACTTCAAGGCCGTGGTGGCGGTGGGCGCCGGCCTGGAGTTCCGTTCCGAGCGCCTGTCCGGCGACCTCGCGGGCATTTCCGACAGCACCACCTACAACCGCGTGTGGGCGCGCCTGAACGCTGGCTACGCCATCCCCTCGCCGGTGGTGAAGCCCTTCTTCGGTGTGGAGGTGGCCTTCCCCCTCAGCACCAAGAGCCTGGACCTGAACGCCTCCACCTCGGATGCCCTGAAGTCCCTGGCCCCCAAGAGCCAGTTCGGCATCTACGCGGGCATCCGGTTCTAGCGCAGGCGGAGAAGCAGGGCCCCGGGGCGCCTGGCGCTCCGGGGCCCTGCTTCTCTGCCAGGCTCAGGCCCCCTTGTAGAGCGACTCGATGAGGGTGGCGTACATCTCGTTCACCACGCGGCGCTTCACCTTCAGGCTGGGGGTCAGCTGACCGGTTTCCAGGCTCAGCTCGTGATCCAGGATGGCCACCTTCTTCACCCGTTCGAAGTTGGAGAGCTGCTGGTTGATCTGCTCCACCCGCTCCATCATCAGCTCGTGGACCTCGGGGCGGGCCACCAGGTCGCGGTTGTTGGAGAAGGGGACCTTCTTCTGGTGGGCCCAGCGGTGCAGGCTGTCGAAGTTGGGGATGAGCAGGGCCGAGATGAAGTTGCGCTTGTCGCCCAGCAGGACCGCCTGGGTGATGAACTTGTCGGTCTTGAGCAGCTCCTCGATGGGCTGGGGCGCCACCTTCTTGCCGCCGCTGGTGACGATGATCTCCTTCTTGCGGTCCGTGATCTTGAGGAGGCCCCGGGCGCTCAGCTCCCCGATGTCGCCGGTGCGGAAGTAACCGTCCTGGTCGAAGGCCTCCGCCGTGCCCTCGGGGTTCTTCCAGTAGCCCTTCATCACGTTGGGGCCCTGGACGAGGATCTCGCCGTCCTCGGCGATCTTCACGTAGGGCTTGCCGTCCCAGGTGTCGTAGATGGGCCGCCCCACCATGCCGGGCACCACCTCGCCAAAGCGGTTGAAGGAGACCACGGGGCTGGTTTCCGTGAGGCCGTAGCCCTCGGTGATGGGCAGGCCGATGGCCCAGAAGAAGGCCATGACCTTGGGCGCCAGGGGCGCGCCGCCGCTGATGGCGAAGCGGATGTTCCCGCCGGTCTTGGCCAGGATCTTGTGGAAGACCAGGTGGCGGCTCCACCAGAGCTGGAACTGGATCCACAGGGGGATCTTCTGCTTCTCGTACAGGTAGGGCACGGACATGTCGCCGGCCCACATGGCCCAGTGGAAGATGAACCGCTTCACGATGCTGCTGGAGGCCACGCCTTCGCGGACCCGGGCGTAGATCTTCTCGTAGATGCGGGGCACGCTGATGATGATGGTCGGCCGGGTGGCCTGGAGGTCGTCGCCCACGGTGGCGATGCTTTCGGCGTAGTAGATGCTGGCGCCGATGCGCATGGTCGAGTAGTGGCCCGCCATGCGCTCCAGGATGTGGGAGAGGGGCAGGAAGGACAGGCAGCGGTCGCCCTTCTTGAGCTGCAGCAGCTGGAGGGTGCGCTCCACGTTGGACACGAGGTTCCCGTGGGTGAGCATGGCGCCCTTGGGATCCCCCGTCGTGCCCGAGGTGTAGATGAGGGTCAGCAGCTCCTCCGCCTTCCGGTGCCGGGCCCAGGCCCGCACCTCGGGCCGCCGGGGCTCCAGGGCCTCGCCCTCGGCCATGAGGGTGGAGAAGGGGATCACGGAGGGATCGGCGGGGATGCCATCCATCTGCACCACCCAGGTGAGGGCCGAGTCCGGGCCCTTGGCGGTGAGGGCCTTCCGGGCCTGGTCGGCGGTGGAGCAGAAGACGATGCGGGCCTCCGAGTGGCGGAGGATGAAGGCGCTTTGCGGGGCGTTCAGGGTGGGGTAGAGCGGCACGGAGGGCAGGCCGGAGATGGCGCAGGCGTAGTCCACCACGGCCCATTCCGGGCGGTTCTCGCAGATCAGGGCCACGGGCTCGCCCGCCTTCAGGCCGCGGGCCTCCAGGGCCAGGGCCAGGCGCTCCACCCGGGCCTGCAGCTCCTGGTGCGAGATGGGCACGTAGGCGCCCCCCTTGCGATAGGCCAGGGCGTCCGGGGCCTGGAAGGCGCAGGCCTGGTAGAACAGATCGGCGATGGTTTGGACCATGTCTGGCTCCGAGGAAAAGGACGTGCTCGGGGAAACGGGATTCAGGGGGCGGGCCGTACCACCACGGATTCGGAGGGGCCGATGCCCCAGCTCTGGAGCAGGGGCTCGGGGACAGCCATCACGCCGTCGGCCAGATCCCGGACGAAGCGCACAGGCTCATGGGCCACCCCGCCATGCCACTGGATCCGCACCTGGGCGATGAAGCCGTGGCTATAGGGCTGGAGGCCCCGCCAGCGGGATTCATGGATGGCGCCCAGCTCCACATGGTCGCCCTTCTTGAAGAGGCCCGTCTTGAGGATTCCCACCGTCAGGGGCACCGAAGGTTCGAAGACCTGGAGGCGCTCGGCTTCCAGGAGGGCGTAGGCCGCCTCCAGCACGGCCACCTCGTTCAGCTGGGTGGACGCCATGATCTGGTGGAAATCCTGGTAGCCGTCGAAGTGCGGGATGGCCTTCAGCGCGTCGGGGGACAGCTTCAGGCCCGCTGTGAGGGCCGGTTCAGGCAGGAAGGTCCAGGGCACGGCATCCATGGAGGGGAAGTAGGTCCTCATGCGGCGGCGGGTGTCGAGGGTGCGGGCGGACTCCATGAGCAGGTCAGGCACGCTCCGCCGGATGCTTCCCACGGGCTTGACCGGGCCCGCCTGGAATTCGAACTCGCCCCGTTCCCAGGCCAGGAGTTCGAAGGCGGCGGCCTCTCCCGTGGCGCGGCCGGCCTCGGCATGCACCACGGCGCCACCGCTCACATAGAGCACGCCCCGGAAGCGGCCATTCTGCAGGAGCAACTGCCCGGTCTTCCGGTTCAGGTGGAGCATCTGCACCACGTCCGTGATGCTGATGCTCTCGAGGAGGCCCCGGAGGTTGCTCATGGGCAGCCCTGGACCCGGGCCGCACAAGCCTGGGCTGTCCGGTGGAGGGACGCGGTGCAAAGGGCGGGAATGGATGTGTACAGCATGGCCAAGGCCTACCAATCAAACGCGGACAGCGGAGAGGGACGGTCCATCATTGGATAGTCCACTCGGGACCCGGTCAAGGGGCCGAAAATCCACCGCGGCGGAACCTTGTCCGGCTGGGAGGGCGCCGGGGAAATCCCGGCCGAGCGCATAGATGTGTAGTGACACGAGGTGGCGCCCGGGAACCGCGAATCCCCCTGCGCACCGTACACTGCCTTCGATACCCGGAGCTTCCATGCCGTACCCGCACCTGCTGGCCCCCCTCGACCTCGGGTTCACCACGCTTCGCAACCGCGTGCTGATGGGGTCCATGCACACCAACCTGGAAGAGGCCAAGCACGGCTTCACCAAGCTGGCGGCCTTCTACGCCGAGCGGGCCCGCGGCGGCGTGGGCCTCATCGTCACCGGCGGCATCGCGCCGGACCTCCGGGGCCGCCTCACGCCCTTCGGCTCCCAGCTGTCCTGGCCCTGGCAGGTGGGCAAGCACCGGAAGGTGACGGAAGCCGTGCATGCCGCGGGCGGGAAGATCGCCCTGCAGATCCTCCACGGCGGACGGTACAGCTACCACCCCCTCAGCGTGGCGCCCTCCGCCGCCAAGAGCCCCATCACGCCCTTCAAGCCGCGGGCCCTCTCCGAGCGCGGCATCCGGTCCACCATCCGCGGCTACGCCCGCTGCGCGGCCCTGGCGCAGAAAGCCGGCTACGACGGCGTGGAGATCATGGGCAGCGAGGGCTACCTCATCAACCAGTTCATCGCGGCGCGCACCAACCGCCGCACGGACGGCTGGGGTGGTTCTTTTGAGAACCGCATGCGCTTCCCCGTGGAGATCGTGAAGGCCGTGCGGGCCGCCGTGGGACCCGAGTTCATCCTCATCTTCCGCCTCTCCATGCTGGACCTGGTGCCCGAGGGCAGCAGCTGGGAGGAGGTGGTGCAGCTGGCGAAGGCCGTGGAGGCCGCGGGCGCCACGATCCTCAACACCGGCATCGGCTGGCACGAGGCCCGGGTCCCCACCATCGGCGCCATGGTGCCGCGGGGCGCCTACGCCTGGGTGACGAAGAAGCTCAAGGGCGCGGTGGGCATCCCCCTCATCACCACCAACCGCATCAACACGCCCGAGGTGGCCGAGGAGATCCTGGCGGGCGGCTGCGCGGACATGGTGAGCATGGCCCGGCCCCTGCTGGCCGACGCCGAGTTCGTGAAGAAGGCCGCCGAGGACCGCGCCCTGGACATCAACACCTGCATCGCCTGCAACCAGGCCTGCCTGGACCATGTCTTCGAGCAGAAGCGGGCCACCTGCCTGGTGAACCCCCGGGCCTGCTACGAGACCGAGCTGGTGTTCGAACCCGCCATCGCCCCCAAGCGCATCGCCGTGGTGGGGGGCGGCGCGGCGGGCCTGAGCTTCGCCTGCCACGCGGCGGAGCGCGGCCACATGGTCACCCTCTTCGAGGCCCAGGCGGAGCTGGGCGGCCAGCTCAACCTGGCCAAGCGCGTGCCGGGCAAGGAGGAATTCTACGAAACGCTGCGCTACTTCGGGCGCCGCCTGGCCGCCGCGGGCGTGACCGTGCGCCTGGGCGAGCGCGCCACCCCGGAGCTGCTCGCCGGTTTCGAGGAGGTCATCCTCGCCTCGGGCGTCCGGCCCCGCACCCCCCACTTCCCGGGCGTGGACCATCCCAAGGTCATCAGCTACCCGGACCTGCTCTCAGGCCGGAAGACCGCCGGCAAGACCGTCGCCGTCATCGGCGCGGGGGGCATCGGCTTCGATGTGGCGGAATTCCTGGTGCAGCCGGTCCACAGCCCCCAGGTGGAGACCTACCTGAGCGAATGGGGCGTGGATGGCGCCCACGACCACCGGGGCGGCCTCCTGCCCGCCCCCCAGCCACCCGAGCCCGCCCGGCAGGTCTTCCTGCTCCAGCGCAAGACCGACCGCATGGGCGCCGGCCTGGGCAAGACCACGGGCTGGATCCACCGCGCCGGCCTCAAGGCCATGAAGGTGAAGATGCAGGGCGGCATCCACTACGAGCGCATCGATGATGAAGGCCTCTGGATCCGCGATGGCAAGGACGCGGGGTCGAAGTGCCTGCCCGTGGACAGCGTCATCCTCTGCGCCGGGCAGGAATCCGAGCGCAGCCTGGCGGAGCCCCTGGCGGCCCTGGGCGTCTCCGTGCACCTCATCGGCGGCGCCGACCTCGCCGCCGAGCTCGACGCCCAGCGCGCCATCCGGCAGGGCGCGGAGCTGGCGGCGACGATATGAACAGCTAGAACATTTTCACCACAGAGAACGCAGAGGGCGCAGAGAACGCGGATTTTCTTTGTGCCCTTCGTGTTCTTTGGGGCCGGTACTTTTTTGGCCGCAAAGGACACCAAAACAGGCCGACCCTTTTGCGGGTTCCCTGGTCCGGGCATCCTGGAAGCGCCCCCATTTCTCTGCGATCTCTGCGCCCTCTGCGGTTGGCTTTTTTCAGGTGATCCGTGCTCCCTCTCATCTCCGAGTCTTCCTCTCGGCGCCTCTTTCTCGGGGCCCAGGGCCTGCTGGACGATCCCAGCCGTCGAGCCACGGTGCCCTCGCTCCAGACCCTCATCGGGAAGCTGGGCTTCGTGCAGGTGGACACCATCAACATCCTGGCGCGGGCCCACGATCTGACGCTGTTCAGCCGCCTGGACGGCTACCAGCCGGAGCACCTGAGGAAGCTGCTGGAGGACAAGCGAAGCCTCTTCGAGGGCTTCACCCACGACGCCTCTGCCATCCCCACCGCCTGGTTCCCCCAGTGGAAGCCCCGCTTCGACCGGGACCGGGCGCGCATCCACGCCCACGCCTGGTGGCAGCACCACTTCCGGGGCACGGATGGCGCCCGCGTGGTGGCGGGCGTGAAAGCCCGCATCGCGCACGAGGGCCCGTTGAAATCCTCGGACTTCGAGCACCCCGAAAAGCGCGGCCCCTGGTGGGGCTGGAAGCCGCAGAAGGCCGCGCTGGATTTCCTCTGGCGCAGCGGGGAGTTGATGATCCCCCGGCGGGAGGGCTTCCAGAAAGTCTATGACCTCACCGAACGGGTGCTGCCGGAGCAGCACGCCCTGCCCTGCCCGGATCCCGCCGAGCATCTGGAGTGGGCCTGCGCCACCGCTGCCGAGCGCCTCTGGGTCTTCACCCCGAAGGAGCTCGCGGAGTTCTGGGCCGTGCTGGAAGGCGCCGAAGCCAAGCGGTGGTGCGAGGCCGCCGCGAAAGCCGGGCGCATCGTCCCGGTGCAGGTGGAAAGCGCCGATGGCGAAGTCCGCCCCGCCTTCGCCCTGGCGGACTGGGAG
Source organism: Geothrix sp. (assembly GCA_036504495.1). Classification (GTDB taxonomy): domain Bacteria; phylum Acidobacteriota; class Holophagae; order Holophagales; family Holophagaceae; genus Geothrix. Next base: position 6,982 of record DASXVC010000072.1, read on the forward strand.
GCCCGGCTCGCCAAGCTGCCGGAGGCGCCGGAACGCACCCGCCTGCTCTGCCCCTTCGACCCCATTCTCCGCGACCGCACCCGGGCCCTCCGCCGCTTCGGCTTCGACTACCGCTTCGAAGCCTTCGTCCCGGAACCCAAGCGCCAGTACGGCTACTTCGTCCTGCCCATCCTCGAAGGTGACTGCCTGGTGGGCCGCCTCGATCCCAAGCTCCACCGCGACCGCGGCCTGCTGGAGATCAAGGGCCTCTGGTGGGAACCCGGCATCAAGGCCACCAAGGCCCGGAAACGGGGGCTGGACGAGGCCTTGGAGCGACTGGCGGAATTCGTGGGCGTGAAAGACATCAGCCTGCCCTGATCGCGCTGCTGATGGGCGGGAAGGCATGGCCCCAGCCCCCCGCCAGTCTATGCTGGCGAAAAAGCCGGTCCACTTCTGGCTTGGCCGACCCATCGGCCGCATGCGAGGAATCTCCATGGAAACATGCGACGCGAACCCTTCACCGGAACTCCAGGCCCTGGTCCGGCGCTACTGCGACGATCCCGAATCGGTCTACCACACCTGGTTCCTGGGCGAGGAGCGGCTGAAGGCCTTCCGCACCATCCGGCGAGGCATCCAGGTCGTGGTGGAGGACATCTTCCAGGAGAAATTCCCAAGGGACTACCGCGGCTCCAGCCTCGAGGTGGTGATGACCGCCATCACCGAGCAGAAGCAGGTCTTCCAGGGCGCGGCCCATGCGTTCTACTGGAAGCCCAAGCTCCGGATTCCCGACATCTACGAGCATCGCGAGAACCAGCTCGGGTTCGCCCGGTTCCTGGACGAAGCGCTGAAGGCCACCCGCGAGGACCAGGTGCTGGCGGCCGTCCACCGGCTGGACGCCCTGCGGATCAAGGGCATGGGCCCGGCGGCGGCGAACCTCCTGTATTTCCTCCACCCCACTGTGTTCCCGGCCTTCAATACCGCCATCCTCCAGGGCTTCAACGCCCTCACTGGGGCCCGGCTGAAGCTGGGCTCCTGGCGGGATTACCTAGCCATGCGGGAGGGAATCCTGAACCTCAACAGCCGGTTTCCGGGCCACTTCTCGCGGGATCTGGCGGCGGTTTCGGGTTTCCTCTTCGATCTCGGTATCGGGAAGATCGCCATGAATGGAAACGCGGAGGCGGCGCTGGCCTTCGAAGAGAAGAAGCTCCAGAAGACTTTGGAGAAACGCCACCAGGAGGTTCTGGCCGACGTCGAGGAGTCCACCCAGCACGCTCGAATGCAGGCCCACCTCATGAAGGCCGGAAAGGCCCTCGGCTGCCAGGTATGGGTGGCCAGGAACGACCGCCAAGCCCCGGATTGCCATGGCGGGGGCAGGCTCGGCGAGCGGAGCCTCTCCAGCCTCCCGCCCTTGGGCCTGGCTCCGGAGGTCCTCGCCACGGTGGAACTCATCGACGTGCTCTGGCTCCAGGACAACCGGGTGGTCTGCGCCTTCGAAGTGGAGAAGAGCACTTCCATCTACTCAGGCATCCTGCGCCTCCAGGACCTGAGCCTTTCCCTTCCGGATCCCGCACCCCAGATGTACCTCGTCGCCCCGGACGGCCGGGAGGGCGAGGTCCGGGCCCAGCTGGCCCGTCCAATCTTCCGGGAGCTTGCCAACAAGCCGGCCCTCATCGCCTTCAGCGACCTCGAAGCCCACTGCGAGGCCCTCTGCCGCTTCGGGAGCGATCCCGGCGTGCTGGGGCGCATCGCCAAGGGCCTATGACGGTCTGTCCCTCACAGCGTCTCTTGGTTCATCCTGATGCCATGACCGACCACCCCGACTACTGGAACCAGATCTACGAGGACCAGGGCCGCCCGGGCTGGGACATGGACGGCGCCACGCCGCTCGTGGGCGAGCTGCTGGACCTGGCCCTTCCCCTGGGCCTGCGCCCGGGCGCCTCCCTGGTGGTGCCGGGCTGCGGCTATGGCCATGATGCGGTGGAACTGGACGCGCGGGGTTTCGCCGTCACGGGCCTGGACTTCGCCCCCTTGGCCATCCAGGGCGCCATGCAGCGCTATGGCGACCGGGTCGCCTGGTCGCAGGCGGACTGGTTCGCCACCCAGCTCGGTCCCTGGGATGCCATCTTCGACCACACCTGCTTCGTGGCCATGGATCCGGCCCGGCGGGCCGCCTACGTGGAGGCCTGCGCGGGCCACCTCCGGCCCGGCGGTCTCTGGATGGCTGTGGTCTTCCACGATGTCAATGGGCGGCCCGGCCCGCCTCACGCCCTTCCCATGGCGGACATGCGCCTCCTCGCGGAGGCCCATTTCGAGGTGCTGCATCTTGCGGATGCAACCTCCAGCCATCCGCGCCGAGCGGGGCGTGAGTTCCTGATGGTGGCGAAGCGGCGGCGGGATTGACCGGTGCACCCTCCCGGGGGGATGGCCTAGAATGGTCTCAACCCCCGGAGTAACCATGCGTATGAAGCCACTGGCCTTCCTACTCTCCCTTTCCACCCTGAGCCTGCTGGCCCAGGACGTGGTCCGCCTCGGCAACCTGAAGTTCGCCCACTACGGCGCCGTGTCCTACATGAAGGAGCTGGCCCCGAAGTACAAGCTCAAGATCGACGAGCGCATGTTCGCCAAGGGCATCGACATCAACCCGGCCATCGTGGCGGGCGAGATCGACGCCAGCGCGGCGGCCCTCGACGCCGCCATCGCCGGCCGGGCGGCGGGCGTTCCCATCTATGTGGTAGCGGGCTTCGCCCGGGGCGGCGCGCGCATCGTGGTGGGCGCCCATTCGGGCATTAAGTCCCTGAAGGAACTCAAGGGGAAGAAGGTGGGCGTGGCCCGGGGCGGCGCCCAGGAGGTGCTGCTGCTGGCGGAACTGGCCAAGGCCGGGCTCACCTGGGCCGACAAGCCGGGCAAGGACGTGCTGGTGCTCTACCTGCCCTTTGCGGACCTGAACCAGGCCCTCATGGCGAAGAACATCGATGCCATGTGCCAGAGCGAGCCCTACAGCTCCCAGGCCATCAACCGGAAGTTCGGCGTGGAGCTGCTGAAGCCCTACGACACCCCCATCGGCGAGCCCATCCGGGCCCTGGTCATCACCGAGAAGCTCTACAAGGAGCGCCGCGACGTGGCCCAGCGGTTCCTGCTCTGCTTCGTGGAGGCCACCAAGAAGTTCATCGATGAGCCCAAATCCGCGGAGAAGTACGTCCGCGAGGTGATGTTCAAGAACCAGATCTCGCAGGAGGACTACCAGGACGCCATCGGGAATTCGCCTTTCAGCTATGACATCAGCGTGCCCCATGTGCAGATCACCACGGATTTGATGGTCAAGTACGGCGTGGGCAAGATGGCGAAACCGCCCAAGGCCGGAGACTGGGTGAAGCTCGACCTCCTCGCCGAGGCCAAGAAGCAGCTGAAGGTGAAGTAGGAATGAAAAGGTACAAGCACGCCGCCTCCGGCATTCTCGTTCCGCTGGCGGCCCTGGCCTTCTGGCAGCTGCTGTCCACCATGGGCTGGGTGAATGCCACCATCCTCCCTTCCCCCATGCAGGTGCTCACCAAGTGGTGGGCCTATCTGCGGCCCATGGAAGCCTTCGATCCCGCCCAGGGCCCGTACCTGAAATGGTGCCTCTCGGGGGAACTGATCCAGGACGCCATGGGAAGCCTCTACCGCGTCCTGGTGGGCTTCGCCATCGGCACGGGACTGGCCCTCCCCCTGGGCCTGGCCATGGGCTACAGCAAGGTGGCCTACGGCCTCTTCAACCCGCTCATCCAGGTGCTGCGCCCCATCCCGCCCATCGCCTACATCCCGCTGTCCATCCTGTGGTTCGGGCTGGGCAACCCGCCCGCCGTGTTCCTCATCAGCATCGGGGCTTTCTTCCCCATGCTGATGAACACCGTGGCCGGCGTGCAGAACGTGGACAGCATCTACCTGCGCGTGGGCCGCAACCTGGGAGCCTCGCGGTACACCCAGTTCACGCGCATCATCCTGCCCGCCGCCACGCCCTACATCTTCACCGGGGCGCGCATCGGCATGGGCACGGCCTTCATCGTGGTGATCGTCTCCGAGATGATCGCCGTGAACAACGGCCTGGGCTACCGCATCCTCGAGGCCCGCGAGTACCTCTGGTCCGACAAGATCATCGCCGGCATGTTCACCATCGGCCTGCTGGGTCTGGGCATCGATACCCTCATGAGCCGCCTCAGCTCGCGCCTGCTGCGGTGGCATCGCGGCCTGGAGCAGGGATGACCATGGATTCCAGCACCCACATCTCCGTCCGCGGCGTTCACAAGGTCTTCCAGAGCGGCGGCCAGGACGTCTACGCCCTCAAGGCCATCGATCTGGAGGTCGCCCGGGGCGAATTCGTCTGCCTGCTGGGTCCTTCGGGCTGCGGCAAATCCACCCTGCTCAACGCCGTGGCGGGCTTCAGCCTGCCCACCTCCGGCGTGATCGACGTCGAGGGCACGGCCATCATCGCCCCGGGGCCTGATCGTGGCATGGTGTTCCAGGAGTACGCGCTGTTTCCCTGGATGACCGTGGAGCAGAACATCGCCTTCGGCCTCCAGATCAAGGGCGACGCCAAGGCCGCCATCCAGGAGAAGGTGGATCAGCTGCTGGGCCTCCTCCACCTGCAGGACTTTAGGAAGCGCTACCCCAAGGACCTGAGCGGCGGCATGCGCCAGCGCGTGGCCATCGCCCGCGTCCTGGCCCTGGATTCGCCCATCATGCTGATGGACGAGCCCTTCGGCGCCCTGGACGCCCTCACCCGCCGCAACCTGCAGGACGAGCTGCTGCGCCTGTGGACCGAGCTGAGGAAGACCATCCTCTTCGTCACCCACAGCATCGAGGAGGCCCTCTACCTGGCGGACCGCACCGTGGTCATGACCTACCGGCCCGGCACCATCAAGCGCGACCTGTACGTGGACCTGCCCCGCCCCCGCGACGTGGCCAGCCCCGGCTTCAACGCCCTGAAGAAGGAGCTCAGCCTGCTCCTCATGGAAGAGCAGAACCGGCACGAGCAGGACGAGTTCCGGGGCGCGGCGGTGGATTGAGGGGCGGCCGCCCTATCGCTTCGGGCCGGTGTTCACGCCCAGCAGCGTGTAGAGCGGGCAGAACTGCATGAAAGCGGTCGCCATGGGCACGAGGCCGATGAGGCCGAACCAGCGGACGTTGCCCTTCAGCAGGAAGACCAGGCTCAACAGGGCGAGGCCGGCGACGATGCGCACAGCCTTGTCGGTGCTTCCGATATTCGCCTGCATGGAAACCTCCTTCAGGGGATGGGTGGAGCGGGAAGTGTGTCCTGGCCCCGACCTCGGGTGGCGAGGGCCACGGCCAGGGTCCAGAGGGGCGCGAGGTTGAGGTAGGGGATGGCCTCCGTGACGAACGAGGGCAGGAAGGCCCAGTGGAAACCGAGCATGGCCCACATGATGATCATGGTGATCAAATCGAGGCCTGCGCCCAGGAACCAACCCAGGGGACCCGAAAGATCGGCCGGTACCTGGATGGCATCCACGGCCAGCGCGATGGCCCAGGCCACGCGGATGCGGGTTCTGCTGAGGGGCTGGGGCATGGCGGAATTCTACGCCCTGGAAACCGCCATGCGGAAGGCGGAACTCAACCTTCGAGGTGGATCTCCGCCAGCGCCTTCATGACCAGATCGGCACAGGCCTGGTAGCGTGCGCGGCCGGTGACGTCAGTGGGGAGACCGGAGAAATCGACCGGCGGTCCGGCCACGATGGTGATCCGCCCTGGGCGGGGCCAGCTTGCCCCCCGCTCCCAACACTCGAAGGCCCCGAATATCCGCACGGGGACCACGGGCACTTCCCCTTTGGCGATGATGAAACCGATGCCAGCCTCGGCCTCCTGGAGGGTGCCATCGGGCGAGCGGGTTCCCTCCGGGAAGATGAGCACGCGATTCCCTTCCTTCAGCAGGCTCAGGATGCGTTTCATGCTGGCGAGGTCGCCCTTGCCGAGATCCACGGGCAGGACCTGGATCCGCGGCAGCAACCACCCCAGGAAGCCTTTGAAAAGGGTCTTCCGGGCGAGGTAGTAGATGGGCTTCCGGAAGGCGGCTCCCACGGCCGCCGGATCCAGGAAACTCACATGGTTGGCCACGATCAGGGCGCCGCCGGACTCGGGGAGGAACTCCCGGTGCAGGGTACGGTGCCGGAAGAAGATGCGGCCGACGATGCACGATAGGGTGTGGGCAATCCAATAGATCATGGGCAGGCAACCGGAATGGGGTGGGGGAAGAACCGCGAACGCCCTATCACCGGCGCGCCTTGCCCGTGGCCCGTTCGATGCGGATGCGCAGCACCGTTGTGCGGAAGAGATCCTTGTCGACCTCGCGGTCCACCAGGTCCACATGCTCCCCGGCAAAGCGCAGGCCCAGGGCCCGGAGCGCCGCGCGCTTCTCCGCCTCGTCCGTGAGCAGTTCCGCCCATCCGAAGACGATGACGCTCGCGTAGCGGGTGGCCAGTTCCAGGGGCAGGGTCTCGGCCTGGGTGACGGCGCAGTAGGAGACCTTGGGATTGAAGGCCAGGTTGGCCAGCTTGTGGCCCACCGTGGCGCAATGGATGATCAGGGCCCCGTCCACCACCGCATGGTTCACGGGCACGGCATAGGGCCAGCCGGCTTCGTCCACCGTGGCGAGGACGCCCCATTCCGCTTCCTGGAGCAGCCGCAGGGCCTCCGTCTCATCGAGGGCCCGGTCCCGCCGGCGGATGGGATGATTCGGTGCGCTCATGACCGTTCCTTCTGCTTCATGGCCAGCCAGTTCAGCGCCTCCAGGGGCGTCATGCGGCTGAGGTCCAGGGATTCCAACTCGCCGCGGAGACCATCCGGTTCCACCTCGAACAGCGGCAGTGCTGGTTGGCTGGGCATGGGCGCCCGGGGCGGCGCCTCCGGCGCCTGGGCCAGCAGGCGCTGGGCCTTCTGGATGACCGCCTTCGGCAGTCCCGCCAGGCGCGCCACCTGGATGCCGTAGCTCCGGTCCGCGGGGCCTGGCGCCACGCGATGGAGGAAGTGCAGCTGCTCCTCCCACTCCTGCACCTCCACGTGCAGGTTCTGGATGCGGCTGTCGTCCGCCAGCTTGGTCATCTCGAAGTAGTGCGTGGCGAAGAGCGTGCGCGGCGCGCCGCCTTTCAGGTCCCGCAGGAACACAGCGATGGCCTCCGCCAAGGCTAGGCCATCCCGCGTGGAGGTGCCGCGCCCGATTTCGTCCAGGATCACCAGGCTGGCCGCCGTGGCCTGGTTGAGGATGCGCGCGGTCTCCGTCATCTCCACCATGAAGGTGGACTGGCCCTTGGCCAGCTGGTCCGAGGCGCCGATGCGGGTGAAGATGCGGTCCACCAGGCCGAAGCGCATGAGTTCCGCAGGCACGAAGGAACCCGTTTGGGCCAGCACCACCAGCAGGGCCGACGTGCGCAGGAACGTGGACTTGCCGCCCATGTTGGGACCCGTCACCACGGCCATGGGCTGCGTGGCCGTGAACAGCAGGTCGTTGGGGATGCACTCGCGGCCCAGGCGCGCCTCCAGCATGGGATGGCGGGCGGAGGCCAGCACCAGCTCACGGTCCTCACCCAGCTCGGGCCGCGTCCAGCTGGAGAGCCGCGCCCGCTCCGCCAGTGCCGCCAGCACATCCAGGGCCGCCACGGCGCGGGCCAGGCGCGTGAGGTCCGCACGATGGTCCAGCACCAGGGCCAGCAGGCGCTGGAACTGCACAGCCTCCAAGCGGCCCTGGTCGCTCTCGGCGCTCAATAGCCGCTGCTCGAAGGCCACCAGCTTCTCGGTGGTGAAGCGCTCGGCGTTGGCCAGGGTCTGCTTCCGGAGGAAGTGCGCGGGCACGGCGCCCAGGTTGGCCTTGGTGATCTCGAAGTAGTAGCCGAACACCCGGTTGTACTTGATCTTCAGGCTGTTGATGCCCGAGGACGCACGCTCTTCTTCTTCGAGTTCCAGCATCACCTGCTTGGCGTCCCGGGCCAGGCGGCGCACGGCATCCAGCTCAGCATCCACGCCTTCGCGGACGACGCCGCCCTTCTCCAGATCCAGGGGCGGGGCCTCCGCCAGGCAGCGCTGAAGTTCCGTAAGCAGCGGCGTGCAGAGGGGCGTGTCGCTCGGCCACAGGCCCAGGTCCGCCACGTCCGTGGCCCAGCCTTCGTCCTGGATCCGCGCGGGCAATTTCTGAAGCACGGCGAGGCCTTCGCGCAGCTGGGCCAGTTCCGGCGGCGAGGCAAGACCCAGGGCCACGCGGCCCAGCAGGCGGTCCAGATCCGGCACTTGGGCCAGCAGGGTCTGGATGGGCGTCCGGCGGCGGTCCTCCGTGAGCCAGGCCACCTGGGACCAGCGCCGCTCCAGGCCCGGACGATCGCGCAGGGGCTGCTCCAGCCAGGCCTTGAGCTGCCGCGAACCCAGGCGGGTGCGGCACTGGTCGAGCAGAGCCAGCAGCGAGCCCTGGCGCCCGCCGTCCAGCCCGTTGGCGAGGACTTCCAGATGCCGGACGCTGGTGGCGTCCAACAGGGGCCCAGACGCACCCAGTTCCAGGGACACGCCCTGGAGGTGGGCAGGGCGGCCTTTCTGGGTGGCCTCCACCTGATCCAGCAGGGCCGCCAGGGCACCCAGGGCCGCCGGGTAGGGATCGAGGCCCACACCTTCGAGGTGCTGCCAGCCGAAGAAGGCCAGCACCTGCTGGCGGGCCCGGGAGGCCTCGAAGCGCCATGCGGGCAGGCGCGTGCGGGCGGCCTCCAGATCGGGGATGTCCTCGGCGCCTTCGGCCAGGATCAGCTCCTGGGGACCCAGGCGCTCCAGGGTGGCCCGCAGGGCCTCCTCGCCTTCGCCCGGCAGCACCCGCAGGGCGCCGGAGGCCAGCTGCAGCAGGGCCAGGCCCCAGGTCGCTCCGGAGCGCTGCAGGGCGCAGAGCCAGCGGGCGTCGTCGTCCAGCCAGGTGCCGGGCGTGATGATGCGCTTGATGGCGCGGGGCAACAGGCCCTTGACCTCGTCGGCCTTGGCGGTGGGTTCCGCGATGGCGGCGGAATAGCCCGCCGCCAGCAGCTTGGGCAGGTAGGATTCCAGCGCGAAGTGGGGCACGCCGCACATGGGCGTCTCGGATTCGGAGCCCTTGCCGCGCAGGGTGAGCGCGATCTCCAGCACCGGCGCAGCCCGGACCGCATCCTCGCCCAGGATCTCGTAGAAGTCGCCCATGCGCGTGAGCAGCACGGCATCCCCCGCCTCGCGCTTGAGGCCGGCGATCTGCTGGAGCATGGGCGTGGACATGGGGGTCGTTCCTTGGGGAAAGGAATAAAGAATGAATTAAGCCGAGGGTTGCGGAGGAGCGGAGGAGAGCGGAGGAACCCTGGAGTTCAGGATGCGTTTGATACCACCGTCCTTCAGGGGCCACCGCCAGAAATTCAGGAGGAAACCGATTCGTTTCGAGGAGCAGCGGAGGTAGGTCAGGAGCTGCGCCTCATGGAAGTCGGTGAGATGGTCGACGGTCTTCAGCTCCAACACGATTTGATCTTCCACCAGCAAATCCATCCTGTACGCGATAGGCACCCGCAACTCCTCGTAGGTGATCCCGATAGGCGCCTGGCGCTCAACCCTCAGCCCAGCCTTCTCAAGCTCGTAGACCAGGCAGGCCTCGTAGGCGCTTTCCAACAGTCCGGGCCCCAGAGCCCGCTGGACCTTGATTGCACAACCCAGGATGACCTCCGTAAGGGATGCCCACTCGAGATCTCCGCTTTCCTCTGCCACTCTGCTTTCCTCCGCTTCATTTTCAGCGTCCTGCCTACCCGCACTCTTCCACCTGGACTCAATCGAGAAAGCTCGATCTTCCCACAGCCTCGCCATTGCCGCGAAGATGGACCCATGGAACGCGTGGACTGCATCGTCATCGGCGCTGGCGTGGTGGGCTTGGCCCTGGCCCGGCACCTGGCCTTGGCAGGCCGCGAGGTGGTGCTGCTGGAGGCCGAGGACCGTATCGGCACGGGCATCAGCTCCCGCAACAGCGAGGTCATCCACGCCGGGATCTACTATCCGGCGAATTCGCTCAAGGCCCGGCTCTGCGTGGCGGGGAATCGCGCCCTCTACGCCTTCTGCGAGGCGCACCGGGTGGACCACCGCCGCTGCGGCAAGCTCATCGTGGCCACGGACGAGGGCCAGACGGAGGACCTCCGGAAACTCCGCGCCCGCGCCGAAGCCAATGGCGTAGCCGACCTCCAGTGGCTCGACGCGGGGGAAGCCCAGCGCTTGGAACCAGGGCTCCGCTGCGCCGCGGCCCTGCTGTCCCCCAGCACGGGCATCGTAGACAGCCACGGCCTCATGCGGGCCCTGCGCATGGATGCCGAGGCCGCGGGCGCCACCATGGTGCTGAAGAGCCCCGTGACAGGTGGCATGGACACGCAGGAAGGCCTCAGGGTGGACGTGGGCGGCACGGAGCCCATGAGCCTGGTGGCTGGGCATGTTTTCAACTGCGCAGGGCTGGGCGCCCTGGCCCTGGCCCGCACCTTCGCCGGCATCCGTCTCGAAGTCCTGCCGCCCCTGCCCCGGCTATTCGCCAAGGGCAACTACTTCAGCCTGTCGGGCGCCGCGCCATTCTCCCGGCTGGTCTACCCCATCCCGGACCAGAGCCACCTGGGCGTCCACCTCACCCTGGACCTGGCGGGCCAGGCCCGCTTCGGACCCGATGTCGAGTGGATCGACCACGAGAACTACGACGTGGATCCGCGCCGCGCCGATGGTTTCTACGCCGAGGTACGCAAGTACTGGCCAGGCCTGCCCGACGGGTCGCTGCAACCGGCCTACGCGGGCATCCGCCCCAAGCTGCACGGGCCCGGGGAGACCGCGCCGGACTTCCTCATCCAGCGTGAGGACGCCCATGGGATCCCCGGTCTGGTGAACCTCTTCGGCATCGAATCCCCAGGCCTCACGGCCTGCCTGGCCCTGGCGGAAGAGTCGTCTAACTAGGATCAGCCCGCTTCGCCCAGGCGGCTGCGCATGGATTCCACCAAGTCCCGCTGCGGCGTCGGGACCTCCAGCTCGTCGTAGTATTCGCCCCGGTCCACCAGGTCGCCCAGCACCGCCAAGGCTGCGGCCAGCCAGGGGTGGAAGCCGAAGGCCAGCAGCGGCCCAAGGAAACCCAGCCCCACCCGCAGCGCAGAGACCTGGGGCCGGATGGGTTTTCCGGTGGCCGCGAAGTGGCGCTTCCGGTGGAGGTAGAGCCCTGCTTTGATGAGCCCCATGACCAGGGCCAGGGACCGGATACCGGCCAGGAGGCCCAGCAGGTAGAGGCCGTTGAAGAGCGTGTGGGCGCTGTGGAGGTTCCAGGGGCTGGTGCGGAGAGCCACCCGGTAGATGCGGTCAATGGCGAAGAGGGCCGCGAACCCTGCCAGCGACGCCAGGGGCCCCAGCCCAGGCGCGGCCAGGAGGGACAGAATCCCCAGGCCGAGGAAGGCCGAGACCAGGGCCACTTCCCGGGAGAGCCAGCTGGTGCGCAGGTGGAGCAGGGCCCGCCAGGCACGGCCGGGGCGGCCCAGGTGCGCCGTGCTGAGGGCCAGCACCAGTGCTCCCATGGCCAGGAAGGCCCAGGGCTGAACCGGGGGCCCGCCCAGCTGGGCAGCCCCCATCCAGGCCGCGAGCCCGCCGATGACGGTGGTGAAGAGCAACAGAACCCATTCGCCCCGCAGGGTGATCTTCGCGTGGGGTACCACCAGGAGCGCATCGAGGAAGGCCCGGAGGACGGCCGCTGAAGGCCGTTGGCTGAGGGAGGGCGGTTCGGGACGGCGAAGGAGCGCGATGCGGATGGCGGGAGCGGTGGCCGAAGCCGGAAGCCCCGGTACCCCCACCAGCGGACGTTCGGCCTCCAGGGGCGACAGGCCCAGGGCCTCCATGGGGCAGCGGGCCACGCAGGCCGGTTCCAGGCCCTGCGAGGCGCGTTCGGGACAGAAGGTGCACTTCTCGATGGTGCCCGCCCGGTCGTTGAACTTCGGCGCGTCGTGGGGACAGGCCCAGGTGCAGTAGCGGCAGCCCATGCAGCGGTCCGCGTGGATCGTCACGGTGCCGGTGGCAGCGTCCTTCGTGTAGGCGTCCGCGGGGCAGTGTTCCAGGCAGGCGGGGGACTCGCAGTGGTGGCAGGCCAGCGAGAGGTGGAAGACCGGCAGGTCCGGGTGGCCGCAGGCGTTGAAGGTGTGGACGGTGCGCCAGGGACGGGACTGCCGCTCCCGGTTCTCCATCCAGCAGGCCACCACGCAGGCCTCGCAGCCCGTGCAGCGGTTGGGGTCGAAGGTGAACTGGCTGGCCATCATGCCCGCACCACATCGACGAGGTTGTCGTGGAAGGCCGCGCCGTGGCCCAGATCCGTTTCCCGGCCCTTGGACAGCAGGTTCACGGAACCGCCATCCTCGGCCCCGAAGCCGTTGAAGCCCACCACGACTCCCGGCCGCAGGCCAAGGTGGATGCGGAGGGACAGCACCAGGGCGCCGCGGTCATTGAAGAGCCGCACCCGATCCCCGTCCTTCAGGCCCCGGGCCAGGGCATCCTCGGGGCCCATCTCCAGGCTGGGGCCGGGCATCAGCTGGCGGATCACCTGCAGGGGCAGGAACTGGCTGTGGATGCCGTTCTTGGTGTTGGGCGTCAGCAGATGCAGGGGATACCGTCCGCCCGGATCGCTTTCCACGGGCGGGCGATGGTCCGGCAGGGGATCGACGCCCCACCGGGCCGCCGCTTCTTCGCTGAGCAGCTCCACCTTTCCCGAGGGGGTGGTGAAGGTCAGGTCCGCGAAGGCCACGGGTTCGGCGCCCGGGGCGAGCACGGGGCCCTCCCGCAGCTGAGCGAGGGTGATGCCGTGGGGCGCCAGCCGGGCCTCCAGCCAGGCCTCGGTCCAGGCATCGCCAGGTGCGGGCAGGAAGGCCAGATCGTCTGAAGTCATGCCCAGGCGCTGGCCCAGGGCTCGGTAGACCTCCGTTTCGGGCCGCACCTCACCCGGGAGCTCCACCACCTTCTGCCGGAGTTGGAGGTAGGCGTGCCAGTAGGCGCCGATGACATCCGTCTGTTCGAAGAGGCTCTTGCTGGGGAGGATCAGGTGGGCTTCCCGGGCCGTGTCCGTGAGGCGCTCGTCCACCACCACCAGGAAGTCCAGGGCGCGCAGGGCCGCCAGCACCGCGGGGGTCTCCGGGTTCTGGCTCGCGGGGTTGCCCCGCTCCACCCAGCCCACCTTCAGGGGCGGCTCCTGCTGGGCGGCCATGTCCGCGCCCAGCCGCGCCGTGCTGACAGAGACGCGCACCACGCCATCGGGCCGCTCCGGCGGGTAGAAATCCAGGGGATCCTTCACGGGCCCGAAGATCTGAGTGGCGAGGTTGGCGTAGATCCAGCCCGCACCGGGCTTCCCCAGGTTGCCCGTGAGGGGGAGCAGGGCCTGGATGGCGCGCATGGCCTGGCCGGCGTTGGTGTAGCGCTGCATGCCGAAACCCGCGCAAAGGCTCATGGGCGCGATCCGTCCCATGAGGTCCGCCAGTTCCCGGATCTGCCCCTCGGGCACGCCGCAGGCCGCCGCGGTCCGGGCCGGTGTCCAGGTCTTCACGAGCGCCGCGTAGGCCTCGAAGCCCAACACGTGGTCGCGGATGAAGGCATGGTCCACCGCGTTCGATTCGATGAGCAGGTGCGCCAGGCCCAGGGCCAGGGCCCCGTCCGTGCCTGGCCGCGGCTGGAGCAACAGGTGGGCCCGGTCCGCCGTGGGCGTCCGGCGCGGGTCGATCACCACCAGGGTCGCGCCCTTCTCCAGGGCCTGGTGCACGAAGCGCATCTGGTGGAGGTTCGTCTCGGATGCGTTCTTGCCCCACAGGATGATGAGGCGGGCCTCGGCGATATCCCAGGGGGCGCTCTGGCGGTTGTCCCCGAAGGTGAGCCGGGTGGCCTCCAGGCCCGCGGGCCAGCAGAGGTCGCCGTAGGTGGTGGTACAGCCGCCGAAGCGCCGCCAGAAGCCCAGGCCGCAGCCGTTCAGCAGCCCCTTGGTGCCGCTGCCGGTGTAGTAGAAGACGGACTGCGGTCCGTGCTCGCGGCGGGCGGCCCCGAGGCGCTCGGCGATGAGGTCCAGGGCCACGTCCCAGGACACCCGCTCGAAGCCGCCGGCGGCCGTGCGCCGCAGGGGGTGCAGGATCCGCTCGGGGCTGGTGGTCCGTTCCAGGTAGGCCAGCCCCTTGAGACAGGGCCCTTCGGCCGTGGCCAGGTTGCCTTCGTGGGGATCGATGGCCGTGATCCGGCCATGTTCCACCGTCACCCGCATGGCGCAGGTGCTGTAGCAGTTCCGGGGACAGGCGGTGGTGAGGACGGTCATCACCCAAGAAGCATACGGAGCGAAGGCCCGCCGGGCCGTCGCCAGGTCCGCGCTTGTGACCAAGATCCCCGAGAGTCCATGGGCCTGGGGGCCGCTAACCTGGGGCATGACCGCTGCCGGCCTGCCAGATCCCCAGGGAAGCCACGACGCCCTACCCTCCGCCGCGCCCGCCGCGCCGCCTCCGGAAGTGGCACTCTGCCTGGAGCTGGGGCAGGCCTTCCAGGCCTTCGGCATCCCCGCCCACCGCTTCGAGGATGCCCTGGAACGGGTCTGCCGGCGGCTGGGCCTGGACGGCCAGTTCTTCGGATTGCCCACGGCCTTCTTCGCCTCCCTGGGACAGGACGGCCACCACTGGACGTTCATCCAGCGCAGCCCTTCGGGCGAAACCAACCTGGAGAAGCTGTCGGATTTGCAGGAGACCACCGACGCCCTCATCGACGGCCGCATCGGTGCCGCCGAGGCCCGCGATCAGGTGCGGGGGATCCTCGCCGCCCCGGACCGCTGGAGCCCCTGGCTCATGGTGCCCTGCTTCGGCCTGGGTTCCGCCCCTGCGGCCATGTTCTTCGGCGGCGGCTGGCGCGAGATGGCACTCACGGCCCTGCTCGGCATGCTGGTGGGCCTCTCCGCCATCCTGCTGGGACGCAAGGCGGGCCTGTCGCGGCTGGTCCATCCGGTGGCCGGGGTCCTGGTGGGTTTCCTCGCCGTGGCGGCAGCCTACCGGTTCGCGCACGTCTCGCCCCAGATCCTCACGGTGGCTGGCCTCATCGTCCTGGTGCCGGGCCTGCGGCTGGTGGTCTCCATGAATGAGCTGGCCACGGGCAACCTGGTGGCGGGGACCGCCCGTCTGGTGGACACGGCCATGACCTTCCTCTCCCTGGGCTTCGGCGTGGCCCTGGGCCAGCGGCTGGCGGCCCCCCTGCTGGAGCGCGCCCTCCTGGGCTCGCCCCTGCCCGTGCCCGCCTGGACCCTGCTGCCCACCCTGCTGCTGGCGGCGGCCGCCTTCGTGGTGATCTTCAAGGCACGGCCCCGGGACCTGACCTGGATTTTCGCCGCCTGCGTCCTCGCCTTCTACGGCACCCGGCACGGCGCGACCCTGCTGGGGCCCCAGTTCGGTGTGGGCCTCGGTGCCTTCGCCTTGGGCCTGGGCAGCAACCTCTACACCCGCCTCACACACCGCCCCTCCGTGGTGACCCTCCTGCCGGGCCTGATGGTGCTGGTGCCCGGCGGCCTGGGCTTCCGCGGCCTGGAATTCATCATCCAGAAGCAGCTGGTCATGGGCCTCGACACGGCCTTCCAGGCCCTCTTCGTGGCCATCGCCCTGCTCACCGGCCTCCTGCTGGCCCATGCGGCAGTGCAGCCCAGAACGGCGTTGTAGACCTGGCGCTGATGGCTCAGTCCGGCAGCGGACAATCGCGGAAAAGCTGAAGCTTGCCGTCCTTGCCCTTCTTCAGCACCTGGATGTAGCGGGCCTTGTCGACTTGGACCTTCCCTTCGGCCTCGCTGGTCATTTCGTAGTGCCCCTGATCCAGGATGGCGTCGCCCATGGCGTGGGATTCGTCGGAAACAATCTTCATGGCCTTCACCTTCATGCCCTTGAACATCCCGGTCATGAATTCCTGGATGGCGGCCCGGCCCTTCAGGGTGGTGCCCTTGAAGAAGAGCAACTGGGCATCCTCCGTGTAGAAGGCGGCCACCTCGGCAGCGTCGCCCTTGAGCATGGCCGCGGCGAAGGCGTCATTCATGGCGTCCACCTTGACCTTGAGGGCAGGGCTGGCGACCGAAGGCAGGGCGATCAGGGCGAATAGCAGCAATGCGCGCATGGCACCTCCTGGGTTGGGTTGCCAACAGCCTGTACCGTTTTTATTGAGACTCAATGATTTTGATTTGGAAAAATCAACGCTGAACCACTCTCTAATTTGTGCGTGGCATTCGATGTGCGATGAAATTTTTGAAGAAAATTTTAGTGCATTGACATCATATTTGAATCATCCTAAAAACCGAGGTGCCCCATGTCCCTCCTTCCCTTCACGCAGAAAGCCAATGACGTTCTGGTGGCCGCCCGCGAGCGGGCCGTGGCGGACCAGCACCCGGAGCTGGTGCCCCAGCACCTCCTCTTGGCCCTGCTCGCCCCCGAGGCGGGCCTGCGCCCCCTGCTGGAGCGGGCCGGGCTCACGCCCGAGTCCACCCAGGGCCTGGTGGACGCCGCCGAGGGCCTCGTCTCGAAGCTCCCCCGGGCCGTCGGGGGTGCCGAGCCCCAGGTGGGCGCGGCCTTCCGCCACTTCCTCGAAGTCGCCAGCGATACGGGCCGCGGCCTGGGGGACCGCTTCTTGGCCACGGACGCCCTGCTGCTGGCCCTCAGCAACGCCCACACGGACGCCAAGAAGGCGCTGGAGCGCTTCGGCCTGGACCGGAAGACGCTGGAGGCCGCCATCCGCGAGACCCGCAAGGGCTCGAAGGTGGAGGACGAGAAGGCCGAGGAGAAGTTCGCCAGCCTGGAGAAGTACGCCAAGGACTACACCGCCCTGGCCGCCGCCGGGAAGCTGGATCCGGTCATCGGCCGGGACGAGGAGATCCGCCGTGTGCTGCAAGTGCTCTCGCGGCGCACCAAGAACAACCCCGTGCTCATCGGCGAACCCGGCGTGGGCAAGACCGCCATCGTGGAGGGCCTGGCCCAGCGCATCCACAAGCGCGACGTGCCGGAAAGCCTCAAGGGCCTGCGCGTCATGGGCCTGGACATGGGCTCGCTGGTGGCGGGTACCCAGTACCGGGGCCAGTTCGAGGAACGGCTCAAGGGCGTCATCGAGGAAGTCGAGAAGGCCGAGGGCCAGATCGTCCTCTTCATCGACGAGCTGCACTTGCTGGTGGGCGCGGGCGCCGTGTCCGGCGGCATGGACGCCGCCAACCTGCTGAAGCCCGCCCTGGCCCGGGGCGAGCTGCGCTGCATCGGCGCCACCACCCTGGACGAGTACCGCAAGCACATCGAGAAGGACGCCGCCCTGGAGCGCCGCTTCCAGCCGGTGCTGGTGGACGAGCCCTCCGTGGAGGACGCCATCTCCATCCTGCGCGGCCTGAAGGAGCGCTACGAACTGCACCACGGCGTGCGCATCCAGGACGCCGCCCTGGTGGCCGCCGCCCACCTCAGCCAGCGCTACATTTCCGACCGCTTCCTGCCGGACAAGGCCGTGGACCTCATGGATGAGGCCGCCAGCGCCGTGCGCATGCAGATCGACAGCCGTCCCACGGAAATCGACGTCCGCGAGCGCCGGGAGCTGCAGCTGCAGCTGGAGAGGCATTCCCTGACGAAGGAGAAGGATGCTGCAAGCCGCGCGCGGCTTGCAGATATTGAAAAAGAATTGGCGGAATTGAACGAGGAGCTGAGCCACTTGCGGGCCCAGTGGGAGAACGAGAAGAAGGTCATCGAAGGCACTCGGGGGCTTCAGAAGAAGCTGGACAACCTGCGCATCGAGCTGGACCAGGCCAAGGCCAAGGGCGAGTACGAGCGGGCTTCGCGCCTCGAGTACGGCGAGATCCCGGCCCTGGAGAAGCAGATCGCCGCCACCTCACCTAAAGAAAGTGCCATGCTGCGCCTGGAGGTGGGTGAGCCCGATGTCGCGGCCATCGTCAGCCGCTGGACCGGCATTCCCGTGAGCCGCATCCTCGAGGGCGAGGTGGAGAAGCTCCTGAAGATGGAGGCCCGCCTCGGCGAGCGCGTGGTGGGCCAGGATCCGGCCCTGACGGCCATCGCCGATGCCCTGCGCCGCAACCGCGCAGGCCTGGGCGATCCCAAGCGGCCCATCGGCAGCTTCCTCTTCCTGGGCCCCACGGGCGTGGGCAAGACGGAAGTCGCCCGGGCCCTGGCGGAGTTCCTCTTCGACGACGAGAACGCCCTGGTGCGCATCGACATGAGCGAGTTCACCCACGAGGCCGACGCCACGCGCCTCATCGGCGCCGCGCCGGGCTATGTGGGCTACGAGGAGGGCGGCCGCCTCACGGAGGCCATCCGCCGCCGCCCCTACGCCGTGATCCTGCTGGACGAGATGGAGAAGGCCCATCCGCGCACCTTCGACCTCTTCCTCCAGGTGCTGGAGGACGGCCGCCTCACGGACGGCCAGGGCCGGACAGTCAACTTCCGCAACACCGTGGTCCTCATGACCACCAACCTGGGCAGCCAGGCCATCTTCGATGCCGGCGGCGAGCCCTCGAAGGCCGAGGCCGCGGTCCAGGCCGCCCTGCACGGCCACTTCCGGCCCGAGTTCCTGAACCGGCTGGACGAGGTGGTGATCTTCCGCTCCCTCAGCCGGGAGGACATGAAGGCGGTCGCCCGCATCCAGCTCAAGCGCGTGGAGGCCCTTCTGCGGGAGCAGCGGCTGGATCTGGAGGTGCCGGAGGAAGCGCTGGACTGGCTGGCCGCCGAGGGCTTCGACCCCCACTACGGCGCCCGGCCGCTGAAGCGCCTCATCCAGCAGGCCGTGGTGAACCCGCTGTCCCGCCTCATCCTCCAGGGCCAGCTCCAGCCCGGCGGTCGGGCTCTGCTCTCGGTCCGCGACGGCCAGCTCCTCGCCGAGGGCGAGGCCGTCCAGTAGGCGCCGCAGGGCCGGACGACACTCCGAAAGGTGGCCAGCCGTGCGAAACTTGCCCTCTGCCTGGTCCCTGTCGATAGGGTTCAGGTACTCGGAGCCGGCGTGCCACTCACTGCCCCCATCCCCATCCTCATCGTGGACGACGAGGCGGACCTGCGGAACCTGCTGGTGGAGGCCCTGGAGGACCAGGGCTACGCCGCACAAGGAGCCGAGGGCGGCACCCAGGCCCTGGCGCTGGTGCGGGAAAAGCACTTCCCGGTGATCTTCACGGATCTGAACATGCCTGGCGGGTTGTCCGGGCTGGAGCTGCTGCGGGCGGTCCACGACACGGATCCCCGGAGCATGGGCATCCTCATGACCGGATACGCCACCACGGAATCCGCCATCCAGGCCCTGAAACGCGGCGCCTACGACTTCATCCAGAAACCCTTCAAGCTGGCGGAAATCGAGGCCAGCCTGGAGCGGGCCCTGGAACACTACCGGCTGCTGCGGGAGAACGAGGAATACCAGCAGAACCTCGAGCGCATGGTGGAGGCCCGCACCCAGGAGATCCTGGGCCTGAAGAACGACATCGAGCGGCTCTTCGAGGGCTTCGTGAACGCCTCCGTGACGGCCATCGAGGCCCGCGATCCCAGCACCTCCGGCCATTCCAGCCGGGTGGCCGAACTTACCGTGGGGCTGGCGGAGGCCGTGAACCAGACGCCCAACGGCCCCTATGGCGCCCTGAACTTCACGCCCATCCAGATCCGCGAGATCCGCTACGCCAGCCTGCTCCACGACTTCGGCAAGGTGGGCGTCCGCGAGCAGGTGCTGGTGAAGGCCAAGAAGATCGAGGGGGAGCGCCTGGAGAGCATCTACCAGCGCCTCCATCAGCGCACCCTGGAGGCCATGCGCGACCAGATGCTGGACGCCTGGAGCAAGGGTGGCCTCTTCGACCACGACCAGGTCGGGGCCCTGCTCCGGAAGCAGGAGGAGGAGACCCATCGCCTCATGGAGCTGGTCCGGCGGAGCAACGAGCCCACGGTGCTGCCCCAGGAGGTGGCCCTGGAGCTGAACCTGCTGGAGGACCTCACCTTCCAGCACTGGAGTGGGAATCGCCAGACCCTCATCGAGCCCCATGACCTGGACCTGCTGAAGATCCCCAAGGGCAGCCTCTCGGCCACGGAGCGGGAGGAGATCCAGAGCCACGTCACCCACACCTTCCGGTTCCTGAGCCAGATCCCCTGGACCAGCGAACTGGCGGGCGTCCCGGAGATCGCCTGGGCCCACCACGAGCGCCTGAACGGCAAGGGCTACCCCCGGCAACTCAAGGAACCGGATATCCCCGTCCAGAGCAAGCTCATGGCCGTATCGGACGTCTACGATGCCCTCACCGCCGCCGACCGCCCCTACAAGGCCGCGGTGAGCATCGAGCGGAGCCTGGAGATCCTCGAGCAGGAGGCCAAGGTCAACCTGCTGGACACGGAGGTGCTGCGCATCTTCATCGAGGCCCGGATCTACGAACGCACCCTTGCCCATGCGAGAACGCCATGATCCAGGATCCCCTGCTCATCGTGGACGACGAACCCGAGGTCCGCAGCTCACTGCTGGAGGCCCTGCGTGAGCGGGGCTACTCCGCCGAAGCCGCTGCCGACGCCGACGAGGCCCTGGCCCTGATGGCCGACCGGCCCTTCCTCGTGGTGCTCACCGACCTCCACATGCCCGGCGGGCCCACGGGGCTGGACCTCATCGCCACTCTGAAGCAGCGCTATCCGGACACCCTCTGCATCCTGATCACGGCCTACGCCACCTTGGACACCACCCTCGAGGCCCTCAAGCGCGGCGCCTATGACTTGATCCAGAAGCCCTTCCGCATGACCGAGGTGGAGGTGATCCTCGATCGGGCCCTCGACCACGCCCGCCTGCTGCAGAAGGTCACCGCCTACCAGGAGGAGCTTGAAACCCGCATCCTGAGCCGGACCAGGGATCTCCAGGACTCCCACCGCGAGGCCCTCATCCTTTGCGACCTCAGCCTCCAGGGCCTGGAGGCGGGTTCCATCGGTGCGGCCCTGGCTCCCCTGCTGGACCGCCTCTCGGTCCGCTGGGCTCCCGATGGCCTGGCCTGCTATCAACGCTCGCCGGAAGGGCCGCTCACCTGCGTGGCGCGGCGCGGCGCGCGCCCCCTGCCCGACCGGATGGAACGCCCCCTGCCCGGCCCCCTCGCGGCCCCGGGGCTCGGCTATCCCGAGGAGCGCCTGGTCCCCCTGGGCAGCGCCGGGTGGCTCTACCTGGGCTTCGAGGATCGCTCCGCCTTCAGCCTGGCCGATCCGGGATTCCTGCTCCTCGCCCGCCACCTGGAACTCGCCCTCCGGATAAGGTGAAGGAATGCGCCCTCATCAGCTTCTCTGGACCGGCTTCCGCGGCCTCGATGCGGCCGAGGTGGACCTCCCCTTCGTGCCCGGCGGCGTGGTCCTGTTCGCACGGAACCTGGACTCCGATCCCGCCGCGGGACCTGGCCGTTGCCGGGCCCTCATCGACGGCCTCCAGGCGCGGTTCGGGGCCGAACTGCCCCTGGCCGTGGCCCTGGACCAGGAGGGCGGCCCCGTGAGCCGCCTGCGGCCATGGGTGGGGGCCACCCCACCGTTGCGAGCCATCTGGATCCGGGGCGGCGCCGCGGCCTGCGAGTCCTGGGGACGCCTCTGGGGCGAGGGCCTGCGCCTGCTGGGCTTCAACGTGGACTTCGCGCCTGTGGTGGATCTGTGGGATGGCCACCCCGGCGCGGGCATCGGTGACCGCGCCGCCAGCGCCGATCCCGCCGAGGCCGCCGCCGCTGCCGGGTCCTTCCTCCACGGCCTGGAATCCACCGGCGTCCGCGGCTGCCTGAAGCACTTCCCCGGCCTGGGCGGCACCACCTTGGATAGCCACCAGGGCCTGCCTGCCCTGGAGGATGCCGGTCAGGTGGACCGCAACGCCGCTGCCTTCGTCCCTCTGGCCCACCCGGACCGGCTAGTGATGGTGGCCCACCTCCGCACGCCCGCTTCGGGGGCGCTGCCCGCCAGCCTGCACCGGGAGTCCGTGGCCGGGAATCCCTGGGGCATCCAGGGCCGCTTCCTCCCGGACGATCTGGAGATGGGCGGCTGCGCGGACTGGAGCTGGGAGGACCGCGTGCGGTTGTCCCTGGAGGCCGGCCATCAGTGGCTGCTGGTCTGCCAGACCCCAGAAGGCTGGAGCGCCTGCGCCGAGGCCGCGGGCCGCCTGCCCGAATCTCTATGGCGGGCCCCCCTCCAGGCGACCCAGGCCCTGCGCCGGAACCTGGCGCCCCCAACCCCTTTCGACGCCGGGGCCTGGGAGCATTGGCTCACGCGCCTCCGCGCCGCTGCCGGAGCCATCTGATGGCCGGCCGCATCCTCATCGTCGACGACAACGCCATGATCCGCAGCGAGATCAAGGCGGTCCTCATGAAGGACGGCGGCTTCACGCATTTCATGGAGGCCGCCGACGGCCTCACCGCCTTCAAGACCATCATGGAGACGCCACCGGATCTGGTGCTCTGCGATCTGGTCATGCCGGGGTTCGACGGTCTGAAGTTCCTGGGCCTGAAGGCCAGCCGCAAGGAGCTGGAGCAGATCCCGGTCATCATCCTCACCGCCGAGGACGACCTGGACCGCAAGGCCGAGATCCTGGAGCGGGGCGCCTCCGACTACGTCACGAAGCCGTTCCACGAGAAGGAACTGCTGGCCCGGGTGCGCATCCACACCAAGCTGAAACGCCTCCAGGACGAGCTCCGGGAGATGAACACCCAGCTGGAGGCCCTGTCCGTCACCGACGCGCTCACGGGCCTGGCCAACCGGCGCCGCCTGATGGCCCGCCTGGAAGAGGAGGTCCGCCGGGCCTGGCGGACCAAGGCGCCCCTCGCGGTGGTGATGATCGACATCGACCACTTCAAGGAGGTCAACGACACCCACGGCCACGCCATGGGCGATCAGGTGCTGCGGAACATCGGCGCCATGCTGAACGCCAACCTGCGCACCACGGACCTGGCCGCGCGGTACGGTGGTGAGGAACTGACCCTGGTACTCCCCCATACCGAAGCCGCCGCGGCCCTCCAGGTCGCCGAGAACCTGCGGCAGAAGTTCGCCGACCTGGAGCACGTCCTGGACGGAGTCACCATCCGGAAGACCGCCAGCATGGGACTCGTCATCCGCCTCGGCGGAGACGAGGAGCCCGGCGCCGAGGAACTCCTGAAAAAGGCCGACGAGGCCCTCTACCGCGCCAAGCAGGGCGGGCGGAACCGGGTGGAAGTGGCGGGGTAGTCTTCAGTCTTCAAGTCTTCAGTCTTCAGTCTTCAGTCTTCAGTCTTCAGGTAATGGTCCCTGATGCGCCGCAGTGCGGCGCGACGGTGTTTTGGTCAGGCGCCGTCCCATTTGAGCGGCCCAAAGGTAAAACAAAGGAGCGGCCCATAGGGCCGCCCCAAAGCTGTAACTGAAGACTCAGGACTGAAGACTGGAAACCTACTTCGCGGCCTTCCGCAGCGCCTCGATCTTGTCCGTCTTCTCCCAGCTGAATTCGGGACGCCCGAAGTGGCCATAGGCCGCGGTGGCGCGGTAGATGGGCTTGCGGAGGTCCAGGGCCTCGATCATGGCCTTGGGCGTGCAGCTGAAGACCTCGCGGACGGCCCGGACGATGGTTTCGTCGGAAACCTGGCCGGTGCCGAAGGTATCCACGGCGATGGACACGGGCTCGGCCACACCGATGGCATAGGCGAGCTGGATCTCACAGCGGTCCGCCAGCCCTGCCGCCACGATGTTCTTGGCGATGTAGCGGCCCATGTAGGCGGCGCTGCGGTCCACCTTGCTGGGATCCTTGCCGGAGAAGGCGCCACCCCCGTGGTGGCCGCTGCCGCCATAGGTGTCCACGATGATCTTGCGGCCGGTGAGGCCCGTGTCGCCCATGGGGCCGCCCACCACGAAGCGGCCGGTGGGATTCACGTGGTACACCGCCTGGGCATCCAGCAGGTCGGCCGGCAGGGCGGCCTTGATCACATCGTTCAGGATGGCGTCGCGGATGGTGTTCTGGGTGACATGCTCATCGTGCTGAGTGGAGATGACGACGGTATGGATCCGCTTGACCAGGTCGCCATCGTATTCGACCGTGACCTGGGATTTGCCGTCGGGCCTCAGCCAGGGGAGTTCCCCATTCTTGCGGACCTCAGCCAGCTTCCGGGTGAGCAGGTGGGAGAAGTGCACCGGCGCGGGCATCAGCTCCGGCGTTTCGCGGCAGGCATAGCCGAACATCAGGCCCTGGTCGCCAGCGCCGCCGGTGTCCACGCCCATGGCGATGTCCGGACTCTGCTGGTCGATGGTCACCATCACGGCGCAGGTGGCGTAGTCGAACCCCTTGATGTGATGGTCGTAGCCGATGTCCTTCACCACGTCGCGCACCAGCTGCGCCACGGGGATGTAGGTTTCCGTGGTGATCTCGCCCGCCACCAGCACGAGGCCCGTGGTGAGGAGGGTCTCGCAGGCCACGCGGCTGCGGGGATCATCCGTGAGGGCCGCGTCCAGGACAGCATCAGAGATCTGGTCGGCCATCTTGTCCGGATGGCCTTCGGTGACGCTTTCGGATGTGAACAGGTGACGTCCCTGGGCGGCCATGCCTGACTCCTTGAACCCCCCGGACGCTTCGGAGGAAACCAAGAGTATATCGTGGAGACAATCGCCCATACACCTTTCGGATGACGCGGGAAACCTTGCCAAGCCCTAGGCTTGAAGACTAAGGTGGGGTGTTTCCATCCCTGAAGCGCCTATCCCAGCCCCCTTAGTGGAGGAACCCATGAACCCTTTCCGCCGCCCGACCCTGGCCTTGGCCCTGATGGCCGCATCCATCCTGATGGTGTCTTCCGCCTGCAAGCGGGAGGATCCCCAGATCCGGGAACTGACCCAGAAGGCCGCCGAGGCCGACAAGGCCAGCCAGCAGCTGAACCAGGCCGGCACCGAGCAGCAGAAGAAGCTGGCCCAGGCCGGCGTCAACGACGTCAAGCCCAACGCCGAGACGCTGCAGCTCACCGATGAGCAGAAGAAGGCCCTGGAAGAGCGCATCAAGAACGAGAAGAACAGTTCCTACCAGGCCCTGCTCCAGGAAGTGCTGGACAAGGACAAGGAGATCAAGGACCTCAACACGAAGCTCGCCAAGCTCAAGGCCGACCTGCCCAAGCCCGACGTGGCCAAGCCCAACGACAGCCACTACGGCATGGCCCTGCGCTTCCTGAAGAAGAAGGGCGTGCCCGAGGCCGAAGCCAAGAAGCTGGTGAGCCGCGTGGCCATCATGGAAAAGCTGGCGCCGGGCTTCGAGGTCTACCACTTCTACGCCAACGGCACCTATGGCACCTGGGTCGCCCAGGGCCGGGCCAAGATCACCCCCAACGACCTGATGCGCCAAGAGCGCGAGAAGATCGAAGGCGAGCGCGACGAGGCCGTGGCCCAGAACGAAAAGCTGCAGGAGGAGGTCACCGACCTCGAAAGCCAGAAGCAGAAGATCACCGAGGAGATCACCACCCTCCAGAACGAGCGCGTCAACCTCATCGAGGAGCGCACCAAGCTCCAGGCTGACAACGCCGGCCAGCTCGCCAAGCTCAACTCCCTGCACTACGTCGTCGGCAGCCGCGACACCCTGAAGGCCGAGGGCGTCATCGAGGTCCCCGTCTTCGCCAAGGACCGGGCCGGCAAGAACTGGCGCGACGAGGTCTTCACCCAGAGCCTGGACCTGCGCTCCGCCAAGACCATCACCATCAAGGCCGCGGACCTGAATCTGAAGAAGATCGGCAAGGTGAACGTGGTGCCTGGTTCGTATCTGAAGGACGAGCACTACAGGCTCACCATCAGCCCGGACAAGCTGAGCGCCACGGTGGAGCTCATCACCGTGAGACGCTTTAAGAACGACAAGGTCGTCTTCGCCGTCACGGATTGAACGGGGATTTACCTACCCGGAGTCAAGGCGGGGCCCCTCCGGGGGCCTCGCCTTTTATGTGGCAATTCCCATCCGGCCCGCCTATCGTCATCAGACCAATCCTCGCCCCATTCTTCCAACCCCACCCATGAGGTGATGCGATGCATCCACGCTTGAACCAAGCGATCCTCGGCGCTTCCCTGCTGGTGATCCTCGCCTGCAGCGGCGGCGGCGACTCCAAGGCCCCCACCATCGTCACGGGCACCGGCAGCATGCCGAGCACCACCACGCCCGTCTTCGATCCGGCGAACGCGAAGATTCCCCTTCCGAACATCCTGGCCACGGCCACGGCTGCGGACCCCCTCGCGGGCCGGGCCGCCAACAAGCCCATGTCCCCCCCCGAGGCCCTGGCCTACGTGAACAAGTACGAGATGGGGAGCACCAACGCTGTTTCCGGCCTGAACGCGCCGGTGTACCTCCAGTTCACGGCGGCCGTGGACGCCACCACCGTCACCCCCGCCAACATCAAGGTCTTCCAGCTGGCCACCGACACTGCCGGCACGGAGAATGCCGCCCTGGGCTTCACGGACATCTCCGCCACCTTCACCTACCAGTACACGGCTGGCGGCACGGACCTGTTCCTGTTCCCCAACTTCCCGCTGCTGCCGGGCAGCCGGTACCTCTACGTGGTCACCAACCGCGTGAAGGACACCGCCGGCCTGCCGATCTCGGCCTCCCCCTATTTCGAGGCCCTGAAGTCCACCACGCCCCTGGCGGGCTCCTTTGCCGCCCTGGAGGCCGTCCGCGCGAATGTCCTGAGTGGAACCACCATCCTGCTCTCCGGCTACGCGAAGGTCATGGACGACCTCATCACCGCCACCGCCACCACCACCGTCACCAAGCGCGCTGACATCGCGGTGATGGGCCGGTTCATCACCACCGGCGCGGCTTTCATCGCCCCGAACCCCACGGCTCCCACTTCGCGCATTCCCGTGGAATCCGCCCTGCGCTCCTTCGCCGCGGGCGCCACCCTGGGCGGCCTGTCCGGCAAGACCTGGACCAACACCGCCACTGTGACCGCCACCTTCGACCGGGGCGGCGTCAATCCCAGCCCTGATGCCTACTGGAGCGCCGTGGTGGGCACTGCCACCACCGCCCCGGCCACCGTGGGCACGGTGATCCTCGGCACCATCAACAGCGCCGAGCTTTCCGTCGATCCCGTCGTGGTGGCTGCCAACGCCACCGTCGCGGGGGGCAACCTCACCGGCGTGACCGGCGCCTACAATCCTGCCGCCGGCGTGGTGCAGCCCTTCCGGACCAGCGGCGCCCTCACCAGCTACTACCACGTGCCCCGCGCCATCCCCTTCGTCTACATCGCGCCCGCCACCGGCTCCAACTGGCCCCTGGTGATCTACCAGCACGGCATCACCAGCCAGAAGGAGACCGTGATCGCCCTGGCCCAGACCCTCACCACCGTGGGCCGGGCCATCGTGGCCATTGACCTGCCCCTGCACGGAGCCCAGGCCGTCCCCGCCCATCAGGTCCTGCCCGGCGACTCCGCGACCGTGAAGGCGCAGAAGCAGGCTGCCTGGGGCCAGGACTGGATGGCCCTCGGTGCGCCCCTGGCCACCCGCTCCAACCTCCAGCAGGGCGCCTTCAACCTGCACCGCCTGGAATTGACCGTGGCCGTGGGCGGCTTTGCCGCCTTCTCCGCTCCGCCGTCCAATACCGGCATGCGCTTCGTGGGCCACAGCCTGGGTTCCATCACCGGGGCCTACTACCTGGCCGGCAACACCACCCTGGCCACCACCGGCGCCCCCTACACCCAGACCACCCTCAACGGCGACATGAAGGGCTACCTCTCGGTACCCGGCGGCCGCCTGGCCTACCTCATCCAGAACAGCCCCGCCTTCGGCCCCTCCGTGGACGCCGGCCTGGCGGCGGTGGGCATCGTCAAGAACTCACCCACCTACCACCAGTTCTTCCAGGTGACCCAGAGCGTGGTGGACCCCGTGGATCCCGCCAGCCTGACCACCCCCTTGGCCGCCGGCCTGCCCAGCCGCCTCTCCAATCGCGTGACCATCCAGGAGTCCGTGGGCGATCAGGTCATCAGCAACCCCTACACCCGCTACCTGGGCAACGCCCTCGGTGGGCGTGAGGTCCTGGGTTCTGCCGGGGCTGCCGTGGCGCCCCTCTTCAAGCAGCTGGCCTACACCGCCAACGGCACTCCGGCCCATGCCGCGGGCGTGCCTGCCCAGTTCATGTATACCCTCACGGCCGGCGCCCCCACGCCCAAGGTGGCGAACGCTGCCATCACGGCCGCCAGCACCACTCCGACCGAGGGCTATTTCCAGTTCGATCAGGCCAACATCGGGCACAGCTCCATGCTGGATCCCGGGCCTGCGCCCACCTATCCCTACATGACCAATGTCCTGCTGATCCAGAAGCAGGTGCGCTACTTCCTGGGCGCCATGGGCAACACCATCGTCGTCGATCCCACCCAGGGCGGCGCGGCTCTGCCGGCGGCTCCTGTCGCCTTCCCGGGCGTGCAGGTGCCCGCGCAGTTCACCATCCTCGGCCACTGAACACCGGACCGACCCAAAAGAGGCGGGGCTTCGGCTCCGCCTCTTTTTTGTCTACCCTTCCAGCTCCGGGAAGGCCTCAAGCAGCCGCCGGCGGGCCTCCAACAACTCCGGCACGGCGGGGTCCCGGCGGCGGCGGAAGCCACGGATGGCCTGAAGGTCCTCAGCCGCCCGCTCAAGCGCGGGAAGGCCCGCGAGGACCAGCAGCAGGGCCGCCGGGGAGGCCAGGCCAGCGGGCCAGCCCCAGCGCCAAGCAGCGAGGCCTGCCAGAACCACGGCCCAGAGGGGGTGCAGCAGCAAGCCGCCCACCAGCTTCAGCGTGGCGGCTTGGTCACCCTCGTCCGTGAACCGCCCTGCCGCCCAGTCCACCAGGCGGTATGAGGGCCAGAACAGCAAGGCGAGGGGCAGGAGCAGGGCCGCCACCCCCAACCGCAAGGCCGCGCCCGGCAGCCAGCGCCGGATTTCGGCGCCGGGGTACGGGTGGCCCACCTGATCGGGCCTCAGCCCCTTCGCGCGGAGCCAGGCCTGGGCCTCCCGCACCCGGGATTCCAGGGCGGCCAGGTCGCCAGGCGGCAGCGTCCCGAGGTGCGCGACCAGGACCCGCACGCGGCGCCGGAGGGCCTCCAGGTCCACCCGGCTCCCCGGGGATTTCGCCAGGAGCCAGGCCACCTCCTGGGCCAGGGCCAGCAAGCGCACATCCGCTTCGTGGAGCGTGAGGGGCCTCAAGCTGGCCCGGATGCGGGCGGTCAGCTCGGCCACGGCCCCGGGCTCCGTGCCCCGGGGGGCGAGGTCCTGCCAGGGGATGGGGGCCCCCAGGCGCAGCAGCACGCCATGCCGGAAGGTGGTCCGATCCCCGTAGATGAGGCCCGCCGGGATCAGGGCCACCGGCACGGGACTGGACAGGGCCATGCGGGCGGCGCCGGTCTTGAGGGGGGCGAGGTCGGCACCCGTATGACTCACGCCCTCGGGGAACAGGGCCACGGAACCACCCCTGGCCAGAGCCTCATGCACCTTCTGGAAACACTGCTGGATGGATTCCGGCGAGGCGCCGCCGTCCTTGGGGCGGGTCACGGGGATGGCCCGGAAGGCCGCCAGGAAGGGCCGCAGAGGGGCGATCTTCCAGAGGGTGGCCTTGGCCAGCCAGCCTGTGCGGCGATCCAGGAGGGCTGCGGCCGCCAGCGGGTCGAGCAGCCCATTGCCATGGTTCAGCAGGATCAGGCAGGGCCCCGGCGGCAGGGCCGGGCCTTCGCTCCGCAGCTGCCGGAACCAGATCCGACCCAGGAACCGGGCCACCCGGCTGGCGGCCATGTCAGGCTTGCACCGGCCGGTGCCGGGCCCACCACAGGGCCAGGCCGCTGATGACGATGGCCGGCAGCACCAGGACGAGGGCCCGGGCCAGGGCGTCGCCCCCTGAGGAACCCAGGGCATGCAGGGCGTCCGCCCGCCGGCCCACCAGCTCGGGACTGATGGCATCGCCGCACAGGTGGATGAAGAACACATTGATGCCCACGCCCGTGGCGCGGACGCTGGCAGGCAGGCAGCTCACCGTCAGCGCATTCACCGGGCTGGTGTTCACGAAGAGCAGGGACATGCCGAGGAAGAACAGGGCGTAGACGGCACCCAGGCTGCCGGTGGCCAGGGCCCAGGCCACCACCGGGGCCGCGGCGAGCAGGGTGATCGCCGAGATCCCCACGCCGGCGTCAGGCCAGCGGCGCTGCCAGCGGTCCGTCAACCATCCGCCCAGGAAGGTGCCCAAGATGCCCGTCACCACCGCGAGCCCGCCAAAGACCAGGCCGGCCCGGGCGGTGGACACGGCGAACCGGCGCTGGAGCAGGGTCGGCCCCCAGATGCTGAGGCCGCCCATGGCGAAGGTGTAGGCCACGTAGCTGGCGGTGCAGGCCAGCCAGATCCGGTTCAGGAAGACGCGCTTCAGCCGCAGAAGGTAGGGTTCGCCGACCCCTGCGTCCTCCGCCTCATCCATGCCTCCGCGCTGCGGATCGGCCTGAATGGCCATCCAGCCGGCCAGGGCCAGGCCGGGCAGGCCCGCCACCAGGAAGGAAGCCCGCCAGCCCCAGACCCCCGCCACCAAGCCGCCCAGGCCATAGCCCAGGGCGCTGCCCACGGGAATCGCCAGGTAGAACCAGGTGAAGCTCCTGGCCCGCTGGGATTCGGGAAACCCATCCGCGAGCATCGCGGGCCCGAGGCTGGCATAGGCCGCCTCCCCCACACCCACCAGCGAGCGCGTCACCAGCAGGGCCGGGTAGCTGTGGACGAAGGCCGCGCCCATCGTGGCGAGGCTCCACAGGACCATGCCCCCGGCCACGAGACGGGGGCGGTGGAAGCGGTCCGCCAGGTACCCGAACACCGGCGCGGCCACCATGTAGACCACCAGGAATACCAGGTTGAGGCGTCCCAGCTGGGTGTCGGACAGGTGCAGCTCGCGCCCCAGGGGCTCGAGAATCGCCGCCACGACGTACCGATCCAGGTAGTTCACCAGGTTGATCCCGGTGAGCAGCAGGAGCAGCCGTCGGGCGGCGGTCATGCGCGGATCAGGCCGTCAGGCCCGTCCTACTTCTTGGGGGTGGCAGGCTTTGGCGCGGCAGGCTTGGGCGCGGGCGCGGCAGCGGGCTCGCCGGCATCCAGGCGCTTGGCGACCTCGGCGGTGAACCCCTTCATCCATTCCTGGTCGGCCCAGGAGAGGATCTGCACCGACTGATCGGAGAAGACCATCTGGAGCTTCTGCTCCTTGGCCAGCTGCTCGACGATGGGGCCAGCCAGCTTGGTGATGGCCTCGCCGACCTTCTTTTCGACCCGCTGGTACTCGGTCTGGCTGTCCTCCTGCATCTTCTTGGCTTCGAACTCCACGTCCCGGAGCTTCTTGGCCAGGGCTTCCTTCTTGTCCGGGTCGATGCTGGGGGAGTTCAGCTGCTGCTGCAGGGTCTGCAGTTCCTGGCCCTTGGCCTGGAGCTTTTCCTGGAGGTTCTTGCCCGTGATCTCCAGCTCGGAGAAGATCGCGCCGGCCTTCTTGGAGCTGCGGACCAGCTGGTTGATGCTGAAGAAGGCGAACCTGGGCGCATCCTGGGCCGCCACGGGAGCGGCAAGGGCGGCGGACAGGCACAGAGCGGCCAGGGAAGGGGCAAGCAGACGCATGGGAAGACTCCAGGGGGAAAGGGCCATTGTAGCGCGGGGGCCTCAGCCCCCAGCAATCAGAAGGTGGTGCCGATGGAGAACTGGAAGTCGTTCCGGCCCTCGGTATCGAAGCGGTAGGGGTTCAGCTTCCGCGACCAGATCAGGCGCAACGGGGCGGGGCTGATGGGCAGGAAGAAACGGAATTCCAGACCCGCCGAACGGACCAGCGTCGGGTTGGTGTAGTTATAGGTATTCCCCGTCTGGGGATCCTTGTACGTGATCGGATCCCGGCTGAAGACCTTGGTGCCGCTGCCCCAGGCATTCCCGGCGTCGTAGAAGGCCACGAGCCGGAACTGGTCCGCGATCTTGAACTGGTACTCCAGGTTCGCGATGAGCTGCTTGTTGCCGCCCACCACCACCGGAAAGCCGTTGTTGTCCAGGAGGACGCTGCCCACCTGGCCATAGCGGTAGCCGCGGATGCTGTTCTCGCCGCCGGGCCGGTACAGGTCGTAGAGCGGAAGCTCATCGTGGCCCATGTTCTGGAGGTAGCCGTACCTGACGTTCATGGCGAAGATGTGCCGGTCCGCCACGTTGGCGAACTTGGCGAAGTCCCAGGTGGCGCGCAGGAAGGGTTTGTCGCCGCCGAACTGCCAGCCGCCGTACTCCAGGCCGAAGGCGACCCGGGTGCCCTGGGTCGGCTTGAACTGGTGGTTCACCGTGCTGTAGGTCAGGCTCTGGCTGAAGGTCGAGGTGAGCTGGTTGCTCAGGTCGCGGAAGTAGTAGTTCCGGCCGCCCTCGATGCGGATCAGCCGGAAGCTGTAGCCCGTGGAGTAGGTGGTGAAGAAGGCCCAGGGCTGGTTGGGGAACCAGTTGCTCAGGCGCGCGCCCACGGACAGGCCGAGGCTGCGGGTGTACTGCTTGTAGGCGTTGGCGATGCCCACGCGGGATGCGTCGTAGTCCGCCGACCCGTTCGACACGGAGGTGGAGAACGAATAGGGCAGATCGAACACGAAGGGTTCGGTGAACCCGACGGAGACATTCTTGGAGAACTTCCCGCCGTTGTAGCTCACGGACAGGGTCTCGCCGCCGCCGCCCAGGTTGCGGGTGGAGAAGCTCACGCCCAGGGAGAAACCGAACAGGGAGCCGTAGCCGCCCTGGAAGAGCAGCTCGTTGACACCGGCCTCCTCGCCCCGGATCACCACGTCCACCTGGGGCTTGTCCGGCACCAGGTCCACCTTGGGTTCGGAGGTCTTCACGTCGAAGAAGCTCAGCTGGCTGATGCCCAGCAGCGAATCCTTGAAGATGTCCGTGCGGAAGGGATCGCCCTCGCGCAGCATCATGCTGCGGCGCAGCACCTTGTCCTTGGTGGTGAGGTTGCCCTCGAACTCGATGCGGCGGACCGTGTAGGGCTCGCCTTCCTCCAGCTTCAGGGTGGTATCCACCTTCTTGACGCCGTTCTCTTCGCGGATCTCGAACTTCTTCTCCGCGCGGAACATGATGTAGGCCTGGTTGGAATAGGCCTCCTTGAGCTTGTCCGTGGTCTGGTTCACCGCATCCAGATCGAAGGGCACCGGCTTTTCGCCGGCCTTCGGGGCTTCCAGAGAGGGCCTGATGTTGAAGAACTTCTTCAGGAAGGACTTGTTGTCGCGCTTCACTTCCGCGTACTTGCCGGGGTAGAAGTTTTCGCGGAAGAGCTTGCCGCCCTCGGCCTTGAAGGTGCCTTCGAAGTACTGCTGCCCCTCGAGGATGGGGACCGTGAGGGTGGCCCGGAGGTCGTACTTCGGGGACTTCGCCTCCTTGATGCGCTTCTCGTTCTTGGCCTTCTGCTTCGCGGTGGTCCGGTCCTCGACCTCGATGACCGGCTTGCCCACGAAGACATCCTTGTAGCCCAGCTTCCAATAGGCCTTCTTGAGGTTCTCGAGATCCTCTTCCAGGTTCTTGTCCACCAGCAGGTCGTGGGTGGTGAGCCAGCTGAACGACCAATGCCGGCGCGTCTTCTTCATGACGCTGCGCAGCTGGGAGCTGGAGAACACCTTGTTGCCCCGGAACTCGACCTTGTAGATCTTCGCCTTGCCGCCTTCCTTGACCTCGAAGACCAGCCGCGCCACGCCGGGGCCCATGGGTTCGAGGGTGATGTCCACCACCGGATTCCGGAACCCCTTCTCGCCGGCCTGCTCAACGATCAGGTCCTTGATCTTGCGGGCGGTTTCAGGGTCGTAGACCGTGTCCGGATTGATGGTGAGTTTCTTCTCCTTCACCTTGTCCTTGATGTTGGTGAGGCCCACCTCGGTGCCGCCGCGGTAGTCGATCTCCTTGATGAGCGGCCGCTCCCGGATGCGGATGACCAGCTTCTTGCCTTCAGGCGTGTCCTCGAGCTCCAGCTTGATGTCGTCGAAGGACCCGCTGGCCCACAGCTTCTCCAGCACGGCGGTGAAGTCGATGTTCCGCAGGTCATCGCCCACCTTCACGCCGGACTTGAAGATCACCGTTTCGACCGTCTGCTTCTGGGCGCCCACCACCTCGATCTTGGCGATGGGTTCGATATCCTGGGCCGCCAGCGGAAGCGCGCATCCCGCCACCAGGGCTACGAGGGTCAGGGGCAGCATGCCCCTCCACCACCGGGGCTGGACCCGGTTCCCGACCATGTTCCGATGCGTCATTCAGGCACTCCGACCAGATGGGTTTCCTGGCCAGCGGCCACGTCTCCGGGATCAGACAAGGTGGGGACCAGCTTCTCGTCCACCAGATCGAAGTTCACCAGGCCGGAAGGCACCGTATCCTGGCCCACCATCAGCTCGGCGAGGGGGTCCTCCACCTGCTTCTGGATGGCCCGCCGCAGGGGCCGGGCGCCATAGGCGCGGTCCCGCAGCGTGGTTTTCACCAGCCAGTCGCAGGCAGCATCCGTGAGGGACACGGAGAGCTGGTGCTTCTGGAGGGTCACATTGAGATCCTCCACCAGCAGGCGGACGATCTTGCGCAGTTCGTCGTCGCCCAGCCGGTTGAACACCACGATCTCGTCGATGCGGTTGAGGAACTCGGGCGGGAAGGTCCGCTTGAGCACCTTCATGGCATCGCCTGACTTGGCGTCCGGACGGCCGTCCTGCTCGACGAAGCCGAGGTTCTTTTCCGCCAGCAGCTCCCGGCTGCCCACATTGGACGTCATGATGATGATGGTGTTCTTGAAGTCCACCAGGTTCCCGAAAGCGTCCGAAGCCTGACCATCGTCAAAGATCGACAGCAGGATGTTGATCAGGTCGGGGTGGGCCTTCTCGATCTCGTCGAAGAGCAGGACGCAGTACGGATTCCGCCGGATGCGGTCCGTGAGCATGCCGCCCTCTTCGTAGCCCACGTACCCCGGAGGGGCTCCGAGCAGCTTGGACACCTCGTGCTTCTCCATGTACTCGGACATGTCGAAGCGGATCATTTTCTTCGGGTCGCCGAAGAGGAAGGCCGCCAGGGTCTTGGCCAGCTCCGTCTTGCCCACGCCCGTGGGGCCGAGGAACAGGAACGAGCCCATGGGCCGGTTGGGGTTCTTGAGGCCCGTGCGGGCCCGGCGGACGGCGCGCACCACGGCGCTCACCGCCTCGGGCTGGCCGATGACGCGCTCGTTGATCCGGGGCTCCATGTTCACCAGGGTGGCCTTCTCGTCGCCCTTGAGGGCCTTCACGGGAATGCCGGTCCAGCTGGCCACCACGTCCTCGATGTCCTGCTCGGTCACCTCGGGGAAGCGGGCGTAGTCCTCATCCGTCAGCTCGCCACGGTCCTTCTGGAGCTCGTCGCGCAGCTGGAGTTCCCTCTGGCGGAGCAGGACGGCCCGCTCGAAGTCCCGGCTCAGGACGGCCTCGTTCATCTCGTTGATGACCCGGTGCAGTTCCTCTTCGTGGGAATGGCCCTCGGTGCTCGCGCCGCCACCCGCCGCCACCCGCAGCTTGACCCGGGCGCCCGCCTCGTCCAGCAGGTCGATGGCCTTGTCGGGCAGGAAGCGGTCCGTGATGTAGCGGTTGGACAGGTAGACCGAGGCCAGCATGGTCTTGGGGGTGTACCGCACCCGGTGGAACAGCTCGTAGCGGCTGCGGATGCCCTCGATGATGCGCAGACTCTCCGCCTCATCCGGGGGGTTCACCGTCACCGGCTGGAAGCGCCGCACCAGGCTGCGGTCCTTGTCGATGTACTTGGCGTATTCCTTGTGCGTGGTGGCGCCGATGCACTGGATCTCGCCCCGGCTGAGGGCCGGTTTCAGGATGTTGGCCGCGTCCAGGCTGCCTTCCGCGGCGCCGGTTCCGATCAGCGAGTGGATCTCGTCGATGAAGAGCACCACGCTGGGGTCTTTGCTGGCCTCGGCGATGATGGACTTTAGCCGTTCCTCGAACTGCCCCCGGTACTTGGTGCCCGCCACCACGAGGCTGAGGTCCAGGGCGTAGATGCGCTTGTCCGCCAGGCTGGGCGGCACCACGCCCTCATGGATCTTCTGGGCCAGGCCCTCCACGATGGCCGTCTTGCCCACGCCCGCCTCGCCCAGCAGGATGGGGTTGTTCTTCCGGCGGCGGCTGAGGATCTGGATGATGCGCTCGACCTCCGACTCGCGGCCGATGAGGTTGTCGAAGATGCCGCGCTCGGCCATCTCGGAGAGGTTGCGGGCGAACTCGGAAAGGAGGGGGTGCTCCTTCTTCTTCTTCGCGATCTTCTCCTCTTTGGTGCTCTCCAGGAGGATCTCCTTCGCCGCGATCAGATCCGCGCCGGATTCCACCAGCAGCCGCCCTGCCAGGCAGCTCTCCTCCTTGAGCATGCCCAGCAGCAGGTGCTCGGCCCCCACGTGCTTGTGGTTGAGCTTGGCGCTCTCCGCCGTGGCGTGCTGGAGGATGCGCTTGACCTCCTCCTCCATGGGGATGTCGATGCTGGTGCTGCTGGGGGTGATCTTCTTGTCCTTGGGGGTCAGGGCCGCCACCAGGCGCTCCCGCAGGGCGCTCACGTGCACGCCCATGCGTTCGAGCAGCTGGGTGCTGGTCTTTTCCGACTCCCGGAGGAGCCCCAGCAGGAGGTGGCCGCTCTGGATGCTTTCCGCACCGAACTGGCTCGCCTCGTAGCGGGCGAAGAACATCACGCGTCGTGCTTTTTCTGTGAATTTTTCGAACACGGGACACCCTTTCGGGTTAGCTGCTGACCACCCTTACGGGTGTTGGATGGCCCCGAAGCCGGGATGGTTCCGGGGCGGCCTACCAGGGTAGCGCCTTCCACCCCCCTTGTCCCGATTCGGCTGGGACAGAACCGCGCCTCCACCTGGGACAGAACGCCGTCGCGACGGTAGACTGGAGGGCTGGGAGGGCGACATGAGCCTGGTTAGAACCAATCTGGCGATCCTGGGCCTCCAGTGGGGGGACGAGGGCAAGGGCAAGGTCGTGGACCTTCTCAGCCCCAAGTTCCACCAGGTGGTCCGGTTCCAGGGCGGCAACAACGCCGGCCATACGGTCGTGGTGGACGGCCAGAGCATCGCCTTGCATCAGGTGCCCAGCGGGGCCCTCCACCCGGGCTGCTTCCTGGTGGTGGGCAACGGCGTGGTGCTCAACCTGGAGGTCTTCCAGCAGGAGCTGGACCGCCTGCAGGCCCGCGGCTTCGACCTGACCGGCCGGTTGATGATGTCCGACCGGGCCCACATCATCCTGCCCCACCACATCGCCCTGGACCTCTGGCGCGAAGGCGGCGCCAACAAGATCGGCACCACGGGCCGCGGTATCGGCCCCGCCTATGAGATGAAGGCCGGCCGCATGGGCGTGCGCCTGGGCGACCTGCACCATCCCGAGACCCTGGCCGACCGCATCCGGCCCGGCTACGAGGAGGTTCGCCTGCGCCTCGGCGCCGGAGCCGACATGCCCTCCCTGGACGCCATCGTCGAAGGCCTCCTCCGCACCGCCGAGCCCTTCCTGCGCTTCATTGGCGACACCCAGAGCCACCTCATCGAAGCCTGGGAGCGCGGCGACCGCATCCTCTTCGAAGGCGCCCAGGCCACCCTGCTCGACATCGACCACGGCACCTATCCCTTCGTCACCTCCAGCAACTGCAGCCTGGGCGGCCTCTTCACCGGCACCGGCCTGCCCCCCAAGGCCCTCGACAAGATCCTGGGCATCGCCAAGGCCTACACCACCCGCGTCGGGTCGGGCCCCTTCCCCGCCGAGATGCACGACGCCACCGGCGAGCGCCTGCGCCAGGTGGGCAAGGAGTTCGGCACCACCACCGGCCGCCCCCGCCGCTGCGGCTGGTTCGACGCCCCCATCACCGCCCACGCCTGCCGCACCAACGGCGTGGACGGGCTGGCCATCATGAAGCTGGATGTCCTGGATGGCCTGGACGAGGTGGGCCTCATCGTGGGCTACCGCACCGGCGAAGGCACCCTCACCACCAAGCTCCCCAGCTGCGCCGCCGACTGGAAGGAATTGAAGCCCGAGGTGAAGTATTTCAAGGGCTGGGCCAGCACCCGGGGCATCACCGACCACGGGAAGCTCCCCGACGAGGCCCACGCCTACCTCGAAGCCCTCGTGGAGAGCGTGGAAGTTCCCATCGCCTACCTCAGCACCGGACCGGATCGCCAGGAGGGCTGCATCTATCCCGGCACCTTCCTCGAACCGCTGCTGGCTTGACCGCGGGCCAATTCACAGGCACACTAATCGTCCTGCCCATTCAGGCACCGCACGCTTGCGTGCACCGCGCGCTCGAGGGTTCGCGGACCTGAAGCCACCGGCAAGGGCCCTTAGCTCAGCGGTAGAGCAGCGGCCTTTTAAGCCGTTGGCCGCGGGTTCAAATCCCGCAGGGCCCACCAAGTTCCACCCCAGGGGGCTATCGTCTAGGGGTCAGGACACCGCCCTTTCACGGCGGTAACACGGGTTCAAATCCCGTTAGCCCTACCAAAGCAATAACAGCACTTAGAAGCCGGAGCGACCCTCCGGCTTCTTCTTTTTTACGTACTGCCTCACATTTTTGCCTCACAAATGGTTAAACAGGCGTCCCCAAGCGAAGACACGGATGCCCGTGGCGGCTCTATCCCAGGCCGCTGACCCATCTGAAACCCTTGCGTGGCCTGCATCTTGGCGATCCACCCGTATCCCAGGACCGTCTCCACGATTCCAGAGCTTCTTTCTGGACTCGAATAGATGCGGGAAACCTGTCGGTAGTTCGCTGATTGGCCGAATCTGCCCCAGTTTTGGCAACGGGATTCCAGGCACTCCCAGGGTGAAGTCGCCCGTGTCGGCTGATTGCTACCTGCAAGGAAGACCTGGGGCATCCCACGGACATTTTCTGTCCAAACCCCTGTGGCAGGATGGTCTAGAACTTAAGTCCGTTCTTGAGATGCCTGCATGAGCTATGACCCCTTTGATGGTGTGCTGCTGAACGACCCCCGACCGCCCGTGTCGGGTGCCGTTAGCCTCATGTTGCATCTGCGGGTAGCACGGAGCCTGGCCAAGGCTCAAGGGCGCACGACGGGTCCCAGCCTGGAGGCACTGAAGGCACGCGCTCAGGCCTGCCGGGAACTGCTGGCGCAGGGCCTGCTGCCTGCCACCCTGCGGGAATTGCAGAAGCATGGGCTGGACCTGGGGCTGCCCAAGGCCGCCCACAGCTTGGCCAGCGTGCTCGCACACATGGAGGCCTACCTCAAGGAGGTGGAAGCGGGCGGCTACCTGGAGCCCGACCTTGCCCTCTGGCAGGCCGTGGACCAGGAACTCGCCGGAAAGCGGGGGCTCTGGATCGAGCGGACCGAAGCCGATGGGCCGCTTGAAGCGGGGCTCCGAGACCTGGTGCCCTCGCGTCTGCGTGCCCTGGCCTGCGTGCCTGGACTGGGGGGTGCCACCTTCAGGCTGGCTGCCCAGAAGGGCGGCGAGTCCTCTGGCCTCTTCGGCAGCGCTCAGCCGCTGGTCGCGTGGTTCCTTGATGGACTCGAAGCCCATGGAGAAAGCCTCCCCAATGATCTCGGCCTCTCTGAACCGGAGGGCTGGGGATCAGCGCCCTGGTCGCCCGCCCTGGAATCCCTGTTCGAGGGACCCCTGGACCTCCGGGAACATGCCGACACCTTCCAGCGGGGGCTCGTCGAGGGTCCCCTTGACCTGCTGCGCCACGCCATCGAACAGGTCTGCGTCTGGCTGGACGCTGGGATCCCCCCGGCTGAGATCACCCTCATCCACCCCGAGCCTCAATCCGTGGCCGCGTTCCTCGCGCCCCTGCTGGCAGAAGAAGGCGTGGCGCTCCATGTGCGCGGCGGGTTGGTCCCACTCCTCGCCAGCGAAGCCTGGAGTCCGCTCTGGACCCTTCTTATGGGCGTGCAGCGGCTGGATCCCTGTGCCGTGTCCGGCGGGCTCCGCGCATCGAGGCGCGACGACCTGCGCCACTGGGCCGATGCATTGGCCCTCGCCGATCAGAGTGGGACGCTCGCGTTCGAAGGCAGCTTCATGCACCTGCGGGACCGTGTGAAGGACTACGCGCTAGTCATCTGGCAGGAACTGGCCGCCCTGCGGACCACCACCCAGACCGCCCACCGATGGGCCGAGCGGCTGGAGTCCCTGGCCACCACCTTGCGGCTGCCCATGGACCCCGACGATTTCTACTCACCCCTCGGCCTGCTCAAGGAGGCCTGGGGCAATGAGACCTGGACCTTCGCCGACATGCTCCTGGCGCTGGAAGCCTTTTTGGACGCGGCGCGTAGCAGCGAGATCCCCCGAGCCGTCGAGGGCCTGCGCCTGGTCACCCCCAGCACGATCCTCGACGACTGGAACGGCGCTCGGGCCACGCTGATTCTCGACCTGTCCGAAGGTGCCTGGCCAAGCCGCCCTGCCGAGAACCCCGACCTGGACGGCGACCGCAAGGCCGCCATCAACAAGGCGCTGCTCGCCTGGAGTCAGGCGGAACCGTCAGCGATCTTCCCCCCTGCCCTCCAGCGTTTCTGGCTGCCCCGTAGCGAACACGGCGACCAGATTCCCCGCGCCTTCCAGCGGGAGGCCTACGCCTTCAACAAGGTGCTGGCCATGACCCGCGAGCGCCTGGTGGTGCTCAGCCCCGCCCAGGATGAGGATGGCCGCATGAAATCCCAGGGCCCCTTCTGGACGGCACTGGAAGGTGCAGCCCTGTGGAGTCCTGAACCCGCACTGCACAGTCGTCTGCGCTGGCGCTGGGAAGGCCACGATCAGTCACCTCAGCACAAGGCCCGAGCTGCCGCCGCCCAGGCCCGCCCGGCCAGCGAGGCGCTTCTCGCGGAGGCGCCCGACTTCGACCTAGCGCCGGGACTGCGCGCCGCCTGGCTCAAGGGGCAGGACAGCGCCAGCCCGACAGCACTCGAGGGCCTCGCCA
This sequence comes from Geothrix sp., assembly GCA_036504495.1. Taxonomy (GTDB): domain Bacteria; phylum Acidobacteriota; class Holophagae; order Holophagales; family Holophagaceae; genus Geothrix. The sequence continues at coordinate 47,817 of DASXVC010000072.1, forward strand.
AGTGCCCCTTCCGCTCACTTGCCGAGCGGGTGTGGGGCCTACAGACCTTCGATGCGCGCACCCGGATGTCCATGGCCGTGGGCATTCTCGTCCACCACATCATGGAAGAGGCACTTGTGCCCTTCGTGGATGTGGAAGACTGGCCGACCGCCTTTCAGACGGCACTGGGGCTTGGTCCCGAGGCCAGCGCCGATGATCTTATCCCTCACCTGCAATCCCTCTGGCAGGACAACCAGGACCAGTGGCTGAAGGAACTGGACCGCCACATCCCGCAGGAGCAGTGGCCTCAGGTTGTGCTCCGCCTGGAGTCCCTGCTGCCGAACCTGGCCGCAGCCCTGCTGCGGGATGTCCAGGCTGAGGCCCCCGACAAGGGGGAACTCGCATTGCTCGACCCAGCGCGTCAACCCGCTCCGAAATCCAAGAAGGCCGCAGCGCCCCCGCCCGAGACCTGGCGCCGGACCCTCCTGGCCCTCGAGGGCAACCTGGGACCGGTGGCTCTTGATATGGGTGATGGACGCTCCCTGGCCGTCAGCGGCAAGGTGGATCGCATCGAGCGATGGACCAGTGAGAGCCTCTCCTTCCTGCGGGTGGTGGACTACAAGACCTCGAAGGAGACCTACCTCAAGGCCTACGCCGAAGACGATGCGCCCTTCGGATCCCACCTCCAGACTCCGCTCTACATGCTTCTCGCGGAACGGGTCTACGAGGGCGACCGGGCCACGGCGGTGCTCTTTCCTCTGAAGGAGGATGAGCCAAAGCCCTTCACCAAGCACTTGGCCACCCTTGCCGAAGCGGGACCCGAAGGAGCCTGGCGCGAGAAGCTGCTGACGAACCTCGCCCGCTTCGATGCGCGGCTGGAGTCAGGGGACTTCCCACCCACACCTGGCGAGCACTGCAGCCAGTGTCAGTTGGCGGCCCTCTGCGGGCGCCCCGTGGACGTGACAGTCGAGACCGATGGGGAGGGGGACTGAGATGCGCAACCTCCTCCTTAGCGAATCGGGCATCCTCGACCAATCGCTGGTCGTGAGCGCCAGCGCGGGTTCCGGCAAGACCTTCACCCTCTCGGTGCTGGTCACCGCCCGGCTGGGTCGTGGAGATATCCGCCCCTGGGAAATCCTCGCCACTACCTTCAGCGAGACTTCAGCGGCGGACCTCCGCGAGCGGCTGCTCCGCCCCCTGGACCTGCTGTCCGCTTTGGATGAGGCCGCGTGGCAGCAACTGCTGCCCCACCTCGAAGCGCCCGTGGCCGAGGGCCTCGAAGCCATCCTTAAGGACCTGCCCGCCATCCAGCACCTGAAGAAGTCTGCTGGGGAGGTGGCCCAAGCCGCCGCCCATTGGCCGGGTGCGTCCTGGCTCGGCTCACCCGCCAAGGCTCGCGCCTTCTGGCGTCGCGTGCGGCGAGAAGCTGAGCTGCTGCAGGTGTCCACCATCCACAGCCTGGCCATGCGTGTGCTGAGCAAGGGCGAGGGCAGCAACGACACCATCCTCGATGTGCGTCATCCATCCCTGCTGCGGCTGCTGCGACTGACGGTGCGCGAGTCGCTGACTTTGCCCTCTGGCCATGCAGATGAGGTGCCCGCCCGATTGCTGATGGCCTGGGCCGAACAGAACTGGGAAGAACTGTCCCAGGGCTTCGACAACCACCTCGATGCCCTTGGGCACCTGAAGGGTGAAGACCCCAGCCAATACCGCGACGCGCTGAGCCGTGCCCTGGCCGAGGCCCGGACCGCTCTCGCGCCCTTCGCGGTGGATGCTGAGCTGGCCAAGCACCCCAGCGGCAAGGGCCTCCACAACTTCAAGCAGGAGAACCTCCTCCCGGTTCCCGTCGACGGCGCCGATCTGCAGGCGAACCTCCGCTGGGCCCAGGCCCAGAGCGGGCGCGTGTCGAACCCGCCCCCTGCCTACTACTCCGACGCCTTCTGTGACGCGATGGCGACCCTCAAGCCGGTGGCCACCGCGCTGGAAGCCTGGCTGCGCTGCCTGCTGGTGAATGCGCTCCAGCACTTCGAGGCAGAGAAACAGGCCCAGGGGTTGGCCACCTTCGGCGACTTGGTTCGCAAGGCCTTGGACAGCCTCAAGGCACATGCACTGGAGACCCCCGCGCCAAAGCTGCTCCTGGTGGACGAATACCAGGACACCTCCAAGGTGCAGGATGCCTTCCTGGAGGCCCTCGGCGCGGAGCGCATGGTGCGTGTGGGCGACGTGAAGCAGGCCATCTACGGTTTCCGTGGCGGTGATCCCGACCTGCTGCGAGATCGGCTGGCCGAAGCGGGAGAGGGCGCCTTCCGCCTCGCTTCCAACTTCCGCTCCACGCCCGAGATCGTGACCCTCGCCAATACGTATGTGGACCAGGTCTGGCCGCTGCTGGATCCCACGATCGGCGACCTTGATGGTGCCCAGGTACCCGTTGCCCCACCCGGTCGTCCAGTGGGGTTGGTGCGCACCCCCGCACCATCGACTTCGGGTGACCTTCCAGCCCTGGCGGATTGGATCTCGGGCCTCTCCAGGGAGGCGGGCTGGACCGAGTCCCTCGGCGCTCCCACGAAGACCGGCAGCCGCACCCGGGCGCTTCTGCTCAAGCAGCGCACGCGCCTGCCAGGCCTCCTCCAGCGTCTCAAGGCCCAGGGCATCCAGCCCTACGTGGTGGCCAAGGAGGGTTTCTGGGACAGCCCCGGCGTGCGGCTCATCCTGGCGGCCCTGGAGGCCGTGGCGCACCCCGAGCGACCCATTCCCTGCGCGGCGTTGTTGCGCCAGGTGGTGGGCCTGACTGATGCCGACATGGCGGCCCTGGCCCGAGGCAGTGAAGGCCGTCCCGGATTGCCCGGCCTGGGCCAACTGGATCCGGAGCGGTTTCCGGATGTGCACCGAGACGCCACCCGATTCCTCCTCGATCTGCGGCAGGCCTCCACCCAGACCATCGCGGGTCGCCTGCTGCGCCACGGTGCCCTGCTCCAGGCCATTGCAGCCCTGGAGGTGCACGGTGCCCTGGAGCCCCTGCGGGCGCGGCGCAACCTGGCTGGGCTGCTCGCCCGACTTCAAGACCTGCCCGCCAGTCCCTCCGTGGCCTACGCCCTGCTGGATGACGAGCGGAATGGCCTGGAGCGGGGCGACCTGCCCGCCTCTGTCGAAGATGCAGACCTGCTCATCCAGACGGCCCACGGCAGCAAGGGGCTGGAGTATGACGACGTCATCCTGCCTCTGCTCAACGTGAACCCACGCAGTTTCCGAAAGGGTGACCTGCGCACCCAGCCCGAAACCGGCGAATTGCTGCTCGCCTGGAAGCTGGGGAAATTCACCGGGCGCGCCTATGACGACCTCAAGCCCCTGGTCGAGTCCAAGCAGAAGCGCGACGAGCTGAACCTGCTCTACGTGGCGCTCACCCGCGCCAAGGGGCGCCTCTGCCTGCTGCTGCAGGAGCCGAAGGATCCCAAGGAGCCGAAGCCCCCCAGCGAGTTCAAGACCTGGGCGAAGTGGGGCCAGGTCCTGGCCAGCACCCACCCGGACTGGCAAGCACTGACCGATGCGCCAGCGCCGGTGCCTTTGCCAACACGGATCACCCTCACGCCGGACTCACCGCCCGTTAGAACGGCCCTGGCCGACACCACCCTGCCTGCCGATGCCCATGACGACCTTCCCGGCGACACCCGCAGCAAGGCCCGCCAGGAGGGGGAGGCCATGCATGCCTTCCTCCGGGATCTCCTGGTGCGCTGGGAGGATCCAGAGGCATTCCAGGCCTGCCTCGATTGCGCTCCGCCTGTGGCCCACGCCCGAGAGAACGCCCTGCGCTTCCTGGAGCAATTCGAGGCCAAGGGCTGGCGCCACCTCCGCCGCCGCACCGAGCTGCCACTCTCGGGTGCAGCAAGCAGTGGCGGACTCGGACGCGCCGACCTCGTCGTCTGGGGGGAAGACTGCATCCAACTCCTGGACTTCAAGCACTCCAAGACCTTCGGGAAGGAGGAGCTTTCAACCTACCGCGCCCAACTCGATCGGTACGCCGCCGTCCTGGCTGAACGGGAAGGAATGCCCGTAGCCTCTTGGCTTGTGCCGCTCCGTGGTGACGCCTGGGTCAATCTGAATCAATAGGCCAGCCGGACCGTTGGAGCAGCGGCTTCAAAGTCGGGTACCGCCCTGACGCCCTCCGTCACATCTCGCCGCTTCTATGGCTGTTTATTTCCCCAGGTACCGCTTCACATCCCCGACCATGGGGCCCACGGCCATAACGGCTTCGGCGACTTTCATTCTGGAGACGCTGAAGTAGATGGCCCAGTCACGCAGTTCGTAGGGCTCGTGGACGTTGATCCATTCCTGATCCTCAGAGCGGCGGGTCTCCAGGTTTTCGCTCATAAGACCTCCTCAGAACGGATGTGGAGCGGACGCACAGGTTCCAGCGCGAACCTCCCACGGAGCGGAATCCTAGCAGTGGCCCCCGGCGGACAAGGGGACTCCGGCCGAACGGTGTTTTTTTGCCCCCGAACGGAGCTCGCAACGGACCTGGCCCTCTCCCGGCCGCCTCTTAGAGTGCCTAACAACACCCCCAGGGGGCCGCGCGAGGGCCGCCGGGCGAGCGAGGCGAGGAACGCGAGGAGACGCGTAGCGGGTACTACGCGCGACGAGCGTGACGCGGCATCGCGATGCCCGCC
>DASXVC010000073.1:0-81220 GCA_036504495.1 Geothrix sp.
GTGGCCATCGCCAAGGACAATGCCCGGTTCATCATCAACAACGTGGAGGACGTGAACACCTCCATCTACGTGGGCGGCCTGCTCACGGTGATCATCGTCTTCTTCTTCCTGAAGAGCTGGCGGTCCACCCTGATCACCAGCCTCACCCTGCCGGTGTCCGTGATCTCCACCTTCATCATCATGCGGGCCCTGGACTTCACCTTGAACACCATGACCCTCATGGGCCTCAGCCTGGCCATCGGCATCCTCATCGACGACGCCATCGTGGTCCGCGAGAACATCACCCGCCACGCGGAGATGGGCAAGGACCACGTCACCGCCGCCCGCGAGGGCACGGCCGAAATCGGCCCCGCGGTCATCGCCACGACCCTTTCGATCCTCGCGGTGTTCGTGCCCGTGGCCTTCATGGGCGGCATCGTGGGCAAGTTCTTCTTCCCCTTCGGCATCGTGGTGGCCTTCGCCGTGGCGGTGTCGCTGTTCGTGAGCTTCACCCTCGATCCCATGCTCAGCGCCGTCTGGCCGGACCCCGAGCACGAGAAGAGCGCCGACGGCCACGTGCACTACCAGGGCCGGAACCCCATCATGCGGAGCGTGGAGGCCTTCGGCCGCATGCTCGATCGCTGGGAGGGGCTCTACAAGCGGGCCATCGAGTGGGCCATGGAGCACCGCAAGACGGTGATGGCCATTGGCGTGGGGAGCTTCCTGCTCGCCATGGGCCTTTCAGGCCTGCTCGGCAACAACTTCATGCCCGACTACGACCGGGGCGACCTGCAGGCCACCTTCAAGGCCGAACCCGGGTCCAGCCTCACCGCCACCCGCGAGAAGGCCCTGGCCCTGGAAACAGCCATCCAGGCCATTCCCGGCGTGGACTTCGCCTACACCACCATCGGCACGGGCTTGAACGGCACCGTGGATTCCGGCGGCATCTACGTGAAGCTGAAGGATGGCCGCCGCCCCAACCACATGGTGATCCGCCGGCAGATCCGGGAAGCCTTCCGGTCCGTGCCCGGCGTGGATGCGGCCATCGGCACCGCGAATGACTGGGGCACCACCTTCCCCATCATGGTGGCCGTGCAGGCGCCGGACCGGGACACGGTCATCCAGGCCGTGCCCCTGGTGAAGGAGGCCCTGCGGAGTGTCCCCGGGGCCGTGGACGTCACCACCAGCCTGGACAGCGGCAAGCCTGAACTGAGGCTGGTCGTGGACCGCAAGGCCGCCTCGGACCTGGGCGTGAGCCCAGCCCTGGTGGCCCAGATGGTGCGCCCCCTGGTGGATGGCGAGAAGGTGGCGAAGTACGAGGATGAGACGGGCGAGCAGCGCGACGTGCGCGTGCGCCTGGCTGACCAGGAGCGCCGCTTCACGGCGCAGCTGGCCAACATGACCGTGCAGAGCACCAAGGACTTGGGCGGCGGCAAGCATCCCCTCGTCCGCCTCAACCAGGTGGTGCGCTTCGAGGAGGGCATCGCCCCCGCCAAGCTCCAGCGCCACGACCTGATGGAAGAGGTGGAAGTGGATGCCAACTTCGATGGCTCCACCCTGGGCGAGGTCAGCGCCGGCGCCGCGAAGAAGGTGGCGGAACTGAAGGCCAGCGGGCAGCTGCCCGAGGGCGTCCGCGTGGAGTTCCTGGGCCAGACCCGGGACAGCAAGGAGACGGCCGGCTACATGGGCACGTCGCTCCTGCTGGCGGTCTTCTTCATCTACTTCGTGCTCGCCAGCCAGTTCGAAAGCTTCAAGCTGCCCATCGCCATCATGGCGAGCCTGCCGCTTTCCATGGTGGGCATGGTGCTCATGCTGCTGGTGACGGGCGATTCCATGTCCATGATGACGAGCATCGGCATGATCCTGCTGATGGGCCTGGTGACCAAGAACGCCATCCTGCTGGTGGACCACGCGCTGCACCTGGAACGGGAGGAGGGCATCTCCCGCCGCCAGGCCATCATCCGCGCGGGCACCGTGCGGCTGCGGCCCATCCTCATGACCAGCTTCGCCATGATCGGGGGCATGCTGCCGCTCTTCCTGGCGCTGGGCGCGGGCGCCGAGATGCGGGCCCCCATGGCCCGCGCCGTGGTGGGCGGCCTCATCACCTCCACCCTGCTCACGCTCATCGTCGTGCCCGTGTTCTTCGAGATCATCGAGGACTTCACCCTGGCCAAGGCCTGGGCCCGGATCCGGCGCTGGCTGGGCCGGACTGAAGCAGAGCCCGCGGCGGAACGCCCCCTCGTCGAGGCGCCCGATGCCTGAGCCCCTGTTCTACGAGGCCGTGGCCGACCGGCGCACGGTGCGGGACTTTCTTCCCGAGCCTGTGCCCCAGGACGTGCTGGACCGCTGCCTGGACGCCGCGCGCCTGGCGCCCAGCTCCAGCAATCTCCAACCGTGGGAATTCGTGATCATCCGGGATCCTCTGGTCCGGCAGGCGGCCAACGCCGCCTGCCTGGACCAGATGCCCGCCAAGACCGCGCCCGTCCTCATCGCCCTGGTCACCCACCGCGACACCTGGCGGCGGAACCGGGATGAGATCCTGCGGACCTTCGAAAGCCGCGGCCCCCTTCGTCCGAGCCAAGCCGCCTACTACCGGAAGATCATTCCCCTGATCTACACCGCGGGGCCCTTCGGCCTCCTGGGTCCTTTGAAGCGCGTCTTCAGCCGCGCGGCCTCCCTCTTCAAGCCCACTCCGAATCTCATGTCACGCGCCGACATCCGGATCATGGCCCACAAGAGCACGGCCCTCGCCGCCGCCACGTTCATGCTGGCCATGCGGGCCGAGGGCTACGACACCTGTCCCATGGAGGGTTTCGATCCCTGGCGGGCCAAGGCCCTGCTCGGGCTCCCCAGGGGGGCCGAAGTGAACATGTTCCTCGCCGTGGGAAAGCGCAGTGAGAAGGGCGTGTGGTGGGACCGGGTGCTCATGCCCCGAGGATGGACGGTTCGAGAGATTTGACCTCCGCCGGCGATTCGTCCAGGGCTTCAGCCACCACCCGGCGCAGGTCCCTCATCTGATACGGTTTGGCCAGGAACCTGGAGGGCCCCTTGCCCACCAGCTGCCGGGCGGCCGCATCCTGGTCGTAACCACTGTTCAGGATGATGGGCAGCTCGGGCCTGATCTGGCGGAGGGCGGCGAAGGTTTCCAGGCCGTCCATGCGTGGCATGGTGATGTCCAGGAGGACGATCCGCACGAGATCTGGAGCTTCCTTGAAGCGGGCCAGGGCCTCCACGCCATCGCGGGCCTCCACAACGCTGAAGCCCATGATGGCCAGGGCGGCGGCGGCGAATTCACGGACCATCGGCTCGTCGTCCGCCACCAGGGCCGTGCCGCTGAAGCGGGTGGCCTGGTCCGGGTCCATCTCCGCGGGAGGTTGCACCCCCTGAGGATTGGCCGGAAAGAGGATCCGGAAGGTGCTGCCCCGGCCTGGTTCGCTCTCAATGCACAGGCCTGCTCCATGCCCTTTGAGGATCCCGTGGATGGCGGACAAGCCGAGACCGCGCCCGGCTGTTTTGGTGGTGAAGAAGGGGTCGAAGATGCGTTGGATGAGGTCGGGGCACATGCCGCATCCGGTATCGGAGACCTCCAGCACCACATAGGAACCCGGAGCCAGGTCCTGGGCCGGGCACTTCGCCAGGAGGTCCGCGGCGCTCAGGCTCTGGGCTGCTGTCCGGAGGGTGACTGTTCCCTCCCCACAACCGATGGCCTCCGCGGCGTTGGTCACCAGGTTGAGTACCATCTGCTGGATTTGGGCCCCATCGGCATTGATGGAGGGGAGTTCGCGCCCAAGGTGGAGTGACAGGCGGACCTTCTTCGACAAGGGGGTCTGGAGGAGGTTGGCCATCTCTTCCAGCATCCGGTTCAGGTCATGGACCCGGACCACGAAATGGCCGTGGCCGGAATAAGCCAGGAGCTGGCGGGCGAGGCCCGATGCTTTGATCACGGCCCGTTCGGCCTGATCCAAGGGGCGCTGGACGGGTGTGCCTGGACCCAAATGCATCTGGGCCAGGTTGAGGTTCCCCAGGACGACGGCGAGCAGGTTGTTGAAGTCGTGGGCAATGCCCCCAGCCAACACTCCCAGGCTCTCCATTTTCTGCGCGTGACCCAGAGCATCTTGAATCCGGGACTGCTCCTCTTCGCGCTGGGCCAGGGCCGAGTTCATTTCACCGAGTTCCTCGGCGAGTTCGGCCACTTCCCGCGATCCCGTCCCCACCTTGGGCCGGAGGCCGAGATTTCCACTGGCGATGCGGCGGGAGGCCTTGACCAGCCTTCGGATGGGCGAGGCGATCATGCGGTCGCCCATGATCCAGGCGGCAGCCAGGGCCAGGATTCCGACGATCACCATCAGGGCCGAATTCCGGCGGAAGGCGGCCTCGCTCGCCGCAAGCACCTGGATTTCCGGCCGGCCCAGGCGGATGAAGAGGTACGGCTTGGTTTGGCCTGGCGCCCGGACCTGATGGTAGGCGAACAGCATGGTGTCTCCGCCACCTTGGCCCGCCCAGTAGGTGCCCTGATTTCCGCCTGCCATGGCGGCCATCTCGTCTGTGGGAAGGGTCCGGCCCACGAGAGAACCCTTCGGGTCGCCCTGAGCGGAGATGCCATAAAGGACGGTGCCACGGTGGTCCAGGACCGCCAAAGAGGTCCCCGGGGGAAGGCTGGTGCGGTCGAAGACCTCGCTGTAGCGCTTCAGGTCGTAGGCGGCCACCAGGACGGCGGCCAAGCCCCCCTGGGGGTTCAGGACCGGCTGAGAGAAATGGAGGGTCCGGGTTCCCGTGCTGCGGCCGATGGAATATTCCCCCACGGAGAACCGCCGGGACTCCAGGGCCTCCCAGAAGTACTTCCGGTCCAGGGCCGTGGTGTTGAGCAGCACCGTGGTGGCCGAGGCGAAGGCCCGGCCCTGCGGGTCGAGGGCGAAGATATCGGAGAACCGGGGATCCTCCTGCTGGAGGGCCTTCAGAATCCGGCTGAGGGAACGCCCCTCCTTCCTCTGTACCTCCGGCAGGAAGGAGAGGGTGGTGAGCATCTGACGGGCCGAGGTGGTGATCTGTTCCTGCTGGTCCGCAAGGTCGCCCACGAGCTGGAGCGCCTGCTCCTGGGCCCGGGTGCGGGCCTCCCGGCGAACCTCGAGATTGGATGCGTACTGGATCAGGAGGGCCGGGACCAGGGCCAGGAGCACCACCCACGTCAGGTGGGCGCTCAGACTCCAGCGGTGTTTGCGGTGGGCTCGGTGAGCCATGAGATCTGTGCCCTTTCAAACTGACACATCCGAATCATCGGGCACCGGGGTGGAACCATGAATGACTTAGATCACGACCTAGAGGTCAAGTTAGATGATATCCCAGCCGAATCTGAGTTCAGCCGCGGAGATGACTGGGTTTTTGTTGCCCATTTAGAGTGCCTAACAAAACCCCCAGGGGGCCGCGCGACGCCCGCCGGCCCTCGCCCGGAGGGAGAAAGCCAGGTGGGCGCCCCGCGGCGTCAGGGCCCTTGAACGATGTCCCGCATCGCCCTGCGGGCCCTTTCCTTGCGGTGCATCCCACCTGGCTTTCTCGCGGCCCCATCGGGGTTTTGTTAGGCACTCTAAGCCGAAGCCCGAACCCGGGCCGGGGAGGCCCGCATTTGCATTGAGCCCGGAAGGAATTCCGGGCTAAACTTTTTCTTCCCAAGAGGTTCAAGAATGGTGTTTTTCAACCACGCCACCCGGCAGATGACGGCGAAGATCGTCTACTACGGGCCCGGTCTGTGCGGAAAAACCACCAACCTCAACACCATCTACGGCAAGACGAGCCAGAAGGCCCGGGGCGAGATGGTGAGCCTCAACACCGAGACGGACCGGACGCTGTTCTTCGACCTGCTGCCCATTGACGTGGGCATGGTGGGCGGATTCAAGACCAAGTTGCAGCTCTACACGGTGCCCGGCCAGGTGTTCTACAACAGCACCAGGAAGCTCGTGCTCAAGGGCGTGGACGGCATCGTGTTCGTGGTGGACAGCCAGGTGCCCATGCTGGACGCCGGCCGGGAGAGCTGGATGAACCTTGAGGAGAACCTCCGGGAGCTGGGGTTGAACCTCCTGGATATCCCCGTGGTCTTCCAGTGGAACAAGCGGGACCTGAAGAACGTGGTGTCCGTGGACGAGCTTGAGACGGTCTTCAATCCCCGCGGCATGCCCAGCTTCCAGTCCGTGGCCTCGGACGGCACCGGTGTCTTCGAAACCCTGCGCGGCATCACCAGGCTGGCCTTGTCGCACATCAAGACCAACGTCCTTGGGGAATCCCAGGTCCCCAAGGCCCCGGTCTCCAGTGCCCACGCCCCCTCCGGTGGCGGCGCACTCACTCTGTCGGACCTGCCCTCCGTCACGGACCTGCTGGACATGGAAGGCTCCCTGCAAACCACCGGCGGTGCCCCTCTTCCCGACCTGGACGACGATACGGGCATCTTCATCGAGGCGCCCTTCTTGCCGGAGCCGCCTGCTGAGCTGGAACCGTCCGTCGACGATGACGCCATCGCGTTCCTCGTGGACACAGACACGGAAGCGGCACAACAGTCCGACGCCGAGGCATTGGCGGACCTCCCGTTCGAAGCAAGCCCCGCACCACCGGCCGCGGTGTTCCAGGACATCCCGGAGCCTGTGCCGCCGCCAGCCCCGCTTCCTCCGGCGCCGGAGGAACCTGGGATCCCGGCGCCTTCTCCCGCAGCCCCCAAGCAGGCGGTGAAGGCCGATCCCCTGGCAGCCCTGGCCTCGTTGAAGGTGGAAGGCAAGCGCCCGGTCGTGCGCCCCAAGGGCGCGGATTCCAAGGATGCCATCTCTTCGTTGATGGGTGAGCTGACCCAGGTGGGGCGCCAGGGTGCGCCCTCCGTGCTGCGGCTCGAGGTGCCCCCGGAAGTGGATGGCCAGGAAATCGAGATCCTCGTCCAGTTGCGCCATCGGGGGCAGGTGGTGGCGGAAGGCCAGATCCAGCGGGCGGCGCCCACCAAGGGCAGCACTGCCAAGCTCAGCGTAGAACTGAAGCGGAGCTGAGGTGCGGGGCCTCTGTCTTGCGGCCTTGATGGCGGCACCCCTTGCGGCGGCCTTGCCCGGGTGGTGGGTCGCCTTCCCCAAGGTGCCGGCCCTGGCCAGCCGCTTCCGGCAGGAGAGTGACAGCGCCGTGTTCGGCAAGATGGCGCGGGAGGGGAACCTGCTGCTGGCCCGGGGCGGGAAGCTGAAGGTCTCCTACGATTCGGGACAGACCGTGACCTCCGATGGCCGCCACCTCGTGCAGTACGACCCGGATACCCGCACGGCCCAGCGGGTGGAGCTGGCCCGGGCTGTGCGCGACTTTCCCCTGCTGGGGATCCTGCTGGATCCTTCGCGGATCGATGCGCTCTACCGCGCCGAAGCCCATGGCGGCGAGGTGGTGAAGCTGGTGCCGAAATCGCCCGGCCTTCCCGCGCTCAAGGCCACCGGGCGCAAGGGCCTGTTGCGGAGCCTGGAGTGGACCGATCCCACCGGCGCCCACCAGAAGCTGGAGCTTCTGGATCCGAAGACACCGGCCCCACCGGCGCCCGGGGCGTTCAAACCCCAGGTGCCCGCGGGCACACGCTGGGCGACTCCGAACCGCTGAAGGCCTACTCCGAACGGCTGAAGGCGTCGAACACTTCGGCTTGGGGGAAGCGGATGCGCAGCCAGGCGTCCAGTTCCGGCACGGTATCGAGGATGCGGTCGGCGCCGGCCTTCTCCAGTTCCTCGTGGCTGCCGTAGCCCCAGCCCACGCCGACAGCTTCCAGGCCATGATCGCGGGCGGCCTCCATGTCCACGCCCCGGTCGCCGATGAAGACACCGCCGGGCCAGATGGTGCCCCGCTCCAACAATCCCGCCATTACCTCGGTCTTGGGCTGCCAGCGGCCCTTCAGGGGGCTGCCGAAGATGTCGTCGAAGATGAGGTTCAGGTCGAACTGGTAGGCGATGCGCCGGGCGAAGAGGCTGGGCTTGGCGGACACGATGTAGATGCGGTGCCCCTGGCGTTTCAGCCGGTGGAGCAGGTGGTACACGCCGGGGTACAGCTCATGCTCGAAGACGCCATCCTCCCGGTAGCGCTCCCAGTAGAAATCCAGGGCCGCCTCCAGCCGGGCCGGATCTTCCAGGCCGTGGAGCGCGGCGAGGGATTCGCGCATGCCGAAGCCGATCCAGGCGCGGACCGTGGCCTCGTCGGGCATGGCCAGGCCGAAGGCCTCGCAGGTCTTCCGCAGGCAGTTCCGCACCCCCAGCAGGGGGTCCACCAGAGTCCCGTCCAGGTCGAAGCAGACGAGGCCCGGCGCCTCCTCTGGGGCCGCCATCGCCACCCTACTGCTTCTGCCGGTTGTAGGCCTCGATGGAGGACCGCACGAAGGCATGGGCCTCGGCCTTGCCCCCCCATCCGTCGCTGGACACGCTCTTGCGCTCCAGATCCTTGTAGGTGAGGAAGAAGTGCTCCACCTCGAGCAGGAAGTGCGGGGGCAGATCCGTGCGGGAGGTCACATGGGCGTAGGTGGGGTCGTCCGTGGCCACGGCGAGGATCTTGGCGTCGTGGCCCTTGTCGTCGGTCATGCGCAGCAGGGCGATGGGCCGGGCGCGGATCACCACGCCGGGGTAGGTGGAGCCGTTGATGAGCACCAGGATGTCGGCGGGATCGCCGTCATCGGCCAAGGTGCCGGGGATGAAGCCGTACTCGGCCGGGTAGTGGAAGGGGGAGAACAGCACGCGGTCCACGTGGACCAAGCCCGTGTGGTGGTCGATCTCGTACTTGATGCGGGAGCCCGTGGGGATCTCCACGATGGCATTGACGATTTCAGGCGCCTGCTTGCCGGGATCGAGGTGGACCAGGGACGACATGGGCGCTCCGCAAAGGCCTCGATTTTCGCACGGGCTGTGACTTCCGTCACGAGGTGATGGGCGCGGGCAACCTCAGGTGGACGGTGGTTCCCCGCCCCACTTGGCTTTCGATGAACAGCAGGCCCCCGTGGGCCACGATGATGCGGTGGCAGACGGCGAGGCCCAGCCCTGTGCCGGCACCGAAGGTGCTGAAGAAGGGATCGAACACCCGCGACAGGGCGTCCGCCGGGATGCCACAGCCGTTGTCCGTCAGGGTGAAGTGCCAGCAGGAGCGGCCCTCCATGGACTCCTCCGCCGCATCGAGGACCACCTGGGGCCGGTCCGCATCCTCCAGGGCCCGGGTCGCGTTCTGGAGCAGGTTCTGTGCGACCTGCCGCAGGAGGTCGGGGTCGCCCTCCCAGGCGGCGGTGTCGGGAATCCGGTTCTCCCAGGGCACCCCCTCGGCCAGGGTGGCGTGGCGGAGGGCCTCTTCCCAGAAGCTGCGCAAGGGGACTGCCATCGGCTTGGGATGGAGGTCCCGGCTGAAGGCCAGGGTGTTGCCCACCACGCGGTTCAGGCGGCCCACGCCCTCCTGCATCTTGCGGGCGAGCTCCAGTGGGCCCGGCTGCTCTCCGAGATCCTCCACCAGCATTCCGGAGAAGAGGGCCAGGCTGCCCAAGGGGTTCCGGATCTCATGAGCCAGCTCTGCGGCCATGCGGCCCATGGCAGCAAGGCGGTCCTCCCGGGTGGCCTGCTGGGCCTGGAAGACGGCCTCGGTGACATCGCGCAGGGTGACGATGAGGCCCCCATGGGGGGCGGAGCGCCGCTCCTCCTCGAAGATCAGCTCCCGGCCCTCGGTGGTCTTGAAACGCCGCTGCCCGCCCGGGCTGCCGGGCTCCCAGGGCGCGGGGCCCTGGAGGAAACGCCCCTCAAGGTCCTGGGGCCGGTTGGTGAACCGCAGTGAGCCGTCCTCACCCAGCACCCAGATGGCGAAGGGAACCGCCTCCAGGACGGTCTGCAGCTCACCCTGCAGCTGGCCCAGCTGGACCTGGAGGGCTTCATACCGGGCCTGGAGGTGCTCCGAGGCCGCCGTGAACGCCTCGAAGGCCTCCAGCAGCTGGCGCGGATCAGGGTGGGCCTGGAGGTCGCTCATGGCGCCACCGTTGGGTTCAGCAGCCGGAGGAAGGCCTCGCGGTCTTCACCCCTCGGCTCGGCGTCCACCACCCGCAGGAGGGCCTCCCGTGCCTGGGGATGGTCCATGGCCGCCAGGGCCCGGGCCGCCGATAGCCGGATGGCCTGGGGTTCAGTGGATGCGAACAGGCCCTTCCGCCGGAGCAGCTCGACCAGCGCCGGCAGGGTCCGGGGGGAGGCGATGAGGCCCAGGGTGTCGGTGGCCTGGACCCGCAGCCGCTCCTGGACGCGCTTGTCCTGGGCCAGTTCGGCGATGGGCACGGCGCTGCCTTCCGAGCGGAGCTGGCCCAGGGCGAAGAGGATCTCGTGCAGGGTTTCGGGATCCGTGTCCTTCATCCGGGCGAGGAGGTGGGGTTCGGAAGCGGGGCCGCCGAGCTTCCAGAGGGCGCGCACCGCCGTCCGGCGAACCCGGGGTTCCGCATGGCGGAGAAGCGGCGCGATGCTGGGCAGACAGCCGGCATCGCCCAGATCGGAAAGCAGGGTGAGGGCGTTCCGCACCAGGTACCAGGCGGGGGAGGCCAGGGCCTCGAGCAGGGGCGGCAGCGACAGGGGCCCCAGGCTCCGGACGGCCTCCACCAGGCGGCCCCGCCGGGGGCGGTCGTTCTCCTCCCCGAGGCGGGCCACCAGATGGCGGGCCATGGGGGCCCCGAGGAATTCCAGGTAGGGGTGGACCTCGGCGGCCAGCCGGTGGCGTTCCAGGTGGAGGATGTGGCCCACCACCGCATCCATCAGGTCAGGCCGCACCAGGACGGCGCGCAGGCGCTGCAGGGCCTCGGTGCGCCAGGGCTGGGGCTCTCCGAGGAATGCGCACAATCCTTCCAGTTCCTGGAGGTCGGAAACCACATGGCCCAGCTCGCACCGGGAAACCAGAGCAGAAAACAGGGCGTCCAGGGCTTCGGCGGTCCACTGGTGGACAGGGGGTTCCGATTCCCAGGCGAAGTGGGCGCGAAGGGCTTCGGCCAAGGCACCCTCGCCGCCGGGGGGCAGGCCCGGCTCCAGGGCCCAGCGGGCCACCCCGGCCAATGTCTGCGCCGTCTTGAGGCGGATCTCCACGCGTTCCTCGCGGAGGGCCTCCAGCAGCACCTCCTGCACCCGGAGGAAGGCGTCGAAGCGGCGGAGGTCGAGGAGTTCCCTGAGGAAGGCCAGGCGCTGGGCCAGGCTCAGCTCGAACAGGTATCCCTCTTCGAGGACCTTGACCAGCTTGGCCTCGAGGCTGAGGGCATCCCAGTCCCCTTGGCGGAGCAGGGCTTCGGCCTGGCTGGCGTCCTGGCCGGTGCTGCGGAGGTGGGCCACCAGCGTGCGCACCAGCGATTCGCGATCCTGCAGGGGCCGCAGGATGTGCTCAAGCGGGCCGCGGAGCTGGGGCCAGGTGGCCCCCAGGGCCAGGGCGGAGCCGACGGCCACCGCGAGAATCTCGCCCGCCAGGGCCTTCACGCCCAGGCCCAGGCCGGCGGGATGATCGGGAAGCGACGCCAGGCCCGCCAGGAGGCTCAGCTGCACGTCGGGCTCTAGTCCCATGAGGACCTGCCGGAGGGTGCCGAGCTGGGAGGCGGTGGGCATGCCATCCCCCAGGCCGAGTTCATGCCCGAGTGGGCCGAGGCCGCTCAGATCCGCGGGCTGGAAGCCCCGCACGAAACCGAGGCCGCCGCGCTCACCGGGACCGACCGCCCCCGGCACGCCGGACAGGGAGGCCAGCAGGGCCTCGCGGATGGCCTTCACCAGGGGATCCTGGGAGGGGTTGAGCAGGCTGGCGGGTGGCCGGTCTTCGGCCGCGCCCTCTTCGCCCTCGTGGACCGCCTGGTAGCGGATCTGGGACACCTTGATGTGCCGCACATCCGCTGCCTGGAGCAGGAGCTCGATGCCGCCCTGCTCCTGGAGTTTCTGGGGCTTGAGGGACAGGGCCTGGAGGAAGGCCAGGCACTCCCCCGCGGTCACGCCCCGCTCGAACACGAACCCGCTCACCCCGCGTTCGGATACGAGGCGCACGAGTGTGGCCACATGGGGATTGCGGCCGTCCTGCACCGCACCGTCCGCGAAGGCCTTGGCGCCGGTGACCACGAACTGGAGGCGGCTGCTGACCACCAGCCAGCGCTCCAGCGCGGCGTGGGCGGCGGCCACCGCTTCCTGCGCCCGCGGGTGCGCCGCTGAGTACATCTGGAGCGCCTTGAAGGCCATGGCCAGGGTCTGGGCAAGTTGCAGGAAGTCAGTCATTCCGGGGTTGCCTTCATGGGATCGGACCATTCCCGTCGCAGTTGGGCATAGTGGGTCTTCAGGTAGGCCAAGCGCCGCTGGCCCTCCTCCCGGGCGGGAGCGGTGTTGAAGCTGGCGGTGATCTGCTGGGCCAGGTCCAGCCAGGCCTCGCCGCGGCGCAGGATCTCGGCGGTGGTGATGGGCTGGAAGGCGCCGCTGATGCAGCCGAAGTGGATGAGGCTCGCCGCGCCGATCTTGCTGAGCTTGTCGCAGTCCCAGAGGCAGGCGGTTTCGATGGGTTCCAGCCGTTTCGTGAGCCTCAGGCCCACATGGTGCTCGATGGCATGGCGCACCGCCGGGATCTTCTCCGGTGGAAAATCTGTATCTACCAGGATCTCCGCCACCTGGGCCGAAGCGTCCTGGGCATGGGTGTCCTTGGCGTGGGGATCCTTCAGTCGCTTGGCCACGTCGTGCAGCCAGGCGGCGCACTCCACGACATCCGCATCGGCGCCCACGAGGGGCGCCAGCCACCGGGTCAACAGCACGGCGGCATAGGTGTGTTCGAAACGGTAATTGAAGATGGGCTGGTAGACCCCGTCCACCTCGTGGCCGATGCCCCAGAACCGGATCGCATCGGCATCCGAGAATCGCCGCAGCGCTTGTTCACAGGCGGTCCGCCAAGGGGTGGGCAGGGTCATGGATGGGCTTCCTGATGGGCGTGGAGGGCGTCGAGGGTGGCGCGGATCTCTTCGAACATGACCCGGTCCGTCCAGGGGGCGCAGGCCTCTGCCAGCCGATCCATCAGGGGCCGAAGGCCCGCGGCCGGGGCCAAGCCGAGGATGCGGAGCCCTTCGAGGGCCATGCGGGCCTCGATGGCCAGCACCTGCTCCAGGGCGTCCACGGCCCGCAGCAGCTTGCGGGCGGCGATGGGGCCCATGCTGACGTGGTCCTCCTTGCCGGCGCTGGTGGGGATGGTGTCCACGCAGGCGGGATGGGCCAGGCCCTTCATCTCGCTGACCAGGGCCGCCGAGGTGACGTGGGCCATCATGAACCCGGATTCCAGACCGCCATTCTGGGTGAGGAAGGCGGGCAGGTCGCTGTAGGCGGGGTTCACCAGACGCTCCTGGCGGCGTTCGGAGATGCTGGCCAGATCGGCCGCGGCGATGGCGAGCACGTCGCAGGCGAAGGCGGGGTACTGGCCATGGAAGTTGCCACCGGAACGGGACTCCTGAGTGTCTGTGAAGATCATCGGGTTGTCCGTGGCACTGTTGAGTTCCCGCTCGAGGATGGCGCCGGCGAACTGGAGCGCATCCCGCGTCACGCCATGTACCTGGGGTATGCAGCGCAGGCTGTAAGCGTCCTGCACACGGTGGCAGTCCTTGTGGCTTTCCGAGATTTCGCTTGAGGCACCCAGGATTCCTCTCATGCGCTCGGCCACGGCGATCTGGCCTGGGTGGGGCCGCGCCGCATGGATGCGCGGATCAAAGGCGGCGCGGGTGCCGCGGAGGGCCTCGAGGCTGAGGCCGGCGATCTCGTCGGCCAGGGTCGCCAGACGGACGAACTTCTCCGCCGCCAGGTTGCCGAGCGAGGTGATGAGCTGGGTGCCGTTGATGAGGGCGAGGCCCTCCTTGGCCTGCAGGGTCACGGGCTTCAGGCCCGCTTGGGCCAGGGCTTCCCCGCCGGGCATCTGCCCATCGCTGCCCCAGGCCAATCCTTCCCCTACCAGCAGGAGCGCCATATGGGCCAGGGGGGCCAGATCGCCGCTGGCGCCCACGCTGCCCTGGCTGGGCACCACGGGCACCACGTCGCGGTTCAGGCATTCGGTCAGCAGGTGGATGGGCTCGGGCCGGATGCCGCTGTGGGCCTTCAACAGACAGTTGATGCGGGCGGCCATAAGGGCGCGGGTCTGATCCTTGGGCAGCGGTTCTCCCACGCCCGCGGCGTGGCTGCGGATCAGGTTGAGCTGGAGCTGCTGGAGCTGGTCCGGGGGGATGACCACCGTGGCGAACTGGCCGAAGCCGGTATTGATGCCATAGACCGTGCGGCCCTCGGCCACGATGCGGTCCACCACGGCGCGGTTTTCCACCACCAGGGCGAGGGCGCCTTCGTCCAGGACGACGCCCTCGCCAGCGGCGATGCAGGCCAGCAGGGGGGCCGTGAGGGATGTTCCATCGAGCCGGATCATTGCGGCACCTTGCGAGAGAGGGTGAGGGCGAGGACGAGGGCCATGGCCAGGGTCAACCCAGCCACGAAGTAGGACACCTGGCCGCCCCAGCGGGCAAATGTGAAGGTGCCCACGGCGGGGCCGATGATGCGCCCCAGTCCGGTCATGGCGTTCAGCACACCGAAAAGGCTGCCCTGGTCTTCCGGCGGAGTCAGCCGGCTGGCGAGGGCCGATCCGGCGGTGTTGCCCATGCCGCTGCCCCAGGCGAGGGGGATGAGGAGGAGCAGGAAGGGCCACATCCAGGCCGCCAGAGGCATCAACGGCAGGGCCAGGCCCATCAGGATCAGGCCCACGATGAGGGCCCCCCGCTCCGGGACGCGCTTGGACACGACCCGGACGAGGCCGCCCTGGTAGATCACCATGAGCACGCCGATGCCGGCAAAGAGGTAGCCCACCTCCCGCTGATGGAAGTTGAAGCGCTGGTGGACCATGAGGGCGAAGGTGCCCTCCATCATGGCGAAGCCCGACATGGCCAGCATGGATACGCCCAGGATCTGGGGCATGCCCGGGCGCTTGAATGCCTTCACCAGGGCGTGGCCGCGGCTTTCGCTGGACCGGGCCCGGGCGCGGGCCTCGCTGGTGAGGGTCTCCGGCACCCACAGGGCCACCAGGAGGGAGGCGGCCAGCGAGAGGCCCGCCGCCACGAAGAAGGGCAGGTGCCAGCCGCGGGTCGCCAGCAGATGGTGCCCGAAGGCGCTGCCGCTGAGGACGCCGGCCATGGCCGGCCCCAGCACGAAGCCCAGGCCGAAGGCGGCCCCGATCATGCCCATGGCCTTGGAGCGCTCCTCCGGCGCCGAGCTGTCTGCCATGGCCGCCTGGGCCACGGAGATGTTGCCGCCGGTGATGCCGTCCAGGATCCGGGCGGCGAGCATCCACTCGAAGCGGCTGGTGAGGGCCAGCATCAGGTAGCCGATGGCGGAGCCCACCAGGCTCATCCACAACACTGGCTTGCGGCCCACCTTGTCCGAGGTGCGCCCCAGGATGGGTGAGGCGATGAACTGCATGAGGCTGAAGCTGAGGAAGCCCACGCCCGCCCAGAAGGCCCCCGGTGTGGTGCCCGCCCCGCCGAGGCCCAGGAGATGGTTGACGCTCTCCATCCAGGCGCTCGGATGGTCCGCGATCTCCTTGGCGTAGAGGGGCAGGATCGGAATGACGATGCCAAAGCCAAGCAGGTCGACGAACACGGTGAGGAAGATGGCCAGACGGGCGCGTTTGGACGACGTCATTAGAGGTTCTCCAGCCCACCAGTCTAGCCCGTGATGCGGCTCAGTTCCCCAGCGCTCTCTGGATCACGGCCCGCAGATCCTTGAGCTGGTAGGGCTTCTGGAGAAAGGCCGCGGGCCCTCCGTCGGGGAAGGTCTGGAGGGCGTCCTGCTCCGTGAATCCGCTGCTCAGCACCACGGGAATGGCCGGGTCCAGGTTCCGCATGGCCTGGAAGGCCTCCCGGCCATCCATCCGCGGCATGGTGAGGTCCATGAGCACCAGCCGGAGGTCGCTCCGATGCTCCTGGAAGCGTTCCAGGGCCTCCACGCCATCCCGGGCCATCACCGCCTGGAAGCCCAGCGCCTCCAGGGCCAGCCCCGTGGTCTTGATGATCTGGTCCTCGTCATCCACCAGCAGCACGAGCCCATGGAGGGGGGCTGGGCCCATGGATGGCGCCTCCTGCGCCGCGGGGATGGCGGCCCCGCCCACGGCCGGGAAGCAGAGCCGGAACCGGCTGCCCCGGTCCACGGTGCTGGCGATGTTCAGGCCGGCCCCATGGCCCCGGAGGATGCCCAGCATGGCGGAAAGGCCCAGGCCGCGTCCGGTGGCCTTGGTGGTGAAGAAAGGATCGAAGATGCGCTCCATCACCTCGGCGGTCATGCCGCTGCCCGTATCCTCCACCTCGAGGACCACATGGAGGCCGGGCACGGGGGCCTCGAGCCGGTACTCGCTGCGCAGGGTCTTCTCATCAAGGCTCTCGGCCGACGTGCTGATGTGGATGGCGCCGTCCTGGTCCCCGATGGCATCGGAAGCGTTGGTGACCAGGTTCATGACCACCTGCTGGAGCTGGGCCACGTCCGCCTGGATGGCGGGAAGGTGCGGTTCCAGATCGAACTGGAGGTGGACCTTCTTCGAGATGGACACCTCAAGCAGGTGGGTGAGATCCCGGACCACGGCGTTGAGGTCGTGGGGCTTCACCTGGAAGTGGCCCCGCCCGGAATAGGCCAGCATCTGCTTGGTCAGCTCCGCGGCGCGCAGCACGGTGGCTTCCATGTTGGTCAGGTAGGGCTGGGCTGGGGACGTGTCCTGGAGTTGGAGCTGGGCGAGATTCAGGTTCCCGATCACCACCGTGAGCAGGTTGTTGAAGTCATGGGCGATGCCCCCCGCGAGCACCCCGAGGCTTTCCAGCTTCTGGGCCTGCCGGAGGGCCTCTTCGGCCTGGCGCCGTTCGGTGATGTCCAGGAGGTAGCCCAGGAAATGGGAGGGTGTGGAGCCCTGGCCAGCCGCAGCGCTGAAATCGTAGAACCAGCGGTAGTCCCCCCGGGCGGTCCGCAGCCGGTACTGCTGCTCGAACTGCATCCGTCCCTGACCCAGGTGGACACTGATTTCCTCGAGGACTCGCGGAAGGTCCTCCGGGTGGATGAGGCTTTCGTAGGAGATCCGCCCTTCCAGAAGGTCCGCGATGGCATGGCCGAGGATGGTCTCCACGTTCGGTGAGGCATAGTCCGTGGGCCAGCCTGGCTCGGCGCGCCACTTGAATACCATCACCGGGCCGCCGACGAAGAGGCCCCGTTCCGTCAGGAGAGCTTCTTCAGCCAGCTGGCGCTCCGTGATGTCGGTAGCGATGCCGATGAGGGATTCCACCTTCCCCTGGTCGTCGAACACCGGCGTGAGCAGGTTGTTGAAGATCCGCCCATGGGTCCGGGTCGTTTCATGGGAGGCCTGCCCCTGCATTCCCTGGCGGATCTGGTCCACCACCACCGAATCTGCGCCATACATCTCCAGGGCGGAACGGCCCACCGCCTCTCCTGGCCGCAGGCCTATCTTGGCGAGGCCCAGACCCTCCGATAGGGTGAACCGGCCCTCCGGATCCAGCTGGAAGATGATCGCTTGGGAATAGGCGAGGACGGTCCTGAGGCGGCGCTCGGTGCTGCGGAGCGCCTGCTCGGCAGCCTTGCGGTCCGTGATGTCGCGCGTGATGGAGAGGAGGCAGGGCATGCCATCCACCTCCATGGCCTTCCCGGACATGAGGCCAGTGAGGATGGTGCCGTCCTTGCGCCGGAAGGGGGCCTCCAGTCCCGTGAATTCCCCATGTTCCTGGATGAGGTGGATGGCCCGGGCGCGGTCCTCCGGGTTGACCCAGATGCCAAGCTCCAGGGCCGAGCGGCCGAGGGCCTCTTCGGGCGTCCAGCCGGTGAGGCGCATGAAACCTTCGCTGACATCGAGGTAGGTGCCGTCCTTCAGCAGCGTGAGGTTGATGGCGTCCGGGGAGGCGTGGAAGGCGCGGGAGAACTTGTCCTCGCTCCGCCGCAGTGCGGCCTCCACACGCTTCCGTTCCGTGATGTCCCGGGTGATGGAGAGCATGCAGGGCTGGCCATCCACCTGGATGAGGGTTCCGGAAAGGAGCCCCATCCTGATGCTGCCGTCCTTCATCCGGAAGGGGGCCTCGAGGCCATCGAAGTGCCCATCCTGCTTGATCATCTCCATGGCTCGCACCCGGTCCTCCGGGTTAACCCAGAGGCCCATTTCGACGGTGGTCCGGCCCAGAGTCTCATCACGGGTCCATCCACTCAGGCGCGTGAAGGTTTCGTTGACTTCCTGGTAGGTCCCGTCCAGCTGGTTGATGTTGATGGCGTCCGGGCTGGCCTGGAAAGCCTTGGAGAATTTCTCTTCGCTGAGCCGGAGGGCCTGTTCCGCCACGCGGCGGTCGGTGATGTCCCTGGCGTAGCCGAAGGCCAGATCCTGCCCCTCATGGGTGAGGTGGCAGACGGAGATCTCCACGGGCAGGGTGCTGCCATCCTTCCGCCGATGCTCGGTCTCCACGAAGGAGGTCCCCTGTTCCCGGAGCGTGGCCATGAATGCGGGCCACTGGTCCATCGGGAACTTGCTGTCGATATCGGACAGGGAGAGGCCCAGCAGGGTCTCGCGGTCGTAACCTAGCTCGCGGCAAGCCGCCTCGTTTACGAAGACGACCCTCCCCGCGGCATTGAGACCGAAGACCGAGTCCCGGGTCTGGTCGATGGTGCGGGCCATCATGCGGTGATTGGCCTCGGCCCGCTTGCGTTCGATGGCCATGGCCACCTGCCCTGACACGAAGACCAGCAGGTCCCGCTCTTCAGGCGTATAGCGGCGGTTGCCTGCGTAGATCTGGATGGCCAGGACCCCGAACACCCCCTGGGTACCCTCCAGGGGGACGCCCAGCCAATCCAGGGAATCCGTGCCGATCGGCGCCACCTCCCCGGAGGACTCCAGGGTTTTCAGAACCTCCCGGTCGAGGAGAAGCGGCTGCTCCGTGCGGAGGACGTACTCCGTCAACCCCCGGCCGAGGGTCCGGGGTGGTGGCACCGGATCCAGCGCGTCCACGAAGTAGGGGAAAGAAACGGTTCCCGTGGGCCGGTCCCAGAGGGCGAAGTAGAGGTTCTCCGCCGGCATGAGGTCGCGGACGATGGCGTGGACCCGGCCAAACAGCTCCTGGAGGTCCGTATTGTCCAGGGCGGCTTGGGCGATGCGGTAGGTCGCCCCCAGGTACCGGCGCACCAGTGCGAGGGCCTCGGCCGGATCCTGGGGTTCCCGGGGCGGTTGCATGATCCGTTATCGGCCGGCACCCCCTGTCAGCACAAGTTCCGTGATCAGGCCCAGCGGAACCGGCGAACGGCCAGGGCGAAGGCGGCCAGGCCCCATGCGGCCACGATGGCCAGTCCGGCGCCGTGCCCGGCCAGGGTGCCTCCGTCGTTGAACACGGCCCGCAGCGCCCTCAGGAAGGGGGCCAGCGGCATCAGGGCCACCGTGTGCTGGAGCCAGGCCGGAGCCGCGTCCAGGGTGAAGTAGACGCCGCTGAGGAGCATCAGGGGGAAGAACACCAGGTTGGAGATGGCTGCGTACCCTTCGGAGGTTTCCGCGAAACCACTCAGGGCGAAGCCGAAGGCCATGAAGCAGCCCGTGCCCAGGGTCATGATGACCAGCAGATTCAGGAAGGACCCCTGGTTCTCGATGCCGAAGGCCAGGCGCCCCACCAGCAGCAGGATGGCGGCCTGGATCACGGTGACCGTGAGCCGGTGCAGCACCTGGCCCAGGAGGAAGACCCACTTGGGCAGCGGCGTCACCGCCAGGCGGCGGAACTTGCCCTTCTCACGGTAGGACACATTCACCATGCCCACGCTGAAGAGGCCCATGCTCACGAGGTTCAGGCCCAGCAGGCCCGGCAGCAGGAACGAGGCGTAGTTGGCGGAGTGCTTGCGGCCGGGGCTTTCCACCGTCACGGGGATGCGCCCGGGTTCCGGGGCCCCGTTCAGGCGCGCCTGGGCCATGAGCCAGGCCTGGTTCACCAGCCCGGCCGTGGCGCCGGCCTGGGCCATGAGGTAGCTGTTCAAGCGCAGCCGGTAGCCTTCGCCGGTGGTTTCCAGCTGGGCGGCGGTCTCGCCCCTCGCCCACCGGGCCTCGGCCTCGGCTTTGGGAAGGGCCTGGACCTTGAGCTGGAGGTCCACCAGGGCCTGGTCCAGGGCGGCATCCCGGAGGCTGGGAGCCTGGGCCTGCACCCGCACCACCGACAGTTTCGGGGAGCCACCGTCCCGGAAGATCGTCCCGAAGCCCAGCAGGAGGATCACCGGGAAGGCGAAGGTCCAGAACATGGCCACGCGGTCGCGGCCGTAGAGCCGCCATTCCATCGCGAACTGGCGCCAGAGCATCATCACTACTCCCTCAAGCTGCGGCCGGTGCGATGCAGGAACACATCTTCGAGCGTGGCCCGCCGGATGTGGACCTGCTGGAAGGGCACGGCGGTGGCTTCGGCGGCCTCCAGCAGGAGGGGCAGGAGGGCTTTGGGATCCGGTGTGGGGATCTCCCAGAGGTCGCCGCGCCGCTCCACCCCCTGGCCCAGCCGCGCGGAGAAGGCCACCGCGTCGGGGGCTTCGCCAGCAAAGGCCAGCTCCACCACGCTGGGAATGGCCAGATCGGCGATGAGCGAAGCGGGGGTGCCCGTGGCGATGACTTTGCCGTGGTCCATGATGGCCAGACGGTCGCAGAGGGCTTCGGCTTCGTCCATGTAGTGCGTGGTGAGGACAACGGTCCGGCCCTCGCCCTTCATGCGGCGCACCACGTCCCAGAGGCTGCGCCGGGCCTGGGGATCCAGCCCGGTGGTGGGCTCGTCCAGGAACACCAGCTCTGGGTCGTTCACCAGGGCCATGGCCAGGGCCAGGCGCTGCTGCTGCCCGCCGCTGAGGGTGATGTGGTAGGCGTCAGCCTTCTCCTGGAGCTGCACCAGGTCCAGCAGTTCGTCGGTGCCGCGGCGCCTGGGGTAGTAGCTGCCGTAGAGGTCCAGCGCCTCCCGGGGCGTGATCTTGTTGAAGAGGCTGGTGCTCTGGAGCTGCACGCCGATGCGGGAGCGGATCTCGCGGCCATGATCCGCCCACGTGAGGCCCAGGATCTCGATGTCGCCGGAATCTGCGCTGGTCAGGCCCTCGATGATCTCCAGCGTCGTGGTCTTGCCCGCGCCGTTGGGGCCCAGCAGGCCGAAGACTTCGCCCCGGGCCACCTCCAGGTCGACGCCATCGACGGCGAGGACTTTGGGAAAGGTCTTCCGCAGGCCTCGAATGCGGAGAGCTGGCGTGGACATGATCACCCCTGGAACGACCATCATGCCCGGGTTTGATCCCTGTGAGGATAGCGAGGCTGTCATGACAGGCGGGCCAGGGGGATGAGCCCGAACCACAGGAGGTAGGTCAGGGCCAGGACCATGATGCCGTTGATTCGCTCACAGGGCGCGCCCCGGCGGAGGTAGCGCTGGATGGCCCAGATCAGCAGGAGCCCGTGGGGGAGGGCCAGGAAGACGGCGAATCCGCTAAGTCCGCCGAAGAGCCCCCGCTGTTGCCAGACCACGCCACAGATGGCCGCGGCCGCCGTGAAACCGAGGGCGGCCCAGGCGGCGCCCTTGCGGCCCAGGAGGACCGCCAGCGTCCGCTTGGCGACGGCCTGGTCGGCCTCGTGGTCGGGCAGCGCCGACAGGGTGATGGCCGCCAGGGTGGCGAAGAAAAGCGGAGTCCCGATGAGCCAGGGATAGGGATCCCGCCAGCCCCCGGACTGGAGGAGGCTGCCGCAGAGGATCGCTGCGAAGCTGTGGGTGAGGCCCACGTCGAGCTCCCCGAGACCCCGGTAGCTGAGCTTCAGGGGCGGGGCGGTGTAGCCCACTGCCAGCACCGCCAGGGCAAGCATGGCTGTGGGGCCCGGCCCAGTGGGGCCGGGCAGGGCGGCCAGAACCGCCAGGGCCAGGCCCAGCAGCAGGGTCAGACCGACCATCGCCCGGCGGACGCTTTCGGGGGGGAGTTCCGCCTCGACCAGCACCCGGCTGCCGCCGTTGAAGGGACCCGCATGCCGGTTGAGCCGGTCCGTGTCCTGGTCGAACCACTCGTTGCTGACGACCGTCAGGGCCTCCATCAGGAAGAGGCAGAGGTAGCCGAGCCAGTAGACCTGCGGCGAGAAGGCCCCTCCGTGGCGCCAGGCCACCAGCGCGCCGATGGTGTAGGCCACCCAGGCCATGGGATAGAACTGCAGGCGAAGGAGTCTCAACCAGGCCCTGGCGCGCCGCCGGGCCGCGTCTCGGCGAAGCCGGCCCGTGAGCCGGAGCGGCTCCCGTCGGACCCCTTCCAGCCACCCGGCCCGCTGCTCCGGCGAAGAGGGCAGCACGGGGCCGAAGGTGGAGATGAACGTGGGCCCGATGCCGCAGAAGCCCAGCGTCGCCCGGCGCATGGCCTGGTGGCCGGGCTGGCGGTAGATGAGCTGGTACACCCAGGGCGGGGTGTCCATGGTCACCAGCAGGTGGGCCGAGCGGCCCTTCAGGAGCTTCGCCCAGGCGGAGGGATCCGCCTCGTCCGCCGCGAAGGCGAAGCCGGGGGTGAGCACGCGATCGAGGAACCCCTTGAGCAGGGCGGGCAGGGTGCCCCACCAGGCCGGGTAGACGAAGACCAGGTGATCCGCCCAGAGGATCAGCGCCTGGGCCCGGGCCAGGTCCGGTTCCAGGGCCTGGTCCCGGGGCGAGGGCATCCGGACATTCGGATCGAAGGTGAGCCCGCCGAGGTCCAGCCGCTCGACCTTGAGGCCCGCCTCCCGAGCCCCTCTGGTGTAGGCCTCGGCCAAGGCGCCGCAGAAACTGTCCCCACGGGGATGGCCCAAGATCACCAGCACCTTGGGGGCCGGGCCTGCTTCGAAAGGGTTCACGGTGTGGCCTCTTCCTGGGAAACCCGGCCATCCTACCTCCGGCGGAACCGGGTGTCGCCGGCTCGCCAAAGGCGTGACCCATCGCTTCGGGGGCAATTCGCCCCACGCCGCGGCTGCTACCGAGAGAACATGTTCTTGAAGTGCCGGTACCAGTCGCTCTGGAACAATTCCGCAGGATCGTATTTGCGCTTGAGCTTGAGGAACTCGGCGAACTGCGGATAGGCAGCGTCCACCTGCCGGCGAAGCGCGTGCCTGTGGTAGGTCGGGTACCAGCTGCCCCCATGGCGCAGGCTGATGTCGATCATCCGCCGGAAATGATCGCCGGCGCGGATCAGGCCTCGGGTCGAGTGTTCGATGTGCATGTGCAGGCTGACGCAGGCGCAGGACTTGCGCGCCCAAGCGAGGAAGCTTTCCTTGTCCTGATCGATCAGGCGCATGCTGCAGCCCACGATCTCGACCTGCTCGCGCAGCGCGTACTGGCGCAACTCGCCCATGAACGGCTCCAGCGCGCCGCGCTCGCAGGTGAACTCGCCGATCATCTCGCTGCCCTTCGGCGCGCCTAACCGCCGTTCGATCTCGCGGTGGTAGTTGTTGGGGTAGGGACTCATCTGCTGCTCGTCTGACCAGCCCGCCTGGCCGCTGCTGGCCTGCTGGCCGCTCAAGGCGAGCTCGAAAGCGGCATGCTTGTCGGAATGCGCGAGCAGCATCAGCTCGATCTGGTCGGCCTCGGTGGGCGCTTTGCGCAGCGCCTGCATCCGGGTGTTGTCGGCCATGGGCCGATCACAGGAGAAGATCCCGCGCCGCAGAAAGTCGTCTGACTTGGGGTCGATCGCACAATGGAAGTCGCCATAGAGATAGCCCGTGCCGATCCGCTCGGCGAAGGCGCCGGTAAGCCCGTCGAGGGAGCGCACCTCGACCACGCGTTCCAGCTTGCGGCGCGGCACAAGGCGCAGCGTGACCGAGTAGATGAAGCCGAACAACCCGTAGCCGCCGATCGCCAGCCGGAACAATTCCGGATTGTCGCTGCGGCTGCAATGGTGCATGTCACCGTTCGCATCCATCAGCTTGAACGACTCGATATCGCCGATGAAAGGCGGCAGGGCGAGGCCGCGGCCGTGGATGTTGGCCGACAGGCAGCCGCCCATGGTCAGCAGGTCGGCGCCGACGGGCTTCTGCGCGAAGGTCCACGGCTTCCGGTGCCCACGCTGCCGGGAAAGCAGATGGCCGTGCAACTGGGTCCACTGCATGCCCGACTCGACCTCGATGCAGCCGCGCTCGGCGTCGAAGGCGAGCACCTTGTCGAGCTTGCGGATGTCGATGAGCACGCCGTCGGTGGCGAATTGCTGGCCGCCCATGGCATGGCGGCCGCCGGCCATGCAGAGAGAACGGTTTTCCGTTCGGGCCAGCTTGAGCGCACCGCGCACCGCATCAACCGAGTCAGGCTCCATGATGCGGAACACCCGCGTGGTATTGAGCTGCGAATGAATATCGTTGACCAGGACTCCTTCGGGCTTCGGCCTGGGCTTGCCGGGCTCCTGCGACCATCCGATCCCAGGCCACCCGGCAGCAACGCCTGCTGCAGCGAGAAACGTGCGGCGGCTGATCATGCATGTCCTCGCGATGGAAGGGGGCCGATGAGGGATGGGAGACCAACCGTATCACTCGCCACGGTAAGCGAATAGCCGGTGGAGAATTTCCTGCGTTGTCTCATTCGCGCTCAAACCACCCAAGTCCTCCACTGGGGGTAGGTGCCGCGGATGACCGCGGCCGCTCCATCCCGTTCAGAGACGGAGGCGTAGCGCGCGGCCCAGCAGCTGCCGGAACCGCAGAGCAGGGGCTCACCGCCGGTGTCGCGCAGGGCGTCGCGCACCTCGGCCAGGGGCGGGCACACCCACAGCGCCGCGCCGGTCAGATCGTTGCGCCAGGGCGGGGCGAGGCCCGCGGCTTGGGAAGCCAGGGCCTCGGGAAAGGGGTAGCCCACGTCCTGCAGGGCCCGGTAGACGCTGGGCGTGCTCACGTGCAACCCGGGATGGACGAGGAGGATGGGTTCCAGGGCCACGGGCCGCAGGGGGAAGACGCGTTCGCCACGGCCGATGCCCAGCACGGTCCCCCCCAGGAGGAACAGGGGCACGTCGCTGCCCAGGCGGGCTGCCTGGGGCAGGAGGATGTCTTCGCCCAGCCCCAGGTCGAACATCCGATTGCCCAGGCGCAGGGCCGCGGCGGCATCGCTGCTGCCCCCGCCCAGTCCCGCCCCGTGGGGGATGCGCTTCTCCAGACGCAGGGCCGCGGGCAGGGGGCGTTTCGCCGCCTCCTCCAGCAGGCGCCAGGCCTTGATCACCAGGTTGGATTCGTCGGCCACCAGGCCTTCGCCCGTGGGACCCGAGATGGCCAGGGCCAGCTCCGGGGCGGGTTCGCCCGCCAGCGTGTCCGTCAGGTCCGCCACACCTTCCAGCACAGTGGTCACCAGCTCCAGTTCGTGGAAGCCGTCCGCCCGCCGGCCCAGCACGGCGAGGAAGCGGTTGAGTTTGGCGGGTGCCTGGATCGCGAGAACCATGGCTCCAAGGTAGCGCAACCATCCGGTAGGCTCAGAGGATGGTTCTGTTCTTCCGCACCCTCTGGAAAGGCCTCACCCTCTGGTTCCGGCCGCCCCTGGAAGCATTGGGGACCTCGGTCCTCCACTTCCGCGTCTGGCCCAACGACCTGGATGTGAACATCCACATGAACAACGGGCGCTTCCTGAGCATCATGGACCTGGGCCGCTTCGACCTCAGCTTCCGCACAAAGCTCGGCAGGGCCATGCTGCGGAACCGCTGGCAGCCCCTGGTCGGGGGCATCACCATGCGCTACCGCCGGAGCCTCGAACCCTTCGAGCGCTACGAGCTGCACACGCGGCTGCTGGGCTGGGATGACAAGTGGGTCTTCCTGGAGCAACGCTTCCTGAAGCGAGGCGGCGACCTCGCCGCCGAAGGCGTGGTGAAGGCCCTCTTCCGGGGCAAGACCGGGAACATCCCCGTGGCCGAGGCGCTCCGCCTGATGGACTACACGGGCCTGCAACCCGAACTGCCGGAGGCGGTTCGTCGTTGGGCCAAGGGGTAACGCGAAAAACGCGGCCGCGTTTTTCGTATGCGCGCGGGCACAGCCCGTGCGCCTGAGGACTGAAGACTGAAGACTGGTATCCGAAGACTGGCCCTACAGCCCGTCCTCGAGTTCGAATTCAGGATCCGGGATGCTCAGGATGTCCGGGCCGTCCTTGGTGATGGCGATGTCGTGCTCGAACTGGGCGGAAAGGGCGCCGTCGCGGGTGCGCACGGTCCAGCCATCGGTCTCCACCAGGCACCGGTGGGTGCCGATGTTGAGGATGGGTTCGATGGTGATGGTCATGCCCGGTTCCATGCGGAAACCCGTCCCGGGGCGCTGCTCGGCGAACACCACCTGGGGATCCTCGTGCAGGTCCCGGCCCAGGCCGTGGCCGATGTACTCGCGCACGATGGAATAGCCGCGCTCTTCCGCGAAAGTCTGGACGGCGGTGGCCATGTCCCCCAGGCGCTGGCCGGGGCGGCAATGTTCGATGCCCACGAACATGGCCAGCTGGGCCGTCTGGATGAGGCGCCGGGCGTCCTCCTTGATCTGGCCCACGCCCACGGTCAGGCAGGTGTCGCCATGGTAGCCGTCCAGCTTGGCGCCACAGTCGATGGCGATGATGTCGCCTTCCTGGAGCACGTATTTGGTGGGGATGCCGTGCACCACCTTGTCATTCACGGAGGTGCAGAGGGTGCCGGGGAAGCCGTGGTAGCCCTTGAAGCTGGGGGTGGCGCCCTGCTTGCGGATGTAGGCTTCGGCGACGCGGTCCAGGTCCAGCAGGCTCACCCCGGGCTTGGCGGCCCGGGCGGCCAGACGCAGGGCATTGGCGGCCACGCGGCCAGCCACACGCAGCTTCTCGATTTCCTTGGAGCTCTTGTATCGGATCTGTTCGCGGATCAGGGCCGTCCCCTCCTTGGCCTTTAGTCTACCGGGTAGAATGTCGGCATGGCGCGACCTTCGACGATCCTGGTGATGACAGCCTTGCTGGCGGGGTGCTTGACGGCCTGCCGAGGGGTTCCCGCGCGGCCGGCGTCGGTGCCCGCCGAGGCCGTCTGGGGCGGCGAGGGTAAGCGGGGGGTCTTCCTCAAGGTCGAGGGCCACCGGGACACGCTCTGGCAGCTCCAGGTCTGGGACCGGGATGGCCATCTGCTGGGATCGGGTCCCTTCCGCCTGCGGGGCTTCGCCAAGGCCGCCATCATCCCCGAAGAAGTGCAGGCCTGGGAGAACGGCGCGCTGCACCTCAAGGACGGCACCTGGCTGGTGCCGGAAGCCCCGGCAGCCCCCTGATGGGCTACACGCGGGAAGAGAAGGACTGGCTGGAGCGCGAGTGGGCCTTCCGGGCCTGGGGCCGCGGCGGCATTTTAAGCACCGAGGACTACCAGCAGGTGTTGTCCTGGGAGGCCGCGGACGTGCCCATGGATCTGGTGGTGTCGGCCCTCAATGCCTTCTTCGACCGCCGCGAAGCGCGCGCGAAGCCGCGCACCTTCGTGGCCCTCAAGCATCTGGACCGCGACGTGGCCAAGGCCGTGAAACTGCGTGAATCCATCCTGAGGGCCGGGCCCGAACTGGATGCGGGCAAGGGCTGGGCCCAGGTGAAGGCACCCTTCCGGGACGATCCCGCCGCGAAGGCCGCGTTCGAATCCTGGCAGCGGCTCCGCGCCGCCGTGCCTTCCCCGGAATCCGCGGGATACCTCGCCCATCACGATCAGGAGCGGGAGGCCCGGGGGGCCCTGGTGGCCCTGGCGGAGGCGGCGCTGGGACCCAACGCGGAAGGTCTGCGGGCCGAGCTCCGCCAGCGCCTTGAGGCCTCCGACATGAAGGAGGGCAGCCTCGTGTGGAAGCGTGCCTGGAACCACCACTGGGCCCGCCTCGTGGCCGCCGCGTGGGACCTGCCGCTGGAGGTGGGGTGATGATTCATCCCAAGAAAAAGATTCACCGCCAAGACGCCAAGACGCCAAGGAAGAACACGGAAAGCGCTTTTCTTGGCGCCCTTGGTGCCTTGGCGGTGATCCGTTGTCTTTTATCTTTTCCAAGGTTGATCCCCCATGTCCGTTGAGCCGCGTTGGCAGCAGGAGCTGGAGACCCCGACGGCAGGTTTCTTTGAAGCGTTCGTGGGGCAGCTGGCAGAGTCCGATGGCCTGCGTGATGGGGTGCGCGAGGCGGTGAAGGTCCTGGTGCCGCGCATCGACTGGGAGGCCTACCAGCCCCATCTGCCCCACGGGATACTGGGCCTGCGGGCGGTGTTGCGCTTGAAGCCGCTGCTGGAGGAGCGCAGCTTTCTCCGGATGCTGGCCATCCAGCTGCACATGGCGGCCCAGGAAGGGCGGCGTCCCGCCCCGGCCCTCTCCCATGTGATGGCCGCCAAGGGCAGCGGCCAGTGGCGGAACCTGGAAGCCTTCATCCAGTCCCGCCGTCCGGGCCTGGCCTTTGCCGAAGCCCAGGGCTTCGAGTCGCCCGGCGCCGAGGACTTCCAGCGCCTTGGGCTGTTGACTGCCACGGACATGGCGAACGTCGGCCACAAGGCCGTGGTGTGCGATCAGTTCGCGGACCTCCACGACCAGCTGGACCAGCCCAAGGCGACCGGACGGCGCCTGTTCGGCGTCGCGGCCTGGGTGGCGGCGACGCCGGAGGACACCTTCTGGGCCCGTCGCGCGGCCAAGCGTCTGGTGGATGCCGAGGTTTCCGTGCCCTGGAATCCACCCTCCCTGGATGCGGCGGGCTGGGAGGTCCAGGTGCGCGAGATGTGCGATCTGGGGCTGGTGGGCCTGCTGGATGCGTTCACGGCGCGGTTGAAGGCTGGGCAGGGGGCCGGGGACACGCTGGCTGCCCTGGTGCTAGCCGCTTCCGAGAAGCAGCTGGACGCCCGGCGCGACCTTGAAGGCAAGACCGCCTGGACCTACGTCTACCTGGCCACTCTCGCTCGCATCCGCCCGGTCGATCCCCGCATCTGGTGCCAGGCCGCGGCCCTGGTGAACCTCTTCCCCACAGACGAACCGGAGGATCGGGTGCGGCCCGCGGCGGCCCGGGAACCCAGCGCCGGGGCCCTGACCGACGCGGTGCTGGATGTGGAGCCAGCCTTGGCCATGGGCCACGTCGAAGGCCTCGTGCGCGACGGACAAGGCGAAGCGGCCCTGAAAGCCCTGGCGGAGGCCGCCACCCGCAATGACCCGACCTTCAACCATGCCCATCAGACGCTCGCCATCGCGGCGGCCGCGGATCTGCTGCCCCACCTGCCTCCCCGCGCCCGGGAAGCCATGCTCACGGCCCTGGCCAAGAGCCTCGCCAACAGCCAGGGCAGCGGGGACCTGGGGCGGCTGGCCGACCGGGCGCTGGGCGGACCCGGGACTCAGAACCGATAGGTGAGCGATCCCGCGAAGGACGCATCGTCGGTGTTCTCGTTGTGCGTGATGTTGTTGATGTAGCGGAAGGTCAGGGTGGCGCGCGGGTTCAGGTACACGTGAACGCCCATATCGTGCTGGAGGCTCCCGTCGTGCAGCTTGGCGAAGGGCTGGGGCGTGCTGAAGCCGCTCAGGAAGTAGAGCTGGACGAAGGGCTGGACCACCTTGTTGCGGCGCCCCTGCCAGGTCAGGTGGGCGCCCAGGTCGGAGGTGTAGTCCAGCTGGTTGTAGGCGGCGTTGCCCCGTCCCCGGTGGGTGTAGGCGGCACCGGCATAGACCACCTGCGTGGCCGAGGGCTGCCACCAGCCGCTGAGCCCGCCTTCGAGATCCCAGCCGGACTTGAACGAGCTGTAGGTGCGGACCAGGGGCGGCTTCACAGTGAACGTGGCGCTCAGGCCGGTGGACGCATCCTGATGGAGCAGGTGGACCACGCCGAACAGCGGATCCTGGAGGCGGGTGGGCTGGGCGCCTTCCCGCACGAAGTCCACCCGTCCGTAGCGGATGGTGGCCACGACCGCCTGGTTCCGGGCCACCTCGGAGCGGCCCCACTGACCGAAGCCGAAAGCCTTGTGGAAGGTCTCGATGGGCGTGTCCAGGTCACCGCCGCCGTGGCTTTCCACGGGCAGTTCCATCCAGATGTCCGTGCGATCGGTGAGCCCCCGGCGCACCTGGAGGGTGGTGCGGGCGATCTCCTCGTCGAAGTAGAAGACGAAGGGGGCCGTGGGGTATTCGGCCGCGAGGGCCTCCAGTGAGGCGCGGTCCATGCGGTGGCGGTCCTGGAACCAGGCTGGGGGATGGTCCTTGATCAGGTTCGAGAACTCGAACACGTTGGCCCGCACATGGGTGAGGGTCAGCTGCCATTGGCCGGGGCCGATGGGGCGCGGGGCCTGGGGCTGGTAGGTCATGGGGGCCTGGAGCAGGGTGAACATGTTGCGGGTGGGCAGGGGGCCCATCTCGGGGTAGGGCTCGTCCTGGGCCTGGAGGGATAGGCCGAGGGCCAGCGCGAGCAGGGCGCGCATGGGGAACTCCTTGGGGTGTAGTGGAGGGCGGGCCTCCCCCAACCGGACGCGGGTCCGGGCATGGGGTGAAGGGCGGGGCCAGGGGGGGCCTGGCGATTGCTTTCCTTTGGGAAGTCTATTTCCCTATGAAAGCAATATTGAGATGTCTACTTCCCCTTGTCAAGCAGCTTTCTTTGGGATAGTTTTGTGGAGACCCATCCCGGGCCACGGACCGCGCCATGGACATGCCCGAATCTGACAGCTGCCGTTGTTTCCGCATGGCCATCGACCTGCTAGGCAAACCCTGGACCGGTCAGATCCTGTGGATGCTCCAGGAGGGTCCGCTGCGGTTCAACGAGCTGGCCACCAAGGTGGAGGGTATCGGCGAGAAGGTGCTTTCCGCCCGGTTAAAGGAACTGGAGTGCATGGGCTTGCTTGTGCGGCGCGTCCTGCCCACCACGCCCGTGAAGGTGGAGTACGAGCTCACCTGCAAGGGGCAGGGCTTCCGCCAGGTGGTGGAGGCCGTCACGCACTGGGGGACCCAGATCGCCGAGCCGTCGGATCAGGCCCGGTAGTTCGGCATCACCTGGCCCTTGGCCCACTCGAATATGAGGCTGGTCTGGATGTGGGCCACCTCGGTGCGGGTGGTGAAGGCGTCCAGGGCGAGATCCCGCAGGTGGTGGGCATCCCGCACGGCCACATGCACCTGGAAGTCGTGGGTGCCCGCCACGTGGAAGACCGCCAGCACCTCGGGGAGCCCCAGGGCGTGCTTCCAGAAGGCCTTCACCTGGGCCCGGCTGTGCTGACGCAGCTGCACGGCGATGAGGGCCTGGAGGCCCACACCCAGGGCCTGGGGATCCACTTCGGCATGGGTACCCCGGAGCACCCCGTCGGAACGCAGGCGCTGCACGCGCGCGAGGCAGGAGGACGGCGCCAGACCCACGGCCGCGGCCAGTTCCTTGTTAGATAGCCGAGCATCCTTCTGAAGAAGGGTCAAAATATCGCAGTCGATTCGGTCTAGATCCATAAAATCCATTGTTTCACGAAATAAATTCGAGGGATTGGCGAATCTTTGAATCCTACATTGTGGACAGGAGTATCCCCATGTCCAAGCCCCTCGCCTCGACTTCACTGGAAACCCAGGCCGTCCACGCCGGCCGCGAGGTGCTGCACGAGCAGGGCATCCATGCCATGCCCATCGACCTGAGCAGCACCTACCCCCTCCAGGACCTGGACGAGGGCGGGCGCAGCCTGGAGGCCATGGCCATGGGCGGCCTGCCGGTGGGCAGTCCCGTCTATGCACGGCTCTACAACCCCACGGTGGCCCGCTATGAGCAGGCCCTGGCCCAGCTGGAGGGTGCCGAGGAGGCCGTGGCCTTCGGCTCCGGCATGGCGGCCGT
Organism: Geothrix sp.; assembly: GCA_036504495.1. GTDB lineage: Bacteria > Acidobacteriota > Holophagae > Holophagales > Holophagaceae > Geothrix. The sequence continues at coordinate 31,702 of DASXVC010000073.1, forward strand.
GACCGCCTGTCTCATGGCGGCCAAGCAGCGCGGCAGCCACATCGTGGCCGTGCGTCCCGTCTACGGCGGCACTGACCACCTGCTGGCCTCCGGCATGCTGGGCCTGGAGGTGACCTGGGCCGAGGCCGATGGCATCGCCGCCGCGATCCGCCCCGACACGGCCATGGTCATCGTGGAAACCCCCGCCAACCCGACCCTGGCCCTGCTGGACCTGGACGACGTGGTGCGCCAGGCCGGCAAGGTGCCCGTGCTGGTGGACAACACCTTCGCCACGCCCATCCTGCAGAATCCCATCAAGCACGGCGTGACCCTGGTCCTCCACAGCGCCACGAAGTTCCTGGGCGGCCACGGCGACGTGCTGGCGGGCCTGGTGGCCACCAACAACGACTGGGCCACAGAGCTGCGCAAGGTCCGCGTCATCACCGGCAACGTGCTGCACCCGCTGGCGGCCTACCTGCTGCACCGCGGCCTGCCCACGCTGCCTCTGCGCGTGCGTGCCCAGCAGGAGGGCGCCAAGATCATCGCCGAGCGCCTGGCCAAGCATCCCGCTGTGTCCGCCGTCCACTTCCCGGGTCTGGCCGGCCAGGATCCCAAGGGCCTCCTGGGCCGCCAGATGAAGGGTCCCGGCTCCCTCATGGCCTTCGAGTTGAAGGGTGGCTTCGAGGCCGCCTCCGTGGTGATGGCCGAGGTGAAGCTCATGACGCCCGCGGTGTCCCTGGGCAGCGTGGACACCCTCATCCAGCATCCGGCGGCCCTCACCCACCGCGTGGTGAATGCCGAGGCCCGCGAGCACAGCGGTGTCTCCCAGTCCCTCATGCGCCTCTCCGTGGGCCTGGAAGGCCCCGAGGATCTGTGGGCCGACCTGGAGCAGGCCCTGGCGAAGGCCATGGCGCGACAGGCTGTGGGTGCTGCGCACTGACGCTGACTGCCGACCGGAGAGGGGCCGGTTACGGCAGATCCCTCTCTGGAACGGCTTGACCTGGATCGTATGCTGGGGTGTCCCTCACCCCGGAGCGATCCATGGCTTCGCATGACAGCCTGATCCACCTCCATTGCGGTGACGCTTCCGCCGCCGCGCACCGGCGCTCGGGCCTGCCCGGCTCGGTACGCATCTGCCGGGACTCCCCGGCGGTGGGTCCCTGGACGGCAGATGCCTCGCGCTTGCCAGTGCTGAGGGCCGCCTGGTGGGATCTGCCCGCAGGCGAGATGCCGACGCAGGTTCCGCTCGAGGACCTGGGGGGGGCCTCGGAGCCCGTGCTGTGGTTCGGCCCCGATCCCTGGGAGCAGGCCTGCCTGCTCTGGGTGCTGGCGGAGCTGCCCGGAGGCGCCCTCTCGGATCTGGTGCCCCTGGACCGCAGCGTGGCCCAGGTCGCCCCCGCCGCCCTGCCGGGCCTCTTCGTCCAGCGGGTCCTGCTGGAGGAGGAGACCCTCGCCCAGGCCCGGAGCCTGTGGGGCGGTTTTCTCGAAGGAGGGTGGGGCGCCCTGGCGGGATGCGGCATCCCCGCGCTGCCCTGGCTGGCACGGGCCCTGGCGCGGCTCGCGGAGGACCACCCCACCGCGGGCCCGGGCCGCACCCTCACCCAGATTTGGGGGCTGGTGGACGAAGGGGTGCGCGGGCTGCCGGCCCTCATGGCGGGACTGCGGAAGCTGGAGGACCCCCATCACGGCGCCTGGTACGGAGACCGCTTCGTGGCGAAGGTGGTGGAGTCCATGGAGGCGCGGCTAGGCTGAATCAGCCGCCATGTCCCTCGCGCCCCTCCCTCTGTCCTCCAAGATCACGGTCCTTCGGGGCCTGGGACCGGCGCGGGCGGCGGCGTTGCAGGATGCGGGCCTCGACAGCCTGCGGGATCTGCTGTGGAGCCTGCCCTACCGCTACGTGGACCGGGGCAGCCTGAGGCCCCTGGGCAGCCTGGAGATGCGGGGCCTGGAGGCTGCCGATCCCGGCATCGTGACCGTGCTGGGCACTCTGCGGGGCCTGCGCCAGAGCACGACGCGGGTGCAGCACATGACCCTCACGGAGGCCCTGCTGGAAGACGGCACCGGCACCCTGCGCCTCATCTGGTTCAACCAGCCCTACCTGGCGCGCACCCTGAAAATAGGCGACCGCCTGCTGGTGTTCGGGCCGATGTCCACGGGCCGCCACGGTCTGGAGATGCGGGGCCCGCAGTTCGAAATGATGGGCCGTGGCGAGGACATCGGCTGGGTCCGGCGCTTCCTGCCTCTGTACCGCAGGCTGGGCCCCCTCACGGGCCGGGTGCGGCAGAAGCTGGTGCAGGAGGCCCTGGGCCGGGCCCACGCGGCGGAGGAATGGCTGCCCCTGGACCTGGCGAAGGACCTGCCGGACAGCATGACGGCCCTCAGGCTGCTGCACGACCCGCCGGATGACAGCGACCCCGCCCTGCTGGAAGGCGGCCTGTCGCCCGCCCATCAGCGGCTGGCGGCGGAGGAGCTGTTCGCCTTCTCCCTGGGCGTGGCCCTGCGCCGGGCGGGCCGCCTCAAGCGCCGGGGCCTGGTGGTGCCCACGTCTCCCGAGCTGCGTGAACGCCTGCGGTCCTTCCTCCCCTTCCATCTGACCGGTGCCCAGCGCCGGTCCTTCAAGGAGATCGTGGACGACCTCACGTCGGGCCGCGTCATGAACCGCCTGCTCCAGGGCGATGTGGGCAGCGGGAAGACGCTCGTCGCGCTGCTCGCCCTGGCCATGGTCGCGGAAACGGGGGGGCAGGGGGCCCTGCTGGTCCCCACGGAAGTCCTCGCCCGGCAGCATGCCGCCAGCTTCCGGCGCTACCTGGGCGATCAGGCCGGGTCCATGCAGCTGCTGCTGGGGGGCATGAAGGCCGCGGAGAAGCGGGCCGCCCTGGCCCGCATCGCCAGCGGCGAGGCCCGCTACGTGGTGGGCACCCATGCCTTGTTCCAGGAGGCCGTGGCCTTCCACAAACTCCAATTGGTGGTAGTGGATGAGCAGCACCGCTTCGGCGTCAAGCAGCGCGAATCGCTGAAGGAGAAGGGTGGCGACCCGCACTGGCTGGTGATGAGTGCCACGCCCATCCCCCGTTCGCTCGCCCTGGCGGTGTTCGGCGACTTGGATCAGAGCGTGCTGGATGAGCTGCCTCCCGGGCGCCAGCCCATTACCACCAGGCTGCACAAGCCCGACGTCGCCGAGCGGGCCTGGGAGCGGGTGCGCCGGGAGCTGGCGGAAGGCCGCCAGGCCTTCGTGGTGAGTCCCAGCATCGACCCTTCCGACGAAGGCAAGGTGCAGCTCCGGGACATCCAGGCCATGGAAGCCCTGCTGCGGGGGATCTTCCCCGACGAGGGGATCGAGGTGGTCCACGGCCGCCTGAAGGCCGACGAGATGGCCGCCCGCATGGGCCGCTTCGTGTCCGGCGAGGCGAAGATCCTGCTGGCCACCACGGTGATCGAGGTGGGGGTGGATGTGCCCAACGCCACGGTGATGGTGGTGGATCACGCCGAGCGTTTCGGCCTCAGCCAGCTCCACCAGCTGCGGGGCCGGGTGGGCCGCGGCGCCCACCGCAGCCACTTCCTCATGATCAGCGGCTCGGAGACGGAGCGCCTGCAGACGCTGGTGGAGACCCAGGACGGCTTCCGCATCGCCCAACGCGACCTGGAGTTGCGCGGCCCCGGCGAGTTCTTCGGCGTGCGCCAGGCGGGATTGCCCCAGTTCCAGGTGGCCGACCTGGTGCGGGACCGCCATCTGCTGGCCCGTTGCCGGGTCGCCGCCGACCGCGCCCTGGCCCACGGCCTCAGCGAGGCCCAGGCCGCCTGGCTGGAGCGGGAGCAGGTGCGGCTCAAGCTGGCCGAGGTGAGCTGAAAGAGGTTTTTCGGCGTGGACAGATGGCCGGGGGCTTCCGCCCGGTTCCATTGAGCCTAAATTGAGCATCAATTCTTCTCGATGCCCTTCTGGGGCGCCGGGGTGGGGTGGGACTGTCTTTCGCTAATTGCTGAAACCGTTCGCAAACCTGCCCAATAACCATCAGCCATGAGTGAGGAGGCCGTATGAACACCGCATCACGCAAAGGACCCTGGGCCCTGCTCGTCGCGGTTTTCATGATTCTGGCGCTCGCCGGTTGCCGGGGCTCCGCGGGGCAGAATGGCCTCAACGGCACCAATGGCACAAACGGGACCGATGGCACGAATGGGACCCCGGGTCCCGCCTATGCCATCGACGCCACCACCTACACGGCGGATGAGTGGGCGGGCCTGACCCTCAAGGCCACCGTCACCAGCATCAGCGTCAGTTCACCTCCCGTGGTGGCCTTCAAGGTGACCGACGGCCACAACGTGCCGGTCAAGGGTCTGGGGTTCACCAGCAAGGCTTCTTCGGCCGGCTTCGCCAGCTACACCAACATGGCCTTCGGCTTGGCCAAGCTGGTGCCCGGCGCCAATGGAAGTCCGAGTACCTGGACTAACTACGTCGTGACCGCCAATCCGACGGCCTCGGCCCCGACCTCCTGGATCCCCGCCCGGCCCTCCACCGACAACATCGGGACCCTGGTGGACAACGGCGACGGCTCCTACGGCTACACCTTCCGCCGCGACATCACCCAGACCCAGGCCCTGCTGGATGCTGCCACCTATTCGGGCAACAACCTCCGGGCTGACCTGGGCGATGTCAGCTTCAATCCCAATCTGACCCACCGGTTGACCCTCTTCATCGGCGGTAACGCCCGCGGCACGGGCACCAACACAGCGGACGGCTCCAACAGCGGCGTGGTCGCGGTGCCCATCCTGAACGCGGCCAACACGGCCTACGACTTCATTCCCGCCACGGGAGCCCTCGCTGGAGCCGCCAATGAGCAGCGGGAGATCGTCAACGTCTCCTCCTGTTTCAGCTGCCACGCCAAGTTCGAGTTCCATGGGTCCGGCCGCCAGGACACCCGCTACTGCGTGATCTGCCACAACGACCAGCGCAAATATGGGCGCGCGGAAGCCACGGTGACCGCCACCACGGTCTCCGGCGAAACCGGGAAGCTCAATGGCCACGCCTCCGGAGACTTCCCATCATTCATCCACCGGATCCACATGGGTGAAGAGCTGGCCAAGACGGGCTACGCCTATGGCGGCATCGGATTCAACGAAGTCACCTATCCCCAGGACCACCGCAACTGCGTGAAGTGCCACAGCGCCAGCACCGCCACGCCCCAGGGCGACAACTGGTTCAACAAACCCAGCCGCTTCGCCTGTGGCGGGTGCCACGACAGCGTGGACTGGACCACCGGCGCCAACCATCCTGGCGGCATCGCCCTGGCGGACAACAACTGCAGCGGCTGCCATACCGCCGCAGCCATCAAGGTCGCCCACCTTCCCGTGGTGCCCACCGACCCCGCCAACATTTGGAACACGGGTGGAACGAACAACAACACGAACGCCTCCGCCGTGGCCGCCTTCGTAGGCAACCTGCCTCCGGGCGCCAGCCGGGTGACCTGGGATCTGAAGAGCGTGACCCTCAACGCCAGCGCCAAGCCGGTCTTCACCTTCCGGTTCCTGAAGGATGGCGTGCCCGTGGTCTTCAACACCTACGCCGCGGGAACCGTCACCGAGCTGATGGACAACTTCGTGGGCGGCCCCAGTTTCTACATCGCCTTCTCCGTGCCCCAGGATGGCATCGCCAACCCCGCGGACTGGAACGCCACTGCCAGCACCTACCTCAAGAACATCTGGCGGGGTGATGGCCTCGACATGGCCGGGGCACCCCTGGCTGTCTCCGCCCAGGGCACCCTGAGCGCCACGCCGGACGCCAGTGGCTACTACACGCTGACCATGACGGGGGTGGTCATCCCCACCAGCGCCGGGATGGTCACGGGCGGTATCGGCTACTCCTATGGCCTGACCCTCACCCAGCCTCTGACCCAGACCAACGTGTCGGGCTACCCCTACATCCCACGCGTCGCAGGCACCGCGGGCACCGGGCAGGGCGGCGTGAGTGTGCCGGCTCCAAACGTCTCGAAACTCATCAGCGGCCCGTTGCCGGCCGGCTTCCCGCTCAATGCCGGAAGCGCGACCACGGGGCCCGCGAACACCGCCCGCCGGACCATCGTGGCCAATGCGAAGTGCCTCGACTGCCATGGCGCCATGGGCGTGTTCACCACCAAGGCCTTCCACGCAGGCCAGCGCAACGATCCCCAGACCTGCGAGTTCTGCCACAACGGCCAGCGCGTGAACAGCGGGTGGGGCGTGAACATGAAGGACTTCGTCCACGCCATCCACGGGGCTGCCAAGCGGGCGAACAAGTTCTCCTGGGAGGCCTCGGGGGGCGCCACCTACTGGAAGACCACCTATCCTGGCGTGCTGAACAACTGCGAGGCCTGCCACATCCCCGGCAGCTACGACTTCGGCCTGTCCTTCAATGCGGGCGAGCTGCCGGACCTGCTCTGGACCACCGTGGCCACAGGCACCGTGCCCACGCCCGTGAACATCATCCTCACAGGGACGGAGCCCATTCCCGGAGTCTACTGGTCGCCCTTCGCCGCCGCTTTCGGCTCGGGCTATGTCTTCGGCTCAGGTTTCAGCTACAACGCCAACACGGGCGCCACCACGGCCGCCGCCGGCACCACCCTGGTGAACTCGCCCTATGTGGCGGCCTGCTCCAACTGCCACGACAGCCCGTTGGCCATCTCCCACATGCAGACCAACGGCGGCACCTTCTACGGCAGCCGCTCCAGCGTCACGACGGGAGGCAAGTTCGTCCGGCAGGAGCAGTGCTTCCTGTGCCACTCCGCCGGCAAGATCGCCGATGTGCGGGTTGTCCACATGACCTTCAAGTGAGGGGGCAGGCCCCAGACGCCTCCGGCGCTACCTTGACCCGGAGGCGTTCCATACTGCTCGATGCGGCTGTTCGTGCCGTGGTGAAGGCCGAATGGATTCTCGGCTAGAACCAAGTCCCTACCGGCGCTTCAGCTGGTCGGAGATCCGCTCGCGCAGCGCCTCAGGCACCAGCTCGGACAGGTTGCCGCCCATGCTGCCGATCTCGCGGACGAAGCGGCTGCTCACGGCGCTGTACTTCTCCTTGGGCATGAGGAAGACCGTCTCCAGCTCCGGAGCCAGCTTGCGGTTCATGAGGGCCATCTGGAACTCGTACTCGAAATCGCTGAAGGCCCGCACGCCGCGGATGATGAACTGCGCATTCTGGGCCTTGGCGAAGTCCACCAGGAGGCCATGGAAGGTGGTCACCTCCACCTGGGGCAGGGAGGACGTCAGCTCCTTCAGCATGGCGGCGCGCTCCTCTACGCTGAAGGCGGGGGACTTGGTGGGGTTGTGGAGCACGGCCACCACGAGCCGGTCCACGAGCTTCGCGGCCCGCTGGATGAGGTCCCAGTGGCCGAGGGTCACGGGATCGAAGGAGCCTGGATAAATGGCCGACCGCACGAGAACTCCGAGAGGATGGGGAATCAGCCTAGCGCAACCCAGCCGCGTTCCGGGTCAAAGGTCCGTGGGGCGCTTCAGCGCTTGAGGACCCAGGTCCGGAAGCGGCCCGTTCCTTCCTCTTCGCACCAGCAGGGTGTGCCCTCCTGGCGGAACTGGTCCAGCAGGGGCTCGGGACGGAAGGGGCTCAGGAGCTGCATGGCCTCGCCGGGGGTCAGGGTGAGCAGGGCCCGGCGGACGCGGGCCAGGGGATGGTCCCCGGCCGTGAGCAGGGTGTCGGCATCCAGGGTGGACCACACGGCGCCGGAGCGCGCCCAGTCGGGCCGGGGTTCTTCAGCCGGGACTGGTCCATCGGTACTGGGGACTTCCGCGGTCTCGCCGGCGAGCTCCCGCAGAAAACGCACCAGCTCGGTCGTCGGGAGGCCCGCCATGCGGGCCGCCTGGTCCACGGTGGCCAGCTTCGCCACGGTGCGGCGGAGGACGGGGTTGCGCAGCTTGGCGAACTCGGGGACGCGGGCGATGAGGGCCTCCTGCTGGTCCGGGTGGGCGGCCAGGAAGTCGCCGATCTTCGTTTCGGGCGTGATGGCCATGGGCGCCTCAGGCTTCGTCGTACTGGAGCAGGCGGCGGTCGCCCTCGAGGGCGCGCAGGCGGGTGAGGTCCTGGGTGACCTCCAGGGTGCCCAGGTAGGCGCCGGCCTCGTCGCGCACGGCGAAGTAGCGGATGTGGACGAACTTCCCCTGCATCTGGATCCAGAACTCCGCCACGGTCTGGCGGCCGGCCTTGAAGTCGCCGAGGATGCGCTCCACCACGTCCACGCTCTTGGGCGGATGGCAGTGCTTCACCTCCCGGCCCAGGATGGTGCGGCTGCGGGCGAAGACCCGGTCCGGTCCCTCGCTGAAGAAGGCCACACGATCGTCGGCATCCACGAAGGTGATGTCCACGGGCAGGCTCGAGAAGATGCCGATGAGCTGCTGGAAGCTGAGGGAACCGCTGGGAAAGGCCACGGCCGAGGCCGCAGGCAGCTGGATGGGATTCTCGGGCAGGGCGGCCACCGGTGGCGTGTAGCCCGTGGCGGGCTCCACCAGGCACCAGCCGTACCGGGGACTGTCCAGCCAGACCTCGCCCCATTCCTCCTCCGTGAACAGGCCGAGGCACATGGGCAGGAGGATGGTCTCCTCCTTGTAGACCATGGACTCCAGCGCCGCCAGGGCGGGGCGCAGCACTGTGGGGGCGAGGATCTTCAGCTCGGCGCCGCTGAGGCTCTCCTCCCGCAGCACCTCGATGGCCCCCTTGAGCAGGTCGCGCACTTCGTCATCCTTGGCCCACATGACCTTGGAGGGCCCCGTGTTGCCGTGGCGCTCCAGGATGGAGAAGACCAGGTGCTCCTTGCGCTGGTAGTGCTTGTCCACATCCATCAGGGCATTGAAGGCCGCCAGCACGGTCAGGCGCTCGGCGGCGGGGTAGGTGTGGTCGGCCACGGCTTCCAGCACTCCCACGCCCTTCCGGGCCGTCCGGATGGCGCCCTCCAGGGCCCGGTTCTCCCGGCGGAAGGTGTCCACGGGATGACCCGCCGGTAACTCCTGGGATGCCTGGGGCTTGGCCACGACGTCCTGGAGGACTTCGGCATGAAGGTCGCACATGGACTTCACCTCCTCGGGGCTCATGCCGTCGGCCATGAGCGACTGCTCCATGGCGGCGATCTCATTGGCGTCCACCTCGCCCACCAGGTGGGCCAGTCGCGCCCTCACCTGCGCGGGAGCTTCGCCCCGGTGCAGGTGCAGGATGATCTCCTTGAGGGTGGCGATCCGGTGGTCCCGGTTGTTGAGGAGTTCGCTCATGGTTTCGGTCTCCGGAAGAAAAAATATCATAGTAAAAGAATCAACTATTCCTAAATGTGATTTCCGTCGCCGGGGACGCCATCTCCGGGTCGGGAGGACCCGGGGTCCCGGTGCTAAAGTGGGGATATGAACGACAAACTGAGCGTCGGCCTTCTCTTCGGCGGGGAATCCCCCGAGCACGAAGTCTCCATCGTCACGGCGAGGGCCATCGCGGAGCACCTGGACACCTCGCGCTTCGTCGTGCGGCCCATGGGCATCGCCCGCAACGGCGTGTGGGTCGTCACCGGCGATCCCTTCGCCCGGCTGGCCGCCGGAGAGCTGCCGGAGCGCAGCGCCCACCCCTTCCTGCCCCTGGAGAAGGGAGCGGAGGCCACCCCGCTGCCGGACCTCTTCTTCAATGCTTTGCATGGCGCGGGTGGTGAAGACGGCCAGATCCAGGGCTACCTGGAGCTGCTGCACCGCCCCTACACGGGCGCGGGCCTGCTGGCCATGGCCGCGGGCATGGACAAGTGGATCACCAAGCGCCTCTGGGAATCGGAAGGGCTGCCTGTGGTGCCCTACGTGGGGCTCACGGAGGAGCGCTGGAGGCGGGAGCAGGCCGCCTGCCTGGTGGAATGCGGAAAACTGGGCCTGCCCCTCTTCGTGAAGCCCGCCAACTTGGGCAGCAGCATCGGCGTGGAGAAGGTGAAGCAGGCCGGAGACCTGGCCGCGGCCCTGGACCGGGCCTTCACCTTCGACCGGCGCGTGCTGGTGGAGCAGGGCCTGGACGTGCGCGAGATCGAAGTGGCCGTGCTGGGAGGGGACGAACCCCAGGTCTCCCAGCCGGGTGAAGTGATCGTGGCGGACGAGTTCTACACCTTCGAGGACAAGTACATCCACGGCAAGAGCCGGACGGAGATCCCCGCGCAGATCCCCGAGGAATTGGCCGACCTGGTGCGCAAGCTGGCGGCCAGGGCCTTTGCCGCCTCGGATGGCTACGGCATGGCCCGGGTGGACTTCTTCCTGGAGCGGCTCAGCGGCCGGGTCTTCCTCAACGAGCTGAACTTCATCCCCGGCTTCACCAGCATCTCCATGTATCCCAAGATGATGGCCGCCAGCGGCGTGCCCTACGTGGAGCTGCTGACCCGGCTCATCGACCTGGCACTCGCCCGCCACGCCCAGACCGCCGCCAAGCAGAAGGGCTTCCAGTCAGGCAGCGACTGGTTCCGCAGCGCTCAAGGCTGAGGGGCGCCCGGCCGATAGGTGGTTCATGGACGCATCTGGCATCGCTCTCACGGGACTTCGCGCCGCCAGCGCGGGGTTGGCCGTGCAGGCAAACAATGTGGCCAACCAGCTGTCGGACGGCTTCAAAGCCCGGCGCGTGGACTTGGCGGCCCAGGCAGGTGGCGGGGTCCAGGTCCAGAGCACGCCCGAAGACCCGACTCCCGCGGCACCCGGCTTCTCGAATGTGGATCTGGCTGCCGAAGCGGTGCAGGGCATGGGTTTCGACGTGATGTACAAGGCCAACCTCAAGGTCCTGAAAGCCGAGGACGAGCGGATGAAAGCCACCCTTGATCTGAAGGCGTAGCCGCGGGATCGCAGAAGTCTCTACACTGAGGCCATGCATGCCCGTACCTGGCTCTCCCTGTTGTCCCTTCCCCTCGTGGCCGCGTTCACCCTGCCGGTGCTCCAGCAGGGTGCGCAGCCGCAGGCCCAGCCCAAACCGGGGATCAAAGTTCCTCCGCAGGATCCCCTCGCGGGCCTATCCGACATCCAGGACGTGCTGTCCCTGGTGCAGCAGAACTATGTGGATGCCCCGGACATGGAAAAGGTGGTCTCCGGTGGTGTCCAGGCCGTCCTGGAACGCTCCCATCCCCTGAACGCCTACCTCTCGGCGGAAGACCTGCGCCTGCCGGACCCCGGGCCCGCCGAGGCCGGGCTGGTGGTGCTGAAGCGCGGGGCAATCTACGCCACGGTGCTGGCGGTGACCCCGGGTGGCCCCGCCGCCAAGGCGGGCATCCAGGCCGGCGATGTGATCCGCAAGATGGATGGTGATTCCGTGGGCCGTCTCAGCGCCTGGGCCATTGAGCGCCGTCTCCGCGGAGCCGAGGGCTCGACGCTGGACCTCTACCGCTACAACGCCACGGGCGACCTCACCAAGACCACGCTGCAACGGCAGCGGCCGGCGAAGGCCGCGGTGGCGCTCAAGCAGGCGGCTGGCGCCCTGATGGTATCCCTGCCGGATCTGACCTCCGGGCGCGCCGAGGAGCTGAAAAAGCTGCTGGCTGCGGTGGACCACGGCCACACCCTGGTACTGGATCTGCGCCAGTGCGTGAAGGGATCCGCGGAGGAAGCCGCCGCCGTGGCAGGTCTGCTTGGCGCCAAGGGCGCCATCGGAACCCTTCAGGAAGCCGGTCGGCCCGACCGCGACGTTCCCGTATCCGGTGCAGGAACCCCGTTCGCCCGGCTGGCGCTCCTCACGGGGCGCTCGACCATGGGCCTTCCCGAAGTTCTGGCCGCCTGCCTGAAGAAAGGTGGCGCGAAGGTCTTCGGCGATAAGACTCCCGGCCTTGGCGTGGAACGAAGCCGCTTCCCCTTGAAGCAGGGCGGGGCGGTGGAACTGGTGTCCCGCCGCTGGGTGGGCGCAGGGGGAGAGAAGCTCGACCGCCAGGGAGTGGCGCCGGATCAGGTGTTGAAGCTGGCGGATTCGGATGATGCGCTGGCCAAGGTGCTGGCCGCCCTCCAGGCCCCGGCCCCCGCTGCGCCGCCGGTCGCGAAGGCCTCCTAGCTTGGCTCGAGGGAAGGGGAAGCGCACATCCACGCTGGCCCTCATGGGCTGGGCCATCCTGATGCTGGCGCTGGGCCTGGGTGCCGGGCTGATGCTGGGGCAGGGCTGTGGCAGGCGCGGGACCTCCGAGAAGCGGGAGGTTCCCAAACCCGAACCGAAAAAGCCCGAAAGGAAATCCACAGAACCGAAGGCAAAGCCCAGCTCCGAGTCTGCCAAGCCGCAGAGCCCGGAGCCGATCCGCACGCTGCCCCGCCTCGCCCTGGTCATCGATGACCTCGGCTACGTGCAGCCGGAGCTGGTGACGCGCCTCTGCAGCCTGCCCGTGCCCTTCAGCGTGGCGGTGCTGCCCTATCAGGAGTTCACCCGCGACAGCGCGGACATTGCGTATCGCATGGGCAAGGAGGTGATGCTGCACCTGCCCATGGAGCCCATCGGCTACCCGGGGCCGGGCCGCGATCCGGGCCCCAACGCCATCCTCTACAACCTGAGCGAAACCGAAGTCCGCCGCCGCGTGCGGCTGGCCCTGGATGAGATCCCCCATCGCACGGGCGTGAACAACCACATGGGCAGCCGCATCACGCCGGACCGCACGCGCATGGGCTGGGTGCTCCAGGAGATCAAGGCCCGGAAGTTCTTCTTCGTGGACAGCCGCACAGAGAAGGACAGCGTGGCCTACGGCGTGGCCGAACAACTGGGCATTCCCGCGGTGGAACGGCGTGTGTTCCTGGACGACGACAAGGCCTTCCCTGAAATGGAAAAGCAGTGGGAGCGGGCGATCAGGCTGGCCGAAAAAGACGGGTCGGTGCTCATCATCGGGCACATCTACCCAGAGACGGTCGAGGCCCTGGAGAAGCTGGTGCCCCGCAGCAAGGCGCAGGTGCGCTTCGTGAAGGCAAGTGAACTCGCCAAGTGAGATGATGGGGCATGGCTATCTATTCGTTTCTGGCGGTGGGCATCGGGGCGGCCCTGGGCGCTTGGCTGCGCTGGGGCCTGGGGGCCCTCCTGAACCCGATGCTCACACCCCTGCCGCTGGGGACGCTGGCGGCGAACCTGCTGGGGGGCTACCTTGTGGGCGTGGCGGTGGCCATGTTCACTCAGCATCCGGGCCTGGCGCCTGAAGCGAGGCTCCTCATCATCACGGGCTTCCTGGGAGGACTCACCACCTTCTCCACCTTTTCCGCGGAGGCGATGCACCTGCTCACGCGGGGGGAGTATGCCTGGGCGGCTGGCCATATGGCCGCGCATCTGACCGGTTCACTGGGCATGACCCTGCTGGGTCTGTTGACGGTCAAGGCCTTCGTGAAAGCCTGACAAGCCCCAAGGAGGGCGCCATGAAAGGCACATATCTCATCTTCTACGTCCAGGAGGACCGGACCCAGCACGGGATTCTGGCCTACGAGTGGCTGCTGAAACATGCCCGGCACCTGGGCCTCAAGGGTGGCACGGCCTTCAAGGCCATCGCCGGATTCGGCCGCCATGGGCTCATCCATGCGGACCACTTCATCGAACTGGCCGGCGACCTCCCGGTGGAAGTGACCTTCATGGCCACGGACGAGGAGGCTGAGCGGCTTTTGGCCTCCATCAAGGCCGAAGGTCAGTCCATGTTCTATGTGCGGATACCTGCCGAGTGCGGCGTGATCAACGAGCCGCCCGACGCGTAGATCCAGCTAGTGCCCGCACCCACACCCGCCGGTGAAGCACTCGCTGCGCGCGGCGCGGATCATGCCGAGGCCCTCCCGGCCGATGAGCAGGGCCAGGCCCAGTGCCGCGGCGGCGTCCACCCACCAGAGGGCGGGCAGGAGGAGGAAGAGCAGGCTGCCGGCGAAGAGCACCACCGAAAGCTGGACGCAGGCCCGGCTGCAGGCGGCGTCGGCCTCCACCGTGGCGCTGTCCAGGGCCTTGGCCGTGCGGAGTTTCGCGCGCCAGAGGAAGGCCATGAAGGAGAGCGATAGGGCCGAGATGACGAGGCCCGGCACGGTGGTGGGAGGGTGGACGCGGGCCGTGAGCTGAAGGATGGCTCCCCCCGCGATTCCGAAGGCGAGGCAGAGGAACAGCCAGCCGATGCCGCGAGTGGCCTTGCGCTCGCGTTCGAGGTTGCCGTGGTCCAGCAGCTTCCAGAGCACCAGCAGGGCCGAGGCCACTTCAATGAAACTGTCGGCGCCGAAGCCGAACAGGGCCACGGAGTCGTCCGCCCAGCCGAAGGCCATGGACACCAGGCCTTCCACCAGGTTGTAGGCGATGGTGAGGATCGAGAGCCAGAGGGCCCGGCGGCGCCAGTCCACGGCCTGCCCTGTCACGGATGGGGCTCGCGGACTTTCCGGGCCTTCACGAGAACCAGGGTGGAACCCTCGGGCCGGCGTTCCATGTGCACTTCGTCCATGACCTGGCGCATGAAGAACACACCGCGCCCCCCAGGCTTCAGGAGGTTCTCGGGCAGGTTCGGATCAGGCAGGGTTTCCAGGTCCACGCCCGTGCCCCGGTCCTCGATGCGGATCTCGAAGCGGTCCACCTTGGGGGTGAAGGTGACCTTCACGGGCTTTTCCCGGTCCAGCTTGTTGCCGTGGCGCATGGCGTTGGCGATGCCCTCCTGGATGGCCAGCCACAGGCGTTCGCCATCCTCCTGGGTGAAGCTCAGGTGCTTCAGGAATTCCGCGCCCACCACCTGAATCAGGTCGATGAAACGCAGATCCGTGTTGCACGTAAGTACGACGGGCAGAAGGGCGGGATGAGCCATAGGAGAAGAATTCCCTTTCAGAGATCCGGGGAGCCAAGCTCAAGGTACTTGGAATCCAGGGCCTGGGGCCAGAGGTTTTGCCAGGGCCGGCAAAGGATTCCCGCCTGGCTGGGTGCGTGCTTGAAATCACAATTAAGAATACATGGTCCTAAATATGGAGAATTATGGAAAACTGTTCCCTGCGCCCAGAGCGGCCATGACGGAGGTTCCAAATGAAGGCAAGATGGTGGCTGGTGTTGCTGGTGCTCTTGGCGGGCTTCGGCGTGCTGGGGCTGGGTGGGCGGCAGATCGCCCAGAACGCTCCACCCATCCCGCAGCGGGTGGTGGCAGAGGACGGTACCCAGTTGGTGGGTCCCGGGCAGATCCTCGAGGGCCAGGTCAGCTACCTGGGCCACGGTGGTCAGCACATCGGATCCATTTGGGGACACGGAGCTTATCTTGCCCCGGACTGGTCCGCCAAGGCCCTGCACCAGTGGGCCGCGCACACCCTCGACGGGGTAAAGGCCCAGGGCGTTTCCATGGCGGATGCCAAGGCCAGTACTGTATCCATATTTCAGAATAACAGGTATGAATCGTCCACGGGCACGCTGACCCTGAATGAGGCCCAGGCTGCCGCCTACCAGGCGACCCGCACCGAGCTGGCGAAGATCGCGGTGGAGGGCGACAAGGGCGCCGCCATCCCCGCCCGCTGGATCCCCACCATGCAGGAAGGCGAGCGCGTGGCCGACTTCTGGCTGTGGACCGCCTGGTCTGCCGCGGCCCGCCGCCCCGGCGCGGACCACAGCTACACCCAGAACTGGCCCCAGGAGCCCCTGGTGGGCAACACCATCACCCCCATCAGCCACCTCTGGAGCATCCTCTCCATCATCCTGCTGATCCTGGGCGTGGGCCTCATGGTCTGGCATCACGCCAACCAGCCCGCCGAAGAATTCCCGGACCCCAAGCCCATCCCGCCGGCTCCCGCCACGCCCAGTCAGCGCTGGTCCGCCATCTACTTTGCGGTCGCCATGGCCCTGTTCCTGGTGCAGATCGGCATGGGCGTCATGACGGCCCACGATGCGGTGGAAGGCAATGCCCTCTACGGCATGGATCTGTCCCGCATCCTGCCCTACGCGGCTTCCCGCACCTGGCATCTGCAGCTGGCCGTCTTCTGGATCGCCACCTGCTGGCTGGCCACGGGCCTCTACTTGGGCCCCAAACTCAGCGCCAGGGAGCCCAAGGGGCAGTGGCTGGGTGTGGCCGGCCTGCTCATCGCCCTCGTGGTGGTGGTGGTTGGCGCCCTCTTCGGCAGCCACCAGGCCATTCTGGGCAAGCTGTCCGGTTCCTTCATGCTGGGCCACCAGGGCTATGAATACGTCGAGCTGGGCCGCCTCTGGCAGATCCTCCTGACCGTGGGCATGGTCGGCTGGCTGGTGCTGGTGGTGCGCGCGCTGATCCCCGCCCTGAAGGGTGAGGCTGGCCGCCTGGGCCTGCTGAAGCTCTTCGTGCTGTCCGCCATCGCCATCCCGCTCTTCTACTCCGCGGGCTTCATGTACACCCGTGAAACCCACATCGCCATGGCCGAATACTGGCGCTGGTGGGTGGTCCATCTCTGGGTGGAGGGCTTCTTCGAGGTCTTCGCCACCGTGGCCATCGCGCTGCTCTCCACCCGCATGGGCCTGCTGCGCGAAAGCACCGCGCTGCGCGCCGTGAGCCTCTCCATGGGCCTCTTCCTGGGCAGCGGTGTCATCGGCACGTTCCATCACCTCTACTACACGGGCTCCCCGGCTTCCATCGCGGCCCTGGGTTCCGTGTTCAGCGCCCTGGAGATCGTGCCCCTCACCATCGTGGGCTTCGAGATCGCCATGAGCCTCAAGGCCGGCCGGGCCCTCGGCAGCGGCTACGAATGGCCGTTCAAGTACTTCGCGGCGGTCTGCTTCTGGAACCTGCTGGGCGCCGGCGTCTTCGGCATGCTCATCAACCCGCCCTCGGTGCTCTACTTCGGCCAGGGCCTCAACACCACGCCCATCCACAGCCACGCCGCGCTCTTCGGGGTCTACGGCTTCCTGGCGATCTCCCTCATGCTCTTCGCCCTGCGCGGCATGACGCCGGACAAGGCCTGGGACGAGAAGTGGCTGAAGTGGGGCTTCTGGGGCCTGAACCTGGGCCTGGTCCTGATGCTGGCGCTGTCGCTGATCCCCAGCGGCTTCTACCAGGTCGCCCAGAGCCTCGAGCATGGCACCTGGTACGCCCGCAGCGCCGAGGTGGTGCAGAGCCCGCTCATGCGGACCTTCACCTGGCTCCGCATGCCCGGTGATGTGCTCTTCGGCCTCGGCGCCCTCGCCGTGATCGTCTTCACCTTCAAGGCGGTCATCGGCGCCTGGGGCTGGAGGACTGCTGAAGAGGTCAAGCCCGCCCGCGAGAACATGGACGCGGCCCCCGCCTTCGCCACGGTCGAGGACTGAGGTTTTTGGCACCAGGCAGGGCCCCCGCCGTGAGGCGGGGGCCCTGTGTTGTTCACGAGGCTGTCCCGGGAAGGATCAGGAAGGCCTGTTAACCTAGCCCGCCCTTGGAGGTGCTCTGTGGTCCTCATCGCTCTATTGCTGCTCATCGTTGGTGCCCTGGCCTGGCGCTGGAAGACCAAGGTCGGATATCCCCTCTCGGCCCGCCTGATCATCGTGCAGTGGGTGGGGTTCGGGTTGGGTGCGGTTGTCTTCCTGGCCTCCATGGCCGTGATCGTGCAGCCGGGCCAGGCGGGAGTGGTGGTGCTGTTCGGCACCGTTCGGAGCCAGGTGCTTCCGGCGGGCCTGCACTTCATCAATCCTTTCTCCCAGGTCGTGGAGATGGAGGTCCGCACGCGGAACTACACCATGTCGGGTGTCGCCGACGAGGGCCAGAAAAGGGGTGATGATTCCATTCCCGTCATCACATCCGACGGCCTCACGGTAAAGCTCGATTCCACGGTCTTCTACCATCTGGAGCAGGAATACTGCGCCAAGATCTACGAGAAGATCGGTACCGATGTGGAGGGGCAGATCCTCCGCAGCCAGATCCGCACCTCGCTCCGTGATGCCGCGGCCGGCCTGACCGCCACGGAGCTCTACACCACCAAGCGCATGAGCTTTGTGGAAAACGTGACACGGACGCTCACGGCGGCCTTCAAGGAACGCGGCATCACCATGGAACAGGTGCTGCTGCGCAATGTCCTCCTGCCTGACCAGATCACCAAGGCCATCAACGACAAGATCAGCGCCGACCAGGACGCCCAGAAGATGGCCTTCGTGCTCCAGAAGGAGAAGCAGGAGGCCGAGCGCAAGCGCATCGAGGCCGAAGGCCAGGCCAAGGCCCAGCAGATCGTGAGCCAGAGCCTGACCCCCCAGATCATCGAGTACCAGCGCATCCAGGCCCTGCGGGACATCGGTACCAAGGGCAACCTGATCATCACCCCCATGGGCGGCGCCACGCCCATGATCCAGGTCCCTGCCCGAAAGTAGGGGCTGGGCCCCGCCTTTTTGGGGCAAGGCCGCCATCTCTATCACACAGGACAGGTCCCCTGCCGGGAGGTGGGGGGCCTGTTCTGCATTTCCGGGACTGATCTAGCAGAGGTCGATAACGCCATTCGCCCCTCTCGTCACGAGGCCTTGACTGCCCTGGACGGCGGAAGTAGATTTCCGTTCCGTTTCAGGACCAGAGACGCAGTATCAATGACTGTGTGGTTCCAAATGATGCCCGGGCCTCCGGGCCACGCCAAAGGAGGGCGGCATGCGGCGGACGAAAGCACTCGTGATGTTCCTCGGCCTCGGACTTGGGCTGGGGTTGGCCCGCCTCGCCGCGCAGGAGGCTCCCCCTGTCATCCGTGGGGATGTCCTGATCCCGGATACCAGTCTGGAGGCCCGGGAGGATATCGGTGTCCGGTCCCACACGAACCACCTGGTGCTTCTCCGGCCTGGAGGCGGACTCGGTCCCGGGGGCGGCATGACCCCGATGCAGATCCGCGACTTCTATGGCCTCCCCGCCACAGGAGGTCATGACGTCATCGCCATCGTCGATGCCTTCGACTACCCGACGGCCCTGAGCGATTTCAACACCTTCTCCGCCATGTTCGGGCTGCCGCAGGAGACTTCTACCAATCCCACGGCCTCCACCAATACGGTCTTCCAGGTCGTCTACCAGGGCGGGAAGAAGCCGAGGACCAACGCTGGCTGGGCCCTGGAGGCGGCCCTCGACATCGAGTGGGCCCACGCCCTGGCGCCCAACGCCAAGATCGTTCTCGTGGAGGCTCAGTCCAACAGCTACGCGAATCTCTTTGCGGCTGTGGACATGGCGGCGGCCCTCCCGGGGGTGAGGCAGGTTTCCATGAGCTGGGGAGGCAGCGAATCCTCCAGCGAGACAAGCTATGACGCCCACTTCAACGTGAACGGCCCTGTCTTCTTCGCCGCCAGCGGGGATTCAGGGGGCAAGACCATCTATCCCTCCACCTCGCCCTACGTGGTGGCCGTGGGTGGCACCAGCGTGGCCACGGATGCCAACGGCACCTTCACCGGAGAGACGGGCTGGAGTGCTGGCGGAGGCGGCAACAGCGCCTATGAGGCCAAGCCCAGCTGGCAGACGGCTGTGTCCATGACGGGGTCCGGCCGCGGCGTGCCCGACATCTCCTCCGATGCGGACCCGAACACGGGCGTGGCCGTGTACGACACCACGCGCTACCAGGGACATTCCGGATGGTGGGTGATCGGCGGCACGAGCGTCTCCTCACCCTGCATGGCCGGCATGGTGAACCTGGGTGGCGGGACCTTCACGAACACCACGCAGCTGCTCACGGCCATCTACAACAACTACCTGAATCCCCCGCCCACGCCGGTCTTCCGTGACATCACCGCCGGGAACAACGGATTCCCCTGTCTCGCCGGCTGGGACTACGTCACGGGCGTGGGTTCGCCCCAGGGGACCGGAGGGTTCTGAGCCTCGCCTATCCCTGCCCGGGACGGCTGCATGCGATCTCGGACCGTGCACCAGCACGGTCCGAGCGCTATGATAGGTAATCCGACCAAACAGGTCAGGATTGTGGGGTAGGGATGAAAGTCATCGTCGCCAAGACCGCCGGGTTCTGCTGGGGCGTGAAGCGCGCCATGGACGCGGTGCTGGAAGCCTCGGTGCGCAACGATGGACGCGCCGTCCAGACCCTGGGGCCCCTCATCCACAACCCCCAGGCCCTGGCCCTCATCGGCAAGCGGGGCGTGGCGGTGGCGGAGTCACCGGACCAGGTGCAGAACGGCACGGTGGTGATCCGCGCCCATGGCATCCCCATCCAGGACCTGCGTGGCCTCAAGGAGCGCCAGGCCAAGGGCGAGCTGAAGATCGTGAACGCCACCTGCCCCGAGGTGGCCAAGGTCCACCACAAGATCAAGAAGTGGAGCCCCAAGGGCTACTTCACGGTGATCCTGGGCAGCCACGGCCATGCGGAGAGCGTGGCCCACCGCAGCTTCGCGGATAGCGGCAGCATCATCGTGTCGAGCATGGCCGAGGCCGAGGCCCTCACGGAAGAGCAGCTCAAGAAGGTGCTGGTGGTGGCCCAGACCACCTTCACCGTGAAGGACTACCACGCCATCACCGACTACATCCGGACCCGCGCGGGGGACGCCGTCTTCGAGAACACCATCTGCGAGGACACCTGGATGCGTCAGGACGAGGCCAAGGCCCTGGCCCGCGCCGTGGACACGGTCATCGTCGTGGGGGGCAAGGCTTCCAGCAACACCAAGCACCTGGCCGAGCTGGCCCACCACTATGGCAAGCCGGTGCAGTACGTGGAAACGGCCTCGGAACTGGATCTCAGCGCTTTCCACGGCAAGGAGACCGTGGGAGTCCTCGCAGGGGCGTCCACGCCCACCTGGCTGGTGGATGAGGTGGTGGATGTGCTGGAGCAGCTGGGCGACGGCCCCAGCCGCTGGCGCAGCTTCGCCCAGGCCGCCTTCGGCAGTTCGTCCCTGCTGGCGACGGGTGCGGCCCTGATGACCCTCGGCGTGCACAAGTGGCTGGGCCTGCCCCTGGGCTGGCGCTACCCGCTTCTCGCAGGGACTTATGTCTTGGCCATGTACCTCCTGACGCCTTTCCTGGACCCCCTGGGCCTCGGGGCCAAGGGACCGGCCCGGGCGCGGTTCCTGGAACGCAACCGCAAGGCGCTGCTGGCCTCGGGGGTGGCGGCGCTGGCCCTCACCCTGGGATTGGCGGCCAGCCTGGGCCTGAAGGCCCTCGCCGTGGCGGTGGGCGCCTCGCTGGTGGGGTCGGCCTACAAGCAGCGGTTCCGGGTCGGCCAGCGGATCCTGAGCCTGCGGAACATCCCCGGTTCCAAGGACGTGGTGGTGGCCCTGGCCCTGGCCACGGTGGCCGTCATCATGCCCGTCTGGCAGGAGGGCCGGATCTGGGACCTGCGGGCGTTCGCGGCTGTCTTCCTGGTGGGTGTGCTGGCCTTCGTCCGCACCGTGATCTATGAGATCCGGGACATGCAGAACGACCAGATCGTGGGCAAGGAGACCCTGCCGATCCTCATGGGCAAATCGGTCACCAAGGCGGTGCTGGTGGTGCTGCTGGGAACCCTCCTGGCCGGGACGCTCTGGCTCACTTTCGACAACCGGCAGCACGGGCATCCCATGGCCGTGGCGGTGGTGCTGGTGGTCTGTGCCGCCTATCCCGTGCTGTACCTGTGGCTGTACCACGAGCGGTTCACCGCCGGGAAGCACCGTTTCGAGCTGAGCGTGGACCTGAGCTTCTACCTGGTGGGGTTGCTGGCCCTGGTGTAGCGGTTGCCCTTTTTGCGGACGCTGCTAGCCTTGGGGCACCTTTTCACAACCTCTTCCAAGGAGAGTCCCATGCGCATGAAGTCTCTCGCCATCCTGTCGGCCACGGCCGTACTCGGCGCCGCCCTCGGCTGGGCCGCCGCCGCCGCGAGCTACCAGAAGACCGGCACCGTGAAGGAAGTCGCCGCCGACAGCTTCACGCTGGACCTCGGCAAAGAGGAATGGCGCTTCTACACCGACGGCGGCACCGCCGGGAAGGACGCCCTCAAGGCCGGCGACAAGGTGACCGTCACCTACAAGCAGGTGGCCACCAAGATTGAGTCGAAGGGCGGAGCGAAGAAGGAAGCGGCCAAGGCCCCCGCGAAGAAGAAGTAGCCGTTCCGCCGAAGGCGGTAGCTGCAAAACGGGGCGCGAATGCGCCCCGTTTTGCAGCATGTGGAAAGATAACGGCATGCGAAGTTGGGTCCTCATCACAGGCTGTTCCACAGGCATCGGGCGGGCCCTGGTGCCGCTTTGCCGCGAGGCGGGCTGGGGCGTGGTGGCCACGGCTCGGCGGGTTGAGACGCTCGCGGATCTGCCCGCCGGAGAGGATCTTCGCATCCTGCCCCTTGATGTGACGGATGCGGCGAGCATTGCGGCGGCTGAGGCGGCCTGCGCGGACCTGCCCCTCAAGGCCCTCGTGAACAACGCCGGCTACGGCCAGGTGGGGCCGCTTGAACTCCTCCGCCCGGAGGAACTCCGGGCGCAATTCGAAACGAATGTCATCGGCCTGCACCAAGTGACCAACGCCTTCCTGCCCCTGCTGCGCCGGCAGCACGGTGCACGGATCCTCCAGGTGGCCTCCATGCTGGGGCGCCTGTCCATTCCGCTGGCCGGACCCTACAACGCCTCCAAGCACGCGGTGGTGGCCCTGGCGGAAAGCCTGCGCCTGGAGGTGGGCCGCGAGGTGGCGGTGGTGCTGGTGGAGCCCGGCGCCATCCGCACCGCCTTCCGAGATACCCTCGCCACCGCCTGGGGCGATCTGCCCGAGCGGGCCCGGGGCACGCGCTATGAGCGGGTCATCTCCCGCTACCTGGCCCGGCGGAAGGACCAGGCTGAGCGCTTTGCCATGGACGCGGAGGCCTGTGCCCGGGCGATGCTCCGGGCTCTGAACGCAACCCACCCGCCGCGTCGTGTGGTCATTGGCCGGGACGCTTTCTGGGTGGGCAAGCTGAAGGCCCTCCTGCCAGCTGCCTGGTGGGAGGGCCTTCTGCGCAGGGCCTACGGGTTGGACTGAGCCGCTACTTGGCGATGCCGCAGCCCAAGACGATGTCGCCCTCGGCCAGGCAGTAGGAGGACTTGTTCTCGATCTTGCCCGTGGTGGGGCTGGGCCATTTGTAGTCCACCCATCCGCCCCCCTTGCGCTGGCCGACCTGGATGATCTCCTGGATCAGCATCTTTCCGTCTGGGTCCTTCATGGCCCAGCGGTTGGCGCCCGCTGCGCCAGGGGTGGCGCCATGGGCCAGGGTGATCCCCTTGGTGTCATAGACGAACAAGTACAGGCTGCCGCCCGGCTTGATGTGGAAACGGCCTGTGCCTTTCTGGACCTCGGCGATGAAGGCCTCCTTGCCGTTGGCCTTCAGGAAGGCGACACCCTCCTTCACCATGGCCTCAGCCTTGGGGCGTTCCGCGGGCTGGGAGAACAGGGTGGTGCCAAGCATGAACACAGCGGGCAGTGCCAGACGGAAATGGAACCGGATGCTCATAGGGGTTGCCTCCTTTGGTGGGTCGGGGGTTCATTCCCCTTGGCGCATCCATCGGATGGAAGGCAAACGACCTTTAACTCCTTTTTTGTGGATTACTTGTAGATTCCGCAGCCGACGACCCAGCCATCCAGATTTTCCACATAGGAAGTCTTGGCCTCGACCTTCCCGGTTGTTGGCTGGGGATATTTGTAGTCCACCCAGCCGCTGCCTTTGGTCTTGGCGAGGTTGATCATCTCCTGGAGGAAGAGCTTTCCATCCGGGTCCTTCAGGCCCCAGCGGTTCACCCCCACCATCTGGCTCTGGAAGCCGATGGCCTGGCAGGTTCCCTGAAGGTCGTAGATGAAGATGTAGAGCTCATTCCCGCTCTTGACGTGAAAGCGCCCGGTGCCCTGGTTGGTCTCCCTGAGCAGGGCCTCCTTCCCGCTTTTCCTGGCGAAGGCCACGGCCTCTTTCACCAGGGCCTGGGCCTGGGCCTTCGGGTCCTGGGCCTGGAGCAGGCCTGCACCAAAGAGCAGGGCGGGGATCAACATAGACCGGACGCTCAAAGGGGCCTCCCAGGGGGAATTGGCGACACTTGTAGGAATCGACCGATGGAGGTCATGGCATGAATCCGGGCATGGCCTGCCAAACTGGGACCATGACTGAAGACCGCCTTTACCTCATCGACACTTTCGCCTTCATTCTCTCGGTATCCGCTGCGCGGATACGCGAGACCTCGCCGTTGAACGGGGAGGTGGCGAATGGCTGAGGATCGCCTTTACCTCATCGATACTTTCGCCTTCATTTTTCGGGCCTACTTCGCCAATCCGCGGCTGAAGAATGGCGCGGCGTACACCTTCACGCGGCTGGTGCTGCAGTTGCTGGCGAAACATCAGCCCACGCATCTCGCCTGCGTGTTCGACATGCCCGGGCCCACGTTCAGGCACGAGCTCTATCCCGAATACAAGGCCAACCGCGCCGAGATGCCCGAGGATCTGCGTCCGCAGATCCCCATGATTCGCCAGCTGGTGGAGGCCCTGTCGATCCCCATCGTGGAGCTGTCGGGCTACGAGGCGGACGACGTCATGGGCACTCTCGCCCGGGAATCGGCGGCCCACGGCCTGCCGGCGGTCATCGTCAGCCCGGACAAGGACCTGCTGCAGCTGGTGGATGACGACCTGAAGATCCAGGTGCTGAACACCAAGGATGGCGAGATCTGGCACGACCGCGAGGGTGTGAAGGCCCGCATGGGCGTGTGGCCCGAGCAGGTGGTGGACTTCCTCAGCCTGGTGGGCGATGCCTCCGACAACGTGAAGGGAGTGCCCGGCATCGGCGAGAAGGGCGCGGCCCTGCTGCTGGAGACTCACGGCAGCCTGGACGGTGTGATTGCCGCCAAGGCTGACCTGAAACCCAAGCAGCGGGAGGGGCTGGAGGCCGCCGCCGAATGGCTGGAGCTCACGAAACGCCTCGTCACCGTGGTCACGGATCTGACGTTGCCCCTGCATCCGAAGGATCTCGCCTATCCCGGTGTGGACGAAGCCAAGGCCCGAGAGACCTTCAAGGCCCTGGGCTTCCAGACCCTCACCAAGGAGTTCACGCAGAGCGCCAAAGAGGCGGGCAGCGAGCGGAAGTACCGCTCCGCAGCCACCCTGGCTGATCTGGAGGCCGCCGTGGCCGCCTGCCGCGCCGCGGGACGCTTCGGTCTCGATACGGAAACCACCAGCATCGATCCCACGCGGGGCCACATCGTGGGCCTGAGCCTGGCCTGGGCGCCCAACGAAGGCCTCTACGTCCCGCTGGCTCATCTGAAGCCGGCCACCGCCGATACGGAAGGCTCCCTGCCGGGGCTGTTGCCCGATAGCGGTCTTCCGGCCTCTCTGCTGGATCTGAAAGGCGAGGCGGCCGCGTTCTTCGCGGAGTTGGCACCCCACCTGGATGCCCGCAATCTGCCCTTCGCGGAGGCCCGGCGCGTGCTGGCGCCCTTGCTGGCCGACGCTTCCGTGGGCAAGTGCGGCCAGAACCTTAAATACGATTTCCAGGTGCTGGCCCGCCACGGCCTGCCCGTGACCGGGCTGGCGGACGACAGCATGGTGCTCAGCTTCCTGCTGGAAAGCGGGGTCCGCCACAACCTGGATGATCTGTCCGTGCGCCTGCTGGACGTGAAGCCCATCGCCTTCGAAGAGGTGGTGGGGAAGGGGAAGGCCCAGAAGCGCTTCGATGAGGCCGAGTTCGACCATGCGGTGCAGTACGCCGCCGAGGATGCGGACCTCGCCCTCCAGCTCTGCGACAAGCTGCGGGCCATGCTCACGGACGACCGGTTGAAGCGGCTCTACGAAGAGGTGGACCTGCCTCTGGTGGATGCGCTGGCAGCCCTGGAAGGCCACGGAGTTCGGCTTGATTTGACTGTCCTTTCCCAACTCGCCGAGCGCATGCACGGCGAGCGCAAACGCGCCGAAGCCCGGGTGATCGAGCTCGCCGGCGAGCCCTTCAACCTGAACAGTCCCACCCAGCTGGGCGGCATCCTCTTCGGCAAGCTGGGCTTCAAGCCCGTGAAGTACACCGGCAAGACCAAGGCCCCCAGCACCGATGAGGACGTGCTCCAGGAACTGGCGGAGAAGCAGGGCGCCGAGATCGCCAGCGAGCTGCTGCGGCACCGGCAGATGGTGAAGCTGCTGGGCACCTATGTGGAAGCGCTGCCCCAGATGGTGAATCCGGTGACGGGCCGCGTGCATACGCGGCTGCACCAGGCGGCGGTGGCGTCGGGGCGCCTGGCCTCCAGCGATCCCAACCTCCAGAACATCCCCATCCGCACGGAGGAAGGTCGCGCCATCCGGGGCGCCTTCGTGCCCGAGCCCGGCTGGGTGCTGCTGGACGCGGACTACAGCCAGATCGAGCTGCGGGTGGTGGCGGCCCTGGCCGAGGATCCCGTGCTGCTGGGCGCTTTCGCCGCCGGGGAGGACATCCACCGCCGGACGGCTTCGGAAGTCTTCAACGTGCCCATGGACCAGGTCACCTCGGACCAGCGCAGCGCGTCCAAGGCCGTCAACTTCGGCCTGCTCTATGGCCAGGGGGCCTTCGCCCTCGCCGCCAACATCGGCGTCAGCCAGAAAGAGGCCAAGGCCTTCATCGAACGCTACTTCGAGCGCATGCCCAAGGTGGCCGCCTGGATCGAGAACGCCAAGGAACGGGCTCTGGCGGAGGGTCTGGTGCGCACCCACTGGGGCCGCATCCGCCGCATTCCCGAACTGGAGAGTCCCAACAAGCAGTTCCAGTCCCAGGGTCTGCGCGAGGCCGTGAACACCATCGTGCAGGGCACCGCCGCCGACCTCATGCGCCGGGCCATGGTGCGCCTGCACCGCAGCCTCCAGGCCTCGGGGCTCAAGGCGCGGCTGCTGCTCCAGGTCCACGACGAACTGCTCATGGAGGCGCCGCCGGAGGAGGTGGAGCGCGCGTCGGCCCTGCTGAAGGACGCCATGGAGGGCGCCGACGACCTGGGGGCCCTGGGCGTGAAGCTGGCGGCGGAGGTCCGGACCGGCGCCAGCTGGCTGGCCTGCAAGTAGATTTTGACGATCTGTAGGTCCGGAGAATCGAAACCGGCCTTTTCAGCCGGAATTGTGATGACGATCGGAGCTCAAACTTAACGGTGAGGTCATGATTGGGCGGGTCTGGTGCGGCTTTGCGCCAGGATTCGCCCCCTTTCCGCAGGAGCCGATCATGAGCCAATACAACATCGCCTGGTTGCCCGGTGACGGCGTGGGCGTCGAAGTCATGGAAGCCGCCAAGATCTGCCTGGATGCGCTGAAATTCGACGCCACCTACACCCATGGCGACATCGGCTGGGAGTTCTGGTGCACGGAGGGCGAGTCCTTCCCCCAGCGCACCATCGACCTGCTGAAGAGCAGCCACGCGGCCATGTTCGGCGCCATCACCTCCAAGCCCGTGAAGGATGCCGAGGCGGAGCTGGTGCCCGAGCTGAAGGGCAAGGGCCTCATCTACCGCAGCCCCATCGTCCGCATGCGCCAGATGTTCGACCTCTACACCTGCCTGCGGCCCTGCAAGGCCTATCCGGGCAACCCCCTGAACTACAAGGAAGGCATCGACATGGTGATTTTCCGCGAGAACACGGAGGATCTCTATGCCGGCGTCGAGTTCGCCCCCGTGCCCGACGAGCTGAAGGACAGCCTGAAGCGGCTCAGCAAACCCTTCAGCCACTTCGCGGACCTGCCGGGCGACCAGTTCGCCATCACCTGCAAGATCAACACGGTGAAGGGCTGCGACCGCATCATCCGCGCCGCCTTCGAGTACGCGAAGACCTTCGGCTATCCCAAGGTGACGGTCATCCACAAGGCCAACGTGGTGCGTGCCACGGAAGGCATGTTCCTGGAGACCGGCAAGCGCATCGCCAAGGAATACCCCGGCATCGAAATGGACGACGCCAACGTGGACGCCATCACCATGTGGATGCTGAAGAATCCGAAGAACTACGGCGTGATGGTGGCCACGAACCTCTTCGGCGACATCGTGAGCGACCTGGCGGCCCAGATGGTGGGCGGCCTGGGCTTCGGCTGCTCGGGCAACATCGGCGAGAAGCTGGCGGTCTTCGAGCCCAGCCACGGCAGCGCGCCCAAGTACGCCGGCCAGTACAAGGTGAATCCCATCGCCACCATCCTGGCCGCCAAGATGATGCTGGACTGGCTGGGCGAGCCGGAGAAGGGCACGCGCCTTGAGAAGGCCGTGGCCGCCGTCATCGCCGAAGGCCAGGTCCGCACTTACGACATGGGCGGCAGCGCCACCACGCTCGACATGGGCGAAGCCATCGCCCGGAAACTTTGATTTGTAACCGCAGAGGACGCAGAGAACACAGAGATATGCCTCCACACTTTCCTCTGTGTTCTCTGCGTCCTCTGTGGTCAAAGAAGAGAGCTCTTCCATGAACGACATCCTCATCCACGAAGTCGGCCCCCGTGACGGCCTCCAGGTCGAATCCATGGTGGTGCCGACGGAGGTCAAGCTCGACTGGATCCGCCGGGTGGCGGATTCGGGTGTGGACATCGTGCAGGTGGGTTCCTTTGTGCGGGGCGACAAGGTGCCCCAGATGGCCGATACGGACGACCTGTTCCGCATCCTCGCGAAGGAGTCCCACCGGGCCCTGCTCTCGGGCCTGGTGCTCAACGAGAAGGGGCTGGAGCGGGCCCTGGAGGTGGGCGTGCCGCTCATCTGCCTGGGCGTGTCCGCCTCGGAGACCCACAGCCGGAAGAACACGGGCATGGGCACCGAGGAGGCCCAGCGGCGCATCATCGCCACGGCGCTCGAAGGGAAAAAGGCCGGCCGGAAAGTGCAGGTGAGCGTGCAAAGCGCCTTCGGCTGTGGGTTCGAAGGACCCATTCCCGAGGATCGTGTCATGGGCATCGTGGCCGCCTACCTGGAGGCCGGGCTGACTTCCATCAGCCTCGCGGACACAGCCGGGCATTCGCATCCCGACCAGGTCCGACGCTATGTGCGGAAGGTGCTGGAACTCGATCCGGCCGCGGAGGTCACAGCTCACATCCACAACACCTACGGATTGGGCATGGCCAGCGTCTACGCCGCCATGGAGGCCGGAGCCAAAGCCATCGAGACCAGCTTCGGCGGCCTCGGCGGCTGCCCCTTCACCAAGGTGGCCGCAGGCAACGTGGCCACCGAAGACCTGGTCCACGGCCTCCAACGGACCGGACAGCGCCTGGACATGGACCTGGCATCCCTCATCGGCGTTACCCGAGATGTGGCCAGGCACTTCGGTCGCGAACTCCCCGGGTGCGTCTACAAGACCGGAGGCATTCAATCCCCTTCTTCCTCACCGTTCCTCACCGTTCCTCACCGGTGATCTTTCTGCTTCAGGCAACGAACCCCATGCTCCAGAACGATCCCCTCAGCGAAAAAGTCCTCGGCTGCGTATTCAAGGTAAGCAGCAGCCTAGGCGTGGGTTTTGTGGAAAAAGTCTATGAGAACGCCTTGGTTTACGAATTGAGAAAGCAGGGGCTGGGGGGCGAACAACAGAAGGGCCTGGAGGTTTGGTACGACGGTGTTGCGGTTGGGGACTTCACGGTGGATCTTCTGGTGGAAGGAACCCTTTTGGTGGAGTTGAAGGCCGTGAAGGCCCTGGATGACATGCACCTTTCCCAGGCGCTCAACTACCTTCGCGCATCCGGTCAACGCGTCTGTCTGCTGATCAATATGGGAACTTCAAAGCCAGAAATTCGTCGCCTGGTACCAGGAAAAGACTGGAAACCAGTGAGTCACAGTGAGGAACGGTGAGCAAGATGACGACGAAGATCCTCTCTGGCATCAAGGTCCTAGACCTCACCAACGTCCTGTCGGGCCCGTTCACCACCCTGCACCTGGCGCTGCTTGGGGCCGAGGTCATCAAGGTGGAGAACCCCAAGGATGGCGACCTGGCCCGCAAGCTGGGCATCGTTCCGGAGCTGAACAAGAAGCTCATGGGCACCAGCTTCCTCGCCCAGAACTGCAACAAGAAATCCATCACCCTGAACACCAAGTCGCCCGAAGGCAAGGAGCTGTTCCGTCGGTTGGTGAAGGACGCGGACGTGGTGGTGGAAAACTTCCGGCCGGGTGTCATGGACCGGCTGGGGATCGGCTACAAGGCCCTGGCGGAGCTCAACCCCCGCCTGATCTACTGCGCCATCTCCGGCTTCGGCCAGACGGGGCCGGACGCCCTCAAGCCAGCCTACGACCAGATCATCCAGGGCCTCTCCGGCGAGATGGCCGTGAACGGCGATGAACGCCTGAGCCCTCTGCGCACGGGGTTTCCCGTCTGCGACACGGTGGGCGGTCTGAACGCGGCCTTTGCCGTGATGGCGGCCCTCTTCCACCGGGAGCGCACGGGGCAGGGGCAGTCCATCGACGTGGCCCTGCTGGACAGCATCATGCCCCTCATGGGCTGGGTGGCGGCCAACCTGCTCATCGGAGGCGAGCAGCCGGTGCTCATGGGCAATGACAACTTCACGGCGGCGCCCAGCGGCACCTTCCGCACCCAGGACGGCCACATCAACATCGCCGCCAACAAGCAGGAGCAGTGGGAGGCGGTCTGCGACGTGCTGGAGGTTCCCGAGCTGAAGGCCGATCTCCGGTTCCAGGAGCGGGACACCCGCAAGAAGAACCGGCGGGCGTTGACGCCGCTGCTGGAGGCTCGGCTAGCCCAGAAACCTACCGGTTTCTGGGTAAAGGAACTGAATGCGAAGGATGTGCCCAGCGGGGAGATTCTGGACCTGGAAACGGCGCTGCGGCAGCCGCAGATGGCGCATCGCGGCGTGCTCCAGAAGGTGCAGGCCGAAGGCGTGGGTGAAATCGAGGTCTTCGGCCTGACGGCGCTGTTCGAGAAGACCCCCGGTTCCGTGGATGCGCCGCCACCGGCGCTGGGCGAGCACAATGTTGAGGTCTACGGGCATCTCGGCCTTGGCACATCTGATCTGGCTGAGTTGAAAACCAAAGGTGTCATCTGAGGAGGTTCCCATGGGCATGACGGTCGTTGAAAAAATCCTGGCCCGCGCAGCGGGACAGGCCTCCGTGAAAGTCGGAGATGTGGTCGAACCGCGGGTGGACCTCGCCATGTCCCACGAGAACGCGGCGCTGGTGATCAACCAGTTCCTCGAGGTGTTCCAGGGCACGGGGCTTCCGGCGAAGGTATGGGATCCGTCCAGGATCGCCATCATCTTCGACCATCGCGTGCCGGCGGAATCACCGAAGACCGCCACCAACCAGAAGAAGATCCGCGGCTTCGTGGCCGAGCATGGCATCACCAAGTTCCACGACATCCGGGGCGACGTGGGTGGCATCTGCCACCAGATCCTGCCGGAGTACGGTTACGTGCGGCCCGGTTTCGTGGTGGTCGGCACCGACTCCCACACCACCAGCCACGGGGCCCTGGGCGCCTTCAGCTTCGGCATCGGCGCCACGGAGATGGCCTCGGCCTGGAGCCTGGGCATTGCAGTCAATATCGAGGTGCCGGCCACCATCAAGGTGGTGGTAGAGGGCGAGTTCCCGCCCATGGTGGGGCCCAAGGACCTCATCCTCCACCTCATCGGCAAGCTCACCGCCCAGGGCGCCAACTACAAGGTGCTGGAATTCCACGGCGAGACCATCCGGAAGATGAGCACCAGCGGGCGCATCGCCATCTGCAACATGAGTGTGGAGGCCGGTGCCACCTCGGGCATCGTGCCCGGCGACGAGGAAACTGTGCGCTACCTGCGGGAGGAGGCGGGGGTCACCGACGCCATATCCTGTGTCACTCCCGATCCGGATGCCAGCTACGTGCGCACGGTCGAGATCGATGTCTCCACCCTGGTCCCCCAGATCGCCTGCCCGCACATGGTGGACAACGTGAAGTCCATCGATCAGGTCGTGGGCACCAAGGTCCAGCAGATCGTCATCGGCAGCTGCACGAACGGGCGGCTGGATGACCTGGCGGACGCGGCGGCCATCCTGCGGGGCAGGAAGGTCGCGGAGGGCACGCGCATGCTGGTGTTCCCCGCCTCCAGCAGGATTTTCGCCCAGGCCCTGGACAAGGGCTACGTCCACGACCTCATGAAGGCCGGGGCCGTGGTGATGAACTCCGGGTGCGGACCCTGTCTGGGCGTCCACGAAGGCGCCCTGGGCGACCACGAGGTGGCCCTGAGCACCACCAACCGCAACTTCAAGGGCCGCATGGGCAATCCCACGGGCGAGGTCTACCTCTGCAGCCCCGCGGTGGCCGCGGCTTCGGCCATCACCGGTGTCATCACCGACCCCAGGAAGGGAGCCTGACATGGCCAAGGTCATCATCAAGCTCGAGAACGACATCAGCACCGACGACATCTATCCGGGCCGCTTCATGGCCACGGTGCTGCCCACCGAAACCCCCCAGTTCGCCTTCTTCGACCGGACCGAATTCAACGCCCAGCTCAAGGCGAAGGCCTTTCCGGCGGGATCGGTCATCGTGGGCGGCGAGAACTTCGGCTGCGGCTCCAGCCGCGAGCAGGCCTGCTCGACCTTGAAGGGATACGAGCTGGCGGTGGTCGCCAAGAGCATCTCCCGGATCTTCCTCCAGAACAGCATCAACCTGGGCCTCCAGGTGGTGATCTGCCCCGGCATCGAAGCCAGCGAGGGTGACGAGCTGGAGATCACGGCGGACCAGGTGCTCAACCGAACTACCGGCAAGACCCACGCGCAAGTGCGGCTCCCCGCCGCCCGCAAAGGCATCATGGACGCTGGCGGGCTGATCCCCTACACCCGGGCGCGGCTCATGGCCAGGATCTGAGAGAAAAGACCTCCACGAAGGACACGAAGAATTAGGACAAGAGCACGAAGGCAGATGGGTAGCCCACCTTCCTTCGTGCTCTTCTTGCGCCCGAAGGGCGTATTCGTGTCCTTCGTGGAGGCATTTCCCGATTAGGTCCGAAGGTTTATTCGGTGCTCTCCAGCGCATCCTCCGGACACGGGTGGTGGTGGTTCCGGATGGCGTGGATGGCCAGGTCGTAGTCGGGTTCCCGCGTGAGTTCCGGCACCAGTTCCGTGTGGACGATGGTGCCGTTCTCGTCCAGCGCCACCACAGCCCTGGCCAGCAGGCCCCGCATGGGCCCATCGATGAGGGTGACGCCGAAGTCTGACCCGAACTCGGGGTGGCGGAAGGCCGAGGCGGGAACGGCGCGCTCCAGGCCCCTGGAGCCGCAGAAGAGATCCTGGGCGAAGGGCAGGTCCATGGAGATGCACAGCAACACCGTGTCGCTCAGATCCTCGGTCAGGGCATTGAACCGCCGCACGCTTTCCGCGCAGGTGGAGGTGTCCAGGCTGGGGAAGATGCTCAGCACCACCCGCTTGCCTTCCAGGTCCACGCTGGTGATCTCGCTGAGATCCGTGTGGGTGAGCGTGAAGGGGGGGGTGGCGGAACCGACCGTGGGCAGCTCGCCACAGGTGTGGGTGGGGTTTCCGTTCAGGGTGATGGTGGCCATGGGCACCTCCCAGCGGCCCCATCCTACTCCTTCCAGGGGGCCGGGAAGAGATGTTCAGGGCCGGATCCTCCTTCCAGGCCGGAAGACCACCCCGGGAACCCACCGGCTCACCCCACCCCGGGTGGCGGGAAGTTCATCGGGCATCTAGGCTTGGAGCATGGAACCCTCGGTGGGGAAGTGGCGCTGGTACTGGGGCATCTGGGGCCTGCTGGGCCTCTACATGGCCACCTGGGACCTGGCCATGTATCCCTCGGCCTCCATTCCCAGGGTGGTGGCGATGAACCTGCTCCAGAACGGGACCTGGGGCCTGCTGGGCCTCGCCCTGATCTGGCTCGCGAACCGGAGGCCCATCGAATCTTTCGCCATCTCCCAGTGGCGGACCTGGATCCTCCACCTCGTGGCCAGCGTCCTGATGGCGGTCCTGGGGCTCTTCCTGGCCTACCTCATCTCCCTTCTGCTCGAATTGGGGGAGGGGGCGAAACCACTGGGCATGGTGAGATTCCTCCGGGGCCTCCCGAGGTTCTACCGGGCCTACTTCCACATGAACCTGCTCTTCATGTGGGCCGTGGTGGCGGCCTTCCACGGGCTGCGGGTCTATCGGAAGTACAAGGCCCGCGAGATCGAGACGGCCAAGCTGGAGGCCCGGTTCGCCGAAGCCCAGAATCTGGCGCTCCGGATGCAGCTCCAGCCGCATTTCCTCTTCAACACGCTCAACTCCATCTCGGCTCTCGTCCACGAGAATCCGGAGGGCGCGGACGTCATGATCAGCCGCCTGGGGGATTTCCTGCGGATGACCCTGGAGGCCTCGCCGGACCAGATGGTGCCCCTGCGGAAGGAACTGGCCTTCATCCGGGCCTATCTGGCCATCGAACAGGTGCGCTTCCAGGACCGCCTGCAGGTGGAACTGGAAATCCCTGCTGGCCTGCAGGACCACGTGCGGGTGCCCAGCTTCATCCTCCAGCCACTGGTGGAAAACGCCCTGAAGCACGGCCTCTCCGACCGCCCCCAAGGTGCCACCCTGCGCCTGCGGGCCTTCCGGGATTCGGAGTACCTGATCCTGGAGGTCCAAGACAATGGGGAAGGCTATCTGCCTGGCCGGGAAGGCGTGGGCCTCGGCAACGTCCGCGCGCGGCTGGGACTGATCTACAAGGGGCTTTACCAGATGGATATCCTGGGCAGCCCAGGCCGGGGCACCCTGGTGGTGCTTCGACTGCCCATGGGGGGCGCCGGAAGGGAGGCGCCGTGAAGCTTCGCGCCGTGGTCGTGGATGACGAGACGCTGGCCCGCCAGCGCATCCGCCATCTGCTTCGCCGGTCCACGGACATCGAGGTGGTGGGAGAGTGCGCCAACGGCCTGGAAGCAGTGAAGGCCATCGAGGACCTGGCCCCGGACCTGGTCTTCCTCGATATCCAGATGCCTGAACTGGATGGGTTCGGCGTGGTGGAGGCGGTGGGAACGGACCGCATGCCGCCCACGCTCTTCATCACGGCCTACGATCAGCACGCCCTCAAGGCCTTCGAGGTCCATGCCCTCGACTATCTGCTCAAACCCTTTTCGCCCGAGCGTTTCCACCACGCGCTGGAACGGGCCCGGCACTGGTGTCAGCGTGCTGCGACGGAGAAGGGGCCGGACCTGGAGGCCCTGATGGCCAGCCTCCGCAAGGACCGCCCTTGGGTGGACCGCCTGCTGGTAAGGCAAGGGGACCGTCACGTCCTGGTGAAGACGAACTCCCTTCAATGGATTGAGGCCGAGGACAACTATGTCCGCCTCCATGTCGAGGGCACCTCCCACCTGCTCCGGCAGACCATGGCCGGTCTGCTCGCGAGGCTGGACCCGGGCCAGTTCCGGCGCATCCACCGCTCCGCCATCGTCAACCTCGATTGCATCCGGGAATTCCAGCCCTGGACCGGCGGGGACCACCTGGTGATCATGCGCGATGGCACCAGGCTGACCCTCAGTCGCACCTACCGGGAGCAATTCGGAGAGTGGTTCTGACACAGCAAGGCCCGGCTGGGCCGGGCCTTGGCTGGGTGGTGGAAGGGGTCATTCGGCGGCGAGGATGGTGATGGTGGCCATGCCCGCTTCCCGGAGGACCAGGGCGCCTTTCTCGGCCGAAATGCGGTTGGGCAGGATCACATCCACGGTCCCGATGAGGCGGTCCGTGACCAGCAGTTCGCCCTTCGTGCCGTCGCCCACGCTGAATACCGCGCCCTGTTTGAGGGCCACGGGAGTGGTCCCGATGGCCGGAACGCCGCGCTGTCCGAGGTGGGAGATGGCGAGGGTGGCGCCGAAGGAGCCGTCCCGGAACATGCGGTCACCGGGCAGGAGGACCAGGTAGTCAGCCTTGTGATTGGCGATGAGGTGAGCGGCGGGGGCCGCCTGCTCGACGCGTCGCGTGTCAGCCACGGTAATGAGGGCGCTTTCGCCCGCGGCCCTGGCCAAGGCCATCACTTCCTCGCGACTGGCCGCGTAGTCGCAGATCACGCCGATGTGCTGCTTCTCCGGCCAGGTGGTCAAGGAGGTCTTCATCAGCGGCTGGAAATCCTCGGCATGGAGCGCCAGGCCGGCGAAGGCCGCCACGGCCACGACAAGGGAAGTCGAGATACGGTTCATGTTGCCTCCGGAAGGATGGCGGTCGGGGCGGGGCCCCGGCTGCGGGTGAAGGGGGCCCGGAGCGGTGATCCGACGGGCGGGAGAACACCGGTCATCATGGGGACGGACTCCAGGTCCAGCCAGGCATCAGGGGTCAAGGGCCTCCAGATTGGGTGGATGGCCTCGTGCCAGGGGTGGAATGGTTTCCTCTACTTCAGGCTGATCACGCGGACATGGACGGGGCGCTCCAGGTTCGTGGCCCCCACTTGGGATCGGTTGCGAAGCTCGATGAGCTGGTCCACGAGTTCCTTCGGTGGACCGATCGTGCCCACCTGACCCTCGTTGACCAGCAATGCTCCGGCGGTTCCTTCGCCGATGGCGAACAGGGCCCCCTGTTTCAGAGCGGCGGAACTGGTGCCTGCCGAGGGGATGCCGGCCGTGCGCAGGCCGTGAACCAGCTTGGTGGCTGTAAACGATCCATCCCGCACACATGGATCAATCGCCATGAGCACCATGAGGTCCGGTCGCAGCCGGATCAGGATGCCCTGGGCCCGGCCGGCATGATCGGGGTTGCGGATGTCGACGACGGTGACGTGGCACGCGCCGCCGAAGGCGTTGGCCAGCCGCTGCACCGACTCGCGGTTGCTATCGTAGTTGCAGGCCACGGCGAGGCTGGGCGAAGTGCCCCAGGTGGCCTGGATTACCTGAGCCATGGCCCGGTAGTCCTCGGCTGCCAGGGTCGGCCCGATCAGGGTGAGAAGGGAAAGCACGAAGGTTCGCATCGCGACCTCCAGGAGACCTCCACATCGGTGGAGGCGGGTGAAGGCCCAGGCTGGGGCATCCACCCGCCGGCTCCATGGACGGGAACCGGACTGGCAATGAATTCTCACTGAACGATGAATGTATTGTTTTTCATATCGCTGAATAGAATTGTGTGAATTATATTTATGGTTCTCCAGTGGGTAGGTCATCCTCCCTGGGAACCGAGGGCGGCATGGGTGAGGCCGGACCGTCAGCCCGCAGGCGGATCAGCTTCGAGCCTTTCGAAGTGGACCCCGATTCGGGGGAGCTTCTCAAGGAAGGGCTCAGGGTCCCCCTCCAGGAACTGCCCTTTCAGTTGCTCTGCCTGATGCTGGAGCGGCCTGGGCAGGTGGTGAGCCGGGAAGAAGTTCGTGCCGCGCTCTGGCCCAAGGGGACCTTCGTGGACTTCGACGACGGTTTGAATACGGCCGTGCGCAAGCTCCGCCTGGCCCTTGGAGATTCCGCGGACCACCCGATCTATATCGAGACCCTGCCAAAGCGTGGCTACCGGTTCGTCGGGGAGATTACCAAGGGGAACCCGGAAGCATCAGAATCCATGCCGGATTCGACGCCCGTCTTCCCCTTTGCTTTGAGCGAATCGCTAGAGGTCCGCGCCCCTGAGGCTCGATTCACAGGTCTGACATGGGATCGCCGTCAGGCGCTTAGGTGGGGTGTGGCGCTGGTCGTTGCGATCGCGCTAGGTGGCGCCTTCGCGTGGGCTCGCTGGAGTGCGATGCCTCCGGCTCGTATCGAAGCCTTAGCGGTCCTGCCCTTGAGTGATCTGACCGGTGACCCTGCCAAGGCCTACATCCCCGCAGGGCTTACTGATGAACTGACCACGGAATTGGTGAAACTCCAGGATCTCCGCGTGACTTCCCGGGGGTCCCTCGCGCCTTACGCGAGCTCCACTCTGCCACTGAAGGACCTCGCGCAAAAGCTCAACGTGGATGTGCTCATCGAAGGTTCCCTGGTGCGCGATGGAGACCGTTATCACCTGCTCATCAACCTTGTGCGGCGTGATGGCCGGCACCTCTGGGGCGAGCGCTATGACTCTGATGAGGGGGGCCTCCAGGCCTTGCAGGCGAAGGTGGCTCTGGACATTCGCCGGCAGGTTCGGCCCGGAACATACGTGCATGCACAGCGCCATCGGCCGAAACCGGAGGCCTATGACACCTACCTGCGAGGCCTGTACCTGGAGCACCATGGGGGATTGAATTTCTCCCGCAAGGTTGAAGAGGCATACACCCAGGCGATAAGCCTGGACCCAGACTATGCCTCACCCTACGCGGGCTTGGCCCGTTTCTACCTGCTTCATTCCGTGTTCACCGATGAAGCCAGCAAAGAGGAAGTGGCTAAGGGGCGGGATGCCGCCAGTCATGCCCTGGCCCTGGACCCCACGCTGGCCGATGCCCACACGGCGCTAGGGCTTGCTAATTTCTATTTTGATTGGGATTGGGCGGGCGCCGAAGCGCATTTCCGGAAAGCCCTGCAACTGGACCCCAACTCCCCAGATGCCCACGATGCCCTGGGATGGCTTTTCTTCGCAAGAGGGCGGAAAGACGAGGGACTGGACCAACTGAAGCAGGCGCGTGACCTGTTTGGATATAGCCCCGGATCCCGGAGCGCGTTGGCCATTGCTTATATATTCGCGCGGCAGCCCGACGAGGCCCTGAAAGAAGCGAACATTGCGCTGGCGCTGAATCCCGACTCCAACTTTGTCAGGAATGCGGCAGGCTGGGCCTGCTACGAGAGTGGAGACTTCAACGGATTCATGGAGAACGAGTCGAAGCTGACGGGCTACACGGCCGAAGACCTCCGGGAACTGTGGGTAGGATTCAAGGCCAAAGGCCGCACCGGGATCCTTGAGACCTTTCTTCGGTTCGCAGAGCGCGGGGAATCCCGTACCCACTCTCAAGCGACCTCGCTGGCGCAGACGCATGCATCGCTCGGGCACCGGGAGGAGGCGCTGCGATGGCTGGAAATCGCCTTCCACCGCCGCGAACCTTCGCTCGTCTGGATCAACGACCAGAGCGACTTCGATTCGATCCGGGGGACCGCCAGGTTCAAGGCCGTTGTCCACAACATGGGGCTCGATTGATTTGGGACAGCTTCCTACGCGGGAGGTGGACGGCGCCTTCCTTCTTGGCCCTCCCCGAGGATTTGCGATACTGGATTCTGGAGGCATCCATGAAGATCCTGCTCCTCGGCTCCGGTGGCCGGGAACACGCGTTGGCCTTGAAACTCAAGGCTTCGGCCACTTCCGTGGAGTTGATATCGGCGCCGGGCAGCGACGCCTTGGCGGAACTGGGAGTCTGCGTGGCGCTGGATCTCGAAGCTCCGGCGGCCGTGGCCGCCTGGTGCGCCACCAACCGCCCGGATCTGGTGGTGGCCGGGCCGGAGGTACCCCTGGTGGCGGGAGTGGCGGACGCGGTGCGGGCCCTGGGCGTCCCGGTCTTCGGCCACGATGCTGCTACGGCCCGGCTGGAGGGCAGCAAGGCGGTCGCCAAGGCCTTCATGGAACGGCACGGCATCCCCTGTGCTGCGAGCCAGACGGTGACAGACCTGGCGGCCGGGGAGGCCCTCATCCACACCTGGCCCCATGGCTATCCCATCGTGCTGAAGGCCGATGGCCTGGCGGCTGGGAAGGGTGTGGTACTGGCGGAGAGCGAAACCGAGGCCCTGGCCACGTTCCGGGCCTTCATGGCCGGCCAGTTCGGGGAGGCCAGCAGGACGGTGGTGTTCGAGGAACCCCTGATCGGCATGGAGCTGTCGCTGCACGTGCTGGTGGACGTGGACGCCGATCACGCGGCCTTTGCCATGCT
Organism: Geothrix sp.; assembly: GCA_036504495.1. GTDB lineage: Bacteria > Acidobacteriota > Holophagae > Holophagales > Holophagaceae > Geothrix. The sequence continues at coordinate 71,114 of DASXVC010000073.1, forward strand.
GCCCGCCTGCCAGGACCACAAGCGCATTTACGAGGGCGACCGCGGGCCCAACACCGGCGGCATGGGCGCCTTCGGGCCGCTTCCGTTCCTGCGTCCCGAAGACATCCAGAGGATGCGGACCGAGCTGGTGGAGCCCACGGTGCGCGGCCTCCAGAAGGATGGCCTCGCGGCCCGGGGCGTGTTGTTCCTGGGGGTCATGTGGACGGCGACCGGCCCGGAGCTGCTGGAGTACAACGTCCGCTTCGGCGATCCCGAGACCCAGGTGCTCATGCAGCTGCTGGATGAGGATCTGGCGGCCCTGCTCCTGGAGGTGGCCGAGGGGCGGCTGGTGGCCCGCGACCTGAAGCTCAAGCCCCACACGGCCATCACCGTGGTGCTGGCGGCGGAGGACTACCCGGAAGGGGCGAAGAAGGGGGTGCCCATCCAGATCGGGACGCCCGCCGTCACTGTCATTCACGCCGGGACGCGGAAGCAGGACGGGCGATGGCTGACGAACGGCGGCCGCGTGATGAACCTGGCCACCTCCGCGCCGGATCTCGCCGCCGCCCGCGCCGCCATCGAGGCGGCGCTGCCACAGGTCCAGTGGCCCGGCATGCAGGTCCGCCACGACATCGGGCTCAAGGCCCTGCGGCATGCCCAGGCCGGGAAGACGGTTCAGGATTCCTGGTAGGCCCCGGTCCTACCGGTTCCTCAGAAACCAGACCACCAGGGTGAAGGCCGCCAAGGTGAGGGTGAGAGCCCCGGCGGCCCGGTGGAGGCGGGGAACCACCGACCGGGTGCTGCGACCCTCGCGCCAGGCCAGGGCCGCGCGGCCCAGGAGCAGCGTGCCGCCGGCGGAGCCCAGGAGGAGCAGCCACAGGATGAGATGGGGCCTCTCAAGAGTCCGGGGATGGAGCAGGATCCGGAGGGCCACCACGGTAGCCGTGGCCACCATGAGGTGGCCGTGGAGGCGGTGGTCTCCCCGGCGGACCGCGCGGAGGGCGAAGGTCAGGAGGAGCGCGGCGGGGAGCAGCAGCAGGTCCAGCATGGCCGCCAGACTACAACAGGTGGATCAGAGCGGGAGGGCCTCCATGCGCTTCTCACCCTCCCAGCGGTAGAAGCCCGCGCCGGATTTGCGGCCCAGGCGGCCAGCGGCCACCAGCTGGCGCAGCACGGAAGGGGCCTTGAAGCGCGGTTCACCGAAGGCTTCAAAAAGCACCTCGGCCACGCTCTGCATGGTGTCGAGGCCTATGAAATCGCTGAGGTGCAGGGGACCCATGGGATGGCCGCAGCCCAGCTTCATGGCCGTGTCGATGTCCTCCACCGTGGCCAGCTTCTGCTCGGCGCAGCGCAGGGCGTCCAGCAGGTAGGGCACCAGGAGCCGGTTCACTACGAAGCCAGGGGCATCCGGCGCCAGCACGGCAGTCTTGCCGAGCCTCTGGACGAAGGCCTTCAGGGCGCCGAGGGTGTCCTCGTCCGTGGCGAGGGTGCGGACGATCTCGACCAGGGGCATGGCGGGCACGGGGTTGAAGAAGTGCAGTCCCGCCAGCCGGGGCAGGCGGCCGGGCGAGAGGACCGGGCTGAGGTGGGCGACGCTGAGGCTGGAGGTGTTGGTGCAGAGCAGGGCGCCCGGGGCCAGGATCCTGTCCAGCTCGGCGAAGGTCTCGAGCTTGAGGTCCATGCGCTCCGGGACGGCCTCCACCACGAGGTCGCAGCTGGCCAGGTCGGTGAAGGTGAGGGTGCCGTGGAGGCGGCCGTTGAAGGCGGCCCTCTGGTCCTCGGTGAGCTTCCCCTTGGCCACGGCGCGTTCCCAGGCGCCATTGATCCGGGCCAGGCCCTTGGCCAGGAAGGCTTCGCCGGCCTCCTTAACCCAGACCTCACAACCCGCCTCCGCAGCGCATTGCGCGATGCCCGAACCCATGAGCCCACAACCGACGATGCCGATGCGCTGGATGTCCATATCGAACCCCCTGATGGAATGGTGATGGTTTGGTCTCCATACTCCGCTGGTTGCGGCCCGGATGGTGCGATGACCTGGGGTAGGTTTCTTTCGCTATGATCGTGCATCCCACGGAGGCCTCCATGACCGGACTGCTGAAGGATCTGCTTGGGCACCAGGCCTGGGCGGATGCGATGTTCTTCCACGCCTGGGGCAAGTCGGCAGCCCGCGAAGATCTGGAGCTGCGGACCCGGACCGGCCACTTCGTGGAGACCCAGGAAGCCTTCCTGGAAGTTCTCAAGGGTGGGGCCGTGACCCTGGAAGAGCAGCCCCTGCCGGAGTTTGAAGCGTTGAAGGCGCGTTGCCGGGCCAACCATGAGGCCTTCCGCGCCCTGGGCCGGGGCCTCGACGAGGCCTCCCTGGCCCGCGTCGTGCGCGTGCCCTGGTTTCCGGAGCCGCCCTGCCTGGTGTCCGTGACCGAGGCGCTGGTACAGGTCTGCCTGCACACTCAGCACCACCGCGCCCAGAACATGACGCGGCTCAAGGCCCTGGGCACCGAGCCGAAGAACGTGGACTACATCCTCTGGCTGTGGAAGCAGCGGCCCGAGGGCCGCTGGGAAGCCTGAGCGATGGGACAATGGCATACGCACTCGGGAGGCTCCCATGGTCACTGACCCTGACCCCCAGCGTTTCATGCGGCGCGCCATCGAACTCTCCCGCCTCCACATGGAGGCCGGCGAAGGCGGTCCCTTCGGCGCGGTGATCGTGAAGGAGGGCGAAATCCTTGGCGAGGGCTGGAACCGGGTCACCTCCAGTCACGACCCCACGGCCCACGCGGAGGTGGTGGCCATCCGCCAGGCCTGTGCGAAGCTGGGCGCCTTCCAGCTGCGGGGCTGTGAGATCTACACGAGTTGCGAGCCCTGTCCCATGTGCCTGGCGGCCATCTACTGGGCCCGGCTGGACCGCGTCTGGTTCGCCAATGGCCGCGAAGACGCCGCGGCCATCCAGTTCGATGATGCGTGGCTCTACCGCGAAGTGGCGCTGCCCCTCGAAGCGCGGAGCCTGCCCGCCACGCAGCTGCTCCGTGACGAAGCCCTGGCCGTCTTCCAGTCCTGGGACCGGAAGGCGGACAAGGTCGTCTACTGACAGCCGATGCCTGAGAGCTAAATCTCCAGATAGGTATGCAGCTTGCGCTCTTCCGTGAGAAGGGCGCGCAGGGCTTCGGCGGCATCCCCCTTGGCGCTGGGCCGGCGCTTGGTCTGGGGGCCCTGGATGAGCACGTCGGGATCGTAGTGGACGCTGCGGAGGACGTGGTCCACCGTGTCGCCCTTGACGATGTGCTGGATCTTGAAGGTGTCGTCCTCGTGGACCACGATGTGCGCCTCGTTGGGTGCGCCGAAGAGGTTGTGCCGCATGCCCAGGATGTCCTGGTAGGCGCCGGTGAGGAAGAAGGCCACGTAGTAGGCCTCGCCGCCACGGGGTTCGTGGAAGGGGAGCTCGTCGCGGACGTCCTTCAGGTCGATGAACTTCTCCATCTTCCCGTCGCTGTCGCAGGTGATGTCGCAGAGGGTGGCCGACAGCGCGGGCTTCTCCTTCAGCCGGTGGATGGGCATGACGGGGAAGAGCTGTTCGATGGCCCAGTGGTCCGGCATGGACTGGAAGATGCTGAAGTTGGCGATGAGCTTGTCCGCCAGGCTCTTGTTGAGGTCCTGGAACTCCTCGGGCACGTATTTCAGGGTCTTGCTGCTGAGGATGCGGGAGAGCTTGCGGCAGACTTCCCAGAACAGGGTCTCGCCCTTGCTGCGGTCCTCCAGGCCCAGGTAGCCCAGGTTGAAGAGGGTGAGCAGCTCGTCCTTCTGGGTGATGGCGTCGTGGTACATCTCGGCGAAGTTCTTCACGGAGATGTTGTCGCGGGTGTAGGCCAGCTCCTTGAGGATCTGGGGCTCGTTGCCCGTGAGCGTCACGGTGTACTTGGTGTGGGTCGTGTCGATGAGGCCGATGATGTCCACCACGACGACCTCGTGGTAGGCCACGATGGCCCGCCCCGACTCGCTGAGCAGGTCGGGCATGGGCACCTGCTCCTGGGTGCAGATGTCCTTGGTCGTGTAGACCACGTCCGCCGCGTACTCCGAGATGGTGTAGTTCATGGAGCTGCTGAAGGTGGTCTTGCTGCCGTCGTAGTCCACGCCCAGGCCGCCGCCCACGTTGAGGTAGCGGATGGGCACGCCCATCTTGCGGAGCTTGGCGTAGATGCGGGTGGCTTCCTTCATGGCCGACTTGATCTTGCGGATGTCCGTGATCTGGCTGCCGATGTGAAAGTGCAGCTCGATGACGCTGTCCAGCAGGTCGCGCTTCTCCAGGACCTCGATGGCGTCCAGGATCTCGCGGGTGGTGAGGCCGAACTTGGCGTGGTCCCCCGCGCTGGTCTCCCACTTGCCCGAGCCCTGGGCATTGAGCTTGGCGCGGAGGCCGATGAGGGGCTCCACCTTCAGTTCCTTGGCCACCTTCAGGATCAGGGGCAGCTCGGTCATCTTCTCCACGGTGATGACCACCTTGCGCCCGGCCTTGCGGGCCAGCAGGGCCATGCGGATGAAGGACTCGTCCTTGTAGCCGTTGCAGAGCACCAGGGCCTCGGGATGCAGGTCCTGGCTGAGGGCGATGATGAGCTCGGGCTTGGAGCCCGCTTCCAGCCCGTAGTGGTACTTGTTGCCGGAGCGGATGATCTCCTCGACCACTTCCTTGGTCTGGTTGGTCTTGACCGGGTAGACGCCCTGGTAGCCGCCCTCATAGCCGAACTCGATGATGGCGCGGCGGAAGGCCTCGTTGACCTCCACCACCCGATGGTCGAGCACCTGGGGAAAACGCAGATTCACCGGGGTGCGGATGCCCTTCTTCTTCAGATGCTGGACGATTTCATAGACGTCGCAACTGAGGGACTCGTCCTTGGTGGGCGTGATTTCCAAATGGCCCTTGGCATTGATGCCGAAGTAGCCATTTCCCCACTCCTTCACGCCGTACAGGGTCGCGGCGTCCTGGACCGTCCAGTGCTTCATGGGCATCCGAGGGGCCTCCTCAAAATCGGGGCGGCCACCTTTGGCCGGAAGTTCGTTTATATGGAAAAAAGCCAAACAGCGCCAATGAAAAATCAAGAATCGAGGATTCGGGCCAGGGTAGCCCGCCAGTGACGGTCCCTCACGCGCCTCAGGGCGGTCCGCCGCGTGAGCTTCCGCCACTGGGCCGCGCCCCGGGGCAGTTCCTCCGCAGGACGGGTGTGGAGGGGGCTGGTGCCACCCCACAGGCCCGGGTCACCCCAGATGGGGGCCCGGTTCCAGGGGCAGACCTCCTGGCAGGCATCGCAGCCCGCTGCCCAGCGGCTCGCTGCCAGGCCCGCGGCGATGTCCGGGGGCGGTTCGGTCTCGGTTTCGATGGTGTAGGTGGTCAGGCACCGGGCCGGGTCGAGGCGGAAGGCGTCCAGGGCCCCCGTGGGGCAGGCTTCCAGGCAGGCGGTGCAGCTGCCGCAGTGTTCGGTGGGGAACGGCGCATCCGGAGGCAGGTCCACGGACAGGAGCAGCACGCCCAGGAAGCCCCAGGAGCCATCCTTGCCGGCGATGAGGAGGGTGTGCTTGCCCTGCCAGCCCAGTCCCGCGCGGGCGGCCAGCTGGCGCTCCAGCAGGGGGGCCGTGTCCACGCAGACCCGACCCTCCAGTCCCGGCCACCGATCCTGGGCCGCCTCCAGCAGCCGGGTGAGGCGGGGCTTGAGGATCATGTGGTAGTCCGGACCCCAGAGGTACCGACTCAACTTCAGGCTCCCAGGAGCTGCGCCGGGTACCGCCTCAGGCCGGGCATAGGGGAAGTAGCCCACCAGGGCCGTGCGGGCTGGGGGCCAGAGGGCCCTGGGGTCGAGGAGCGTGGCGGGGGCCAAGTAGGGCAACAGGGCGCCGCGGCCCTCCTGGAACCAGGCCTGGAGCCGGTCTTCCTCTGCGGCGAAGGGATCACAGCCCGCGAACCCCGCCAGGGCGAACCCCGCCGAAAGAGCCTCGGCCCGAAGCCAGGTCTTGAACGCCAGCGGATCCAGGTGTTCAACTGGCACGCGAAGGTCACCTCCCCATGGATATCCTCACCCTCGAACTGCTCGATGTCACGGTCTTCCAGGCGCTTCTGGAAGTGCGGGCCCAGATGGCCGAGCATCCGCGAGAGGCCCTGCGCATCCGGGGCGAGGATGAGATGCTACGGATCAACGTGGCGGGTTTTCTCGAGAAGCAGGGCCGCACGGCACGCCTCATCCAGCAGGGCAGCCAGTGGGAGCTGATCGTGGCTGCCGGGCCCGCGCCCGCGCCCGTTCCCGCGATGTTGCCAGTTCCTCCCCGGCCCCGGCCTGTCCTCCTGCTCCGAAGCGCCTTTGCCCCGGGGGATCGCGCCCTGGGCAGACGTCTGCTGCTGGAGACCCTGTCCCACCTGGAGCCCGGCACCCCGTGGCTCTGCCTCGCCCACCAGGCGGTGGAGCTGCTGGAGGACCCGCTGGCTGCCACGGCCCTGGAGGCCCTGCGCGACCGCGGCATCCCGGTCCGGGTTTCCGCCGCGAGCCTTGCCCACGCGGGCCTGGACGCCCAGGCCTTCGATTCCGTTCCCGATGCCGAGTGGCAGAAGCTCCTGGCACAGGGTGGCGTGATCGTGCTGTAAAAGGCGGTAGGCTGGAGGTGGAGCCGAACGCCCGCCATGAATCTGCCCAACCTCCTGTCGCTCGCGCGGATCCTCATGGTCCCGGTATTGGTCGTGGTGCTCATGACCAAGGTCACGAACCACGAGGTGATCGGTGTCCTGGTCTTCTGGGCGGCCTCCATCACGGATGCCCTGGATGGCTATTTCGCCCGGCGCTGGAAACAGGTGACCACGCTCGGCAAGCTGCTGGATCCTCTGGCCGATAAGCTGCTGGTGTCGGGAGCCCTGATCTCCCTGGTGGAGCTGAACCTGGCGCCGGCCTGGATGACCTTCATCATCCTGGCCAGGGAGTTCGCCGTGACCGGACTGCGCGGCATCGCCAGCGAGGAGGGCATGACCATTCCCGCGGGCACCATCGGCAAGTGGAAGATGGGCTTCCAGGTGGCCGCCATCTCCTGCCTCATCCTCGGCCCGAGGCTCGACTACTGGCTCTACGAGTGGACCCACAAGGACATCTTCCATCTCTTCATCCAGCTCAACCGCCCCTACAGCTTCTTCTGGGGCATGGGCGTGCTGCTGCTTTGGGGCGCAGTGATCCTGGCCATCTGGAGCGCCATCTCCTACTTCCACGGGTTCTGGAAAGTGGTGGGACCGGGCATCCTGGCCGAGAACGGCCGCCTCACGGGCCACAAGGACTCTGAATGATCCGAAAATACCTCGTCGCAGGCCTGTTCACCCTTCTGCCATTGGTGGTGACAGTCTGGATCCTGAAGGGCATCTTCACCGCGCTGGTGGGCATCTTCCGGGGGCCCCTGACGCTGGCGGCCCACCTGATCCACATGCCGGACCCGCCGACCTGGGGCCTTGCGCTGTTCTCCGCGCTGGCCACAGTGATGCTGCTGCTGCTGGTCGGAGCCTTGGTGGGCAATTTCATCGGCCGCCAGCTGCTGGCCTGGCTGGATGAGCTGATGATGTACGTGCCCGTGGTGAAGACCGTCTACGGCGCCACCCGGCAGCTCATGGGCGCCATCCAGTCCGGCCAGGGCGGCAGCTTCAAGGAGGTGGTGGTGGTGGAGTGGCCCCATCCCGGCTCCTACACCCTCGGCTTCGTGGCCAGCCGGGACTGCTCCTGGGCGATCCCCGGAGGGCAGGGCATGCTCGCCGTCTACGTTCCCACGTCCCCGAATCCCACTTCCGGCTACGTGATCATGATCGAAGCTTCGAAGGTGAAGCCGGTGGATCTCAGCGCCAACCAGGCCCTGACCTGGGCCGTCAGTGGAGGCGTGGTGGTGCCGGTCCGCACAGGCACGGGCACCTTCAGGATGCCGGAGGAGCCGTGAGCGCCCTCCAGGGCCGGTGCATCCTCGTCACAGGCGCCGGAAGCGGCATCGGGCGGGTGGCTTCGCGCCTGTTCAGGGACCGTGGCGCCGACCTGGTGCTGGTGGGGCGGCACCTCGCCACGCTCCAGGAAACATTGCCGGACGCGGTTCATGCGGTGCTGGACCATTCCGATGATGCGGCGGTGGCCAGATTTGCCAATGAATGTCCAGTCCTGGATGGGATGTTCCTGAACGCCGGTGAACTCCGGACAGGTTCTGTCGCATCCACTCCGGTTTCGGATTTCGACCGCATGCTGGCCGCGAACCTGCGCGGTCCCTGGCTCATGGCCCACCACTTGGGTTCCAAGGTGAAGGATGGCGGCAGCATCGTGCTGGTGGGTTCCAACATCGGCCTCCGGGCCATTCCCGACAGCGCGGCCTACAGCGTGGCCAAGGCCGGCGTCCACATGCTGGCGAAAGTGCTGGCCCTGGAGTGGGCATCCCGGCATATCCGCTGCAACGCCATCGCGCCCGGTCCGATCCACACGGCCATGGTGGAGGCCCGCCTGGCTGCCAGCGCCGACCCCGAGGGCGACCTCGCCAACCTGTCGGCGGTGAATCCCCTGAAGCGTCTTGGCACCGAATCCGAGGTGGCCGCCCTGGCGGCACACCTGCTGGGGGGGGAGAGCGGATGGACGACGGGGGCCGTGATTCCGATTGATGGTGGTGCCGACGCCGTCTACTGAGGTCAATCCACCTCGAGGAAGTTGAGGTCCTTCGCGTGGGTTTCCTCCATGCCCCAGAGGCTCAGGGCCCCGACGGCCAGGCAGGCCAGGCCGATGGCCAGGGCGGAGTTCACGAGGCCCCAGTGGGCTTTGAGAGCCAGGAAGCCGGTGGTGATGGGGACGACGGCTCCCCGGACGAAGTTGGGGACCGTGACCGTGACTGTGGCCCGCATGTTGGTGCCGAACTGCTCGCTGGCGATGGTGACGAATACCGCCCAGTAGCCCGCGGAGAAGCCGAGGGCCACACACATGGCGTAGTAGGCCTGGGCGGACAACCCGCGGCTGAGGAGGGTGGCCAGCACGGTCGCCAGCGTGAACCCCTGGAACATCAGGACCGTCTTCTTCCGGCTGGCGATCCACTGGCTGATGAATCCGGACCCCAGGTCACCGATGGCCAGGCCCAGGTAGCAGGAGGCGATGGCATGGCCGGGGTTCACGGCTCCCACGACGCCCAGGCTCTTGGCCAGCTCGGGCGAGGAGGCGACCAGGATGGCCACGACGTACCAGATGGGGACGCCGATGAGGATGCTGCGCAAGTACCGGGAGAACCGCGCGAAGCTGGTGAACAGCATCAGGAAGTTCCCCTTGACCACGTTCTGGCGGGCGAGGTTCTTGAACATCCCGGAGTCGGTCACCTTGATGCGGAGGATGAGGAGGAGGAGGCCCAGGACGCCGCCGGTGATGAAGGCCCCCCGCCAGGAAAGGGTATTGCCCACGAAGTCGGCCACCAGGGCTCCGGTGATGCCGACGCTCGCCACCACCGCGGTGCCGTAGCTCCGGATCTCCTTCGGAAGCACTTCGCTCACGAGCGTGATCGCCGCCCCCAGTTCGCCCGAAAGCCCCAGGCCCGCGAGGAAGCGCATGGCCGCATAGGCTGGGATGGTGGTCACGAAGGCGTTGGCGATGTTCGCCAGGGAATAGAGGGTGATGCTCCCGAAGAGCACCGACATGCGGCCCTTCTTGTCGCCCAGGATTCCCCAGAGCACCCCGCCCACGAGCATGCCGATCATCTGGAAGTTGAACAGGTAGACGAAGGTGGGGAGGATCTGGTCCGCCGGGACGCCGAGGTCCGTGAGGCTCTTCGTGCGGATGATGGGAAAGAGGATCAGGTCGAAGATGTCCACGAAGTAGCCGAGGGCGCCGACGATCACGGTGAGGTTGACGACGTCCTTCCAGGAATGGCTTTTCATCAGGCAGCTCCAGATGTGCTGGGGGTGGGTGGATCCATCGTTCCTGTGATCGGGTCCCAGTTCAAGAGGCGACCCCGTCGGGGTTTTGTTAGGCACTCTAAGAGGGTGTAGCCGAATAATCAAATCACACCAAATCGGTGAATCAGGATTGCGACGAGGGCCAATCGGACCCAGGCGAGGGAACTCGCAGGGCTCTGCTCATAGTCCTTGCTGAGCCGCCGATAGCGCCCAAGCCA
>DASXVC010000074.1:0-13121 GCA_036504495.1 Geothrix sp.
GTACCAACCAGTTACGGAGTCTCCATCAACCGGGCCTTCCAGTATGGCCGCGGCCTGTGACGGGTCCGCTCATTCGCGGTCACATTTCTGCGACCTCCGCCGGGCCTAAGAGCGCCTAACAAAACTCCACGTCGTCGCGCGAGGGGTGCCGGGCGAGCGAGGCGAGGAAGGCGAGTGGCAGCGTAGCGGGTACTACGCGAAACGAGCTTGACGAAGCATGGCGACGCCCGCCACCCCTCGCCCAGAGGGATGAAGCCAGCCGGGCGCTCCGCGGTGTCAGGCCCCTTGGACAACGAACCACGTTGCCCTGCGGGCCCTTCCTTACGGTGCATCCCGGCTGGCTTCATCGCGGCATCGTCGGGTTTAGTTGTGAGCTCTTAGGCAGCGGCCACAGGACGTCGAATTCCGCGGTTCGCAGTTCCTCGGCCAGGGGCCGGATGTGGTTCGAATCCACCCTCAGCACCGTGCGCACATCCTGGCCTGGAGCCGGGTAGGTGAGGATGGAGTGGATGTTGACGTTCCGGTGGGCCAGGAAGGCCGTGAGGCGGGCCAGTTCACCGGGCCGGTCCGCGAGGGCCACCTCAAGCCGGGAGGTCGGCTTGGTCACGCCCGTGAGGGTCATGAGGGCATCCAGCAGGTCCATCCCGGTCAGGATCCCCACGAGTTCCGACCCATCCATTACGGGCAGGCACCCGATCTTGTGCTCTCGCATGATCCGGGCGGCGTCCTCCACGGGGTCCAGAGGGTCGGCGGTCAGGGGAGGGCTGCTCATGGCGCCGGAGACGGGGTCCTCGGCGGTACGGGGCGTGTGACAGAAGCTGCTGGTGGCGAACCGGAGATCCCGGTCGGTGAGGATGCCCACCAAACGCCCCTGATCCACCACCGGGAGGTGGCGGAAACCCCGGTCCTGGAGCAGCTGGAAGGCCTCACCGATGGTGGCCTCGACGGGGATCACCGCCACCGGGCTACGCATCACCTCCTTCACGAGCATGGCGTTCCTCCTTCAAATTCAGGAATTGCGGAAGCCGACCTGGGTGAAGGTCAGGCGCAGGTCAGGCTGCAGGGGCAGGGGGGTGAGGGCGCCGGTTTCACCATGAATGGCAACCTGGGCTTCCAGGGTGCAGAGCCAGGGCAGGTCCTCCACCAGCTGGGTCAGACGGCCCAGGGTTTCGCCGAGGCCACTGGAGGGGGGCAGGTGCATCCGCTCGAGGACGTCGGCGATGTCCAGGTCCGTGAGCGGGGTGATGCGCAGGATGGAACCGACCCCCTGGCGGTGGAAGCGCCAGATGGGTCCGAAATCGGGGTCCGCTGAAAGGTGGAGCGCCACCCGCGGGCCATGACGATCTGCGGGTTCCGGCAGGTTCGTGACGGGAATGCCGAAGAAGCCCATGAGCTCCCGGGCCTGGGCCGTCGAGAAGACGGAGTGGGCCGAATCAGGCAGTTTCTCGACGTGCTGCTCCACCCGTCGTCGGGCCTCGCCGGGGTTCAGGTCGGCGTAGCCCGGGAATCGACCCGGCGGCTGCCTCCGGAAGCGGGCGTACTCAACCACTTTGGAAAGCGCCAGGGCCGCCGATTCCGGGAAGCGGTAAGACGGGAAGGTGCGGTGCTTCCCGCCGCTTTCGCCCAGGGCAGGCGATCCCACGGGCACCGCGCCACTCACGCCCATGAGAGAGAGCAGGGTCGGCTTGGCGATACCTGTGGTCTGCTCGGCCCGCACCGCCGCTCGCCGGATGGCCCGGGCCACCAGGGCCGGATCGCAGTCTCCCAGGCAGGCGAAGGAGGCGATGAGGGCATCCACCTCGGGATGTTCGAGAGCCTCCTGGCAAGCCCGCTCGTAGTGTTCCGGTGTGGCCATGGCGTGCAGGTCCACCACGCCGGGGCCGGAGATGCGCATGCCGTGGGATTCGCAAGCATCCGCACAGATCGTCGCGACCCCGCCGGAGTTGGTGACGATGGCCACGCGGTCCCCCCGTGGCAGGGGCTGGTGGGACAGCAGCAGCGCGATATCGAAGAGGTCTTCCAGGGTATCGGCCCGGATCACTCCGGCCTGGTGGAAGAGGGCCTCCACCTCCGCGTCATTCTGGGGGCTCGCGGCGATGTGGGCCTGGGCCACGCGCCGACCGGCGTGGCTCCGGGCGCTCTTCACGCAGAGGACCGGCTTGCGATGCGAGATCCGGCGGGCCAACCGGGCGAAGCGGCGGGGGTTTCCGAAAGTCTCCAGGTAGAGCAGGGCCAGGTCCGTGTCCGGGTCCTCCTCCCAGTACTGGAGCAGGTCATTTCCGGAAACATCGGCGCGGTTACCGGCGGAGACAAAGGTGGAGAAGCCCAGACCCCGTTCGGCGGCGTATTGCAGGATCACCACACCCAGGGCCGCTGAATGGCTGAAGAATCCGACCCGCCCCCGGGGCGGCATCACCGTGGCGAGGCTGGCGTTCAGCTGGACGCCGGCATGGGTGTTCAGGAGCCCCAGGCAGTTGGGGCCCACCAGCCGTGCGCCCCGGCTGCGGGCCAGCCGCACCAGGCGTTCCTGACGCCGAGCGCCCTCCGGGCCCGTTTCTGCGAACCCGGCAGTGAGAATCAGGAGGCCGCGGGCGCCCTTGTCCAGGGCCCGCTTGGCGAGGGCGGGCACCTTGGTGGCGGGAACCGCCAGGACCACCAGATCTGGGGACTCCGGCAGGGACGCCAGAGAGGGATAGGCGGGCACGCCTTCGATGGCCTTGGCCCTTGGATTGACCGGGTAGATCGCGCCCTGGAAGCCGCCCTTGAGAATGTTGCGGAAGATGGTGCTCCCCATGGAGGCGGGGTCCCGGGAGGCGCCCACCACGGCCACGCTGCCCGGGCGCAGGAGCGGGACCAGGGAGTTGGCCGTGGCCACCCGCTCGCGGATATCCGCCCGTTCCCGCTGGGCCTCCGGGGCGCTCAAGGGGAAGTGCACGTGGATGGTGCCGCCTTCCATGGCCCGCCGGGTTTCAAAGCCCGAATCCCGGAAGACATTGGCCATCTTCTCGTTCTCGTACAGAAGCTCGGCCTCGAAGCCCACATAGCCGGAACCCGCCGCCAGTCCCGCCAGGCGCTCGAGGATCAAGGTGCCGATGCCCCGTCCCTGGTGGTCATCCGCGATCATGAAGGCCACTTCGGCGACGGCTCCGCCCATGCCGACGTAGTTGCCCAGCCCGAGTATCTGCTGCTCCGCGCCCTCCCCCTCCACGGCGAGAAGGCAGGCCCGCTGGTGGGGGTTCTCATCGCAGAGGTCCTCCACGAACCGGCGGGAGACGCCAGACACGCCGCCCATGAACCGCATGGCCATGCTCTCCCGGGAGAGGCCCCGGATGAAGGCCTCCACCCGGTCCGCATCTTCCGGTGTGGCGGTCCGGAGAAGGACCCCCTGGCCGTCCTTCAACAGGACGAATTCCCGGTAGCCTGCCCCGTCGGGGATGATGCTGAACACAGGATGCCTCGTGTATCTCTTGCAACGCGACCACCCTACCACGGTCAGCCACGGCGCTGGTTCCGGAGGGATTCTTTCTTGTCCTCCGCGTCGTTTTTCATCCTGGACGACCGGCCAGCGACATTATAGATTGGCTATATAACCCAATCATCCAGGAGGACCCTCATGCATGGACGCGAGGCATTTCTCGAGGCGCGGAACGTTCTGGTCCAGCATCGGAACGACTATGCCAAGGCTCGTCGCGACTTCCGCTGGCCGGTCCTGGACACCTTCAATTGGGCCCTCGACTACTTCGACGCCTATGCCGCCGGTAATGAGCGGCCCGCGCTGTGGATCGTCGAGGAGAATGGGACTGAAACCAAGGTCAGCTTCCAGGAGCTGTCCCTCCGCAGCAACCAGGTGGCCAACTCGCTGCGGTCGCTGGGAGTCAAGCGGGGCGACGGCGTGCTGGTCATGCTGGACAACGTGCTGCCCCTGTGGGAGGTGATGCTGGCCTGCATCAAGCTGGGGGCGGTGCTCGTTCCCTGCACCTTGCTGCTCTCCCCGGCGGACCTCCAGGACCGCCTCGAGCGGGGCGGCATCAAGCACCTGGTGGTGGACGCCGCCCAGTCGGCCAAATTCGACGGCCTGGACGCCAGCCTCACCCGCATCAGCGTGGGCGCAAAGGTGCCTGGCTGGCATGAGGTGACCGAGCTTTATGGGGGGGCTGATGCCTATGAGCCCGACGCCATCACCAAGGCCACGGACCCCATGCTCCTCTACTTCACGTCCGGCACCACGGCGAAGCCCAAGCTGGTGCTCCACACCCACCAGTCCTACCCCGTGGGCCACCTCTCCACGATGTACTGGGTGGGCCTGCGCGAGGGGGACATCCACTACAACATCAGCTCGCCGGGCTGGGCGAAGCATGCCTGGAGCAGTTTCTTCGCGCCCTGGAACGCCGGGGCCTGCATCTTCGTCTACCGGTCTGCCCGCTTCAGCGCGTCGGCCACGCTCCAGGTCATCGCCGACAAGGCTGTGACCACCCTGTGCGCCCCGCCCACCGTGTGGCGGCTGTTCATCCAGGAAAACCTCGCCGCCTACAAGGTGAAGCTCCGGGAAGTGGTGGGTGCCGGAGAACCCCTGAATCCCGAGGTCATCAGCCAGGTGGAAAAGGCCTGGGGCCTCACCATCCGCGACGGCTACGGCCAGACCGAGACCTCCGCCCAGGTGGGCAACTCGCCCGGGCAGGCCGTCAAGGCCGGCTCCATGGGCCGCCCGCTGCCGGGCTACGAGGTGGTGCTGCTGGATCTGGACGGAAAGGACGCGGAAGAGGGCGAGATCGCCCTGAAGCTCAACCCCCGCCCCATGGGCCTCATGGCGGGGTACAAGGACGACCCGACCAAGATGCAGAAGGCCGAGGCCGAGGGCTTCTACCGGACTGGCGATGTGGCCAGCCGCGATGCCGATGGCTACCTGTTCTTCGTGGGCCGGGCGGATGACGTCTTCAAGAGCTCCGACTACCGCATCAGCCCCTTCGAGCTGGAGTCCTTCCTCATCGAGCATGACTTCGTGGCGGAAGCCGCCGTGGTGCCCAGTCCGGATCCCCTGAAGCTGGCGGTGCCCAAGGCCTACATCATCCTGCGGGCGGGCTGTGAACCTGATCGCGCCACGGCCCTGGCCCTGTTCAAGTTCATCCGCGAGCGGCTCTCCCCCTACAAGCGCATCCGGATCATCGAATTCGGCGACCTTCCGAAGACCATCTCCGGCAAGATCCGGCGCGTGGAACTCCGGAAGCGGGCGGCCGATCCCACGCCTTCCCCGCTGGAGTTCCGGGAGGAGCAGTTCCCTGAACTGAAGTAGCCATGGTCCTGGAAAGCCAGGCGCAACTTACCTGAGGACGGGTATTGGCCGGGCAGGGCATCCGGGCGAAGAATGAAGGCAAGTCCTCGACCCTTGGAATCCACCGCGCTTTCTTCTTCCGGAGGCCCCCATGAAATACCTCGACGATATCCGTGATGTCCGCTTCAACCTCCTCGAGTGGCTGGATCTCGACGCGGTGCTGAAGTCCGAGCACTACCAGGAAGTCGACCGTGAGCAGCTGGGCATGGTGCTGGACGAGGCCCTCAAGGTCGCCAAGGGCAGCGTCGCCGCCTGCAATGAGATCGGCGACCGGGTTGGCGCCCAGTGGGAGAACGGCAAGGTCCAGCTGCCGGAGGGGTTTGCCGGAGCCTTCGAGGATCTGGCTTCGGGTGGCTGGATCAGCGCCACCATGAATCCCGAGTTCGGCGGCATGGGCCTGCCGGAATGCGTGGGAACCGGCATCAGCGAGTTCCTCATGGGGGCGAACACGGCGCTGGGGCTCAAGCTATTGCTCACCCGCGGCGCCGCCCACCTCATCGAAACCTTCGGGAGCGATGAGCTGAAGGCGGTGTACTGCGAAAAGATGTACACCGGGGAATGGACCGGAACCATGTGCCTCACCGAGGCCGGCGCCGGCAGCGACCTGGGCGCACTCACCACCAAGGCCGTGAAACAGGCCGATGGCACCTACCTCATCAGCGGCGAGAAGATCTTCATCACCAGCGGCGACCACGAGCTCACGCCGAACATCATCCACGCGGTGCTGGCCCGCACCCCCGATGCGCCCGCGGGGCCGAAGGGGCTGAGCCTCTTTGTGGTGCCCAAGGTGCGCGTGAACGCCGATGGCAGCCTCGGCGCGCCCAACGACGTCGCCTGCGCCGGCATCGAGCACAAGCTGGGCATCCACGGGTCGCCCACCTGCAGCCTCGTGTTCGGCACGAACGACGCCAGCCAGGGCTTCCTGCTGGGGCAGGAAGGGCAGGGCCTCGCCCACATGTTCCAGATGATGAACGCCGCCCGGTACGAGGTCGGTGTCCAGGGCCTGGGCAACGCCTCGGCCGCGCATCAGGCGGCCGTGGCCTATGCGAAGGAGCGCCTGCAGGGGCGCGCCCCCAGCGCGGGCAAGGGCGCCGGGCAGTCCCTCATCATCGAACACCCCGACGTGCGGCGGATGCTCCTCATGCAGTCCGCCTACGTGCAGGCCATGCGCGCCCTCGTGACCTACACCGCCTGGTGCATGGACATGGCCCATGTCTCCACGGGCGAGGAGCGCGACCGCTGGCAGGGCCTGGTCGAGCTGTTCACGCCCGTCAGCAAGGCCTGGTGCTCAGACTGGGGCTTCCGCGTGACGGAGTGGGCGCTGCAGACCTTCGGCGGCTATGGCTACACCATGGAGTACCCGGCCGAGCAGTACCTCCGCGACTGCAAGATCGCCTCGATCTACGAGGGCACCAATGGCATCCAGGCGTTGGACCTGGTGGGCCGCAAGTTCAGGATGCAGGACGGCCGCCCCGTGAAGGCTCTGATGGGGCTCGTGGGGGCCACGGTCCACTCCCTGGCCTCGGACCCGGTCCTGGGGGCCTCTGCCCGACAGTTGGGCGATGCCGCGAAGTCCTTGGGCACGGTGCTCCAGGACATTCCCACCCGTGACAATGCGGCCCTGATGATGGGGCTGAATGCCGTGCCCATGCTGGACATGGTCGGCCATGTGGTGGCCGGCCACCTCCTGCTCCAGCAGGCCGCGCTGGCGAAGGGCAAGCTGGCCGCGCTCATGCAGGAGCGGGCCGTGGACGCTGCGGATCCCCAGGCGGTCCGGGCCCTGCTGGCAGGCAGCCGCGAAGCTGCCTTCTACCAGAACAAGGTGCAGGTCGCGATCCACTTCGCCCACCGGGGCCTCCCCCTCGTGGCGGCCCAGGCCGTGGCCCTTCTGGCAGGCGAAACGGCCCCCATGGAGACGGTGTTCTGAGTCCCAGGCAACGGCAAAAAGCCCCTTGATTTCTCAGGGGGCTTTTTTGTTGGTGGACCTGATCAGGATCGAACTGACGACCTCTGCATTGCGAACGCAGCGCTCTCCCAGCTGAGCTACAGGCCCCACGAATCTCCAGTCTACCCGCCCAAGGATCCTCGTCAATCCTCAGGCTTGCCCCATACGGCTGCCCGCAAGGGCGGCCGCCTGATCGGGCGATGATTCCTTACATGAGGCTCTGCATGATCTTGTCCAGCTCGGCGGGGCTGGGCTTGAGCACGCTCTCATCCAGGGTGGCCAGGGGTTCGTCCACCAGGTTCAGCACCTGGGGGAGGGGGGGCTGGGTGGGGTTGATGTAGAGCAGGCCCGTGAGGAATTCGCCCTTGGCCATGGACTCGTGGATGGCCTTCATGGCGCCGAAGCGGTCGGTGGGATCGTACCCCTCGTGGATGGCCTTGATGGCGATCTTGGAGCCGTCGGGGAAGGTGACGAGCTCGGTCTCCCCGGCGGGGATCTCCACATCCTCCACCTCGGAGTACTGGATGAAGCCCAGGTCGTGGAGGGGGAAATCGTGGTCCTTGACGTGCTTGTAGGAGCGCGTTGAGGCGTCGTGGTTGTTGAAGGTGACGCAGGGGCTGATGATGTCGAGCACCACGGTGCCTTCGTAGGCGAAGGCGGCCTTGAGCACGGCGTTCAGCTGCTTCGGGTTGCCGGAGAAGCAGCGGGCCACAAAGCCGCAGCCCAGCTCGATGGCCAGGGTGCAGGGATCGATGGGCGGCAGGTCGTTCACCGCGCCGGACTTGAGGTGGGAGCCCTTGTCGGCGGTGGCGGAGAACTGGCCCTTGGTGAGGCCGTAGACGCCGTTGTCCTCGATGATGTAGATCATCGGGATGTTGCGCCGCACGGCATGGACGAACTGCCCCATGCCGATGGACATGGAATCGCCATCGCCGGATACGCCGATGTTGATGAGGTTCCGGTTGGCCAGGGAGGCGCCCGTGGCGATGGAGGGCATGCGGCCATGCACGCTGTTGAAGCCCCAGCCCTGGTTCATGAAATAGGCGGGCGTCTTGGAGGAGCAGCCGATGCCGGAGTACTTGGTGACCCGGTAGCCCTCGATGCTGGATTCGAAGGCGGCATTGATGATTTGCGCCGTGATGGCGTCATGGCCGCAACCGGCGCAGAGGGTGGACTTGGAGCCCACGTAGTCCTGCTTGGTGAAGCCGAGCTTGTTGGTGGGAGCGGCAGGAGCAGGCGTGGCAGATGTCGTCGTGGTCATGGTCGGCTCCTCTTACTTCTGCTCGAAGGCGGTGATCTGGTCCACGATGCACTTGGCGTCGATGGCGTGGCCGTCGTAGTGGAGGACGCTCTTGAACTTGGTGGCGTGCTCCGGATACGTCTCGCGGAAGAGGTTGGCCATCTGGCCATCGCGGTTCTGCTCGACCACGTAGACCACCTTCTTCGCCTTCACGAAGGCGTCGATCTCGGCCGTGAAGGGCAGGGCGCGCAGGCGCAGGTAATCGGTCTTGAGGCCACCCTCGGCCAAGGTGTCCTGGGCCTCGATGACGGCGGGGTCGCTGGAGCCGAAGGCCAGGACGCCCTTGTCCGAGCCCAGATTGCGGAAGACGGGCGCGGGCACGTAGGACTTGGAGACTTCGTATTTCTTCTTCAGGCGCTCCATCACGGCGATGTAGTCCTCGGGCTTTTCGGAGTACTGCGCGTAGGCGTTGTGGCCCGAGCCGCGGGTGAAGTAGGAGCCCTTGCCGCCGGGGGTTCCGGGCAGGGTGCGATAGCAGATGCCATCGCCGTCCACATCCTTGTAGCGGCCCCAGTCCTTCACCTCGGCCAGCTGCTGCTCGTTGAGCACCTTGCCGCGGTCATAGGGCTTGGCGGGGTAGGTGAAGGGCTTGGAGGCCCAGTTCTGCATGCCCAGGTCGAGGTCGGTGACCACGAAGATGGGGGTCTGGAACCGCTCGGCCAGGTCGAAGGCGTCGTAGGAGAACTGGAAGCACTCCTCCATGTTGCCGGGGTAGAGGTTGATGTGCAGCGTGTCGCCGTGGCTGCACTTGGCGCAGAGCTCCACATCGGACTGCTGGGTGCGCGTGGGAAGGCCTGTGCTGGGGCCCGTGCGGGCGACGTTGAAGAACACGCCGGGCGCTTCCACGTAGTAGCCCAGGCCGATGAATTCGCTCATGAGCGACACGCCAGGGCCCGCGGTGGAGGTCATGGAGCGGGCGCCGGCCCAGCCCGCGGACAGCACCACGCCCGCGGAAGCCAGCTCGTCCTCCATCTGCACGATGGCCACGGTGGACTTGCCGGTCTTGGGATCCTTCCGGTATTCCTCGGCGTATTCGATGAAGGTCTCGACCAGGCTGGAGGCAGGCGTGATGGGGTACCAGCCCACCACAGTCACGCCCGCGAAGAGGGCGCCCAGGGCACAGGCCTCGTTGCCATCGACGATGATGAGGCCCTGGGTCTTGTTGTCTCGCACGACCTTCACGTGGTCCTGGTCGGGCAGGTTCTCCATGGCCCAGTCATAGCCGGCCATGCAAGCCGTCTGGTTGAGCTCGATGGCCTTGGTCTTGCCCTTGAGCTGCTTGGCGATGGCCTTCTTGACCTCCTCCATGTCGAGGCTGAGCAGGCGTCCGGCCACGCCCACGTAGATCATGTTCTTCACCAGCTTGTGGAGCTTGGGCTCGGGGCAGGAGGCCGTCACGAGCTTCTGGAAGGGTACGGGAATGAAGTGCAGGTCACTCCGGAGCTTGTCGAGCTGAAGCGGCTCGTCGTAGATCACCAGGGCCCCGGCATCGGCCTTGGCGATGTCCTCCTTGGCGGTCTCCGGGTTCATGAGGATCAGCATCTCGTTGCTGGCCTTGCGGGCCACGTAGCCCTTGGCGCTGGCCCGGATGGTGAACCAGGTGGGAAGCCCTGCGATGTTCGAGGGGAAGAGGTTCTTGCCGCTGACGAACACGCCCATCTGGAAGATCGCGCGCAGCAGAACCGTGTTGGCGGTCTGGGAACCCGATCCGTTGACCGTGGCCACCTGGATGGAAAAATCATTGATCCGGGTTTTCGCTCCTCCGGCGGTCGAAGGGGAGGCAAGGGCGGCAGTCATGGGACTCCTTTCGCATCGGGGCAATGGCGACGAAGAGGGCGTAAATACTAGGCCCGCCACAGCATCCTTGAGTATGGCAGAGGCCACCAGGGGCTTCCATGAAAGGTGCTGGAAGGAGCATCTTTGGAGGTCTGAAATAAAGCGAAAAAAAAGGGATTGACGACCCCGGGATCGGCTCCTACCTTTGAAGCCATGAAAACCAGTGATCTCACCAAACGGCAGCAGGCCGTCCTGAAGTTCATCCGCACCTTCGTGCAGGGCGAAGGGCGCAGCCCTACGCTGGCGGAAATTGCCAAGGGCGTAGGTTCCAGTGCGGTGTCCACCATCCACAAGCATGTCCAGCACCTCATGGACAAGGGATTCCTCGTCCGCAGCCACGGCAAGGGCAACAACCTGGTGGTGGCAACCGGCCCTGCCACGGATGCCGTTCCGCTTCGGACGGAGCGCTCCGAGCCCGTTTCCGCCCCGCGCATCTTTCCCTTCTGCGGGGATGTGGCCGCCGGATCGCCCATCCTGCCCGAAAGCCGCGCCCTGCCCATCGAGGTTCCCAACAGCATCCACCGCCAGCGGGACGAGCTCTTCGTGCTGCGAGTCCGGGGCGATTCCATGACGGATGACGCCATCCTGGACGGGGATCTGGTGGTGCTCCAGCGCAAGGGCGAATACCGGAATGGCGACCGGGTGGTGGCCCTCATCGATCGCGAGGAGGTCACCCTCAAGGAATTCCGCCGTGACACGAAGGGTGTGTGGCTGATCCCCCACAACCCCGAACTGCAACCCCGTTGCTACCCCCCCCAGAGCATAGACATCCAGGGCGTCCTCGTCGGCGTCATGCGCAGCTGCTGAAGGCTGAGCTGGCACCATCAAATAGCTGATGAAAGCGGAGGAGACCTGAGTCGCTGAGAAAAGCGGAGATAAGAATTCGTTTTGTTCTCCGCTTTCCTCCACTCCTCTGCAAGCCCCCGCTTATCAAGGCCCTTTCCACGAGTGGCGGAATGCAGGGTTAGAGCAACTGATCGCGGATGGCGGTTCCCATCTCCGCGGTACCAAGGTTGCCTCCCAGATCGCGGGTTCTGGCGCCTTTCTCGATGGCTCTGGCCACGGCCATTTCCACGGCCTCGGCTTCGGGTTCCCAGCCCAGGTGGCGGAAGAGCAGGGCGGTGCTGAGGATCATGCCCACGGGATTGGCCAGGCCCTTCCCGGCGATATCCGGCGCGGAGCCATGCACGGGCTCGGCCAGGACCGCGCAACGGAAGGGCCGGTGCGGCGCCCAGCTGAGGGAGGGCGCGGTGCCCATGCCACCGGCGAAGGCGGCGGTGAGGTCGCTGATGAGGTCGCCCAGGTAGTTGTCGGCGGCGATCACCCCGAAGGGGAGCGGGTTCTGCACCAACGCGCAGAGCAGGGCATCCGCGTGCATCCCGCGAGCGGATACCTCCGGGAAGTCCTCCTGCAGCTCCTGAAACACCCGCATCCAGAGTCCATGTCCGTGCTTCAGCACATTGGCCTTGTGGGCCAGGGTCAAGGTGCAACCGCGGGTTTCCGCGCGGGTGAAGGCGGCTTCCAGCAGGCGCCGCACGGCGGGTTCCGTATGCACTGCCAAGTCCACGGCCCGGCCGGGCTCGGTGGACCCCTGGAGGCAGTAGGGCCCTTCCGTGTTCTCGCGGAAGACTTCCAGGTTCAGGCGGGATGGTCCGGTGCCCGGGAGGGGACGGCAGGGGCGGAAGTTGACCGTCAGTTCCAGATCCTGGCGCAGGCGGAGCAGGATGCCTTCGGCGTGTCGCCCATCTGGAATCCGGGGGTCCCCCACGGCGCCGAAGAGGATGGCGTCGCAGCCATCGCGCAAGGCCGTGTAGGCCTCCTCCGGAAGCGTCTCCCCCGTGGTGAGGAAGTGATCAGCCCCGTAGGGCAGCCGCGCCGCCTCCAGGTTGCGTCCCCGCGCCCGGGCCCAGTCCAGCAGCGACTCGGCCTCAGCCATGACCTCTGGCCCGGCGCCGTCACCGGGGATGAGGGCAATGCGCATCGTTCTGTCCAAAATTTCCCACTCCGTTTCTCTTCTCTGCCCCAGCCGATGGTGCCACACTCCCACCCCTCAGGAGGTGCCCATGAACCGGAGATTGGGAGTGGCAGCGGGAATCCTGGCGATCGCCGGCGCCCTATCGGCCGGGGAGGTCGCAGAGGGCATGAAGGCCCCGGCCTTCGAGGCCCCTGACCAGCACGGCGCTCTGGTCCGTCTGGCGGATTTCCAGGGGAAGTCCATAGTCGTGCTCTATTTCTACCCCAAGGACGATACGCCGGGATGCACGGCCGAGGCTTGCAGCCTGCGGGATGGGTTCGCGGCGATCCAGGCATCCGGCGCAGTCATTCTGGGCGTGAGCGCGGATACGACCCAGAGCCACAAGGCCTTTGCAGAGAAGTTCCACCTGCCCTTCAGCATCCTGGCGGATCCCGATGGCCACATCATCGAAGCCTATGGAGTGAAGATGCCCCTCCTCGGGATCGCCAAGCGGACCACCGTGCTGATCGATCGCCAAGGCATCATCCGAAAGATCATCCGGGATGTCCGCACAAAGGACCACGATCAGCAGGTGCTGGCCCTGCTCAAGACTCTGCCCTAAGAGGGTGTAGCCGAATAATCAAATCACACCAAATCGGTGAATCAGGATTGCGACGAGGGCCAATCGGACCCAGGCGAGGGAACTCGCAGGGCTCTGCTCATAGTCCTTGCTGAGCCGCCGATAGCGCCCAAGCCA
>DASXVC010000075.1:0-14764 GCA_036504495.1 Geothrix sp.
CCGGGCCCCTTCTCTGTCTAGGCTCCTTCGCCGCCGGATTACACTCGCTCCACCGCCATGGCGATGGCGTTTCCGCCGCCGAGACACAGCGCCGCGATGCCACGCTGCTTGCCGTGGCGTTCAAGGGCGTGGAGCAGGGTGGCCATGACCCGGGCGCCGGAAGCCCCGATGGGATGCCCCAGGGCCACGGCGCCACCATGGACATTGATGCGATCCACGGGCAGCTTCAGCTCGTTCATGGTGGCCACCAGCTGCACGGCGAAGGCCTCGTTGATCTCCCAGAGGTCCACGTCATTCACCGCCCACCCGATCTGGCCCAGCAGCTTGCGGATGGCTTCCACCGGGGCCATGAGCACCCACTCGGGATCGAGACCGGCGGTGGCGGTGCCGAGGATCCGCGCCTGGATGGGCAGGCCGTGGGCCTTGGCGTATATCTCGGTGGTCACCAGGGTGGCCGCGGCGCCGTCGTTGACGCTGGGGGCGTTGCCGGCGGTGACGGTGCCGTCCTTCTTGAAGGCGGGGCGCAGCTTCGCCAGGGATTCCGGCGTGGAATCGGCGCGGGGGCTTTCGTCCTCGCTGATGATCACGTCACCCTTCCTGCCGGGCACTGCGATGGGCACGATCTCGGCCTTGAAGGCGCCGGACTGCATGGCGGCCACGGCCTTGCGATGGCTCTCGGCGGCCCAGGCGTCCTGGGTCTCGCGGCCCACGCCATATTTGTCGGCCACCAGCTCGCCCGTATGGCCCATGTGCTGGTCCGTCATGGCGCACCAGAGGCCATCGAGGATCATGGCGTCCTTGGCCTCGGTATGGCCCATGCGGGCCCCGGTCCGGAGCTTGGGCATGAGGTAGGGGGCGTTGGACATGGACTCCATCCCGCCGGCCAGGACCACCTCGTGATCGCCCAGCCGCACCGCGTTGGCGGCCAGCTGGATGGCCTTGAGGCCGCTGCCGCAGACCTTGTTGATGGTGAGGGCCGAAACACTGGAGGGCAGGCCGCCCCGCAAGGCGGCCTGGCGGGCCGGGGCCTGGCCCACACCCGCGCCCACCACGTTGCCGAAGATGGCTTCCGTGGGCGCTGCGCCGGGAACGGCGGCCAGCAGGGCCTTGATCACCTGGGCTGCCAGATCCGGCGCAGCCAGGGGCGCCAGCCCACCCTGGAACTTCCCGATGGGGCTGCGGAGGGCTTTCAGAATGACGGCGTGCGACATGGGTTCTCCGGTGTTCAGGGGGTCGGATGTTCTGATGATCTGACGGTGCGATCAGCCGCCGGCTTTCGGCCGGCGAACCGGGGGGATGGGCGGCTCGTCGAGGGAGCTGAGGTCAAGGCCTTCGAGGTTCAAAGTCGGTGGCGGGGCCAGGTACATGTCCGGCGCTTCTTCCTGGATGTGGCGGCGGGTGCGCTCCATGAGGGATTCCAGCTCACGGACAAACCGGGTGCGCTCCATCTTCAGGTTGCGGAGCTGGACCTCCAGCTCCACCACATGCTGCTGCGCATCCCGGATGACTTCCTCCGCCTTGAACTGGGCCTCGCGGAGGATCAGTTCCTTCTCGCGGCTGGCCCCATCCAACACGTCCTCACGGGTGCGCTGGGCCTGGAGGAGGGTTTCGCGGAAGATCCGGTCCTGATCCTGGTACTGGCGGAGGCGCTCCCGGCTATCGAGGATTTCTTCCTTCAGCTTCTGGTTTTCTGCCAGGAGCTCTTCCCATTCGGCAGCCACCTCGTGGAGGAAGGTCCTGACCTCCGATTCCTCAATGCCGCGGAAGGCCTTCTCGAACTCCCGGCGCTGGATGTCGAGGGGGGTGTACTTCATGGCGCCTCCGTTCAGGAATGGATGGCCTTGTCCAGGACACTTTGCACCAGCCAAAGGATCATCAATGCGATGAGGATGTCGAAACTCATGCCCCCGATGGGGGGGATCAGGCTCCGGATGGGATGCAGGATGGGATCGGTGATGGTGTGGAGAAGCCGGACCCACCTGTTTCTCGGGTCGATGGGGAACCACGAGAGCAGGGCCAATGTGATCAGCATCCAGCTCAGGGCTGTCAGCGCGTAGTGGGCAAGGAGGAAAAGAAGGGGCATGGGCAGATTCCCGCAGATCTGTTCATCATAGCGGGTAGAGAGGGTCTTCCATGCGCATCGGTATCTCCTGTTACAGCACCTTCGGCGGCTCGGGCGTCGTGGCGACGGAGGTGGGCAAGGCGCTGGCCGCCAGGGGCCATGAGATCCACATCCTCAGCCCCAGCCTGCCGCCCCGCCTGGTGGGCTTCGAGGACCGCATCAACTTCCACGAGGTCCGGGCCACCACCTATCCGCTCTTCGAGGATGCCCCCTATTCCATCGCTCTGGGCTCCAAGATGGCGGACGTGGCCGAGCACCATGGCCTGCAGATCATCCATGCGCACTACGCCATTCCCCATGCCATGGCGGCCCTGCTGGCCCGCATGGCCATCCCGGGCCTGAAGGTCGTGACCACCCTGCATGGCACGGACATCACGGTGGTGGGCAGCGATCCCAGCTACCTGCCCATGGTCAAGATGGCCATCCGGGAGAGCGACGGGGTGACGGCGGTATCCGAGTATCTGCGGCAGGAAACCATCCGCACCTTCGATGTGGACCGGCCCATCGATGTCATCGGCAACTTCGTGGAGCCCCCCCAGGACGAGCGGCCCGATTGCCGCGCCTGGCTGGCGCCCAAGGCCACCTTCGTGTTGACCCATATCTCCAACTTCCGTCCCGTGAAGCGCGTGATGGATGTGCTCAGGATCTTCGAGCGCGTCCGCCAGGAGGTTCCGGCCCGCCTGGTGATGGTGGGCGATGGCCCAGACCGTGTGGAGGCCGAAGCCTTCTGCCGGGACCGTGGTTTCTCTGCCGAGGTGCGGTTCACGGGCAAGCAACTGGACATCGGCACCGTGCTGGCCTGCTCCGACCTCTTCCTGCTGCCCAGCGCCACCGAAAGCTTCGGCCTGGCGGCCCTGGAGGCCATGGGCCACCAGGTGCCGGTCATCGCCAGCCGGGTGGGTGGCCTGCCTGAAGTGGTCCGCCATGGGGTGGATGGATTCCTGGAGCCCGTGGGCGACGTGGAAGCCATGGCGGCCGATGTGGTGAAGCTCCTGCTCGACGAGGACCTGCGCCGGACCATGGGTGGCGCGGCCCGGGACCGGGCCCTGGGGACCTTTGCCGAAGGGCCCATCGTGGATCAGTACGAAACCCTCTACCGGCGGGTGCTGGGCCAGGGGTGAGGAATCAGGTGGAACCGCGGCGCTTCCGATAATACGGTGAGCTTGTGAGGGGTGTGCATGGCAGGGCGGCGAGTCATCTTGATGGGGTTGCTGGGCGTCATCAGCCTGGCGGCTGCGGGATGGCATCGCCCTTTCGCCGTGATGGGTCCGGCCCAGGGGCTTCCCTCGGGGGCCATCACCTCGCTGACCCAGGATGCGGACGGCTTCCTCTGGGTGGGGACGGAAAACGGCCTGCTCCGTTATGAAGGCGGGCAATGCCGCCGCTGGACCCGCGAGGATGGCCTGCCCTCCGACTTTGTCCACCGGGTGCTGCCCGTCCGGGGAGGAGGGGTGTGGGTGGCCACCCTGCGAGGGTTGGTGCGGCTCCGGGAAGGTCACATCGAGCCGGCCCGCTTCGGCAACCTGCCGGGTCCCTTGCCCACTGATACCCTCGCGCTCGACCAGCAGGGCCGTCTCTGGGCCATGGCCCGGCAGGGGTTGTTTGTGCAGGAGGACGGCTTGCAACTCCAGCGCCGGGCCTCACGGCCGGAAGGCGTGAACGCCACCCTGGGCGCGGGGGCTGGAGGCGCCATGCACCTGGGCACGGAAGCGGGTATCACCACCTTCCTGCCGGATCATTCCCAGCTGCAATGGAGCCCGGCCGAAGGCCTTCCCAAGGGCGGCGTCTCCCTGGTGGTAGAGGACGGTGAGGGGCGGCTCTGGGCCGGCTCTGGCCGGAAGCTGGTCATGAAGGCCCGCGGTGCCGGCCGCTTCACCGACCAATCGAGCCTGTTGAGTGCGAGCCTCTCACCCAACAGCGTCCCCTTCCTCGATGGCGACGGATCCGTCTGGCTCCCCACCCAGGCTGGGGCCCTGCATCTCTCCGGAGACCAGACCGAACGCATGGATGCCTCCGGGGGCCTGCCGTTCCGCTGGGTTCGCACGGTCTTCCGGGACCGGGAGGGCAGCCTCTGGATCCTGGGCACGGCCCTGGCCCGGCTCCAGGGTGGGGGGCGCGTCTGGAACCACGCCCTGGTCGGTGGGACTTCCGGTGAGGTGGTCTGGTCCATCACCCGCGACCCGGGGGGCAACCTTCTGGCCGCCACCGATGATGGGGCTCTGCGGGTGGCCCCCACGGCCGTGACGCGGATTCCAGGCACCGAAGGCCAACGCATCAAGAGCCTGGTCCTGGACCGGACCGGCACCCTCTGGATGGTCAGCACCATCGGTCCCACCCTCTGGCTCCGGCCGGGGCGCCACAAGGCCGAAGTGGCTCCCCTGGGGGACCTCGGCTATTCCGTGAACAACGTGATGGAGGATTCCCAGGGGCGGATCTGGCTGAGCCATGTGCGGAAAGGGATCCTCCGCTGGGACCCCGCCACGCGCCGCCTCGTCCAGGAGGTGAAGGCCCCCGGCGAGGGCACCCTCGGCATCTTCCGCATCCGCGAGGACGGGCAGGGGCGGCTCTGGGCCGCCGCCACGGCTGGACTGTACGTGAAAGAGGTGGTGGGCCCCTGGCGGTTGTTCACGGAAAAACAGGGCCTCCTCCCCTTTGGCCTCTACGGCATGGCCTTCCTGCCCGACGGGACCGCCTGGATTTACTACCAGGAGCCCCAGGGCCTCACGCGGATCCGTGTGGAGGGGGACCGGCTCACGGTGTTGGAGCAGCGCACCAAAGGGAAGGGGCTCCACGCCAACCTGATCTACGCGGTCGAGGTGGACGACCGGGGGCAGACCTGGGCCACCTCGGATCAGGGCCTGGAGCGCCTGGATCCACCGCTTCATCTCGGGCAGCAGGATGGGATGGTGAGCGAGGACTGTGCCATCCAGGCCCTGCTGACGGAAGGCGGCAGGGTCTGGGTGGGCACCGCCGCCGGACTGGTGCGCTTCGAAGCCGCCGGTACCGAGGCTTCCGTAACGCCGGTGCAGGCGCACATCCTCCAGTTCGCCTATGGCAGCCAGCGGCTGGAACCTCCCTATGCCAACCTCGCTCCCGTGGCCCACCGGGAGGCCACCGTGGCTTTCAGGGTGGCCGCTCCCACGTACCTGGACGAGCGGGAGACCCATTTCCAGGTGCGGCTTGTGGGCCTCGAGGATGGATGGCGGGACACCGACGTGCCACTGGTCCGGTACCCCGCACTGCCTGGAGGGCACTACCGCTTCGAGGTTCGTGCATCGGCCAAGGAAGGTTCTTTCGGGCCCGCGTCGGGCCTTGATTTCCAGGTCCGGCCACCCTGGTGGCAGACCTGGTGGGCCCTGGGCCTGGCGGGGGTGGCTTTCCTGGGCGCCGGTTTCGCCATCCTGCGGCTTCGCGTGGCCGCCCTGGCCCGCAGCAAGGCCGAGCTCGAGGCCCTCGTGGCCAAGCGAACCGAGGAACTGCACGCCCGGAACGAGGATCTCTCCTCCGCCCTCGGCAAAGTGAAACAGCTGTCCGGCCTCCTCCCCATCTGCGCCAGCTGCAAGAAGATCCGGGACGACAAGGGCTACTGGAACCAGCTGGAACACTACATCAGCGAGCACTCCGAAGTGGGCTTCTCCCACGGTGTCTGCCCGGACTGCGTGGGGACCATGTTCCCGAAGCGGGGGAAGACCGGGCAGGAGGAGCCGAAGGCGGAGAGCTGAATCGGCGCTGGGGCATGGGACTTCCGTGGGGAGGCCGATTCGGGATGCGCGTATTCTCTTCGAAGCACCCCTTCGGCCCAATTCTGGAGTTGCCCTCCCATGACCCGAGTCTCCCTTTGGAACGCCAGACGGACGGCCCTTCTACGGCTGGGTTGCGCGATATCCATCCTGGGGGTGCTGGGCGGTTGCGGCAGGTCCCAAGAGGAAGAGAAGGCACGCAAGACAGACGCCTTCGCTTACTTCGGGACGCTCATCGAACGGAGCAGGAACCTCTCGACCGGCAGCATGATCACAGGGCGCAGCTCTAGCGGGCCGGAGCACCCAGGGTTCATCAAGGAGCCCTGGCCCACCCGCGAACAGGTCGAATCGGGCGCGGGCAAGGCCGACCATGTCAGGCAGGACGTGGATGGTGTTGTTCTCCAATGGTGGGAACCAGATCCCTCCTCCGCGGTCTGGACACCGGAGGGTGACAAGAAGGGGTTTCATGCGTATCTGAGGGCCCATTTCGACCCACAGGGACGCCTGGATTCGTTTGACGCCATGTATGGGATTGCGGCCGAGCATTTCGACCGGAAGGTTTCGGAATGGCAGTGGAGAGGGCCGTAGGGGCTGACCTTAATCGGTTCACTCAATCTTGAGTGCTGGTGGAGGCAGCCTCGAACTGGCGCGTGGCTGGCCACGCCCATGTACGCTGCGCAGGCCCCACTGGGGCCTTGCTCGCTGCGGGCACCATTCGCGAAGCGAATAGGACCGCATCGGCGTAGCCGATGGCGGCCCCGAAGGGGCGAGGGCCGTGACCCGAGTCAGCCGGGCCGCCGATCGGGCTCGTGCAAAACGGTCGGGCAGACTCGAACTGGCGCGTGGCTGGCCACGCCCATGTACGCTGCGCAGGCCCCACTGGGGCCTTGCTCGCTATGGGCTACTTGGCCGCCACTGCTTCTCGGCAGTCCGAGTCTGCTTTCTCTGCCGGGCGTACAGAAGAAGGTCGGAGCTGTGGCTCCGACCTTCTCGGTGGTGGCTGGAGGCAGACTCGAACTGCCGACCTAGGGATTATGAGACCCTCGCTCTAACCACCTGAGCTACCCAGCCATGAAGGAACAGTCTAGCGGGGGCGCGGGTCTTCGTCTACGTCAGATCATCCACGAGCACCACGATGAGGCGCTTGGGGCCGTGGACGCCGTAAGCGAGGGTCTGCTCGATATCGGCTGTTTTGCTGGGGCCGGAGATCAGCAGGGCGTTGGGTGGGAGGCTGCGGCCCCAGCCCAGGGCCTTCACGGCGTACCAGAAGCTGTCCAGGATGGTGGAGGCCCGCAGCAGGGCGATGTGGACGGGCGGCACCAGGGACATGAGGCGCGGCTCGGCGGGTCCGGGCATCAGCAGCAGGCCGCCGGTCTCCGCAACGCCACCGACGGTGCCGGTGAAGCCGGCGTCGACATTCGTGAAGAGCTCCTGCTTGAAGGACTCCACGGGATGGTCGTAGGGCATGAGCTGAGCGCCACCGGGCGCCCAGGCGGCGGCCAGGGCTGCCCCGGCCTCGCTGGCGGGACCGTAGAGCAGGTTCTTCAGGCCCTCGCGGTCGCAGAAGGCCCGGACCACGGCGGGCCAGGTGGCCGGGGTGGCCTCCAGGAACTCCGTGTGGACAGCTTCCATGCCCTTGCGCAGCTGGGCCACCCGCTCGGTGGGGGACCACTGCCGGCGTTCGAGGACGGCGGTATCGAGGTCGGGCAGGGCGCCGGCTTCGCCGGCAGCGCGCAGGCGGCCGAGGATGGCGGCGCGGGAATCAGTGGCGGGGCGGGGATTAGACATGGGGAACTCCCTCGGCGCGGGCACGTTCACTGAGCGAGCGGCGGGCCGGTACGGGTTTGGTGCGGGACTGGGTCCAGGCCTTGATGAGGGGCGCATTGGCCGGGAGGGCCTTGCCGAAGCGGGTGGCGAACCAGGTGGCGAGGCGGTAGAGGGCAGGGCGCTTGGTGACTCCGGCCCAGAGGCGCCAGGCCCAGTCCTCGGACAGGGTCCGGCCCGTGCCCTTGCCGACGACCGTGGATCCGACATCCTCGTGGGTAGCCTCCCGGCGCAACCGCACCAGGATCTCCGGGATGGGGATCTCCACGGGGCAGACTTCGGCGCAGGCGCCGCAGAGGCTGGAACCGTGGATCAGGTCGTGGCGGACCCCCACGCCCTCCATCTGCGGCGTGAGGATCTTGCCGATGGGACCGGGGTAGACGGCCTCGTAGGCGTGGCCGCCCACGCGGGTGTAGACCGGGCAGTGGTTCATGCAGGCGCCGCAGCGGATGCAGCGCAGGGTGGCGCGCAGCTGGGGATCGGCGTAGATCCGCGAGCGGCCGTTGTCGAGGATGACCACATGGACTTCCTGCGGACCGTCCTTCTCGCCCACGCCGCGAGGCCCGGTGATCAGGTTGAAGTAGGTGCTCACGGCCTGGCCCGTGGCCGAGCGCGTGAGGATGGCGTAGAGCGGTGCCACGTCTTCGAGCCGCGCCACGACCTTCTCCAGGCCCATGACGGCGATGTGGAGGGGCGGTACGTGGGTGCTCATGCGGCCGTTGCCCTCGTTCTCCACCAGGCAGAGGGTCCCGGTTTCGGCAACGGCGAAGTTCACACCGGACAGGCCTGCGTCGGCGTCGAGGAACTTCTGGCGTAGCACCTTCCGGGCCATGGCGGTGAGTTCGTCCACGTCCTCGGTGTACTTCGCGTCCTTGATCTTCTGGCTGAACTGCCGGGCGATCTGGTCTTTGTTCTTGTGGATGGCCGGCATGATGATGTGGCTCGGCGTTTCGCCATCCAGCTGGATGATGTACTCGCCCAGGTCGGATTCCAGGGCCTCGATGCCCTTGGATTCAAGGTAGGCGTTGAGGTGCATCTCCTCGGAGACCATGCTCTTGCCCTTGACCAGCGTCTTGGCGCCCTTGGCCTGGAGGATGCCCAGAATCAGCTCGTTGGCCTGCTCGCAGGTCTCCGCCCAGTGGACCTTGATGCCGTTCTTGGCGCAGTTGGCCTCGAACTGCTCGAGCAGTTCGGGCAGGCAGAGGAGGCTGCGGGAGCGGATGGCCGTGCTGAGGTCCCGCAGGTCCTGGAGGTCGTTGGGGTCGGGGAACTGGTTCCGGCGCTTGGTGATGAGGCCGTCCATGGCGCGGCGGAAGTTGGCCCGGAGCTGGGGGTCCAGCAGGGCCTTGGCGGCGGAGTCACGGAAAAGGATGTCGGTCTCAGCGTGCACGGGTGCGCTCCCACAGGAATTCGGCGACGTGCTGGACCTTGAGCTTGCTGTTCTTGGCTTCCAGCGTGCCATTCACATTGAGCAGGCAGCCGCCATCCGTGGACAGGACCACGGAAGCGCCTGTCGCTTCAGCATCCGCAGCCTTGTCGCAGGACATGGCCGCGGAGATCTCAGGCTGGCGCACGGAGAAGGTGCCGCCGAAACCGCAGCACTCGTGCTCCCGGGTGAGGGGCGCCAGCTCCACGTTCGAGAGCTGGCCGATGAGGGCCTGGGGCTCGCCCTTCAGTCCCAGGTCGCGGACCGCGTGGCAGGAGCTGTGCCAGGTGACCTTCACGGGCTCGCCCAGGTCCTTCAGCTTCACATCCAGCACGTCCACCAGGAACTGGGTCAGCTCGTACACCCGGGCGCTGAAGGCGCGGACCTTCGCTTCCTCGGGCTGGCCGTGGAACAGCTCGGGATAGTGGACTTTCATCATGCCCGCGCAGCTGCCGGAGGGCAGGATCACGGGCAGGTCCTGGGGGAAGAGCGCCACCTGGGTGCAGGCCACATCGCGGGCCTCTTCCCAGTAGCCGCAGTTGAAGGCGGGCTGCCCGCAACAGGTCTGGCCTTCGGGGAAGATGACCTCCACGCCAGCCTGGCGAAGCAGCTGGATGCCGGCCATGCCCGCGTCAGGGAAGAAAAGGTCCACCAGGCAGGTGCCGTAAAAGTAGACCTTGGTTGGTTTCGCGCTCACTTGACCACCTCCGGCCGGGTCGCTGACTCGAGCAAGTATAGGAAGCTCCGGTAGATTTCGCCGGTGGACCGGGTCAGGCCCACCTCGCAGGTGCGGCTGCTGGCGTAGTGCCCGTCGAAAGTCTGGGCCTTCACCTCGCGGGCTTCGTGCTTGGTGGCCGAAGCGGTCAGTTCCGGATGGGTGAAGCCTCGGTCTCCGGCGAAGCCGCAGCAGCCGGCATCCCGGGGAACCACGACCTTGTCCGCACAGGCCTTGGCCACGCCCTCCAGCTGGGGCAGGAGGTTCATCTTCGTCACGGAGCAGACGGGATGGAGCACCACGGAGCCCACCTTCCGCAGCACCTTCAGGCGGGGCAGCAGCACATCGTTGGCGAAGGCGGTGCTGTCGACGATCTTCAGCTTGTCGAACCTCGCCTGGTTTTCGGGCGTGAGGTAGGCCCGGCACGTGAGCATGCCGTAGGTGCAGGGGCTGGTGTCCATCACGACGGAGAGGCGGCCCTGCTGGCTCCATTCCCAGAACTTCTCGATGGCATGGTTCACGGTGTAGCGGTGGGCCTCGTCGTAGCCCTTGGAGGAGAAGGGCACGCCGCAGCAGGTGCCTTCCACGTCGTAGGGGATGTGGACGGGCATCCCGGCCCGCTCGGCCACCTTAACCAGGGCCTCCACGAGGCTCAGGTCCTCGGGTTCACCAGGCAGGTGGCCCATCATGCGGGAGATGCAGGCAGGGAAATAGATGGCCTGGGCGCCTTCCAGGGAGGTCACGGGCAGCGCGGCCTTGGCGGGCTTGGGCATCTCCGGGCTCCACTGGTGGGAGGCGCCGAAGGCCTTCATGGCCCGGGTGATGAAGGGCATGGCCTTGGGGCCGAAGATGCTCTGGACGATGTGGCCCGAACGCAGCGCCAGGCGCATGACCGGTTCCACGGTGGCGAAATTCCGGGCCACCGAGAGGGCGATCTTCTGGGCCCGGCGGCTGTGGCTGGCGCGGCGGAACCGCTTGGTGAGCTGGCCGGTGTCGATGCTCACGGGGCAGGCGGTGGCGCAGAGCCCGTCCACGGCGCAAG
This sequence comes from Geothrix sp., assembly GCA_036504495.1. Classification (GTDB taxonomy): domain Bacteria; phylum Acidobacteriota; class Holophagae; order Holophagales; family Holophagaceae; genus Geothrix. The sequence continues at coordinate 10,870 of DASXVC010000075.1, forward strand.
TGTCGAGGGCCATGTAGGGGAAGACTTCCCGCAGGGAGGCGAGCAGGCCGGGGTTCTCGCGGTTGGCCTCCAGGCGCGCCATCTCGCGGCGGACGACGATGCGCTGGCGGGGGGTCAGCGTGAGCTCGCGGCTGGGGCACTTGGGCTCGCAGTAGCCGCACTCGATGCACTTGTCGACTTCCTCCTCCACGCCGGGCATGGGCTTGAGGTCGGACAGGTGGCACTTGGGATCAGCGTTGAGGATGACGCCGGGGTTCAGCAGGCGTTCGGGGTCCACCAGGGCCTTGAGCTGCTCCATGACGGCCTTGGCTTCCGGGCCCCACTCCGCTTCCACGAAGGGTGCCATGTTGCGGCCCGTGCCGTGCTCGGCCTTCAGCGCCCCGTCGTATTTCTTCACCACCAGCTCGACCACGTCGTCGATGAGGGCGGAGTAGCGGTCCACGGCGGCCTGGTCGTTGAAGGACTGGGTGATGACGAAGTGCAGGTTTCCGTCCTTGGCATGGCCGAAGAGGATGGCTTCATCGTAGTTGTGCTTGGCGAAGAGCTTCGTGAGGTCCACGGCGGCATCGGCCAGCTTCTCGATGGGGAAGGCCACATCCTCGATGAGCACCGTGGTGCCGCGCTTGCGGACCGCCCCCACGGAGGGGAAGGTGCCGGACCGGATCTTCCAGAGCAGGGCCTGCTCCACGGGATCGTGGGTGAAGCGGGCCGGTTCCATGAGCTTCAGGTCCGCAGCGGCGGCCAGGGCCAGACGCTCCAGCTCGGCGCGGGCGGCCTCGGACTGTCCCTGGAACTCCACCAGCAGGGCGGCGGCCCCCTCCGGTAGCGACTTGATGCTGGGCGGGATGCCCGCCTGGTTCTCCACGGACCGCAGCGAGGCGCGGTCCAGCAGCTCCAGGGCCGCGGCGCCGGCGTCGCGCAGGGGCACGATGGCCGCGCAGGCCGCGTGCAGGTCGGGGAAGATGAGGAACCCCGTCACCTTCACGGGCAGGTCGGGCACGGACTTCAGGACGGCCTCGGCGATGAAGGCCAGAGTGCCTTCGGAACCCACGAGCAGGTTGCGGAAGATGTCCACCGGCCGGTCGAAATCGATGAAGGCGTTGAGCGAATAGCCCGTGGTGTTCTTCATCTTGTACTTGGCGCGGATGCGCTCGGCCAGGGCCCGGTTGGATTCGAGGTCCTTCTTCAGCCTCAGCAGCCCTTCGGCCAAGGCGGGCTCCGCTTCGCGGAAGCGGGCATCTGCGTCGGCAGCCGCAGTATCGACCACGGTGCCCGAAGGCAGGACGAAGGTCAGGGACTCCAGCGTGTGGTACGCGTTCTGGGTGACGCCGCAGCACATGCCGCTGGAGTTGTTGGAGAGGATGCCGCCCACGGTGCAGGTGTTGATGGACGCGGGATCCGGTCCCATCTTGGCGCGGTAGGGCCGCAGGGCGTGGTTCACATGGGCGCCGATGACGCCGGGCTGCACCTTGACTTTGGCGCCGCTCTCCAGCACCTGGATGCCCCGCCAGTTGCGGGCCACTTCCACCAGGATGCCATCCGACACCGACTGGCCTGAGAGGCTCGTGCCCGCGGCCCGGAAGGTCATGGGGACCTTGAGTTCGCGGCTGAGCCGGAACAGGCCCCGGACCTCATCCACACTGCTGGCGAAGACCACCGCCTTGGGGATGAGCCGGTAGAAGCTCGCGTCGGAGGCGAAGGCGATCAGGTCCACCGGCCGGTCCAGGACACGGTCGGGTCCCACGATGGCGACAAGGGCTTCCCTCAGGGAAAGGGCGATGGCGGTGCTCATGAGAAACATCCTCTGGATCATCAATTCGGGAAAAAGGTCCCGCCGGCCTGGTGTGGCACGGCGGGACCCGGGTCTTACATCAGAGCGCTGCCCGGCTTACTTGGCGGGGGCAGGGGTGGGTACGGCAGCGGTCGCGGCCGGGGCGGCAGGCGCCGTCACCGCGGCAGGCGCGGGCGGAAGCTGGGGCATCCAGTTGGCGGGCAGGACCTTCGCGTAGAGGAAGATCACGACGCCGACCATGGCGGCCAGGGCGAGGCTGTGGAAGAACACGTAACGGAGGATGGTGCCCTCCTCGCCCTGCTGGTTGGTGGCCACGGAAGCCACCACGAGGCTCTGGGCGTCGATCATCTTGCCCATGACGCCGCCGGTGGTGTTGGCCGCGGCGGTGAGGATCGGGTTCAGGCCCAGCTGCTCGGCGGTGATCTTCTGGAGGCCGCCGAAGAGCACGTTGGCAGAGGTGTCACTGCCCGTCAGGGCCACACCCAGCCAGCCCAGCATGGCGCTGAAGAAGGGGAAGAGGACGCCGGTGCTGGCAAAGGCCAGACCCATGGTGGCATCCAGACCCGCAGACTTGGACACGAAGCCCAGGGCCAGCATGGCGGCGATGGTGAGCAGGGAGATCTTCACGCGATTGACGGTCTTGCCGAAGATCTTGACGAGTTCGAGGGGTCCGAAGCCGACCAGCAGGCCGCTGCAGATGCCGGCGAGGAGGAGGCTGGTACCCGTGAGGGAGAGCCAGTTGAAGGTCCAAACGGCGGCTTCAGCCGAAGGCTTGGCCACAACAGGAGGAGCTTTGATGACCATCTTGTGGAGCTTGGGGATTTCGAAGGTCTTGACGGTGTAGCCGTTCAGGAAGTTGGGCGCGGTCTTAGTGCCGCCGTTGAGGAAGGTCTTCACCTGCGGGGTGCCCCAGGCGAACACGAACAGGGACAGGAATACCCAGGGCATCCATGCCTTCACGATCTTGCCAGTGCTCTGCTCGACCTTGGCCGCATGGGCTTCTTCGCGCTCATGCTCATAGCGCCAGATGTTCTTGGGCTGCCAGATCTTCAGGAACAGGACCAGGGACACCATGGAGACGATGGCGCCGATGATGTCCACCAGCCAGGGGCCGTGGTAGTTGCTCACGGCGAACTGGGTGATGGCGAAGCTGCCACCGGCCACCAGGCAGGCCGGCCAGACTTCCATCATGGCCTTGCGTCCAGCCATGGTCCAGATGATCCAGAAGGGCACGATCAGCGAGAAGATGGGCAGAATGCGGCCCGCAGCGGCGCTCAGCATGTCCAGGGGGAGGCCGGTCACGCCGGCCAAGGCGATGAGCGGGCTGCCCAGGGCGCCGTAGGCCACGGGGGCGGTGTTGCCGATGAGGGCCAGGCCGGCGGCCTGGAGGGGCCGGAAGCCGAGGCCGATCAGCATGGCCGCGGAAATCGCCACAGGCGTGCCGAAGCCGGCGGCGCCCTCAATGAAGGCGCCGAAGCTGAAGGCGATCAGCAGGGCCTGGATGCGGCGATCACCGGCCAGTCCCGCGATGGAGTGCTTCACCACCTCGAAGTCGCCGGATTTCACCGTGATGTCGTAGATGAAGATGGCGTTCAGCACGATCCAGCCAATGGGGAGCAGGCCGAAGAGGGCGCCGTGGACCGCCGCCATGCTGGCCATGCCCGCAGGCATCTTGTAGATCAGGACGGCCACCGCGTAACAGGTGACGAGGCCCAGGATGGCGGAGTAGTGGGCCTTCACGTGCTTGGCCAGGAAGCCCAGCAGCACGAAGACTGGTAAAGCGGCCACCAGGGCGGAGAGAAAGATATTCCCCATGACGGGGGAATAGACTTGGGTCCAGGGGGTCATGCAGCCTCCAGAGTGGGGGTAGGAGATGAAAAGGTGGAGTTTTTGGAAAGAGCCTGGCAGAAGCCTACAATAGGTCTAGTGGTCAGACCATAAGCAAGACGCTTGCTTTTAATCACATTTTACATCTCATTTCCTTTTCATCATTTAGGATATTTATATATGGAACTCACACCGATCAAGTCCAGGAGGCTCTACGAGGAAATCGTGGAGCAGATCAAGCACCTCATCGCCGACGGGAAGCTGAAGCCTGGCGAC
>DASXVC010000076.1:0-5755 GCA_036504495.1 Geothrix sp.
GATGGTGTAGGCGATGGCCGCACCGGCGCCCAGGGGGGCGAGGTAGAGGATCTGGTGCATGACGCCGAAGAACATCTTGCTGACGTTCTCCAGGAAGCCGATGAGGGGCGCCTTGTGCTTCTCGCTCAGGGCGGCCACGGAGAACCCGAGCAGCACGGAGATCAGCAGCACCTGCAGGATGTCGCCATCCGTGAAGGCGCTGAACATCGTCTTGGGGATCATCTTCAGGAGGTGGTCCGTGACGGTCATGTGATGGGCCTGGGCGACGTAGCCCGCCACCAACTTGGGATCCAGCTTGGAGGGATCAGCATGGAAACTCCGGCCGGGTCCGAAGACGTTGGCCATGACGAGGCCGATGACCAGCGCCAGGGTGCTGACGATTTCGAAATACAGGATGGCCTTCCCGCCCACGCGGCCGGCCTTCTTGATGCTGCCGGAGCCCGCGATGCCCAGCACCACGCTGCAGAGGATCACCGGGGGGATGAGCATCTTGATGAGGGCGATGAAGCCATCGGCCACGGGCTGCATCTTCACGGCTACGCCGGGGAAGAAGTGCCCCAGCAGCGCGCCGAGGACGATCATGAGGGCGACCCAGTTGTACAGCTTTGATGCGGCACGCTTGAACATGTCTATGGTCCTTTCTTGGAAAATCCGGGGATGGGCGATCGTCGGCCCTGATCGGGCCGGGTGGGAACGCAGTGGGAAAGATGCCGAGGTGGAGGCGTGCGGCGGGGAGTGGCCCCCGCTGCCGGGCAGACGTGCTGCTCACGCGACCTACCAGTCGTTTTCCCAATCCTGGGGTACCAGGCCCAGGGACGGTCGTTCTGGAAGTTGATTCCCGGATTTGAAACTATTGAAAGCAGGGCCAGTCTCACGGGTGTGGTGTGACCCCCCCGGAGAATCACAAGCGAAGCCCGGCTCTGCTGGGCTGAGCGCGGGGGTCCGGGGGTATGCGCGCAGCGCGCCCTTAGATCCCTGCCACGCATGCGTGGCGGGGGGGACCCCCGGAGAATCATAAATACCGCTGGACCTCGCGCAGATAAGCCCGCTGGAACAGGAAGCGGTGGACCGGGCGCCCCCCGGTGCCGTACCCGGGTTCCATGCGAAGCACTTTGAGCGTGCAGAGGAACTCGAAGTACTTCCGGACGGAGACCCTCGAGATGCCCACCTGCTGGCCGATCTCTTCGCTGGTGAACCAGGGGGATTCCTCGGGCCAGGTGGAGATGGCCTTCATCACCTTGTCCAGGGTGTTCCGATCCAGGCCCTTGGGGAGCCCTTCCGCCTTCCGGCCCTCCATGGGCCGGCGGCCCAGGCGCCGGTCGAGCGCGGTCTGATCAAGGGTCTCCCCCCGCCGGATCATGTGGCGGGTCTCGCGGTAGTGCTCCAGCGCCTGTTTGAGCCGCTCGAACTCGAAGGGCTTGATGAGGTAGTCCATGGCGCCCAGCTTCAGGGCCCGGTCGATGGTCGCCGTGTCCCGGGCGGCGGTCACGAAGATCACGTCCGCGTCGAGGGCCTGCTTGCGGATCTCACCCATGAGTTCGATGCCGCTCTGCCCGGGCATGAAGATGTCCAGCAGCAGCAGGTCCACGGGGCGCTCCTGAAGCAGCGCCAGCGCCTCGGGGCCGTTCCGGACCGACGCCACGATCTCGAAACCGGCCACCCGGCTCAGGTACATCCGGTTGAGCTCGGCCACCATGGGATCGTCTTCGACGAGCAGGACCCGGATCATGGTTCCTCCCCCGGGAAAAGGTCGAGCGAGGCGGTGAAGACCGCGCCGCCCCCCTCCCGGTTCTGGCCCACCAGGCGTCCCCCCCGGGCCTCGATGGTCCGGGCGGCCTGCCAGAGCCCGAAGCCGCGGTTCTCGCCCTTGGTGGAGAAACCCAGCGTGAAGGCCTTGGCCAGGACCTCTTCGGGCAGTCCAGGACCGCTGTCCATCACGGACAGATGCAGCTGGGCGCCTTCGGGCCGGAGGGAGACCTGGATCTCGCGGCGGGAGCCCGTCCCGATGGCCTCCACCGCGTTTTCCAGCAGGTTGCCCAGGACCGTGACGAGGTCGTGGGAGACCGTGTCATCCGACAGGGGGGGGAGCGAGGCATCCTGATCCAGCTGCATGAGGATGTCCTGCTCCCGCGCGGAGGCGAGCCGGGCCAGCAGGAAGCCTGCGACGACGGGGTCCTTGATCCGCTGGACCACGAAGCCCACCTCGTCGTCCAGCCGCCCCGCCACTCCGGTGATGAAGGTCTTGAGGCGGTCGTACTCCTCCAGCCGCACCAGCCCGAGGATCACGTGGAGCTTGTTCATGAACTCATGGGTCTGGGCCCGGAGGGCGTCGGCGTAGAAGCGGACCCCCGTCAGCTGCTCGGCCAGGCGGTTCACTTCGGTCTTGTCCCGGAAGGTGGCCAGGGCTCCGGCGATGCGGCCTTCCACCAGCACGGGAACGCGGTTCGTGAGGATGGGCAGCCCCAGGATGTCGCTCTCCTGGTCATACTCCGCCTGGCCGGTCTCGACGATGGTGCGGAGCCTCGAACTGGGCAGGACCTCCTCCACCGGGCGGCCCACCAGGTCGCCGTGGCTTCCGGCCAGGGCGAACAGGCGCATGGCCTCCTCGTTGACGAGCGTGACCACCATGTCGCGGTTCACCCCGATGATGCCCTCCCGGACGGAGTGCAGCATGGCGCTGCGCTGCTGGAGCAGGGTCGAGATCTCCTGGGGCTCCATGCCCATCAGGATCCGCTTGATGCGGCCCGCCAGGTACATGGCGCCGAGGATCCCGGCTGCGAAACCGACGACGCCGCCGAACAGGATGCGTTTCTGCACGCTCACGATGGCGCGATCCACCCCCGACTGCAGGAGACCCACGGCCACGGCGCCCACCTGCCGGTCCCCCAGCCGGACGGGGGTGAAGGCGCGCAGGGAAACCCCGAGCGTCCCCTGCGCGACGGAGAGGTAGGACCGCCCCCGGTAGACCTCCGCATCGTCCCCGCCGGCGAAACGGGCGCCGATCACGGATGGGTTGGGGTGGGAGAGCCGGAGGCCGTTCATGTCCATCACCACGACATAATCCACGCCGGCGGCGATGCGGGTCCGTTCCGCGAGCTCCTGGACCTGGCCTGGATCGCGCCGGCCCGTCAGCCCGTCATGCACGATCTCCGACTCCGCCATGATGCGCGACAGCAGGATCACCTTGTCGCCCAGGGCCTCCCGGGCCTGCTGCTCCAGCTTCCAGTCCACCAGCACGCCCGTCACGAGCAGGGCCAGACCCAGAATCAGGCTGACCAGGAGGGTGATCCTGGTCCTGAGCTGGAGGATGGGGCGCGTCCGGGGCATGGTAGGGACCATCGTAGGGTGGAAGGCCGTGGCGAGGCGAAACCAGGGAAGGATGGACGGATCAGCTCGTCTTTACATTCTGTTAACCAATCATCCCCCCAACCCCCGAATTGCCTCCGATTTAGTGCTCCGCATCACCTCTTGATACCTGCCCCTCGCCCGGCCTGCTTCCTGCGGCTAGAGTCATGTCGTCCTGTTTCCGCCTTTGAAACGCGCCGCAGCCTTGGGACGGGCCTCGTGGCGGACCCATCACCTAGACCATCCTGACCCGGGGCATGCGCCCTTCTTCCGCACCACCTTCCTTCCTGGGGGAACCATGAGCCAGTACGTCAACGAAGTCCTTGAGGGCCTCAAGAAGAAGGCCCCCTGGGAGAGCCTGTTCATCCAGGCCGCCACCGAGATCCTCCACTCCCTCGCCCCGGTGCTCGAGAAGGAGCCCAAGTACAAGAAGAACGCCATCCTGGAGCGCCTGGTCGAGCCCGAGCGCGCCATCGGCTTCCGCGTGCCCTGGGTGGACGACAAGGGTCAGATCCGCATCAATCCAGGCTGGCGCGTGCAGTTCAACAGCGCCATCGGGCCCTACAAGGGCGGCATCCGCTTCCACCCCAACGTCACCCTCGACACCCTGAAGTTCCTGGGCTTCGAGCAGATCTTCAAGAACAGCCTCACGGGCCTGCCCATGGGCGGCGGCAAGGGCGGCTCCAACTTCGATCCCAACGGCAAGTCCGACGCCGAAGTGATGCGCTTCTGCCAGTCCTTCATGATGGAGTTGTTTCGCCACATCGGCCCCAACACGGACGTGCCGGCCGGCGACATCGGCGTGGGTGGCCGCGAAGTGGGCTACATGTTCGGCATGTACAAGAAGCTCGCCAACGAGTTCACGGGCGTCCTCACGGGCAAGGGCCAGTACTGGGGCGGCAGCCTCGTGCGCCCCGAGGCCACGGGCTACGGCGTGGTCTATTTCGCGGAAGAGGCCCTGAAGACCAAGGGGGATTCCATCGGAGGCAAGAAGGTCGCCGTGTCCGGCTTCGGCAACGTGGCCTGGGGCGCCGTCACCAAGGCCACCCAGCTGGGCGCCAAGGTCGTCACCATCTCCGGCCCCGATGGCTACATCTACGATGCCGACGGCATCAGCGGCGAGAAGATCGCCTACATGGAGGAGATGCTCCGCATCGACCGCATGTCCGTGGCCCCCTACGCCACGAAGTTCAAGACCGCCCAGTTCCACGCGGGCAAGCGCCCCTGGGAGCAGAAGGTGGACGTCGCCCTGCCCTGCGCCATCCAGAACGAGCTGAACCTCGACGAGGCCAAGAACCTGATGGCCAACGGCTGCATGGCCGTCATCGAGGGCGCCAACATGCCCAGCACCCTGGACGCCGTGGAGTTCTTCCAGGCCAACACCGGCAAGATCCTGTTCTCCCCCGGCAAGGCTTCCAATGCCGGTGGCGTGGCCACCTCAGGCCTGGAGATGAGCCAGAACTCCATGCGCCTGGGCTGGACCGCCGAGGAAGTGGACGCCCGCCTGCACCAGATCATGATCAACATCCACAAGTCCTGCGCGGATGCTGCCGCCCGCTTCGGCACCCCCGGCAACTACGTGAACGGCGCGAACATCGCCGGCTTCCTCAAGGTGGCCGACTCCATGATCGACCAGGGGCTCGTGTAGGTTTTCCAGCCTTTCATCAAGGCACAAAATGGGGGGCCGCGTGCGGCCCCCCATTTTGTGCCCGGAGAAGTAAACTTCGGACATGATCGACCACACTTTCAACGAGATCTTCCGGAAATACGCCTCGGACAAGGAGATCTTCCACGACCTGATGCCCCTGCGGGCCCGGGAGATCCTGCTGGTGGCGCCGGCCTTCGACGCCTTCACGCTGGAGCAGGACGGCCTGCTGACGGAGATCCTCTTCGACGGCTACTACCAGCTGAACATGAGCAACCCGCCCCGGGTCACGAACGTGTCCACCATGGACGAAGCCCTGGAGAAATGCGCCGACCGGCACTTCGACATGATCATCGTCATGAGCCGGCTGGGCCAGGGCGGCCACATCGAGCTGTCCAAGGCCCTGCACACGGCCGCGCCGCGGATCCCCATCTACCTGCTGCTCAACGACAACGTGGAAGTCGGGGCCATGGACCGGCGCCGCCAGGAGCTGCAGCGCCACTACGACCAGATCTTCGTGTGGAACGGCAATCCCGAGATCTTCATGGCCATGGTCAAGTTCATGGAGGACCGGGCCAACGTCCAGAACGACACGGCGGTGGGCCTCACGCGGGTGATCCTGCTGGTGGAGGACAGCATCCGCTACTACTCGCGGTACCTGCCCATCCTCTACAGCGAGATCCTCAAGCAGACCACGCGCCTGGCCAAGGACCAGAACATGGACCGCATGACGCGCACCCTGTCCATGCGCGTCCGCCCCAAGGT
>DASXVC010000077.1:0-44235 GCA_036504495.1 Geothrix sp.
GGAGCTGCTCGGAGATGTCGGGCACGGTGTAGACGCCGTTGGTGCCCACCAGCTGCTTGAGGAAGGTGCCGCTGTCCACCACCTTGATGGAGTAGATGCCGAAGGCCCGGATGCGCAGCATGCCGAAGTCGGCGTCGCGCATCATGATCGGGTTCGAGGTGCCCCACTTCAGGTCGTTGTAGAGCTTGGTGGAGATGAAGTAGACATCGCTCTTGAAGGGGCTCTCGAAGCCGTACTTCCAGCCCTTCAGCGTGGCGAGGATGGGCAGGTTCTGGGTGGTCAGGTTGTGCGTGCCGGGCTTGAACACGTCCGCCAGCTGGCCTTCGTTGACGAAGACAGCCTCCTGGCTTTCCCGCACGACCAGCTTGCCGCCGTTCTGGATTTCCTGGCCCCGCATGGGGAAGCGCCAGGCCAGGGTGTCGTTGGAATCATCCAGCCATTCGAGGATGTCGAGGAATTGGGCTTTGCCCCAGTCCATCAGACCCATGTGTCGTTCTCCTTGCGGCACTGGCCGCACGTACGATTCTAGGCCGGGCTGTCAAGCTGGACAGGCTGCACCGTGGGAAAAACCGGTGAACGGTCGCCGCCCGCCGGACAGCGGACGTCAGCGGCTTCCCTTGATCATGCGCACCGGCCCCTCCGCCTTGCCCTTGGCGCCCGGCTGGTCGATGCGGGTCTTGCTGTGGACCATGTGCGTGTCCGAATCGATGATGCAGCGCCAGCCCCGGTCCTCGTTCGGCATCCGCACGTCCACCTCCCACCCGCCGGAGGCGCCATTCAGGGGGATGCGCCGGGCGCTGCCGGCCTTGCCGCCGGTTTCCTGCTCGGCGATGGCCTTGGCCTCCTTGGCCGACTTGATGGGGCCGGCGGCGTGGTGCCGGCGGGGCTTCGTGGATCCAGCGGACAGGACGAGCGCAGGGACCAGCGCCAAAGCGGCGCCAAGGGCCAGGGGACGCATAGGGACTCCGGGGTTTGCCAGGATTCTAGTCCCAGCCGGGGGCAATCCGCAATCAGACCCGGTAGAGCGCCGCGCCCCAGTGCAGGCCGGATCCCAACGCCGTGAACGCCACCAGCATGCCGGGCCTGATCCGCCCATCCTGCCGGCACTCGTGGAAGAGGATGGGCAGGGTGGCGGCGGTGGTGTTGCCGTAGCGTTCGATGTTGTGCGGGACCTTCTCCGGCGGCAGGCCCAGGGCCTTCTGCACGCCCTCGATGATGCGGAGGTTCGCCTGGTGGACCAGCACCAGGTCCAGGTCCTCCACGGCCACGCCGGCGGCCTCGCAGACTTCCCGGATGGCCTGCGGCATCAGCGTCACCGCGGACTTGAAGACCTCCTTGCCGGACATGACGGGGAGCGTCTCGCCCGCGTCGATCTGCTCATGGGTCACGAAGGGCCGCCGCTTGAAGCTGGCGCCGGTCATGGTGAGCACGCCCGCGCCGCTGCCGTCCGTATGGAGGCGGATGGCCCCCAGGCCGGCCTCGCCCTCCCTTGCCTCGACCACCACGGCGCCCGCGCCATCCCCGAAGAGCACTGTCCGGTCGCGGCTGAGGGTGTTCTCGGCGCGCTCCGCTTCGGTGACTTCCCGGGTGGACTGGCCGATGAGGGTGTCCCAGCCCAGGTGCCAGGGCATGAAGGCCGTGTGGACCTCGGCTCCGACCAGCAGGACGCGGCGGTACCGGCCGCTCTGGAGGAGCAGGTCCGCCAGCTCCAGGCCGTAGAGGAAGCCGCTGCACTGCTGCCGGATGTCAAAGGTGGGGATGTCCCGCAGTCCAAGGGCCACCTGAAGGAGGGGGCCGTTCCCCGGCAGCACGTGGTCGGGGGTCATGGTGGCGAAGAGGACCGCGTCGATATCCGCCGGGGTGAGCCCCGCATCCGCGATGGCATTCCGGGCGGCGATCACGCCGAGGTCCGTGGAACCCTGGCCCGGCTCCGCGTAGCGGCGTTCCTGGATGCCGCTGCGGACGCGGATCCATTCGTCCGAGGTGTCCATGAGCCGCGACAGCGCTTCGTTGGTCACGATATGCGGAGGCACGCCAATGCCGGTTCCGGTGATCACACTTCGCATGGAATGCCTCTCGAGATGATGGGAGCGCGTCAGAATACCTGATTCAGCCCTGGGGCACACCCAGAAGCCGGAGGGCCGTGGCGTGCTCGCTGGGCCGCTCCAGACGCACTCCATCGGCCTTCAGGGCGTGGAGCCTGAGCGCGGCATCGGCGAACCCGAGCAGGACGCCTTCCCGCGTGGGACGGAAACAGCCCTGGGGGCAGGGCAGCTCCGTGGGCAGGGCCCAGGCCACCTTGACGGATCCTTCCGGGGTTTCCAGGAAGGCGTTGGGCCAGGGGTCCGCGACGGCGCGGATCTGGTTGAAGGCCTCACCGGCGGTCATGGCGAAGTCCAGGCGCGAATCCGCGGGCTTGCGTCCGCCGAAGTAGGTGGAGGCGCCCAGGGCCTTCTGGTCGATGCGGGGGAGGCTTCCATCCACCAGCCCGGGCACGGCCTCCCGCACCAGGCCGCGGCCTGCATCCGCCGCCTTCTGCGTGAGGCTGAGGGCGGTCTCATCCCAGTCGATGGGCAGCCGCGCCTGGGCCAGGATGTAGCCGTCGTCGGGCTTGGGGGTCATGGCGTGCAGGGTGATGCCGGTTTCGGTCTCGCCCTTCACCAGGACCCAGTTGATGGGCGCCCGGCCGCGGTACTTCGGCAGGAGGCTGCCGTGCAGGTTGTAGGCGCCGAGCCGGGGAATCGCCAGGAACCGCGCCTGGATCATCTCCCGGAAATAGAAGCTGAAGAGGAAGTCGGGCTGGTGGGCCCGGATGGCCTCGTAGACGGCATCCTCGTTGAAGGTGGGGGCCATGTGGACCGGAATGCCCTGGGCCTGGGCCACGGCCGCGGGTGGCGTGAACCACCGCTCGTCGGTGCCCTGGGGGTAGGTGTAGAGGGCCTTCACCTCGACCCCGGCCTCCAGCAGTCCCTCCAGGGCCGCGGTCCCCACACTGGAATAGGCGCACACGACGGCACTTGGGCTCGGCATAATCCCTCCACGCCTCAGCATCTCATAACCTGTTGACCATCCTGCCCGTAGTCCTAATGTTGTCCCGGGAGCTGCCCCATGCGCCTGCGTGTCCTGCCCTTCCTGCTAGGCGCTGTGCTGCTGGTGGCCGGTGACGATCCCTTCGAAGCCCCTCCGGAGCTGCAGGCTTTCGCCCGCCAGCACACCAACAGCCAGCAGGGCGTCCTCGCCAAGGTCTCCTCCCTGTTGAGGGCTTTCTTCGCCCCTCCCGAGGAGGGCGGACTGGGCATCGTCTACGACAACGCCTACACCCGGACGCCTATCGAGGCCTGGCGCGATCGCAAGGCCAACTGCCTCAGCCTCACCGCGCTCTACGTCGTGGCGTGCAAATCCATCGGCCTCGAGGCCCGGTATGGCGAGCCTTTGCGGATCAGCCGGTGGCGCCGGGTGGGCTCGACGGTGCGGTTCGAGCGCCATGTGGTGGCCGTGGTGCAGGGCGGAACTCTGGGCCAGGAACTGGTGGCCGACTTCCTGCCCGAAGTGCGCCGGGACACCCAGCTCATCGCACCCCTGGAACCCAAGCGGGTTCGGGCGCTCTTCCACAGCAACCGGGCGGTTGAGCTGATGGCCGAATCGCGCAACGAGGAGGCCCTGGCCTCCGCCCACCTGTCGATCCAGGTGGATCCCGGGCTGGGTGTGGGCTGGAACATCCTGGGGGTGGTCCAGCGGGCCCAGGGGCTCGACAAGGAAGCCGAAGCCTCCTTCCGCAAGGCCCTGGCGGTGGATCCCAAGGACGGCGCCCCCTGCGGGAATCTGGAGATCCTCCTGCGGGCCCAGGGCCGCCTCGACGAAGCCCAGGCCTACCGGGAGCGGGGCCTTGAAATCCGGAAGCGCGATCCCTTCTTCAATGCCTTCCTGGCCGAGGAGGCCCTCGGGGAGCAGCAGGTGGATGAAGCGGCGCGGCGCATCAAGCAGGCCATCAAGCTGCTGCCCATGGAGCCGGACTTCTACTGGATCCAGGCTCGGGTCGCCCTGGCCCAGGGCCGCACCAAGGACGCCATCAAGGCCCTGGAGAAGGCCCGGAAGTGGGCCCAGCCGGAGATGCAGGCCCGCTACGACAGCAAGCTCACGCTGCTCCGGAACCTCAAGCCGGAGTGATGCCCCGGGAGAAGGTTCAGTTCGCCTCCAGCTCCGCCAGCCGCGATTGGGCCTCGGCGCTATCGGGGTGGTGCAGCAGGCACTCGCGCAGGTAGCGGCGGGCGCCTTCGAGATCCTGCAGTTCCCGCCTCGCCTCTGACAGGTGGATCAGCGCTTCCTCGGATTGGCTGTCCACCTGGAGGGCCTGTCGCCAATGGCCTTCCGCCCGATCCCAGTCCCCCAGCTCCGCGCACCCATGGCCCGCGTCCAGCAGGTACCGGAGGTCCCGCGGATCCAGGCGGACGGCACGCTCCAGGTCCAGGCGCGCAGGAAGCGGGTCCCCCAGGTTGGCCCGGGCCAGGCCCCGCAAATGCCAGAAGGTGGCGTGGTCGCGGCAGGCCTCGCCCAGTCCGTCCAGGTAGGGCAGCAGCGCCTCCCAGGCTTCCATGCCGGCCAGGCAGTCGGCCTGGAGCAGGAGCAGGTCCACATCGCCCCGGGACCCCTTAAGCAGGGCCGCGACCTTGCCGTAGGCCGCCTCGTAATCTCCCAGGGCCACTTGGACCTGGAGGAGCAGGGGCGGATGGTGCTCGCCCTGCTCCTCAGGGGGAAGCTGCTCCAGGAGATCCTTGGCGAAGGCCGGATCGTCCTCCCACCAGAAGGCGAACTCCGCCCGCCGAAGCTGCCACTCCTGGCGCAGAGGCTCACCCTCCTCACCGGAAGGGATGGTGAGCCAGGCCCGTTCGAGGCTTTGGCGGGCCTCTTCATCCTGGCGCCGCTCCAGGGCGATCTGATAGCGCTCCATCCACAGGCGGAACGTGTCGGGGAGGTGGCTGACGGCGGCCTCGGCCACCTGCCAGGCCCCGCTCAGGTCCCCCAGGCGCCGCCGGGACACGCTTTCCACCAGCCAGAGCAAGGGCTGGTTCCGCTGGTCCAGGGAAAGCCCCTGGATGAGGGCCAGAGCCTCGGCTGGCCGGCCGTTCCGCAGCAGGTGCATGCCTGCGGCGCCCCGGTCCCAGGGCAGGCGCGCATCCCCGTGCCGGGACATCAACACCGTCAGGGCGCGTTCCGCCAGGTCTTCACGGCCATGCTGGAGGCCCGCCAGCATCAGGTCCTCGAGGACCAGGGCGTCGTCCCAGGCCCGGGGCAGGGCCGCCTCGAAATGGATCCAGGCCTGGTGCAGCGCGTCTTCACGGCCGGAGCGCAGCAGGAGGATGCCCTGGAGGTGGCGCAGCCGGGCCATGCGTGGGGCCAGGCGGATGAGCCGCTCCCCCCAGGCCAGGCGCCGGGCCGAGGGGGTTCCGGGGACCCGGCGGAAAGCCTGGGATACGGCCAGGCGCTTCCAGAGGGGGAGGCGGGAAAGCTGGGCATCCAGGGCATCCAGCCAGGCCCGGTCCCGATAGCCCAGGGCGTGGTGCGCGGCGCTCCTCAGCAGGCGGATGCGGTAGCCCAGCTCCCCGGTGGCGAGGGGGGCTTGCGCCAGGCATTCCGCCACGGCGGAAGCGGGTTCCCCCGCGGCCCACATGGCTTCGGCCTGGGCCAGCCGCGCCGGATAGATCCAGGCCTGCCGGAGGGCCCAGCCCAGCCAGGTTCCAGCCATCAGGGTGAGGGGCAGGATCCATCCAAAGTCCGGATCCCGCCGGAATCCCTCCAGGGACAGGAGGGCCACCAGGAGGATCAATAGGATGCCCAGGGCGAAGCGGAAGGAGACCTTCTTCATGGTCCCAGGGTACGCGACGAGCCCCGGTCGGAACCGGGGCCCGGAAAAGGAGGGGGGAATTTAGACCTTGGTGACGTTTGCCGCCTGGGGTCCCTTGGCCCCCTGCACCACCTCGAAGCTGACGCGCTGCTTCTCATCCAGGGTCCGGAACCCCTTGGCCTGGAGTGCGGAGTAGTGGACGAAGATGTCGGCCCCACCCTCATCCGGGGTGATGAAGCCGAACCCCTTCTCTGCGTTGAACCACTTGACGGTGCCTTCAGACATGGCGCTCTTCCCCCAGGTTGATGTTGGTTGGTTGAGGGGGATTCTAGGATCGGGTGTTGAGGTCATCAAGATCCAAATTTGGAGATACGGCCGCCGTCGTGGCCTTCAATAAAAAGAGTTGATCGCCCTGCTGGACCTTGCTGGGCTCATTTCGGCGGAATCACCACCTTGTAGGTGTAGCCGTTGCCGACGGGTGTCCGTTTCCCGGGAAGAAGGGGAAGGAGGGCGGCATGAACCGAGACGGTGATGGCGTCTCCGGCCTTGGCGGATGTCGGTGGCTGGACATGGATGGGGAGGTAGATCGTTTCTCCAGGAGCAAGTAGTGGTCCTTTGGCGTTGAGGAGGCCCCCTTTGCGGCCGATGCTGGTGGCCAGACCGGACCTGGACTTGGTTTTCGGCGGGTTGCCGAGTACCACGTGCCAGCCGGCTGGGATCAAAGCGGTGTCGACGGTCGTTGCCAACTCGGCGTCGACATCCAGGAAGTTCGTTGCCGCGACGATGAGGTTCGTCGCTGTGACGGTTGCCGTCGTATTGAAGTTATGGATGGCCACGTTGCTGGAGCGCTCCGCCTGGGTCGTCAATGGCAGATCGGAGGCGTGCATGACGATGGCGCCGACGCACCAGTGGCGCTCGCCCCAGCTGTTGGTTCCGACCGGCACAGTCCACGGCATCGTGATGGTGAGCCCGCCCGGCGGGACCGTCAGTCCGGTCTGGCTGGCGATGAGGTGGGCGTCGGGATTCGGGAATTCGAGCGAAATGCGCGGATCGGTCCAGTAGGCGTCAACCCGGACGTTGGTGCGCGCGGACCCGGCGTTGTTGTTGATGTGGACGTTCAGGGTGACGGTCGCCCCCTGGTCGAGCGTCGCAGGAACTGTCCAGATGTCTGGACTTGTCCAGAAAGGGTGCGACCAGCCGCTTCCGGTCCAGACGGCCGAGGGCTCAGCCCCGGTGTCGCCGGGATAGTCGCGGATCCACAGTTCGCGGGCGCCGGCGTCGTGAATGAGCGCTCGCGCAGCGGCGAAATTCTCCTCGATGTTCGGGACGATCTCGCTAGTCGGGGGGTCGAAGCCGCCTGCGCCGGTGGGCGAGGGTCGAACCTCTGGGGTGAAGCCCGACACCCGCATCGTCCCCCACGTGAAGTCGGTTGTTTCGCCTGACGAGGTGTACCAGATGTTCTCGTTATAGGTGATGCCGTGGACGGCCTGGATGGCCGCGATGCTGCGCTGGGCGAGCGCGGCGAGGGTCGGTTCCCCCGGAGGGTCGGCGGTCGTGTACGACCAGGGGCGGAGGAACAGCTCGCTGTAGCTGTGGTAGGTCAGGATGGTCTTCAGGTTCGTCCGCGCCTGGAGGAAATCCCGGATGGCGGCGGTCTCGGGCTCACTGAAGGGCCCTGTGCCGCGGTAGGTGTCGTCCCAGGTATTGGGCGATGAGCCGCTGTTGAGTCCCCACTGATAGCCGTAATTGCGGTTGAGATCGACGCCGAAGGTCCCATCGCCATTATTGCGCCGGTTCTTGCGCCAGAATCTATTGATGGTCTGCGTGTAGGCGAAGCCATCGGGATTGACGACCGGGATGATCCAGATCTGCAAATGATTGACGTCGGCCTGGATCTGAGGATCGGACGAGTAACGGGTGAGGAGCTGCTCGGCGATGTACAGCGCTGTCTCGGTGCTCATCCACTCCCGCGCGTGGTGGGTGGCCATGATCACCACATCACCCTTGGCTGGGTCGTTGACCGCGGGAGCATTCGAAATTTTAAGCGCTTGGATGGGCCGCCCTTCGATGCTCGTTCCGATGGTGGAGAGCGCGCAGAGCGATGGATGCGTGGCGACGAAGTTCGTGAGAATTCCATCGACCTGCGAAGGGTTGTGCCAGTGGGTGAAATCAATCGGCTGTGCAGTGAGCGCAACAGCCAACCCGAGGGCGGCGGCGAGAGACAGGAGCTTCGCGGCAAGCCGTTTCATGGCCGGTCTCCTTTCTTCGGGGCGTTGACAGTCTCGACACGGAAGCCTTCCTTGACGAGATCGTCAATCTGGCCGTCAAAGGCCCCGCCGGTGACGATGATGCCGCGCTGATCCTTCCCTTCACGCCCTTCGCGGGTGACCGAATAGATATCGACAAAGAGGGCATTGATGCGCTGCACATCGGCGAGGGAGGGGGCATAGATGCGCACCTGCCGCGGGCGGGGCTCATCCGGGCCCAGCTGGGAAAGGCGGTAGCCGGCGGCGGAGAGGGCCCGCAGCGCGCCGATCGAGCCGCGGACCACCCAGTAGGCGCTTTCGCGATTGATCAGCGTGACGTCGAAATGGGCAAGTTCCTGGTCCGCGCCGCGTTTCTCCACACGCACGATCCTCTGGTAGACCGAGTAGGGGCTTTGCCTGGCCGGAGTGTAGCCGTGCTCCGCCAGCTTCTCCCGGATACCTGGCGTGTCGTGGAAGTAGAGCGTCTGGCCGTCGATGCGGAGCGGTTCGAAGCCGAGCCGCTGGCGGATCAGTGCCGCCTCGGCATCGTCGCTGACGGCGATGCTGAAGACAGGGCGCGGATCATTCGGTTCGAGATTCACCGCCGGCCCCAGCGATGGGCGATGCCGGCCCTGATGCACGCACCCCGCCAGGGCGAGGAGCGACGTCAGAAGCACCGCTGCTGAATTCCATTTCATGGCATTGGGCATGATGCCTCCTCAAGAGGACTTGGAATGGTGAAAGATCGCTCGGGGGGGAGGAAGGCTTGCTCCAGCTAGGGAACGGGGAGTGCAGGGGGGGCGTCGAATTGCGTGAGGTCCCCCTTCTGAAGCAGCATCCGCCGCCTTTGGAGTTCGACTTCCAACAGTTGGGCTTCCAGGCATGCTTTCATGGCTTCGGCCTTCTGCTTCTCCAGCTGAATCGCAATGGCGGCGCCACGCTCCGGCTCGCATGAGCAGCAGTGGGCAAGCTCTGGGTCATAAACGGCCCCATCGGTTGGCAGGGAGATGGGTTTCGGCTTTTCGACGACGTCGCCGACCTTCGGAAGCAGCTTGAGCACAGCCTTGATTTCGTCCTGGATCGGTTTGGGCAGCCATCCAAGGTCGTTGATGGAATGCCACTCGGGAGGGGCGTTCGGCGCGATGACCCGGTACGAAATGTCCGATACGACCGTGCTGACGGCGTAGAGTTCTACGACCTTCCGCACAAAATAGGTGACGGCGCGGCAGTCGTTGTCGTTGTGAACAGTGCGGGAGGTGACATCCGCGGATTCCTTGTCCTCGTACGTGCTGACGACGACCGAGCGCTCGGCGTGGGTGAGCTGCGAGGCCTGCGCAACCGATTGGTTGAACTGGCTCGAGACAAAACCGACCTGCAAAAGATTATGGTCTGTGACGCTGGTCTGGCTCGATGCGCTGCCGCTGGGCAGCCCGAGCACACCGGCCAAGCCGCCGCCAGCGGATACAGAACTGCTCGACTTCGAGCTTGCGAGCCTGTCGCTCAGCGAGTTGAACGTGCCTGTCGTTCTCGCGTCATGCACCACCGACAGGAACTGCATGAAGGTCGTCTGGATGGAGTAGCGGTCCTGCTCGCTTGAAATGCGGCGGTATCGGTCGCTGTGGTAGAGGGTGACCTTTTCATGCGGCAGCAGGGTGACCGTGTAGAGAAGCGGCCCATGCTGCTTGCCGAGAAGGCAAAGCTTGTGCTCGTAGGTGATGCGGAATTCGACGTATTCCCGGCTTGCAATGGAAAATTCAGCCCTATTTCCCCGTTCTTTCAGGAGGGGAGCCCGGAAGAACTTCGATTCGTACCAGACCAGGCACTGCTCATCCGGCCGCCAGGGGGGATCGCACGGGCTGACGCAACAGGGGTCGGGGCGGCACAATGCGACGGAGCAGGGGCCGGCGTCCTTGCAGATGGAACGGGATGCGCAGGCCGTCAGGAGCGCGCGCTCGGCATTGATCCGTCCATAGCCGGCATCGTTGTTCCACGTGCCGTATGGTTTGCCGGCCGTCGGCAGATAGACATATCCGAGGGTGTTGATCTTATCGGTGGTCTCTGAAATGATCCGCCTTACGTCCGTGTTGCTCAAAGCGGGATTAACACTGATGACCAGGCCTGCCAGGGCTGCCACATGGGGCGTGGCCGACGACGTCCCGTTGAACCGCATGTCGTAATCCGTGGGCGTGTAGCCGGCTGCCCCGAGACGGTCGGTGGTGGGGATTTCCAGGCAAGGTGCGACCACATCGAGATCTGGGCCGAAGCAGGCGCCCCACCAGTTTTCGATCGAGGTATCGCCGATGGCCTTGCGCACGTCGTCCCGGTTCGATCCCCCGACGCAAATCGTCCGGGGGTCTGTGCCGGGGAAACGGGAAACATTCTGATTCTCGTTTCCGGAGGCCGCGACGAGGACCACGTTCTTGTCCTGGCAGTATTGGAGCGCGGCTTCGATGATGGTGAAATCCCACACCATCCAGGATGGATACACACCGAAGCTCATGCTGACGACGCGCGCGCCGTTATCCGCCGCGAAGTACAGCCCTTCCGCGACTTGGGTGTCGGCGAAGTTGGTGGCGATGGCCATGACCCGGCATTTGCCAGCGAGCCCCGCCACGCCAAGAGAATTGCCGATCCTGGCTCCTATGATTCCCGCGCAGGCTGTTCCGTGGTTCCCGACTGGGCTGCCATCGTTCGTATGTGTGATGGTGCTGTAGGAGAGAGGCCACATGTTCAGGTCGGGATGGGCCAGCTCGACACCCTGATCCAGAACCGCCACAACCATATTTGGATCCCCCTCGCTCAGAGGCCAGGCTCGTGGAGCATTGATCCGCTGCAGCCCCCACTGATTCGGATAAAGGGTGTCGTTGGGAATGATGGCTGTCGGCGAGGGAGCACAATCGCCACGGTGGATGCTATTGGCCTGTCCGTCCGTGCATGGACACCCGCAAACTGGGGACAGATACGGGATGTTCTCGAACCTCACGCCCGCTGTGCCCCCCTGCGCACCGGAGGCCTTGTTGATTCTGTCCGCCACTTCGATGGCGTTCCCATTCGGAAGGTTGAGGACCACCGAACCTTTGAGCAACTTGCTTCTGCCTTGGTCGATCGAGGCGGATTCGTCGATGGACTTCACGTCGCCCAGCACCGCCGCTGCCTCCTGGGTCAGGAGCAGGACGGTCGGATTGATCGCGAAATAGGATTGGGCTCCCGGGTCGGCCTTGCTTGAACGGTATGCCGGAGCGACCCACTCAATGAGTGGCTCGGCTTTGAGTCTGCCCATTGCGTCATTGGAGAGTTTTTCTCCGCTAGCCCAAGTCAGGGTTTCACTGTGATTGATGTTGACCGGGCGGGGATCTCTGGCTGTTCCGGATGCATTTCTCCCACCTCCTGGAGCGTCAACTCCGGGGGCCAAAGCGAGCGAGTGTGTGGACAGGATCGAAGCCGCTTCATGAAGGGTGACCCGGCTCGTCCATTTGATGGCCAGAACAGAAGGCACCAGGTCGCAGGGACCGAATGAGGGGTGTGTGAGGGTTTTCGGCGGCGGTGTGGTCATATCCATCCTCCTCTTGCATTGCTGCTGGTTGGGGTCAACTCGAATGAAATGCCTTTTCTCACCTCGTTGTAGAGGGAGATATGCCTTCTATCCGCTGGCGCGGCCTGAAGGCTTGGTTGTGTTCCGGGCAGGAGATGACCGGAGGTCGTGCGGGCAACCTCCAGCGGCTTTCTGGGGGCTGCGAGCGACACACGAAATCCACTGGGTCTGCAAACGGCCTCGCATAATCGGACCCTCCCGAATGCGAATTCCAGAAATGTGGAACGAAGATAGGGCAGTTTTTGACCAGCGCAAGTGGCATATTTTGCGTGTAGTGACAATTTGCATCGTAATAGGTGGGCTACTCCTCAAGGCACACCCATCCAAGGCTCACGAGGGGATCCGTTCTCTTCTGGTTCAGTGGCCCTGCTGGAGCTGCTTTCGGGGGCTGCGCGCGGCCTTATGGCTTGAACAAACCAGCGGGTCACTCGGGATACGCCATTCCGGCGCATTCTGAGTGACCCGCGAGGTGGCCAGTTCTCTGATGATTAATTGCCCTGTTGGATCTCCTTCGATCCCGGTCAGTTCCCCTGCTGAATTTCTTTCGCGATCACCAGGCGCTGGATCTGGTTGGTGCCCTCGTAAATCTGCAGCAGCTTGGCGTCGCGCATGCACTTCTCCACCAGGTAGTCGCGGCTGTAGCCGTTGCCGCCGAGGATCTGGACGGCGTCGGTGCTGACTTCCATGGCGGTATCCGTGGCGAAGGTCTTGGCGATGGCGCTCTGCTTGGAGTTCTTGATGCCGTTGTCGGTCATCCAGGCGGCCTGGTAGGTGAGCAGGCGGCTGGCCTCGATCTTCTTGGCCATGTCCGCCAGCATGAAGCTGATGGCCTGGTTGGCGAAGATGGGCTGGCCGAACTGGATGCGGGTCTTGGCGTATTCGAGCGCGATCTCGAAGGCGGCGCGGGCCACGCCCACGCCCCCGGCGGCCACGGCGGCGCGGGTCTGGTCCAGGGTCTTCATGGCAATGACGAAGCCCATGCCCTCTTTGCCCAGGAGGTTCGCCACGGGCACTTCGGCGTCATTGAAGTAGAGCTCGACCTGGTTGGAAGCGCGCTGGCCCATCTTGTCCATGGCCCTGCCCACCACCAGGCCCGGCGTGTCGCGGGGGACCACAATGCAGCTGGTGCCGCGGGCGCCCTTGCTGGGATCGGTGCTGCAGAAGAGTGCGTACCAGTCGGCGTAGCCGCCGTTGGTGCAGTAGCACTTGGTGCCGTTGATGATGTATTTGTCGCCCTTCTTTTCGGCGCGGCAGCTCATGCCGCCAGCGTCAGACCCGGCATTGGGCTCGGACAGGGAGAAGGCCGCGAACTTGGGCTCCTCCGCGAGCATGCCCAGCCACTTCTTCTTCTGCTCGGGGGAAGCCGCGACGAGCAGGGGGGTCATGGCGAGGCCGTTGGCCATGATGGAGGTGTAGAGGCCGGCGCAGCCCCAGGCCAGTTCCTCGCAGACGATGGCTTCCTCGACCTGCTTGGCGCCGGGGCCACCGCAGTCCTCAGGCACCAGGGCCTGGAGGTAGCCCTGGTCCCAGGCCGCCTTGTAGACATCCACGGCCCACTCGCCAGTCTCGTCATACTTGCGGGCCACGGGCCGCATGATTTTTTCAGCGAACGTGTGGGCGCGATCTTTTTCGGCCTGTTGTTCGGGGGAAAGCGAGAAACCGAGCATGAAAACCTCTAAGGGAGATGAAGGGAAGGTGGCGTGGCTGGAGGTATCCGGAAGCCCCAGTCTATCTGCCCGCCGCCGGCTCCCCAAGGCTGGAGGTCCTGACGCGAAGTAGGATGACGGCGGTCACACCACGGGCCCGGGTTAAACTCGTGGGTTGGAGTATCCATGACCATCCGATTGACCGACTTGGGCAAGGCCGTCCTCGAGACCGAATACGCTGTGCGGGGGCCCATCGTGGCCCGGGCGGCGGAGCTGGAGAAGCTGGGCCGCGAGATCATCTACTGCAACATCGGGAACCCCCAGTCGCTAGGCCAGAAGCCCATCACCTGGAACCGGCAGATCCTGGCCCTCTGCGAGTATCCGGCGCTCATGGAGCTGGCCCCGGGCGCTTTCCCCGCCGACGTGATCGAGACCGCCAAGGCCATCCTCGCCGGCACCAGGCACGGGCTGGGCGCCTACAGCGAAAGCCGCGGCGTGCGGTTCATCCGAGAGGCCGTGGCCGAGTTCATCCTGGAGCGCGACCACATCGGCGTGGACCCCGACGCCATCTTCCTCACGGACGGCGCCAGCAAGGGAGTGCAGACCATCCTGCGGCTGCTCCTCAGCGGACCCGGGGACGGCATCATGGTCCCCATCCCCCAGTACCCGCTCTACTCCGCCACCATCACGCTCTACGAGGGTCGCATGGTGCCCTACTTCCTGGACGAGGCCAATGGCTGGAAGCTGAGCCGCACCATGCTGGAAGCTTCGCTGGCCCAGGCGAAGGCCGAAGGCACGCATGTGAAGGCCATCTGCGTCATCAACCCCGGCAACCCCACGGGCGCGGTGCTGGACGAAACCAACATCGCGATGGTCATCGATTTCGCGAAGGACCATGGGCTGTCCATCCTGGCCGACGAGGTCTACCAGGAGAACATCTACCTGCCGGGCGACGAGTTTACCTCCTTCGCCAAGGTGCTCCACCAGTCGGAGGCGAAGGATGTCTCCCTCTTCAGCTTCCACTCCTGCTCCAAGGGTTTCCTGGGCGAGTGCGGTGTGCGGGGCGGCTACTTCGAGTACCGGAACGTGCCCGAGGACGTGGCCGCGCAGATCCTCAAGCTCCAGAGCGTGAGCCTCTGCGCCAACCTCGCGGGCCAGACGGCCACCTTCGCCATGGTGCGCCCGCCCAAGCCCGGCATGCCGTCCTATGCGCAGTACGCCGCCGAAAAAAACACCATCCTCGACACCCTGAAGCAGCGGGCCATCCTGCTGGCCGAGGGGCTGAACCGCATCGATGGAATCACCTGCAACGTGATCGCCGGCGCCATGTACGCCTTCCCCAGCATCGTCCTCCCGTCCGGGCGCACGGACTTCGACTACGCCATGGCCCTGCTGGAACAGACGGGCATCTGCGTGGTGCCGGGTTCCGGCTTCGGCCAGGCCGAGGGCACCGCCCACTTCCGCACCACCATCCTGCCGCCCACCGAGAAGATCCAGAAAGTGGTGGACGCGCTCGGCGAGTTCCACCGCAATTTCCGCTAGCTCATCCAGGAGTCCCCATGCGTCCCGAGCATCCCATCGTCCTCATCACCGGCGCCTCCAGCGGCTTCGGCGAAGCCATGGCGCGGCTGCTGGCCTCGCAGGGCTGCCACCTGGCCCTGGGCGCCCGCCGCGTGGAGCGCGTGCAGACCCTGGCTGACGAACTCGCGAAGGCTCATGGCGTGAAGGTCTTCGCCGGGGCCGTGGACACCCGCCACACCGCCAGCGTGGACACCTTCGTGGCGGAAGCAGCCGAGGCCCTCGGCGGGCTGCACGTGCTGGTGGCCAACGCGGGGCTGGCCAGCGGCACCTACAAGATGTGGGAGACCCCGGACGAGGATCTGGAAGCCATGATGCGGACCAATGTCGAGGGCGTGGTGAAGACGGTCCGCGCGGGCCTGCCGCACCTGCGCAAGGCCGGCTGGGGCCATGTCTTCTTCATCGGTTCCACCGCCGGCCATCAGCCCTACGAGGGAGGCAGCGTCTACTGCGCCTCGAAATTCGGCGTGAAGGCCATGGCCCACAGCCTGCGCCTGGAGCTGAACGGCGAGCAGATCCGCGTCACCTCCGTGGATCCCGGCATGGCCGAGACCGAGTTCTCCAACGTGCGCCTGAAGGATGGCGACAAGGCCAAGGCCGTCTACCAGGGCGTGAAGCCCCTCACCGCCTTCGACGTGGCCGAGTGCGTGCGCTGGTGCCTCATGCTCCCCGACCACGTGAACATCGACGAGATCCTCGTGAAGTGCGTGGACCAGGCCAGCGTGCACAAGCTGCATCGGCGGGCGTGAGATCCCAAGAATGAAGGATCTCCACGAAGGGCACGAAGGCGCCCTGCGGACACACGAATAGACACGAAGGATGGTCGGGCTGCCCCTTCCTCCTTCGTGTCTATTCGTCTTCCCTTCGTGCGCTTCGTGGAGATCCTGTCCAGATGGGAAGGGCGATCAGTCCCGGCTGAGCCTCAACGCCAATGGCAGGGACGCCAAGATGGCCAGGGCGCCCAGGGCCCAGCCCATGCGGTAGCCGTAGGTGCCGATGACCCAGCCGAGGCTGAAGCTGCCGAGGCCGATGCCGGCATCGAAGGCGAAGAGCAGGGCGCCGAAGGCCGACCCCCGCCGCTTGGGGTCGGCGGACTCCAGCATCTTCGCGTTGATGAGGGTGTGCATCATGCTGTAGCCCGCGCCGTAGAGGAGGGCCGAGAGCACGTGCCGCAGGGTTCCCCCGGGCAGGGCCGCCAGCAGGGCCATGCCCGCGAAGGCGCCCAGCAGCATGGCCGGGAGCTTGCGGATGGGCCGCTTCCCGAAGCCCCGCCGCAGCATGGCGAGGCGCATGAGCACCATGCCGATGGCCATGCAGGACAGGAAGGCCGAGGGCAGCGGCATGTGCAGGGCCAGGGCCTCCTGGGCCGTGTAGGTGCCCAGCGCACCGTAGCCCAGGGCCACGCAGAAGAGCACGAGGCTGGGGGCGAACACCGTGAGGTCGGGCCACTTGAAACCCTCGACCCGGCCATGGGGATGATCCTCGGGCAGGGTGGTGCCCAGGGCGCCCAGGAGGACGAAGAGGATCGCCAGGTACCAGCCGATGGGTGCGAAGCCCCAGTGCTGGTGGATCCACAGGCCCAGCAGGGGGCCCACGATGACGCCGCCGGGGCTCGCCAGCCCGTAGAGGCTCAGGCCATCCGCGTGGCGGTCGGCGGGCAGCACGTGGGCGAGCGAGGCCATGGTGGCCGTCAGCAGCCCCGACCACACGATGCCGTGGGGAAAGGCCAGGGCGTAGAAGCCCCAGCGGGTGGGCATCAGGGCGTAGGCGGCGAGGAAGCCTGAGTAGAGCACGGCGGACGTGATCACCAGGCGGCGGTGCCCCACGCGGTCGCCGAGGGGCCCCGTGAACAGGGCGCCCAGGGCGCTGCCCAGGGTGAAGAGGAACATGAAGCGGCCGCTTTCCGCCAGGGACGCGCCCAGGGCCCGCAGGCGCAGCGGCACCGTGGGGAAGAGCTGGAAGGCCGCGAAAAAGGTCAGGAACGTGATGGCCCAGACGAGGGCGAACTGCCGGGTGATGAGCCTGGGCCGGGGATTCGAAAGATCCGTCATCCCTCCAGGATGGCAGAGGCCTGAGGTTCAGATGTCACGGCTGGGCGCTTGCGGACCACGCGTCGGGCCACGGGAATGGAGAGGGCCATGAGCCCTGCTCCAATGGCCCAGCCCCAGCGGAAGCCGCCGTGTTCCATGACCCAGCCCAGCCCCAGGGATCCCAGGGCGGTGGCAGCATCGAAGGCGAAGAAGAATGCGCCCGTGGCGGAACCCCGGCGCTGGGGCGGGGTCGTCTCCAGGAGGTGCGTGAGCATCAGCGTGTGCACCATGCCGTAGCCGGCGCCGTAGACGAGGCCCGCGGTCAGATGCCGAGCCAGGCCTCCCGGCAGGAAGGCCAGCATGATGTAGCCCACGGTCGTGAGGGCGGCCATGCCCGGCATCAGCGTGACCGGCCGCCGGCCCATGCCGGTGAGCGCCAGCAGGCCGCGCATGGCCATCATGCCCAGGGCGAAGCAGGTGAGGAAGGCCGAGGGCCAGGCCAGGCCCAGGGCCTTGGCCTCCTGGGCGCTGTAGGGCGGCATGGGGCCGAAGCTCAGGCCCACCAGCCCCATCACCACCACGGGGCCCCAGATGGCGCGGTCCGGCCACTGGAATACGGTCCCCGCGATTTCCCGGGGGGCCTCCTGGGGCAGGGCTCCGATCAGCAGGTGCAGCACGGCGAAGACGCCCGCCAGCAGGATCAGCATCCAGGTGAAACCCAGGTGGGGCATGAGCCACAGGCCCACCAGGGGGCCCACCGCCACCCCGCCGGGGCCCGTGAGGCCGAAGATCGAAAGCCCCTGCGCCCGGTGCTCCAGGGGCAGGATGCCGCCCACCTTGGAAATGGAGGCTGTGCGCAACGCCGACCACAACAGGCCGTGCACCGGCGCCAGCAGGTAGAAGACCCAGCGCACCTTCAGCAGCGCGTAGACCACCAGGATGCCCACCACGGCCAGGGAGGCCACGCGCAGCACCCGGCGCGGCCCCAGGCGGTCGCCCAGGGGCCCCGTGAACAGTGCGCCAAAGCCCGAGCCCAGCATGAAGGCCGTCTGGAAGCGCCCGCTTTCCGCCAGGTTCGCGCCCAGCTCCCGCAACCGCAGGGGCACCACGGGAAACAGCTGGTAGCCGGCCGCGAACACCAGGAAGTAGAAAACGCAGACCACGAAGAAGGGCACCGTCAGGAACCCGGGCCGCTTCGATCCATCCACGTCCAGCATCCCTCCAGGATCGCATGCCAGGCCGCTATGCTGGAGGATCCATCCGAGGTCCCCATGCAGCTGGAGCAGTTCCATTCCGAAGTTGAGCGTGTCAAGAAAGGCGGCTCGGCCAAGGCCCACGAGAAGAACGCCGAAGCCGGGAAGCTCTTTGCCCGTGAGCGCATCCGCCTGCTGGTGGACGAGGGCAGCTTCGTGGAGGACGGCCTCTTCGCCAACGCGCTGCACAAGGACCTTCCGGCGGACGGCGTCATCACGGGCACCGCCACGGTCGACGGCCGCCCCGTGGCGCTCATGGCCAACGACAGCACCATCAAGGCCGGCAGCTGGGGCGCCCGCACGGTGGAGAAGATCATCCGCATCCAGGAAGTGGCCCTGCGGATGAAGGTGCCCATGCTCTACCTGGTGGACAGCGCCGGGGCCCGCATCACGGACCAGCTCGACATGTTCCCGGGCCGCCGCCACGCCGGGACCATCTTCCACATGGAGGTGGCGCTGTCGGGCCTGGTGCCCCAGGTCTGCCTGCTCTTCGGGCCGTCAGCCGCCGGTGGCGCCTACATCCCCGCCTTCTGCGACGTGGTGATGATGGTGGAGGGCAACGCCAGCATGTACCTGGGCTCCCCCCGCATGGCGGAGATGGTCATCGGCGAGAAGATCAGCCTGGAGGATCTCGGCGGCGCGCGGATGCACTGCTCCGTGAGCGGCTGCGGCGACTTCCTCTGCAAGACCGAGGCCGAGGCCATCACCCTCTGCCGCCAGTACCTGGCCTACTTCCCCCAGCACTGCGAAGACACCCTGCCCGCAGCCCCGCCGAAGGCGGTCTCTCCCAAAGCGAAAGCTTTGGGAGCCCTCGTGCCGATGGACATCATGGCCCCGTTCCAGATGAAGGACCTGATCGAGGGCCTGGTGGACGAGGGCAGCTTCCTGGAGGTGAAGAAGCTCTTCGCGGGCGAGATCATCACAGGCCTGGCGCGCCTGGACGGCAAGCCCGTGGGCATCCTGGCCAACCAGCCCCGGGTGAAGGGCGGCGTGCTGTTCGTGGATAGCGCGGACAAGGCCACGCGGTTCATGACGCTCTGCGACGCCTTCGGCATTCCGCTCGTGTTCCTCAGCGACGTGCCGGGCTTCATGATCGGCAGCGCCGTGGAGAAACAGGGCATCATCCGCCACGGCGCCAAGATGATCAGCGCCATGGCCGGCTGCAGCACGCCCCGCATCTGCGTGGTGGTGCGCAAAGCTTATGGAGCAGGCCTCTACGCCATGAGCGGGCCGGGCTTCGATCCCGACGCGACCTTGGCCCTGCCCACGGCCAGCATCGCCGTCATGGGCGCCGAGGCCGCCGTGAACGCCGTTTTCGCCAACAAGATCGCGGAGAAGCCCGAGGAGGAGCGCGCCGCCTACGTGCAGCAGCTCCGCGACGAGTACAACGAGGACATCAACCTGAAAAAGCTGGGCGCTGACCTCCACGTGGACGCCATCGTGGACCCCACGGACCTCCGCGTCGAGCTCATCACCCGCCTCGCCCGCGCCCGCCGCCGTGAGGTCTGGCCCGCCAAGCGCCGATCCGTCACGCCGGTCTGAAAAGGTTCCTGCATATTGGCGAGTCTCAGACGGGCCAAAGATTTCAAATGCCTCCACGAAGGGCACGAAGAAGAAAGCAAAGGTCACGAAGGCAGGCACCAGCGTTCCGTCATAGGACATCCGGGCCTCTGGCCCCCGGTCGCGCGTGGCGCGCCCGGATTCGCGAGCGGTGGCCATGGCGTCTTCGGAGGGCCGCCATGGTCACCGCCCGCGAAGGGATGTCCAAGATGTGTCGGGCCACATTCGCGCTCTTCGTGCACCCGCAGGGTGCCTTCGTGTTCTTCGTGGAGATCATTTCTGGCTGAGACTCGTCGGCAACCGGGAAGGCTGATTGGCCGTGGTTTGCGCTATGCTTCCCGGCAGCTTTCCAGGAGGCAGGCATGTTCCGTCGCGTGGACGACTTCAAGACCATCTGGCGGCAGGAGGTGGAGAAGACCCTGGCGGTCTTCGAGGCCATCCCTGACGCGGCGGCCCACCAGGCTGTGGACGCCCAGCACCGGGACCTGCGGCGCATGGCCTGGCACCTGGTGGAGACCATCCTGGAACTGCCCCAGAACCTGGGCCTGAAGGTGAAGGGGCCCGTGGGCCTGGGGCCCGACGGCTTCATCGCCACCCCGCCGCCGCCCACCATGGCCGAGACCGCGGCGGCCTATCGCACCGTGAGCGAGTCCCTGCTGGACCACGTCAGCAGCTGGAGCAACACCGAGCTGGGGCGGAACTTCACCCTCTACGGCGAGACCTGGACCGGCGCCTTCGCGCTCTACGTCCTCGTGAGCCACCAGACCCACCACCGCGGCCAGATGACGGTCCTCATGCGGCAGGCGGGCCTGCATGTCCCCAGCCTCTACGGTCCGGCCAAGGAAGGCTGGGCGGCGTTCGGGATGGAGGCGCCGAAGGTCTGAATTCGCTCACTTGAGGGGGAACTCTTTCCAGACGAAGAGGACCACCTCCACGAGAATGAGCACGATGATGATCCACTCCAGCCGCTGATCCTTGCGGCGGGCCAGCACGTCCAGCACCGTGCCACCCGCATCCTGGAGGTAGGCCACCTTCTGGTTCACGGCGGACAGGCGTTCCTCCAGGTCGAACTGGTCGAAGAGGGCGCTGTCGAGGTGGGCCAGGGCCTCGCTCTCCCAGGTCTCCGGGGGATCGTCGAAGAGGGTGAGGGTGTCCAGCACCGCCGCCCGCACCGCCATGGCGAAGCCCACGGTGCGCAGCAGATCCTTCTGCCCGAACACCAGCCGCCCCTCGTCGCGGAGCGCCGTCACCACGGGGCCGAAGCGGGCCATGGCCAGGCTCACCTCCCCCTCCACCTCATCCAGCGCGACGCTCTGGGCCAGCGCCAGGGAGACGATCTTCAGCTTGTCCAGGGTGAGCTCGCGCAGCCAGACCTCGGAGAAACCCACTCGATCCACCTCGGCCCGCAGGTGCACCCGCAGGTCGTCCCGGGCGGCTTCGGCCCGGGCGCCCGTGCCCGGCAGGTCTTTCAGATCGCGGAGCACCGCCTCCACGACCCCCGGCGGGGCGTTCCAGAACACCACGGCCCCGAAGCGCGAGAGGTAGACCCAGGCTCCGGCCTCGGGTTCGAGCACCAGGGGATTGGTGGACAGGACCCGGTAGTGGGGGTGGCGGGCGCAGAAGGCCCGGAAATCGATCTGGCCCAGGAAGTACTCGGCCCGGAGGAACAGCTCGGTGGCGGCCCCGTTCAGGGGGAGCGGGGTGTGCTGGAGCGCCAGGGGACCCGAATCCATGGCCCCAATGTAGGTTCCACTGAAGGCCGGTGCGCCGCTCTGCTCGTCCTGCTTGCAGGCTGCTTGTGAGCGCGTCGTCATCCAGTGTGCCTGTCGTCTTCTCGGTTTCTATTTTTTATTATTGATAATAAACAAGTTGAATTGAAGCAAGTAAAAGATTTTAAAAAAGATGTTGCAACA
Source organism: Geothrix sp. (assembly GCA_036504495.1). Lineage (GTDB taxonomy): Bacteria > Acidobacteriota > Holophagae > Holophagales > Holophagaceae > Geothrix. The sequence continues at coordinate 21,661 of DASXVC010000077.1, forward strand.
CTTTAAGAACGACCTAGACTGAATTGCATGGTGAAACACCTATTCCCTGGAGGTCACATGCGTCACCCCTTCCGCACCCTGCTCGCCACCCTCGCCCTGGCGGCCGTTCCTGCCATGGCCGGCGAGGACACCTACAAGATCGACCCCGTCCACAGCGAGGTGAGCTTCAAGGTCAGCCACCTGCTCGCCAAGGTCAGCGGCCGCTTCACGAAGTTCGAGGGGACCATCAAGGTGGACACCGCGGACATCAGCAAGTCCAGCGTGGATGTCACCATCGACGCCACCAGCCTCACCACGGACAACGAGGCCCGGGACAAGCACCTGAAGTCCCCTGACTTCTTCGATGTGGCGAAGTTCCCCACCATCACCTTCAAGAGCACCGCCGTGAAGGAAGTGGCCAAGGGCAAGCTGGAGATCACCGGCGACTTCACCCTGCACGGCGTGACCAAGCACATCACCTTCCCCATCACCAACGCGGGGACCCAGGCCGGCATGGCGCCCGGCAGCGTGGTGGCGGGCTTCATCGACGGCGCCCTCAGCCTCAACCGCAATGAGTTCGGCATCAAGACCTTCCCTGGCGTCATCGGCGAGACCGTGGCCGTCAGCCTGAATGCCGAAGCCGGCAAGGTCGCGCCCGTCGCCAAAAAGTAACTGCCGACCCGCGGCCCTCAAAGCCCTGCTGTCCCTTCCCGGAGGCCGCCACCCGCGGCTCCGGGAGGCTGGCGGCTTGGAGAGCGGGCACACCCTCTGGAGATCTCATGTCTTTCCCAGCCTCATCGATGGGTCCCCTCCAGGAGGACCCGGGTTCAGGCCTGTCCTACCGTCTGAGGTTGCCCCAGCCCGCCCGGCCCCGGGCCCTCGTGGTGCTTCTGCATGGTGTGGGAGGCCAGGAGACGGACCTCGCCGACCTCGCAGCCGGTATTGATCCTGAAACCCTGGTGGTGCTGGTTCGTGGCGGTCTTTCGCTTGGGCCCGGCCAGTTCGGCTGGTTCCGCGTGGCCTTCACGGCGGAGGGTCCGAAGATCGCCACGGCCGAAGCTGAGGCCAGCCGCCACGCGCTCATCCGCTTCGTCGACCACCTGCAGTCCGTCCACGGCATCGAGGCCCGCCGGACCGTCATCGCCGGGTTCAGCCAGGGCGGCATCATGAGCGCCAGCGTGGCCCTCAGCGCGCCCGAACGCGTGGGCGGCTTCGCCATCCTTTCGGGCCGCATCCTGCCGGAACTCGAATCCCGCATCGCCGGCCGGGAGTGGCTGGCACACCTGCGCGGCTTCATCGGCCACGGCGAGCAGGACCGCACCCTGCCCCTGGCCTGGGCGCAGCGGGCCGACCACTGGCTGGAGGACCTGGGCATCCCCCACGTCACCCGCGTATACCCCGCCGGCCATACCCTGAACCCCGAGATGCGGGCCGATGTCCTCGCGTGGATCAGTGGGCTTTCCGGCGCCGCGTGATCTCAGACGGCTGAACCGCCACGCCAATGTGCAGGATGCCTTATGTAAGCAGAGGAGAGCTGAGGTGCGGAGGAGAGCGGAGAAAACCTTCTCGACTCTGGAGGTTCCTTTCTCCGCTTGCTCCGCTACTCAGCTTTCCTCCGCTTCTTGATGTTTTTCTCGGGGCTTTGATCTATTTCCTTCCGGTTCGATGAAGCCCCCGCCTGGTATTCAGGACGCAGCCAACGGATGTGACCCTTGGCTTCTTCGGCAGCGCGTTCGTGGTTGAGGGCCACCAGGCGGTCGAGGATGGCGGCGTCGGAGAGCGTCGCATCCCAGCCGTAGGCCTGGGCCACGGCGGCGTCCAGCTTCTGGTGCAGGTCCAGCAGCAGGCTCACCAGGCCCTTCGCATCCAGCGCCTGGTCCTTCTCGGTGAGTGCGTCGCCGGTGCGCAGGCGCTCCAGCAGGTTGTAGGTCTGGGCGAGCCTGGTGCCCCGTTCCTGGGCCGCCTTGCGGTGGGCATCCAATTCTTCCGACAGTTCCCGGATGATGGCTTTCTGAGCCTCGCTTGCGTCGGGGAAGGGGAAGGGGTCGAAGCAGCGGGATTTCACATAGACGGGATCGTTTCCGACTCCCAGAAATCCGCCAGAGGCCAGAGCCCAGGTACCGTGGATGCGGCTGCTGAGGACGCCCAAGTGGTAGGCATCGGGACTGGCGATCACCACGAGTTTGTTGTCGGGGACCGTGGCACTGTCGAGGAACTGGAAGACCCGGTGCTTGGCGGTTTCCACCGTGGCGATGTAGCGGAGCAGGCCCGCGAGGGCGGGGCGCAGGTTGGCGCGAGGCTCGCCGAAGATCCACCAGTTGTCCCGGTACACGGCGCGGTTGTTCTGGTCCCGCTCGGGCTTCACGGTCTGGAGCAGGTGCTGGTAGATGGCCGGGTAAGTCTTGCGAGCCTGTTCTTCGGTCAGCCCGAAGAGGTCGATGACCATGACGTTCCGGGGTCGATCCGTGAGGTCGCGGCCGTTGCGGTAGGGATGCACCACGGCGGGCTGCTTCCAGTCCTTCCACCGCTCAGGCGTGACGATGAAACCGTTGCCGATAAGCTGCATCCCGCGACTAGCAAGCCCGTCATTGGCTTTCAAAGCCGCGGCACTCGTGACTTTTGCGCCCCCGCTCAGGTCCTCATGAATGGTGTCCACGGGGATTTCATCGATCACCAGCCCCTCGGCGACGTGCTCAGGATCGGGCGTCTTGGGTTCGGCGAGGACGCGGGCCAGTTTGGGCGAACCTGTCAGACCGCCTACGGTCATGGCGATGCGCACCGCCGCGCCGCCGCCGTGCCAGGGATGATCCGGAATGGCCCAGAGCAGTTTCAAAGGTTTGTGGTTATCCCTTTCATCCCCTGCATCCCTGTTCATCAAGGTTTTTTTGGTTTTCAACAGGGATGAAAGGGATGAAGGGGATGTGTGGTTTGCGATGACGCTGCGCTGGCGGACCTGGCTCAAGCTGTTGGTGGTGATGAGGCCGAAGCGCTGGGCGCGGCCCTCGCGCACCTCCAGTGCGGCGTGGTGCCACCAGTAGAGGACGAAATCCACGGTGTCGGGCACGTCGGGATAGGCCGCGCGCAGGGCTTCGGTGTAGCCCACACCCAGCTCGCCCAGCATCGATGCGTTCCCCAGAAAGGGCGGGTTGCCGATGATGTAGTCCGCCTGGGGCCAGGCCGCGGGCCGCGGATTCAGCAGCCGAGTGGTGGCGACACGGGCGCTGTCGTCGGGCACGTTGCGCCCCCGCGCGTCCACCTTGAACGTCCTACCATCCCAGCGGCTGGCGCCGGTGGCTTCCTCGCCATCGCAGGCCAGCACCGCGTCGCGCTGCGCGATGCTGCCGTAGTTCTGGAGCACGGGTTCGGGCGGCGTGCCCGCGGGATGGCAGCGATGGAACCACTGGAGGTAGGCGATCCACAGCACCAACTCGGCGATGCCCGCGGCCCATGGGTTGAGCTCGATGCCCTTGAACTGGGCTGGGGAGATGCGCTCGTGGGAGAGCTCGAAGGCCGAGAACCATTCGCCCAGGTCCTCCAGGCGTTGCAGCACCTCGCCTTCGAGCCGCTTCAGCGTATCGAAGGCCACGTACAGGAAATTGCCGCTGCCGCAGGCGGGGTCCAGGAATTGGAGGGTCGCCAGATGCTCGTGGAAGGCGCGGAGCCTGGCCTTGGCTGCCTCCACCGCCTCGGCGGTGTTGCCGTGCTCCAGCAGCGCCGCGAGGTCGGCTTCCACCTCGGCCCACTGGTGGCGCAGCTCATGGCCGAAGGTGGCATCCACCAGGCGCTGGATGTAGGCGCGGGGGGTGTAGTGTGCGCCCAGGCGGTGGCGTTCGTCGTCTTCCAGGGCGCTTTCCAGCAGGGTGCCGAAGATGGCGGGTTCCACGTCCTGCCAGTCCTTTTCCGCCGCCATGCGTAGCAGGGCAATCTGCTGTTGGGAAAGCGGCGGAACACTCGTGTCCTTGAAGAGGCCGCCGTTGAAGCGCAGGACGGGCTCCCAGCCCCACTTACCGCCTTCGTCCATGACCTTCCACCACGCGTGCAGGAAGGTGCCGGCCTGGTCGGGATCCTTTTCCAGGCGGCGCAGGCCCTCGCTGAAGGCTTTGCCCGGCAGCAGGCCGATGTCTTCGGCGAAACAGGTGAAGACACAGCGCATGAGGAAGTGCGCCACTTCCTCCTTGCCCCGCGTGCTGGTGCGCAGCAGCTCCTTGGCGAGGCCGCCCAGCTCGGTGGCGATGCCCCGCGTGACAGACGCACGCAGCCGGCTGGTGTCCAGCGCCTTGGGATTCATCCAGAGGTCGCGGAAGAGCTGCTGGATGTCCGGTTCCACCAGCTGGTCGAGCATCACGATGCGCCGGGCGCCGAAGCCGCCGTAGCCGCCGCCCGCCTTGGGGTCGTAGCGGTTCCAGATGTGGAAGCTGTGGCCGATGTCGCACACGATGAGGAAGGGCGGAGGCGGCCCTTGCAGGCCCAGGGCCATGGCGTAGCGGATGCTCTGGGCGAAGGCCAGTTCGAGCCGGGCATCGTAGGTGGCATTGGCCCGGTAGCCTCCGGCCTGGGGTTCTTCTACCAGGCCCGGCAGGCCGGGGGCATGGACCGTGGGCTTCATCCCCTTGCCGCCGCCCCCGCCTGCGCCCGTTTCGTGTTTCGCCCGCAGTTTGTCCGACGTGCGCTTGGCTTCCAGGATGAAGCACCCGGCCTTGTAGAGATCCATGTAGTTCTTGGTGAACTTGCCATCGGGCGTGTAGTTTGGCACCTGCTTCTCGAAGCAGTATTCGCTGGATGGGCCCGTGGGGTCGGGGCGCGGAAGCTCCAGCACCTGAATCAGCTCCTGGAGGAAGAGCTGCATGTTGCCGCGCTCAGGGCCATCGGCGGCCTGCCAGCGGGCAATGAAGGCGGGAAGGGTCATGGACATGGCTCCATCCTACCGGCCCGGGGGCGTCCCATACCTGGATCTGTGGTGGCCCTAGAACCGCCGCCCGATGCCCAGCCACACATTGGGGCCCGTGGAGTCGGTGTCGGCGGTGACGGTGGGCGGGACCAGGGCACCGCTGGCGGAGACATCGTGCTTGAGGCGGGCCCAGGAGTAGCTGACCCCGGCCTCGACGTACCAGGTGCGCTTGTCCGAGAAGTAGACATCCACGCCGGCGCCGGCGGTGAACATGGGGAACCAGCCGTCGTTGTCCACGTGGACCAGGGTCTCGTCCAGGAAATCGTTGCGGAGGGTCAGGAGCGTCCGGTCCTTCTCGTAGGCCAAGCCAAGCCCCGCCTGGAGGAAGGGGATCCAGCGGCGGTTCGCCCCGAGGGGCCGGAACTGGACCAGGACCAACAGGTCCGCGTAGACCGAGTACTTCTGTTCGAAGGCGAGGGTGGCGGGGCCCGCCAGGGTGTCCATCGTGGCGGTGCCGTCGATCTTCCCCCGGGAGTAGTCCAGTTCGAGGCCCACCTTCCAGCGGGGGTCCAGATCGCGGAAGACCTGCACACCGAGGTTGAGGTTCGCCACATCGTCCCAGGTCTTGAAGGACGAGCCCAGGGCCGCGTTGATGTCCTTGATCTGCCGGTTGGTCTCCGTCTGCTTGGGCCAGCTCTGCTGGAGGTAGGCGGTCGCGGTCCAGGGGTTCGCCTCCTGGGCCCGGGCCGTGGCGCCTCCCAGGAAAAGGCCCGCGGCGAGCAGGCCGGAAGCGGGTAGGCGGAGACGTACGGAGCGCGTCGTCATGGCATCACCGGAAGGGTTGCCATCAGGGATAGTCCTGGGGTCCGGGAGTGTCAATACGAAAAGATGAGGCTCGGGTCTTCTTGACAGTGCCGGTCGGGATGACAACCCTGATCCATGCCCCTCTTCTCCCGTTCTGATGGCGACCTGGTCCGTGGCGAGGCTCCGGTGCGGCGCATCATGCCCTACCTCATGCGGGGGCGGAACGAGAGCTGCGTCTATCAGGAATCCCTGTACCGCATCGCCGCGGCGCGCACCTGGCTCAAGGCCTACAACCGCGCCCACCACCCCCGCGCCACGCTCTTCCACCTGGTGGCCTACGCCGTGGCCGTGACCCTGGAGGCCCGGCCGCGGCTGAACCGCTTCGTGTCCGGGGGACGGATCTACCAGCGGCGGGGCGTGTCCTTCTCCTTCGTAGCCAAGAAGGACTTCACGGAGGAGGGCGAGGACGCCACCGTGAAGCTCACGGCCGTGGATGGGGAGAGCTTCCAGGACTTTTCCCGGCGCCTTTCGACCCGTGTGGACGAGGCGCGGGAGACGGAGCGGGCCGTGGATCAGGAAGTGGCCCTGGTCATGCGGCTCCCTGGGCCCCTGGTGCGCCTGCTGATGGCCCTGGCGCGGGGCCTGGACCACTGGAACCTCTATCCGGGCTTCATGATCCGCGACGACCCCATGTACGCGAGCATCTTCCTCGCCAACCTCGGCTCCGTGGGCGTGTCCGACGTCTACCACCACCTCTACGAGTACGGCACCGTCTCCATTTTCGGGGCCGTCTCGGCCCCGCGGCGCGCCGCCTTCGCATCCAGGGACGGCGTGGCCGTGGAGGAGGCCCTGTCGGTGCGCTGGACCTTCGACGAGCGCATCGACGATGCGTTCTCCTGCGCCCGCTCCCTGGTGCTGGTGCAGAAGATCCTGGAGGATCCGGCCCGCTGGCTGGGGCCGCCGGAGGGGACACCCGCCTGGCGGGGCATGGAAGCGGACGTGCGGGAATCATGACTGCCGGGGCGATCACGGCCCTGCGGCCCTCCGAGCGGCTGACGGCGCTGGTCCTGGCGGGCCTGCTGCTGCTGGCCGCCCTGGCGAGGCCCGAAGGCTGGGTGCTGCGGGCCGCCGTCTTCGCAGGGCTGCTCCTGGTGGTTCTGTCACTGAGCCGGGTCCGGGGGAAGGGGCTCCTTCTGCTGCGGGACTTCCTCCCGGTGATGGTGGTGCTTCTCGTGTTCCTGCTCCTGCAGCCGCTGGTGGTGGCCGTGAATCCCCACCGGTGTGATGCGGCGCTGGCCGCCTTCGACGGGCGCTGGTTCGGCGGCCTGGCGGCGGTCTGGCACGGGGCCTTCGGGCGGCCCGCGGCCTTCACGGATATGGTCTACCTCGCCTACGCGAGCTTCTACCTACTGCCCCTCGCCGTGGGCGTGCTGGCGCGGGTCCGGCTGGGGCCGGCGCGCTTCGACCAGGTGGTGTTCACGATTCTTCTGGGGTTCTACCTATCCTTCCTGGGCTACTTCCTGTGGCCCGCGGAAGGCCCCCGGGTGCCGGAGGCCCTGGCCGCGGCGCAGCTGGGCGGCGGGGCCATCTCCCAGGCCGTCCGGGCCTTCCTCCACAGCGCGGAAGCCACGACCCTGGACGCCTTCCCCAGCGGCCACACGGCCCTGTCCGTCCTGCCCGCCCTGCTGGCCACGCGGCCTTTCCCCCGCCTGGCGCCGCTGCTCTGGGGCTGGGCCCTGGCCATCGTCTTCGCCACCGTCTACATCGGCGTCCACTACCTGGCGGACGTGGCGGCGGGCCTCCTGCTGGCGGGCATCACCCTGGTCCTGGCCGCTCCGCTGTCGCGCTGGCTGGGCGCCGGATCGTTCAGCGCTCCAGAATGAAGGTCACCGGCCCGTCGTTCACCAGCTCGACCGCCATGTGCTCCTGGAAGAAGCCGGACTTCACGCGGGGGTACTGGGCCTTGAGCAGGTCCAGGAACTTCCGGAAGAGCACCCGGGCCGCGTCGGGGTTCATGGCCTGGTCGAAGGAGGGCCGCCGGCCCCGGGCGATGCTGCCCGCCAGGGTGAACTGGCTGATGGCCAGGATCTCGCCGCCCACGTCGGAGAGGCCGAGGTTCATCTTCCCGGCGTCGTCCTCGAAGACACGCAGCGAAGCGATCTTGGCGGCGGCCCAGGCGCAGGTCTCCTCCGTGTCCCCGGTTTCGAGGCCCACCAGCACCAGCAGGCCGGGGCCGATGGCGGCTTCCAGCTCCCCGCACCGTACTGAGGCCCGCGTCACGCGCTGGATGACCGCTTTCATCGAAGGCCCCGCCTACCTCACCGGATCCGTCAGGTGGATGCAGAGGTAGGGCTGGACCTTCAGGTCGACGGTGCCGGTCCCGAAGGGTTCATCGGGGGCATGGGGGTATTTCTCCTCGATGATCACCCGTCCCTGGGTGTCCAGGAAGCCGATGTAGGTGACCCGCTTCACGTGGCGGCGGCAGTCCACCTGGAAGATGTTCACCATGGACTTCACGCCTGCGAACCCGGCCGCGCTGATGGGTTGTTCATAGATGGAAACCAGCTTGACGCTCTCGTAGGCGCCCACCCGGTGGATGGTCGACCGGTCGATGTAGGCCTTGTACTTTTTGCCGTTCCCGGGATTGATGGCATCCGCGAGGAACGTGAGGTCGCCCGCACCCACCATGGGCGCAGACAGGGTCACCAGGATGAGCAGGCGTTTGAACATGGTCCGGACTTTCCTGGGAAGGGGTGGCTTGGATGGGGTGTAGCCAGCATGGTGGGCCCCTTCCCCTGGGTCAATCCTTTGGGAGGGGCCCCGGGGAAGGGGGTGGGAACAGTGCCCGTTCGATTAATAAAGCCCGATGCCCGGGCATGCCGTTTAATGATTACGTAGAGGTATTCATCAACTTGATGTTCCAAATGCACAGATCGTAAGTTCAAGGTTGTCGGAGGTCCGACCCCGTGTTCCGCATCACGGCACTCTCGATCCGGTCGTTGCTGCTGTTGATCACTTTCGTGGTGGCCCTGCCTGCGGCGGGCATCATCCTCTATTCGGGCCTCCAGTTCCGCAGCGCCATGCTGGAGGACGCCAGCAGGGAGATGCTCAAGCTCGCGGACCGGATCGCCACCGAGCAGCAGAACCTGGTGGCCGGTGCCGAGCAGCTGATGACGGCCCTGGCGCAACTGCCGGAGGTCCGGGGCCGCGAGGCCGCCAGGGTCGAACCGGTCCTTCGCGAGCTGCGCAAGCTCAATCCCATGTACTCGAACATCTTCATCGCGGACCAGGAGGGCAGGGTCTGGGCCACGGCCGTTCCGGTGCCGCCGCCCTTTGTCGTGGCCGACCGGCGCTACTTCAAGAATGCCCTGGCAAGTGGGCAACTCTCCTCCGGTGAGTACGTGCTCAGCCGCGCCACCACCCGGCCGGCCTTCAACCTGGCCTACCCCCTGAAGGACGACCGTGGCGCGGTCATCGGGGTCATCAGCGTCGGTTTCGTCATCGACCGCTACCGGCAGCTGCTGGAACAGATGCGGTTGCCGGTGGGGACCAGCTTCGTTCTGATGGATCACCATGGGGTGATCCTGTCCAGGGGCGTCGATCCGGAGCCGTACATTGGGAAACCCTACCCGGTGGCGGAATTCCGGAAGATCCAGGAGGGGGAGGACACCGGGATCGCCACCCGGACGGGACTCGCCGGGGACAGGCGGATCATCTCCCACCGCAAGCTGCGTCTGGCGGGCGAGTCGGCCCCCTACATGTATCTGACGACGGGGATCCCGGTGGATGTGGCCACTCGCGAAGCCAGCCGGGCCCTCCGGCACAATGTGGCGATGTTGATGTCGCTGCTGGTGGTGGCCTATGCCATGGCCGTGCTGATCGGCAGTCGTGCCATCGTGGCGCGCGTCAAGCTGCTGGAGAATGCCTCCCGGAGGCTGGCGGCCGGCAACCTGAACGTCAGGGTGTCCGACCTGGTCGTGGGCGGGGAACTGGGGCGGCTCGGGAAGACGTTCGACACCATGGCCGAGCAGCTGGCCACGCGGGAGGCGGAGCGGTTGAAGGCCGCGGAAGAACGTGACCGGCTGGTGTCGATCCTGGAAACGACCACCGATGTGGTGAGCATGGTGAGCCCCGAGGGGAGGATCTTCTACCTCAACCATGCGGGACGGATGCTGACAGGCGTCGAGGCCCAGTCCGCCGCGGATGTTTCCCTCTCGCAGGTCCATCCGGCGTGGGCCGCGGAACGGGTCATGGGCGAGGGGATTCCTGCGGCGATCCGGGATGGCGTGTGGGAAGGGGAGACCGCCCTGCTGGATGGCCATGGAGGCGAGGTTCCCGTATCCCAGGTCATCCTCAGCCACCGCGACGCCCAGGGGAAGCTGAGCCACCTGTCCACCATCATGCGTGATATCAGTGAGCGGAAGGCTGCCGAGGCCGAGAACACGCTGCTGACCCGGCAGCTGATCCAGGCGCAGAAGATGGAATCCATCGGGCAGCTGGCCGGGGGAGTGGCCCACGATTTCAACAACCTGCTGACGCCGATCATCGGCTACTCGGAGTTGCTGGAGGTGGACCTGTCCGGGGATCAAGCTGCCCTTGCCAAGGTCGGGAATGTCCTGAAAGCGGCGCAGAAGGCCAAAGAGCTGGTCCGGCAGCTCCTGACGTTCAGCCGCAAGCAGGTCCTGCAGATGGAAGTCATCGACCTCAACCAGGTCATCACCGCCTTCCACGGCATCCTGCGGCACACCATCCGCGAGAGCATCGTCATCCGCCTCGATCTGGCCGGGGAGGCCCACAGCATCCGCGCGGACCGGAACCAGATCGAGCAGGTGCTCATGAACCTGGCGGTCAATGCCCAGGATGCCATCGGCGAGCGCGGGACCATCACCATCGAGACGGTGTTCGTGCTGCTCGACGACGCCTATGCGCGCCAGCACCCGGAGGTGGCTCCGGGGCGCCATCTGATGCTCGCCGTCACGGACGATGGCTGCGGGATGGACCAGGAGACTCGGCAGCGGATCTTCGAGCCGTTCTTCACCACCAAGGGCGTCGGGAAGGGGACGGGGCTGGGATTGGCCACCGTCTACGGGATCGTCCGGCAGCATGGCGGAAACATCTGGGTCTACAGCGAGCCGGGCCAGGGGTCGACCTTCAAGTGCTACTTCCCCCTCGTGGATGAACCTCCCGCTGGCGAGGCGCCCGCCACGCGGGAGGAGCTATCGTTGGCGGGCAACCGGCGCACCATCCTCCTGGTGGAAGACAACGACATGATCCGGATCCTGGTGGACGACCTGCTGACGAGGCAGGGGTTCGAGGTGCTGGTGGCAGAGGATCCGGTCCAGGCGCTCCGGATCAGCCGGGGCCGCACGCTCGATCTGCTCATCACGGATGTCGTCATGCCCCACATGACCGGCCCTGAGCTGCACGCCACCCTGCTGGAGGACTACCCCGGGCTGAAGGTGCTGTACATGTCCGGCTACACCAGCAATGTCATCGCCCAACAGAGGATGCTGGGTGAAGGGATGCGGTACCTGCAGAAGCCGTTTGCCATCGCCGAATTCATGCGGATTGCCGAGGCGCTGCTGAAGCCATAACCTGGGGTGATAAAACCTGGGTTAGTGGTTAAAATAATGAATGGGCCTGGGTTAAAGGGCCCAGATCGACCGAGCGATCGGTCCGTGGCGCGGTCGAAGTCGGATGAAGGCGGACCAGTGGATACAGCACAAGCGTGGTGGTCGAGCTACCCGGAAGGCGTGGGCCGCGAAGCCCAGCCCTTTCCCGTCGAGAACCTGGGCCAGCTGGTGCGGCGGGCGGCCGAGCGGTATGGTGACCGCAAAGCCGAGACACTGGTGCTTCCCAACGGCATGCAGGCGTCGCTCAGTTTCAAGGAGGTCGACCGGCTTTCGGACGACTTCGCGTCCTACCTGCAGCACGGCCTCCAGCTGAAGCCCGGCGCCCGGATCGCCATCCTGCTGCCCAATTCCCTGGCCTATCCCATCTGCGCCTTCGGCGCGCTCAAGGCCGGCTGCGTGGTCGTCAACACCAACCCCCTCTATACGCCCCGCGAGCTTGAGCTCCAGCTCCAGGACAGCGGCGCCGAGGTGCTGGTGGTGCTCGACCACTTCGGCGACAAGGTGGTCTCCGTCGTCCCCAGGACCCAGGTGAAGACCATCGTGGTCGCGGGCATCGCCGACTTCTTCCCCCTGATCCCCCGGACCCTCATCCAGACCAAGCTCAAGCTCTCGGGGATGATCCCGGCCCTGGGCCTGCCCTTCACGCGGCTCCCCCGGGCCCTGCACCAGGGCGCCCTGTACCTGGCCAAGGAGCATCTCCTCCCCGATGCGGTGAAGCACCCCAGCCCCACCCGGGAGAGCCTGGCGCTGCTCCAGTACACGGGCGGCACCACTGGCACCAGCAAGGGCGCCATGCTGAGCCACGGCAACCTGCTCGCCAACCTGGAGCAGATCGCCGAGATCACGCGGGTCTACCTCACCTACGGCGAAGAGACCGTGCTGACCGTGCTGCCGATGTACCACGTCATCGCCTTCACCATCAACCTGCTCTTCGGTTTCCACACGGGCAGCCACAGCGTCCTGGTGCCCAACCCGCGGCCCCCTAAGAACCTCCGCGCCGCCTTCAGGAACCACGAGATCACCTGGATGACGGCGGTGAACACGCTGCTGAAGGCCCTTCCCGATGAGGGCTGGTTCCAGCCCCAGATGACCGCCAAGATGCTGGCCGTCTTCGCGGGGGGCATGCAGACCCATCCCGCGGTGCTTCAGCGCTGGGAAGCCACCACGGGCTGCCTGGTGATCGAAGGTTTCGGCCTCAGCGAAGCCAGTCCGCTCGTCACCTACAACGCCGCCGTCCGCGCTGGGGGGCGCCTCCGGCGCACCATGCAGCAGGTAGGGGGTGTGGGGCTTCCCCTTCCCGGCACGGAGGTGCGGGTCCTCGATGAGGAAGAGAATCCTTTGCGGACCGGCGACCACGGGGAGATTGCGGTGCGCGGACCCCAGGTCATGCAGGGCTACTGGAACCAGCCCGAGGAGACCGCCCGGACGCTGCGCGGCGGCTGGTTGCACACCGGCGACATCGGCTGCTTCGACGGTGACGGCTACCTCCAGATCACGGACCGCAAGAAGGACATGATCATCGTCAGCGGCTTCAACGTCTTCCCCAACGAGGTGGAGGCTTGCATCGCCCTGCATCCGGACGTGGCCGACGTGGCGGTGGTGGGCATTCCCAGCGAAGACACCGGAGAGGCGGTGCGGGCCTTCGTGGTGGCCCGGAAGCACCTGACACCCGAGGAGATCCGCGCTCACTGCCGGAGCCTGCTGGTGAACTACAAGGTGCCGACCAGCTTCAGTTTCCTGGCCGAGATCCCCAAGAATGCCGTGGGCAAGGCCCTGCGGCGGGAGCTTCGCGCCGTGGCCGCCCAGGGTTGAAAGCCTGGAACCGCGATCCCGGAAGGCCGCCAAAGCCGCGAGCAGGGCCCTGATCAGCGAGGTGGCGAGTTGCGGGCGCCCAGGCGTCCTGCAACGATGGCAGAACCCCAGGGGAATCGATGCGTGCCGTGTGTCTGCTTGCCATTCCACTCGTGTCCATCATGGCGGCGGGGGCCCAGTCCGCAACCCGCGTTCTGAAGCTGATTCCGGCCCAGGCCCAGGCTGTGGTGTACTGCCCTGACCTCCGGCGCCTGGAGGCGAAGTGGTCCAAGGTCGTGGGCCATTTCGGGGCAGGGAGCACCTTCCTGGAGTTGAAGCACCAGACGGGAATCGATCCCTCCCGGCTCGGGTCCGGGCCCGTCGCCCGTGTTTCAGTCCGGACCCCCGGCACGACTGAAACCTGGGCCTGGCTCTTGCCGGCGAAGGATCCCAAGGCGGTTCTCCAGGGCCTGCATTCCACGCAGAAAGGCGAGGTGTGGACCTGGGAGGCGCCTGGGAGATCTCTGAAGCCGCGGGTCAAGGCGTCTGGTCCCACGCTCCTGTTCGGCACTGCCAAGGGCGGGTATTTGATCGTGGCCGACAGCGGGGCCACCTTGGCGGCATTCCAGCATCCCGACCGCAGCCTGTCCGCGGAACTGGCCCCTTATGCCACCTGGATGGAGGGCCATGACCTCAGCGTGGTGGCCACCAGGGCCGCCATTGAGGAGGCGGCCCAAGCGATGAGCCGATCCTTCAAGCCCGCGGAATCCAAGGCGGGGGCGAAACCTGCGGCGGCCTCAAGGACCGAAACGCGTCTCCACGCCAAGTTCGACCGGTGGGCGGAGATGGCCAGGGCCAGTGTGCATCACGCCTTGGCTGGCCTGGATCTCTCCGAGGATGGGGGCGTGGCGTTCGTGGCCCAGGCGCTCCTCACCAAGGGCAGCCCGCTGAGCCGTGAATGGGAGGCTCTCCCTTCCGTGGCCGGCCATCCCATGAGGGGCCTGGCCGGCTTGGAATTCGCCCTGGCCCTCGGCGGGGAATGGAGCTCCCTGTTCGACTTCCAGTCGATGCTCCTTGAAGACCTCGACAGGACCGGCAAGGTCCAGCCCACGACCTCGGCCCGGCTGCAGAAGGTCCTGGAATCCCAGAACGCCCTGACCCGTTCCCTGGCGGTGGTTTTCTCCGCCCCCGTGCCCCGCGGCTCGTTGATGAGCGGCCTGACCTCCCTGGTCCGCGTGTCGGACAGCCAGGCCTACCTGGCCGGCATGGAGGAGCTCAGCAAGGCGCAGAGCGCCTTCTTCCAGGACCTGGGGATGCCGGGCGCCGTCTCCTTCACCTCCAATGTCCTGCCCGGTGTTCCAAGCTGCGGCGTGACCACTCGTTTCTCAGGGAAGAACGAAGATCCAGCCTCGGCCTCGTCGCGAATGGCCATGACCAGGGTCTTCGGGGGGGATGCCATCCAGATGTCCCTGGGAGCCTTGGACGACCACCAGGTGCTGGCGGTGATGGGCAGCCCTGAGTTGCTCAAGGCGCGGATGGATGAAGCCCGTAAATCCCCCGAGGGGCTCGCTCCCAGCATCGTGGCCGTGGACCCGGATCTGGGCAAAGACCACCGCTTCGCGCTCTACCTGGATCCCAGGGGCATGCGGAACATCGCCCAGGCCATGGTGGGCCTGTTCGGAGGGCCCGAGGGGGCGACCCTTCCCGCCATTCCCGAGGTTCCCGCCGCGGGTTTCACCCTTTCGCTCGATCCCACCAGGATGGAGCTGCGCGGATCCATCCGGGCGGAAACCCTCCAGGCCGCCGCGACCCTGTTCAAGGCCATCGGGGCCCTCGCGCCTGCGAACAGGAAGGGTGCGCGGCCGCCGGAGGGGGGCGTGGGCTCCAGGAAATAGGGGGCGGCTGGCCTCAGCCCAGCTTCCGCCGAATCTTCCCCACCAGTTCCTTCGCCTCGGGATGCCCGAACCCCGCTGCCGCCACCCCATAGAGCGCGGCACAGAGGGCCACCAGGGGCAGCAGGCGCAGGGCCAGGGCCATGCGCGTGAAGGCGTGAGGGGCGTCCAGCGTGAGGACAGCCGCTCCACCCCAGGCCAGCAGACCCATGAGGACGCAGGCGGCGAGAGCACGGGCGGTGGCGCTCAGCAGGGGGCGGAAGTCCAGGCCGGGCAGGCGGGGGCGCAGGCGCAGCAGCAGGCCCGCCAGGCCCGCCAGGCTGGCGAGGCCGTTGGCCAGGGCCAGGCCGCCGGTGCCCAGGGGCTTCAGCAGGGCGAGGCTGAGGGCCACATTCAGGACAAGGGTTCCGCCCGCCAGGGCCGCCGGGCCGCGGTAGTCCTTGAGGGCGTAGAGCGCTTGATTGCCGAGCCGTTGTCCCGCCACGAAGACCAGGCCCACGGACTGGAAGACCAGCGTGAGGGCCGTCCAGTCGGCGGCGGCGGGATCGTAGGCGCCCGTGCGGAACAGCAACGCGCAGATGGGCCGCGCCAGGACGGCCAGGCCCACGGAGGCCGGCAGCACCAGCAGGGCCGAAGCGGAGATGGACTGGATCAGGCTGCGGTTCAGGGCCGGCCAGTCCCGGGCTTCGGCCTGGCGCGACAGCGTGGGCAGGCTCGCGGTGGCGAGGCTCATGGCGAAGAGGCCCAGCACCATCTCGCCCATCATGCCGCTGTTGTAGAGCACGATCTGGGCGCCGTTGGGCAGGAGGGAGGCCAGCATGGCGCTGATGAGGGCGTTGATGGGGTAGATGCCCGCCGCCAGCAGGCCCGGCCCCATGCGCTTGAGGGCCTTGCGGACCCAGGGGTCTCCCAGGTGCAGGCCGAAGGCCAGGCCGAAGCCCTCTTTCCGCACGGCGGGGAGCACCACCAGCAGCTGGAGCACGCCGCCCGCCAGCACGGCGACGGCGCAGACGATGGCGACGGTATCGAGCGGGACGTGGCCCTTCCGTTCCATGACCCGCAGCGCGGCCCAGCCGAAGGCGATGAAGGCCAGGTTCCAGAAGACGGAGACGGAGGCCGCCAAGGCGAAGCGGTGGCGCAGGTTCAGCAGGCCGGTGAACCCTGCCGTGAGGCTCACCAGAGCCAGGTAGGGGAACATGATGCGGCCCAGGGTGGTGGTGAGTTCGCCCTGGGATTCGGGGCGCCCCATCATGAGCAGGCCCGCCAGGGGGCCCATGAACAGCAGCACCAGGGCCACGCCCGACAGCAGAAAGACCAGCAGGGTGCCCAGGAACCGCGCCGCCACCGCCTTCACGGCGGCCTCGCCCTCGGCGGCCTCCGCTTCCGCCAGCGTCGGCAGGAAGGCGGCGGTCATGGTGCCTTCGGCGGTGAACCGCCGCAGCATGTTGGGCAGCCGGAAGGCCACCGCGTAGGCATCCGCCGCGGCTCCCGCACCCAGCACATGGCTGAGGAAGAAGGTCTGGATCAGCCCCGTGAGCCGGCTCAGGAGCGTCATGAAGCCCACGACTCCCGCGGAACGGAGCAGGCTGGGAGATTTGCGTTGAGCCTCAGACATGTGCTGAGGATAGCCTGAACAGGTCAAGGCCAAGGTCGGCACGCACCGAGCATCCAAAGGACTTTTGTTCACCGGGGAGGAACGGTGAGGAACGGTGAACCGGAAGGAGGCAGCCTCACCGTTCCTCACTGGTAGAGGCTTTTGACCCGTTGCATGGAGGTCTTTCGACTCATAGACTGGAGCCGCTAGTCGGAATTGAACCAACGACCATCCGCTTACAAGGCGGGCGCTCTACCAACTGAGCTATAGCGGCACGGTGTCTAGTCTATCGGATTCTGCGGTTTTCCTGAACGACACAGAAGAAGAGAGAGGCCGACCTGGTTGCTATTCTCAGCGGTGCGGGGGCCCCAATTTTCAGGCGACATTCAGTCGCCTGAAAATTGACCCGCATCCGCTTCGACCCGTCAACGCGGATCCCCGGACGGGTCGCGCTTCAGCTCTTCCATGAAGGTCTCCATCCACTTGGTGGAGAAGGTGCCGGCGATGAAGTCGGGATGGTCCATGATCCGGCGGTGGAGCGGCGCGGTGGTCTTGATGCCCTCGATCACCAGGGTGTCCAGGGCGCGGCGCATGCGGGCGATGGCTTCGGTGCGGTTGGCGCCATAGGCGATGAGCTTGGCCACCATGGAGTCGTAGTGGGGCGGGATCACGGCGTCCTGGTGCATGGCGGTGTCCACGCGGATGCCGGGCCCGCCGGGGAAATGCAGGGCCGTGATGCGGCCGGGGCAGGGTGTGAACTTGAAGGGATCTTCCGCGTTGATGCGGCACTCGATGGCGTGGCCCTTCTGGACCACGTCCTCCTGGCGGAAGCTCAGCTTCTGGCCGGCCGCGATGCGGAGCTGCTCCTTCACGATGTCGATGCCCGTGACCAGCTCCGTGACGGGATGCTCCACCTGGACGCGGGTGTTCATCTCCATGAAGAAGAAGTCGCCGCGCTTGTCGAGGAGGAACTCGATGGTGCCGGCGTTGTAGTAGCCCACGGCCTTGGCGGCCCGCACGGCGGTATCGCAGATGCGCTGGCGCAGGCCCGGTTCGAGGACGGCGCTGGGGCTCTCCTCGATGAGCTTCTGGTGGCGGCGCTGGATGGAGCACTCGCGCTCGCCCAGGTGCACCACGTTGCCGAAGAGGTCGCCCATGATCTGGACTTCGATGTGGCGCGGCTCCAGGAGGTACTTCTCCATGTAGACGCTGTCATCTCCGAAGGCGCCCTTGGCTTCGCTGCGGGCGTTGTTGTAGAGATCGGGCAGCTCCTCGGCGTTGTTGCAGATGCGCATGCCGCGCCCGCCGCCGCCGGCGCTGGCCTTGACGATGACGGGATAGCCGATCTGCTCGGCCACCACCAGGGCCTCTTCCACCGTCTCGACGAGCCCATCGCTACCGGGCATGAGGGGCACGCCGGCTTCCAGCATGGTGGCCTTGGCCTGGGCCTTGTTGCCCATCTTGCGGATGATCTCGGGGCTGGGGCCGATGAAGGTGATGCCGCACGCTTGGCAGACTTCGACGAAGTGGGCGTTCTCGCTGAGGAAGCCGTAGCCGGGATGGATGGCCTCGGCGCCGGTGACTTCCGCGGCGGCGATGACCTGGGGGATGTTCAGGTAGGACTTGGAGGAGGGCGGGGGGCCGATGCACACTTCCTCGTCCGCGAACCGCACGTGCAGGGCATTCCGGTCGGCCTCGGAGTAGACGGCCACGGTCTGGATGCCCATCTCCTTGCAGGCGAGGATCACGCGGAGCGCGATCTCTCCACGGTTGGCGATGAGCACCTTCTTGAAGGGCGGAGCATCCGAATGGACCGCCGCGGGGGACGCTTTGCGCTTGATGGCTGCGGCCATGTCAGGGCCTGCCTTCAGGATGGATGCGGGCCGCGACGCCGGCCAGCCGCGCTCCGGGCAAGGCGGCGGCCGCAGGGCGATGCGGGACATCGTTCAAGGCCGGCAACGCAGCCAGGGGTGCGGCTGGCCACGTCCCGGAGGGCAAGGGGCGGCGCCCGGCGCGATACTGCGTCGAACTCCTCGTCAATAGTGCCGCTTTTGCCATCGTCGCTCTCCTTGTCTCGCTTGGGCGGCGCCCCTTGCGCGGCCACACCCCATCCTGAAGGCAGGCCCTTAGCCGATCCGGACCGCGAAGAGGCGCTCGCCGTACTCGACGGGGGTGCCGTTCTCCACCAGGACCTTCACGATCTCGCCAGCCACGTCGCACTCGATCTCGTTCATGAGCTTCATGGCTTCGACGATGCAGAGGGTCTGGCCGGGCTTCACAAAGTCGCCGGGAGAAGCGTAGGGCGTGGCGGTGGGATTGGAGGCGCGGTAGAAGGTGCCGACGATGGGGCTGGTGACGTAGTGGATGCCCGGCTCGTCCACGGGGGCCGCCGGCTGGCCGGCCGGGATGGCCATGGCGGGGGCGGGGTGGGCCACGGGCGCAGCGGCGAACATCATCGGGGCGGCCTGGACCACGGGGGCCGGACCGTCCTTGCGGATGCGGAATCGCATGTCACCGGCCTCGAACTCGAATTCCTGGAAGGGCTCCCGGCCTACCAGGGCGATGAGGGCCTTGATCTCCTCCAGGCCCAGGGGGGTAGTCGGGGTGGCCCGGGGGGCGGCAGCCTTGGGGGTGGCCTTGGGCGCGGCGGCCTTGGGGGCCGGAGCGGGCTTCTTCGTGGCAGCGGGCTTCTTGCGGGAGGTGCTCATCAATGCTCCAACGGTCGGATCGGGCTGGGGAAGGGATCGAGCATAGCAAACCAGCCGGTGATGGTCAGGTCACGATTCGTCTGGGGGGTCTACAGCCACGGCCTTCTTGCGGAGGCGGGGGCCGGTTTCTTCCGGGCGGAACTCTTTCCGCGCGGCATCCAGGATCCCATTGAGAAACTGGGTGCCCTCCTGGTCGCTGAATTCCTTCACGATCTCCAGGGCCTCGTTGATGACGATGGGGAAGGGGACTTCCTTGACGTACATCAACTCGTAGAGCCCCAGGCGGAGCAGGTTGCGGTCCACGGCGGCCATGCGATGGATCTTCCAGTGCTCGGCGTACTTGGTCAGGGCCCCGTCGATCTCCTCGAGGTGGCCGTGCACGCCGTCCACCAGGCGGCGGGCGTAATAGAAGGCATCCCGGTTCAGGTCCTGGATGGCGTAGAACCCCGCGAACACCTGGTCCGGCTGATAGCCGGTCAGGTCCATGGCGTACAACATCTGAAGGGCGTACTCGCGCCCCCGGCGGCGAACACCCATCTATTTACGTCCCTTCGTTCCGGCCTTGAGGGTGTGGGCGAGGTCGGCCATCTCGAGGACGCTCTGGGCGGCCTCCCAGCCCTTGTTGCCCATCTTGGCACCGGCCCGGTCGATGGCCTGCTCCACGCTGTCGGTGGTCAGCACGCCAAAGGACAGCGGCAGGCCGGTATCCAGGGCCACCTGGGCGGCGCCCTTGGTGACTTCGGCGGCGATCATGTCGAAGTGCGGGGTGCCCCCGCGGATCACCGAGCCCAGCACGATGATGCCGGCGTAGCGGCCGCTCTGGGCGGCGAACTTGGCCGCCTGGGGCAGTTCGAAGCTTCCCGGAACCCGAATGAGGTCCATCTGATCCTCGCGACCACCATGGCGGAGGATGCAATCCTTCGCGCCCTCGATGAGGCGCTCCACGATGAAGTCGTTCCAACGCGAAGCCACCAAGGCGAAACGGTCGCCGTCGTGGACGCGGATGTGGCCCTCAAAGATCCCCATGGGAACCCCCCGAAAGGTGGTTAAGAATTGATGAGACTAGCATGCCCCGCGTCAGCGGTCACTCGCAAAAGGCCCGGGGCATGGCCCCGGGCCTTTTGCGAGCAGGATGGAATCTAGACCTGGACCGTGTCGGCGATCTCGCGGAAATCCGCGATCTGATCGAAGTTCATGTAGCGGTAGATGTCCTTCGCCTTTGCGTCCACAACGCCGATCTGGGCCATGTATTCGGCCACGGTGGGGATCTTCCCCAGCAGGGCGCAGATGGCGGCCAGCTCGGCGGAGCCGAGGTAGACGCGGGTGTCGATCCCCAGGCGGTTGGGGAAGTTGCGGGTGGAGGTGGACATGGCCGTGCTGCCCTTGCGGATCTGCGCCTGGTTGCCCATGCACAGGGAGCAGCCGGGCATCTCCATGCGGGCGCCCGTGCGGCCGAGGATGCCGTAGTAGCCCTCCTGGGTGAGGACGTACTCGTCCATCTTGGTGGGCGGGGCGATCCAGAGGCGGGTGGGGATGTCGCTCTTGCCGTCCAGCAGCTTCCCGGCGGCGCGGAAGTGGCCGATGTTGGTCATGCAGGAGCCGATGAACACTTCGTCGATGACCTCGCCAGCCACCGCGGAGAGAGGCTTCACGTCATCCGGATCGTTCGGGCATGCCAGCAGGGGTTCCTTGACGTCGGCGAGGTTGATCTCGATGACGGCGGCGTATTCGGCGTCGGCATCGGGCGCCAGCAGCTCGGGCTTGGCGATCCAGGCCTGCATGGCCCGGATGCGGTTCTCCAGCGTTTCGCGGTGCTCGTAGCCGTTGGCGATCATCCACTTCATGAGCGTGATGTTGGAGGTCATGTACTCGATGATCGGTTCCTTGTCCAAGCGCACGGTGCAGCCGGCGGCGGAGCGCTCCGCGGAGGCGTCGGACAGCTCGAAGGCCTGTTCCACCTTGAGCTTGGGCAGGCCCTCGATCTCGAGGATGCGGCCGCTGAAGATGTTCTTCTTGCCCTTCTTCTCGACGGTGAGCAGGCCCTGCTGGATGGCGTAATAGGGGATGGCGTTCACCAGGTCGCGCAGGGTGACGCCGGGCTGCAGCTCACCCTTGAAGCGCACCAGCACGGATTCCGGCATGTCCAGGGGCATGACGCCCGTGGCGGCGGCGAAGGCCACCAGGCCCGAGCCCGCGGGGAAGGAGATGCCGATGGGGAAGCGGGTGTGGGAATCGCCGCCGGTGCCCACGGTATCGGGCAGCAGCAGGCGGTTCAGCCAGGAGTGGATGACGCCGTCACCGGGCTTCAGCGACACGCCGCCGCGGTTGGTGATGAAGGGCGGCAGCTCGCGGTGGGTCTTCACGTCCACGGGCTTGGGGTAGGGCGCGGTGTGGCAGAAGGACTGCATCACCATGTCGGCGCTGAACTGGAGGCAGGCCAGATCCTTCAGCTCATCGCGGGTCATGGGGCCCGTGGTGTCCTGGGAGCCCACGGTGGTCATCCTGGGCTCGCAGTAGGTGCCGGGGCGGATGCCGGCCACCCCACAGGCTTTGCCGACCATCTTCTGGGCCAGGCTGAAGCCCTTGCCGGTGTCCTTGGGGATCGCGGGCAGGCGGAAGGTGGTGGAGGCGGGCAGGCCCAGGGCCGCGCGGGCCTTGGCCGTGAGGCCGCGGCCGATGATGAGGGGGATGCGGCCTCCGGCGCGGACTTCGTCGAAGATCACGTCGGACTTCACCTTGAACTCGGCGATGACCTGGCCGTTCTTCAGGGCCTTGCCTTCGTAGGGGCGCAGCTCGATGACGTCGCCCATCTCCATGCCGTTGACGTCCAGTTCGATGGGCAGGGCGCCGGCATCCTCCATGGTGTTGTAGAAGATGGGGGCGATCTTGGAACCCAGGCACACGCCGCCGAAGCGCTTGTTGGGCACGAAGGGGATGTCCTCGCCCGTGAACCACAGCACCGAATTGGTGGCCGACTTGCGGGAGGATCCCGTGCCCACCACGTCGCCCACGTAGGCCACCAGGTTCCCCTTGGCCTTGAGGGCCTCCAGCTGCTTGAGGGGGCCCACCTTGCCGGGATCGTCGGGGTTGATGCCGGGGCGGGCGTTCTTCAGCATGGCCAGGCCGTGGAGCGGGATGTCGGGGCGGCTCCAGGCGTCCGGGGCCGGGGAGAGGTCGTCGGTGTTGGTCTCGCCGCTGACCTTGAACACAGTGAGCGTGAGGCTCTGGGGCACCTCGGGGCGGCTGGTGAACCACTCGGCCTCGGCCCAGGACTTCAGCACGGCCT
>DASXVC010000078.1:0-24111 GCA_036504495.1 Geothrix sp.
CCAGGGGCTCCCCACCTACGGCACCCAGGTGCTCATGAACGTCATCAACGAGCTGGGGGCGCTGCCCACCCGCAACCATCGCGACATCCAGTTCGAGGGCGCCCACGACATCTCCGGGGAGGCCATGCACGAGAAGCGGCCTACGGACGGCAAGGCCAACCTCGTCACCAACGGCGCCTGCTTCGGCTGCACCATCGCCTGCGGGCGCATCTCCCGCATGGATCCCAGCCACTTCACCGTCAAGGACAAGCCCCAGTACCACGGCGCCTCCGGCGGCGTGGAATACGAGGCCGCCTGGGCCCTGGGCGCCGCCAACGGCGTGAACGATCTGGAGGCCCTTACCTATGCCAACTTCCTCTGCAACGAGGACGGCTTCGATCCCATCACCTTCGGGGCCACCGTGGGCGCGGCCATGGAGCTCTACGAGATGGGCGTCCTCACGGAGAAGGAGACGGGCCTCAAGCTGCCCTTCGGTTCCGCCGAGGCCATGGTCAAGCTGGCGGAAATGACGGCCAAGGGCGAGGGCTTCGGCAAGGTTATGGGCCTTGGTTCCAAGCGGCTCTGCACGAAGTACGGCCATCCGGAGCTGTCCATGACCGTCAAGAGCCAGGAGTTCCCGGCCTACGACGGGCGTGCCCTGCAGGGCATGGGCCTGGCCTACGCTACAAGTAATCGGGGCGCCTGCCACTTGCGCGGCTATATGGTGTCCCCCGAGGTGCTGGGCATCCCCGTGAAGATGGAGCCCCAGGCCACCGAGGGGAAGCCCGCCATGTTGAAGGCCTTCCAGGACCTCACCGCCGTGGTGGATTCCGCCGGCATCTGCCTCTTCACCACCTTCGCCTGGGGCCTGTCGGACATCCAGCCTCAGATCCAGACCGCCTGCGAGGGCGACTGGTCCGAGGAGCGGCTGCTCCTGGTGGGCGAGCGCATCTGGAACCTGGAGCGTGAGTTCAACCTCGCCGCCGGGTTCACGGCCAAGGACGACAGCCTTCCGCCGCGGCTGATGAAGGAACCCGCCAAGACGGGCCCGCAGAAAGGCGCCGTGTCGAAGCTTGACGCCATGCTGCCCGAGTACTACCAGGTCCGCGGCTGGACCAAGGAAGGCGTCCCCACCGCCGAGACGCGAACCCGGTTAGGTGTGTGAAGCAACCCTTGAAAAGATGAAACGGATCACCACCAAGACACCAAGGCACCAAGTAAAGAAACCGCTTTTGCAGTTCTTGGTGTCTTGGTGTCTTGGTGGTGAATCTATTCTTTTTGCGTAGATGCATTCGATTCGTGGGGTTCCCATGCGACACCTCATCATCGGCAGCGGCCCCGCCGGCGTGGTTGCGGCGGAAACCCTGCGCAAGGCCGACCCCGCCGCGGAGATCACCCTCCTCTGCGGCGAGGGGGAGCCGCCTTACTCCCGCATGGCCATCCCCTACCTGCTGAAGGGGGAGATCCCGGAGGCGGGCACCCACCTGCGCCAGGACGCGGACCACTACGACCGCCTGCGCATCCAGCTGGTGCAGGCTCGCGCGAAGGCCGTGGATGCGGCCCGGCATGCCGTGGTTTTAGGCGATGGACGCAGCCTGCCCTTCGACCGGCTGCTCATCGCCACCGGCTCGCGGCCCAGCCTGGAGACGATCCCGGGCATGGACCTGCCGGGCGTCCACAGCTGCTGGACTCTGGAAGATGCTCGGACCATCCTCGCCCAGGCCCGGCCCAGCACCCGCATCGTCCAGATGGGCGCCGGCTTCGTGGGCTGCATCATCATGGAGGGCCTGCTGTCGCGCGGCGTGGATCTCACCATCCTCGTCCGCAGCGGCTACATGGTGCGCCGCATGATGAACCCCACCGCCAGCGGCCTCATCCGCAAATGGTGCGAGGCCAAGGGCGTGAAGGTCCTCACGCACACCCAGCCCCAGGGCATCGCCTTCAAGGATGGCGCCCTCCAGGTGGACTTGGGCGGGGGGCGGGTCCTTCCCGCGGATATCTACCTCAGCGCCGTGGGCGTGGATCCCAACCTGGATTTCCTGGCCGGCAGCGGCATCGAGGTGGGTCACGGCATCCTGGTCGATGCCAGCATGCAGAGCAGCATCCCAGGCATCTATGCAGCGGGGGATGTGGCCGAGGCCACGGATTGCCTCACGGGCCAGAGGCGGATCAACGCCATCCAGCCCAACGCCGTGGAGCAGGGGCGCATCGCGGCGCTGAACATGGCGGGGAGGCCTGCCCAGTTCCGCGGCAGCTTCGTCTTCAATGTGCTGACCACCTTGGGCCTGGTCTCCTCCTCCTTCGGGGAATGGCAAGGCGTGCCCGATGGGGATGCCACTGAAGTGCTGGATGAGGCCCGCTACCGCTACCTGAACTTGCAGTTCGACGGGGACCGGCTCGTGGGCGCCAACTGCGTGGGGTTCGCAGATCATGTGGGCGCCTTCCGGGGGCTCATCGAGGGCCGTGTCCGCCTGGGCAAGTGGAAGCAGCGCCTGCTCGATGATCCGACCCTGATCATGCAGGCCTACCTCGCCGCGGCGCACAGCGTGGCATGAAGATCACCCTCAAGCTGTTCGCGTCCCTGGCCGCGCATCTCCCTGCGGAGGCACGATCCCGCCATCGCATGGACCTGGAAGTGGACCCTGGCGCCACGGTGGCCGAGGTGATCCAGCGCCAGGGCATTCCGCCGGGGCAGTGCGCCATCGTGCTGGTGGATGGTGTCTGGGTGGCGGCGTCGGAGCGGGATTCACGGGTCCTCGCCGAAGGCCAGGTCCTGGCCATCTGGCCCCCGGTGGCCGGCGGCTGATGAACACTTCCTTGAGCCTGGAGATGAGCCTCAGCCGGGAGGAGTTCCTCCGCATGCTGCCGGGGGCCGTGGGCCGGGCCACGGTCGCGGAAGCGGATGGAGTTTTCAGCGGGAGCGATGGGGGGCGTTGCTGGGCCATCCGGCTTGTGCCCCTCGCAGACCGCCGCCTGGGCCGCGTGGTTCTGCCCCGCCATCGCGTCGAGATCTGCCTGGACGGCTACTCGGGCGAGGAGGCGGAGGCTTTCCTGGCCCGCTTCCATCGCGGCTTCCAGCGGGGCGGGGGCTAGGTCCTCACGCATCTCCGGCTAAGAAAGACCTGCCGGTCCCGTATAATCCCCGGATGTCGACTCAGCGCCCCGCCGGAATCCTTCGCTCCTTCCCGCCCGTCTTCTGGCTGGCGAACGTCATGGAACTCTTCGAGCGGGCCGCCTACTACGGCCTGAACTCGGTCCTGGCCGTCTACCTCACGAACCAGGTGGCCGTGGGCGGCCTGGGGTTCACGGAGCAGTCCGTCGGCTTCCTCCAGAGCCTGATCTACGCCATCACCTATGTCGTCCCCATCGCGGGCGGGGCCCTGGCCGACCGGTACGGGTACCGGCGCATGCTGCTCTTCGCCTTCTCGATCCTCTCGGCCGGGTACTTCATCGCCGGGAACGTCACGTCCTATGGGGCCGTGTTCGCGGCGCTCCTCGTGATGGCCACCGGGGCGGGCCTCTTCAAGCCCATCATCTCGGGGACTCTGGCGCGCACCACCACCGAGGAGAACTCCGGATTCGGCTTCGGCATCTACTACTGGATGATCAACATCGGGGCCTTCCTGGCGCCGCTGGTGGTGAGCGTGCTGAAGGGCTTCTCCTGGCGCTACGTCTTCATCGCCTCGGCCATCTACTGCGCGGCCATGCTGTTTCCCACGGTGTTCCTCTTCAAGGATCCCCCCAAACCCGCGAACACCAAGAGCCTGCGGGAAGTGGCCCACGGCGCGGCCATGGTGCTGGGCGATGCGCGGTTCATGCTGATGATCGTGGTCTACTCCGGCTTCTGGATCCTCTACTTCCAGAACTTCGGATCCGTGCTCTGGTACCTCCGCGACTTCGTGGATGCCACGCCGGTGAACCGCTTCTTCGCCTCTTTCGGAATTCCGCTCAAGTTCGACGCCGAACACGTCACGGTGGTCAACGGCGGCACGATCATCCTGCTGCAGGTCCTGGTCAGCCGCATCGTCAAGAAGGTCCGGCCCCTGCCGACCATGGTGACGGGCATCGTCATCGGCACGATCGGTTTCCTCTGCCTCGCGGCCTCCACCAACGTGTGGATCTTCATCCTCGGCATCTCGATCTTCTCCATTGGCGAGATGACGGCGCATCCGAAGTACTACAGCTATGTGGGGCTGGTGGCCCCCGCGGACAAGAAGGCCGTCTACATGGGCTACGCCTTCCTCTACGGCGTCATCGGCAGCCTCATCGGGTCGAGCCTGGGCGGCATGCTCTACGGCTCCATGCTGAAGCCCCTGGTGGGCCAGCCCGGCGGCCCGGCGGCGGCCAGGATCTTCTGGCTGCTCTTCGTGGCCCTGAACATCCTCGCGGCGGTGGGCCTCATCCTCTACGACCGGAAGTTCGCCGCGGACACCCCGGAGACGAACGAAAAAGCCCGGAAGATCATGTTCGGCATCTACATCCTGCTCCTTGCCGCCGGCCTGCTGTTCGTCTGGTCGGCGCTCTTCTCGGGGCCCGAGATCTCCTACAAGACGATGGTCCAGGCGGTGATCATGCTGCTGCTGGGCGCGGGCGGCTCGATCGTCAGCCTCCGCAAACCCTGACCCCGGGCTGGATTCCGTTCAGTTCTGCCGGAACCGGTGGGACCGGTCCGTCCGCCGGGCCTGGATGAAGCGGTGGATGGGCTCGAGATCCGTCTCGGGAAGCGGGTGCAGGACCACGCCCAGCCGCGTGGGGTAGTCCTGTCCTTCGAGGTAGGTGAGGTGCAGGACTTCGCCGGGGCAGTGGAGGATGGCGCCATCCGGCAGCTCCGCATCGATCTCCACGGCGGAATGCAGGTCCACCATCAGCGTCTCCTCCAGGGCGAGGCCCACGCCGGTCTCCGTGAGGTTCACCAGCAGGGCCTCGAGGCTGCGGCCCCCCAGCCCCACGCGCACCTTCAGGGGCAGCTGTTCAGGGGCGGCCACGCGCATGTCGCGGCGGCGGTGCAGGCGGGCGGATTCGCGGGGCCAATCCAGGCGCAGGAGCGTGTCTCCGTTTTCGTCGAGGAGGGACGGAAGCAGGATGGACTCCAGGGTGAGCACCTCCTCGCCCAGCAGCACGGTGAGGGTGACGGGCATGCCTTCGGCGGGCATCGCGTCCCGCACGTGGAGGCCGGAAAGATCCAGGGCCGAGCCGGGGCGGAAGGCATGGATGCGGAGATCGCCCAGCAGCCGGGAGCTAGTGCCCTGGAGCCTCAGGCTGGCCACGGCCTTGGTGAGGCGGGCCTGGATGAGGAACTGTTCCAGGACGGGGGCGGACAAGGAGGAGGAGTGTCCCATGGGGTGCTGCCTTTCAAATGCCTTGGCCCAGCCGGTCCGCCAGGTTGTGGTGAAGCCCTGCCGCCAGGATGGCCTTGGCTGCGCCTTTCACATCGTATTCGAGGCGGTGGAGGCGCAGCCGCCGTCCCTTGGGGTCGAAGGTCATGAAGGAGACCCGTGGGTCGCGGTCCCTGGGCTGGCCCACGGACCCCGGGTTCACCAGGTAGCGGCAGTGCGGGTGCATCTCGAACCATTCGCCGGACTGGAGGCAGATCCAGTTCAGACGCCCCTGGGCCTCATCCAGCTCGAAGCAGCCGGGCAGGTGGGTGTGGCCGAAGAAGCAGAGCGGGCCCTCGAAGGCGTCGAACGCCAGGCTGATCTCTCGCATGTGGAGGAGGTAGGCGTCCTCGTCCACCGGCGACCCGTGGGCGATCTGATAGTCCTCGCCCACCCAGATGGGCCCCACGGGCAGGTCCGCGAGGAAGCGCCAGTTGTCCTGCCGCAGCTTCTCCCGCGTCCAATCGGCGGCCTGGCGGGCTGGCAGGCTGAAGGCGCTGTCGGGATCCAGGCCTGCGCAGACCTTGTCGTGGTTGCCCCGGACCATGAACCGGGGCCGCAGCTCGCGCACCTTGTCCAGCAGCTGGTTGGGATGGGCCCCGTAGCCCACCAGATCGCCCAGCAGCACGAAGCGGTGGATGGCCCGCCGCCGCGCGAACCGCAGCACGGCCCTCAGGGCGTGCAGGTTCGAATGAAGATCGGAAAGGATCAAGTCCACTTGAGGTCCGGGGGATTCCCTCAGTCTAGCAAGGCGGCGGCCAAGTCCCGGGAACTGTGACCAAAAGGCAGGATCGCGGGCGCCTGGGACCAGGCGGCGGCGCGGGCGGCGCACCGGGCCATGAAGGCCCCGCGGTCCTGGGCCAGGGGGCGCCGGGGATCGCGGCCCACCCGTTCCCAGGCCCGGACCGGAGGGTCCGCCAGCCAGAGGGGCGCGAAGCCCGCACCGGCCGCGGCCTGGCGGTTGGCCGGGGCCTCCCAGGCGCCGCCCCCGAGGGCCACCACGGCGGGTGTGGCCAGCAGGGGGGGGAGGAGGGCCGATTCCAGGGCCCGGAAGGCGCCTTCGCCTTTTTTTGCGAAGATCGCGCCCACTGGGCACCCCTGGTCCGCCTCGATGAGGTTGTCCAGGTCATGGAAGGGCAGGTCCAGGCCCTGGGCCAGGATTCGCCCCAGGGTGCTTTTCCCGGCGCCGCTGCCGCCCAGGAGCACGATGCCCTGGCCGGGACGGAAGGGCGGCCGGATGCGCCAGCGCTGCCGTTGGACTTCCCACCCCAGGGCCGCGGGATCGGCGGCGCGGTGCACCTCGCCCACCATGGCCAGGGACTCCGCCCCGGCCGCGAAGCAGGCGGCTGCATCCTCTGGGGTCAATCCTCCGATGGCGATGGGGGCGAGGCCCTGGGTCCGCAGGGCTGCGCAGCCTGCCGCCAGGCCTTCCAATCCAACGGGTTCGGCGTGATCGGACTTGGTGGCCGTGCCGCGGAAGGGGCCGATGCCCGCGTGGTCGCAGGCGGGGTCTACAGCATTCCACTCGGCGGGCCCATGGGTCGAGGTTCCGAAGTGGCAGGCACCCAGCCCAGGCAGTCCGATCGCCTCGGTGGCGGGCAGGTCGTCCTGGCCCAGATGCAGGCCCCAGGGCGCCAGTCCCTCCTGGGCCGCGAGCATCGCCAGGTCCGCGCGGTCATTCACGCAGATGAAGGGCCAGCCGCCATTGGCCGCGGCCTCCGCCAGGGCCGCGCGCAGCTCCAGCCACTGGGACTTCGCGTCCAGGGGTTTGCCCCGGAACTGGACCAGGGGGAAGCCCGCCTCCCCCAGCCGGCGGATCTGCGCGGACAGAGGCTCGGGGCGCGTGGCGTCGGTGATGGGGTAGAGGGGCGGGAGATGGAGCATGGCCATCCAGTCTACAGACTCGGGACGGCGCAGCTAAGCCGCTTCGCCCTCGGAGAACTGCAGCCGCACCAGCTTGGCGTAGACGCCGTCCTGGGCGATGAGGCCGTCGTGGGTGCCGCGCTCCACGAGGGTGCCCTGGTCCATGACCCAGATCTCGTCCGCGTCCCGGATGGTCGAGAGGCGGTGGGCGATGGTGAAGGTGGTGAGGCGGTGGCTCACGCGCTCGATGACGCTCTGGATCTTGGCCTCGGTCTCGGAGTCGATGTTGGCGGTGGCCTCGTCCAGCAGCAGCACGGCGGGCTCCAGGTAGAGCATGCGGGCGAAGGCCAGCAGCTGCCGCTCGCCAGCGCTGAGCTTCTGGCCCCGCTCGCCGACCTGGGTGTCGAGGCCCTCGGGCAGGCGGCCCACCAGGTCGCTCAGCTGGCTCTGCTCCAGCACCGAAGCCAGCCGCGCGTCGTCCAGTGGGCGATCCAGCACGATGTTATCCCGCAGGGTGCCGGAGAAGACGAACACATCCTGGAGCACCAGGCCGAAGAGGGCCCGCAGGCTCGGGAGCTTCAGGTTCCGCACATCCACGCCATCCACGGTGATGCGGCCCTCATGCACGTCATAGAAGCGCATGAGCAGGTTGATGAGCGTGCTCTTGCCTGCGCCGGTGTGGCCCACAACGGCGATGCGCTGGCCCTTGGGAATGGCCCCGCTGAGGCCGCGGACGACCTTCCGGCCGCCCTCCTCATAGGCGAAGGTGGCGCCCTCGAAGCGGATCTCATGGCTGAAGGCGGCAGGCCTGGCATCCGGCGCTTCGGGGATCTCGTCCTGGTTGTCGAGGAGGCGGAAGATGCGCTCGCTGGAGGCCAGGGCCGTCTGCATCACGTTGTAGCGCTCGGCCAGTTCCCGGATGGGCCGGAAGAAGCGGCTGGACTGCTGGATGAAGGCCAGCAGGAGGCCCCAGGTGATGGCGCCGGCCTTGAGCTTGAAGCCCGCATAGAAGATGAGGGCGGCCAGGGTGCCGGAGGTGATGAGTTCCACCACGGGGAAGAACACGGCATAGGCGAAGATGGTGCGGAGGAAGGCCTGGAAGTAGTCCTCGTTCAACACCTTGAACTGCTGGTCGCTGCGGTGTTCCTGGGCATTGACCTGGACGAGGCCCATGCCCGAGATCTGCTCCTGGAGGAAGGCGTTGATGCTGGCGTAGCGCCGCTGGGTTTCCCGGAAGGCTTCGCCCGCGTGGCGGCGGAAGATCTCGGTGGCCACCAGCAGGAAAGGGAGGATGCCCAGGGCCACCAGGGCCATGCCCGGGTGGGTCCAGAACATCCAGGCCACGATGGCCAGGAGGGACAGGGCGTCCCCCACGATGGCCACGAACCCCGACGCGAACATCTCGTTCAGGTTCTGCACGTCGCTGGTCACGCGGGTCATGAGGCGGCCCACGGGATTGCGGTGGAAGAAGTCCGTGTTGCGACCCATGAGGTGCGCGAAGAGCTGCACCCGCAGCTCGAGCATGGCTTTCTGGCCCACCTTGGCCAGCAAGAAGTAGCGGGCGAAGCTGACGAGGAAGCCCGCGAGGAGGACCCCGAAGAAACCCGCCACCATGGGGGCGGCGCCGGCCAGGCTGCCCTGGCCCATGAACCGGTTGATGAGCCGGAGGGTCAGTTCCGAGGGCAGCACCTCGAGGAAGGCCCCGAGGGCCATCAGCACCAGCAGAACCAGGAGGGACGGCCATTGCGGGCGGAGGTAGCCCGCCAGGCGCCAGAGCAGGGTGTGGCGCATGGGCTGCTGGTCGACCCGATCGGATTGGAAGAAGGCTCCCTGTTCGGACATGCGGTCATTCTCCCACAGGCGCCCCGATTCCTGCGGGAACCGGGACGGATCTCGGCAGGGCCTGTAAAGTAGAAGATCTCCGGAGACGACATGGGCCCCTGGTTTTCCCCTTTCCTCGCCGTCGCCCTCGTGGCGCAGGCGCCGCCCACGGAGTCGGAGGTCGCGGCCCGGCT
The DNA here is from genome assembly GCA_036504495.1 of Geothrix sp. Lineage (GTDB taxonomy): Bacteria > Acidobacteriota > Holophagae > Holophagales > Holophagaceae > Geothrix. The sequence continues at coordinate 9,233 of DASXVC010000078.1, forward strand.
GCAGCGGGACGTGGAATTCCTCGCGTCCCCAGCCCTCAAAGGCCGCGGCAACGGGTATCCGGAGCTGGACCAGGCCGCCAATCGCCTCCTGCGGGAGTGGAAGACCCTCGGCCTGAAGGCGCAGATCCAGCGCTTTCCCTTCATCGCCAAGGTGATCAGGGAAGAGCAGGGCGCGCTGCTCTCCCATGGTGAAGAGAGCCGCTCCCTCGCCTGGGGGCGGGACATCGAGGCCCTGGGCCTCAGCGGGGACGCGGACTTCCGCCAGAAGGCCCTGGTCTTCCTGGGGTACGGGGTCCGGGTTCCCGGAGGCTACGACGACCTCGCCGGGGTCGAAGTGAAGGATCGCGTGGCGGTCATCGCCCGCACCCTGCCGGACGCCGACGCGTTCACCCACCTCCCCCGGGGCGAGCGGAGCCTGCTGGCCCGCCTCAAGCGCCTGGAGGCCGAAAAGGCCGCCGCGGTGCTCGTGCTGGAGGACGGGCCAGCCCGCCCCCTGCAACGGGAAGAGGGCCCGGTGAAGCTGGACATCCCCGTGCTCAGCCTGTCCGCGGACGCCCTCGGCACCGCCTGCGGCGATCTCCAGGCCCGGCTCAAGACCATCAAGGACACGGGCAGGCCCGCCAGCCAGGATTTCATCTACGCTCCCTGGACCACGCTCACGCTGAAGCTGAAGCTCCGCCGCGAAGAGGCCCAGGTCCCCAACGTGGTGGCCGTGATCCCGGGCCGCGACCCGAAGCTCCGGAAGGAATACATCGTCCTCGGGGCCCACCTGGACCACCTGGGCCTGGGCGAACGCCACAGCCTGGGCGGCGCGGAGGCCCGCGGGCAGGTGCATCCCGGCGCCGACGACAACGCCTCGGGCACGGCCCTGGTGGTGGAGCTGGCGCGGGAACTGAAGCGGGCCCGGCCCCGGCGCTCCATCCTGCTGATGCATTTCGGCGGCGAGGAAGAGGGGCTCCTGGGTTCGAACCACTGGGTGCAGCACCCCACCCACCCCCTGGAATCCGTGAAATTCATGCTCAACTTCGACATGGTGGGCCGCCTGGATCCGGTGGCGCCGAAGCTGCTGATGGGCGGCTTGGGCGCGCCGAAGTCCGCGCTGGAGGCCGCCAAGAAGCTCGCGCCCGAGGGCTTCTCCATCAGCGCCGACGTGGGCGCGGCCGTGGGCGGTTCGGATCACATGAGCTTCTCCCAGGCGAAGATCCCCACCTTCTTCTTTTTCACCGGGATCCACGGCGAGTACCACCGGCCCACGGACACCGCGGCCCGCATCAACTTCGCCGGCATGGCGAAGCTGGCGGATTACGGCCGGATCCTGGCCTTGGACCTGGCCAACGCAGACACGGTGCCCGCCTTCGATCCCGAGACCGCCAAGGTGGTCATGAGGGGCGACGGCGGCCCCATGCGCGTCGCCTTCGGCACCCTCCCCGATTACGCGGACAATCCCAAGGGTTTCCGCATCAACGGCGTGTCCAAGGGGTCCACGGCGGAGGCCATCGGGCTTCAGGCGGGCGATATCATCACGGGGTTCGGTGGGCGGCCGGTGAAGAGCATCTACGATTTCATGGACGCGCTGGGCGCCCACAAGCCTGGCGACAAGGCCCTGATCCAGTGGCTCCGGGGGGACCAGCCCATGCAGGCGGAAGCCACCCTGAAAGGCCGGTCATGAGGCTCGCGACGCCCTCCGGGTTCGCCACGGAAGTCTTCCTTCTGGAAGCCCCGGACCCGGGCCTGCTGCCGGAGGGCCCCTGGACACTCGTGGGGGACCTGCGCCTGCGGGAGGCCTGGATCGCCGCCGGGCTGCCCGAGCCCAGCCACGCCCTTTGGGTGGCGGTGCCCGAGGAGGAGAAGAAGCTCCGCACGGTTATCCCCTGGCTGGAGCATTGGGCGGGAGTGCCCCTGCATCGGGAGGCCACGGTGGTGGCCGTGGGTGGCGGGGTCCTGTCCGACCTGGTGGGCCTGGGCGCTGCGCTCTATCTGCGCGGCGTGGCCTGGCAGGTTTGGCCGACGACGCTGCTGGCCATGGCGGACGCGTCCCTGGGCGGGAAGACTGGGGCCGATCTGGCCGCAGGCAAGAACCTGGTGGGGGCCTTCCATCCGCCCCGCCGCCTGGTGGCCTGCACCTCGTTCCTTCAAAGCCTGCCGGAACGCCACATCGAGAATGGCCGCTGGGAGCTGGTCAAGACGGCCCTCATCCAGGGTGAGATGGCCTGGGCGGCGGAGATGCTGCAGGAGGGGCCGGTGAAGGTCCCCTGGGTGGAGCGGGCCCTGGCCTACAAAGCCGCCGTGGTGCACCGCGACCCCCGCGAGGCCGGCGAACGGCGGCTGCTGAACCTCGGCCACACCCTGGGCCATGCCCTGGAGGCGGCCTCGGGCTATCGTCTGCTCCATGGCGAGGCGGTGGGGCTTGGCCTGCTGGGGTCCTGCCTGCTGGCAGAGGATCAGGGCCTGAAGGCCTTCCCGGCGCCGCTCCTCGAGGCCCTCGCCCGGCGGCTCACGCCATTGGCTTCCATGATCGCCCCCTGGTCCGCCTGCCTGCCGCTCCTGCTCCGGGACAAGAAGGCCATGCATGCATCCGCCCAGACGGGGAGCGAGTCGGCCACGGAGATCCACTGCATCCTTCCGCGCCACGGGGAGCCCGCCATCCAGCGCACGCTGCCGCCCGAGGCGTGGGAAGGACCCCACGCCCGTCTCATCGACCTGCTCGACCGGGAGGCCGCCCGTGCCTGATCTCCGTCCTTCCATTCTTGCCGCCCTCCTGGCGGCCGGTCTCACCGCCGCCCCTCCCGAGGACGTGAGGGCGATGATGCTCCAGGCCCGGGCCCTGCAACTGCGCGGCGGCGGTTCCGATCCGGCGGCAGCGGCGGCGATCTACAAGCGCGTGGCCGCCCTGGTGCCCGAGAGCGCCGAAGCCCATCTGCGGCTGTCCGAAGCCCTCCAGGAAGCCCAGGGCGCGGAGGCCGCCCTGGCGCCCGCCCGCCGGGCCGCGGCGCTGGCCCCGCGGAACGCCGAAGCCCGGGCCCACCTGGGCCTGCTGTTGTTCCAGCTGTCCCAGAAGGATGCGGCCCAGGCGCCGGAAGCGGCGAAGGAACTGCGGGTGGCGGCGGCTCTGCTGCCCCAGGACCCGGAGCTGTGGGCGCGCCTGGGCGAGGTGTCCGAGCAGATGAAGGATGGCGAAGGCGCCCTCCGGGCCTGGCTGCGCCTGGGCCGCCTCCGCCCCGGGTTCATGCCGGCCTGGGAGCGGGCCGTCATCCACGCCCGGGCCCTCCAGAACTACGAGGGGCGGCGGGAATCGGTGCTGGCCCTCAACGCCCGGAACCCCGACGACCGGCACCTCCGCCTGCTGGAGGACCTGGCGCGGGACCAGATCCAGGCCGGCTACCTGGCCCATGCCGAAGAGAGCTTCCTGCTGCTCGCGCGGCACCTTCCCCAGGAGTCCGCCCTCTGGGAGAACGTGGCGCTGATCCGGCTGCAGACCTCACGGTTCGACGAGGCCCTGGAGAGCCTGGCGAAGGCCGAGGCCCTCAAACCCACTTCGAGGACAGGATTCAACACCGCCCATGCCCTGATGAACGTGGGGCGCTTCCAGGAGGCCGAGACTCGTCTGCTGGTCCTCCTCGCAGGGAAGATCGAGGAGGACCGGATCGCCGATGGATCCCAGGCCTTGTACGCCGAGGCCCTGCTGCTCCAGGGCAAGGGGAGTGCCCTGCTCACCTATTTGAAGGGCCATCCGGGCCGGCCCAAGGTGGCCGGCGAGCTGCAGGTGTTCACCTGTCAGGCCCTCATCAGCCGGAACGACTGGAAGAGCGCCTTGGCCGCGTTGAAGGACGGCATTGCGCGGTTCCCCAAGGTGCCCTTCTTCCAGCAGGCTTCGGAGCTGCCGCCCGAGAGCCTGGAGTACCGCTTCTTCTCCCGGAAGGAGACCCGCGTGGCCCTGGAGCAGCTCCACCTGGAGGGCATGGCGGCCATCTGGTCCGAGTTCCGGCGCTGGGACAAGTGCCTGGAGGTCATCGAAAAGGCCCGGGCCCTGGGGCCCATCCAGGGCGTGGACATCCTGATCATGCAGAGCAGCGCCTACGACCAGGTGGGGCGCCATGACGAGGCGCTGCGGGTGCTCCGCGAGGCCCAGAAAGCGGATCCCGCCAATCCCATGGTGCAGAACAACCTGGGCTACCTGCTGCTGGAGCGGGATCTGGGGCTGGAGGAGGCCGCGACCCTCATCGAAGCCAGCGCCAAGGCCACACCGGACAACGGCAATGTGGTGGACAGCCTCGGCTGGGTCCAGTTCAAGCTGGGCAAGACCGCCGAGGCTGAAGCGACCCTCCGTCGCGCCGCGGAGCTCAGCCCCTTCAGCCCGGAGGTGCGCAAGCACCTGGGCGAAGTCCTGGTGAAACAGGGCAAGCTGGCCGAAGCTGCCGAGCAGTGGGAGCGGGCCCTGGCCTTCGTGTTCCCGGATCGTCCGGCCCTGGAGAAGCGGCTGGGCGACCTCCGCATCCGCCTGGCGCGGGAGCAGGCCCAGAAGGCCGAAGATCCCCAGGCACCGGCGCCAACCCTTGTGCCGGATGACGACGAGGACCTCCCATGATGGCGCTCCAGACCCCCCCCGCGATGGCTGCGCCCGCTCCGGCGACGCCGGTCCGCGCCCAGTACGGCTGGGGGTATTCCGGGCCAGAGGGTGAAGGGACGGGCACCCTCAACCTGCTGATGGAGCCCGGTAGCGGCCGTTTGGTGGCAGAGCTGCACGGGCTCGGGGAGCGCCTGCTGCTCCTGGAGGGCGACCGGGCTTCCGGCTACCGGCTTCAGGTGCCCCGGCAGAAGCTCGATCAGCGGGCCGCCACTCTGGCGGAACTGCCCTTGCCCTTCCTGCCCCAGGTGGCCAGCATCGAGGCCCTGCTGCGCCTCCTGAAAGCGGGCGAGGGACCCGGTGTGTCCGTGCTGAAGCGGGATGCCACAGGGCCGCGGAAGCTCCACTGGCGGGGCAGGGACCGCCGCGGCAAGGACGAACAGGTGTGGCTGGACCGGAAGCGCTGGGAAGGGCCGAGGTAAGAACGGTTCCTCCGGACCGGGTCCTGGGCGCCTAGACAGAAATATCTAGGTGGGGATGGTCTGTCCGGGCTGAAAGGAGCTGGATGGATAGGTTATCCAAATCTTGAACTTAGTGAAAAGGGAGAGCACCTGGTTGAATCGTGATTGTAAAAAATTGGAATAATTTGGTCTTGACGTGCCTATTTTATGGCCTAACCATGATCCGGCGAGGTCACCATGAAACCACAAATGATACGTTCATATCTCCTGTCCTCATGGATGGTGGGTGGAAAATTACGATTGTCACACATGATTATGAGTCTATTGCTGATCATCGGCATTCCGATCTTAGCCATGGAACGGGAAGGCCGGGTCGTCCAGGACCCGACGGAGCGGACACCCCTGGCGGCGGCTGTTGACCATGCCCGGGCTCCCCGGTTGGGCCGGCGGACCATGACCGACCGTTCCGGGCACGTGGGTGTGGCCGGCGCCACCCGGCTGCCCGCCCCTCCGGCGCCGCCGAGTGCCTCACCCGAATCCAGGGATCCCCGGCTTGCGCCCCTGGACAGCACCTTGAGCCTTGCCGTCGAGGCGAAGAAGCTGTTGCCGGTGATTGGCCCCGGGGCCGCCAGCGCCAATACCCTGATCCTCTACGACACCACGGGCCCCTGGGGCTTCCTGGGTGAGCTCTATGCCCAGCAGACCGCCAACCTGGTCTCCCGTTTCGGCACCTGGAAGGCGATTCCCGTCGGGAGTTATGTGGCGGGCCAGATGAGCGCCTATACCGCCGTGGTCTACATCGGCTCGACCTACAATGAGCCGCTGCCCCTCGCCTTCCTGGGGGATGCGCGGGCCACCACGCTCCCGGTGATCTGGATGTACGACAACATCTGGCAGCTCACCGCCGAGTACACCGATTTCGCGGGCACCACAGGCTGGATGTGGACGGGCTTCGACTTCAGCCAGGTCACCAGCGTCTTGTACAAGGGCACTCAGCTGGACCGCGATCCTCTGAACGGGGGCGGCATCATGGGGGTCACCATCGCTGACCCCGCGAAGGCGCAGGTGCTGGCCACGGCGCAGAAGTCCGACGGGACCACCATGCCCTGGGCCGTCCAGTCCGGCAATTTCCTCTACCTCGGCGAGATCCCCTTCTCCTACGTCGGGCCCAATGACCGCTACCTGGCTTTCACGGACCTGCTCTTCTCCGTCTATGCGCCCGGCACGGCCACCCGGCATCGCGCCCTGGTGCGCCTGGAAGATGTGGGGCCCGACGCGGATCCCGCCGAACTGCGGGCTGCCGCGGATGTCCTCTACGCCAGGGGCGTGCCCTTTTCCGTGGCGGTCTATCCGGCCTACCGCGATCCGAACGGGGTCTACAACGGCGGCGTGGCCACCTCCTACAACCTGGTCAACCGCCCGGCCGTCGTCTCCGCCTTGAAGTACATGCAGTCCAAGGGCGGGACGCTCCTCATGCACGGCTTCACCCACCAGTTCTCCAATCTCCTGAACCCCTATACGGGGGCCAGCGCGGATGACTTCGAGTTCTATACCGCGCACATCGACTCTGCCAACAACGTGGTGTACGACGGCCCGGTTCCGGGCGACTCACAGACCTGGGCGACCAACCGCGTCAAGTCCGGGATGAGCGCGTTCACCAAGGCGGGATTGACGGTCCCCACCATTTTCGAGCTGCCGCACTACGCGGGCTCAGTGGCGGATTACAAGGCGATCCGCACCCTCTTCTCCAAGCGGTACGACCGCGGCCTCTACTTCGGAGGGATCATCAAGGGCGGGGCCATCGACTACACCCGCCTGAACGGCCAGTACTTCCCCTACCCGGTGAACGACCTCTACGGATTCTTCGTGATCCCGGAGAACCTGGGCAACGTCGAGCCGGAGTGGTTCAACAACCACCCCCCGCGCTTCCCGGCTGACATCCTCTACACCGCCCAGAAGAACCTGGTGGTCCGGGATGGTTTCGCAAGCTTCTTCTACCACCCCTATCTGGGTACCAAGATGCTGACCCAGATCGTGGATGGGCTGACTGCGCAGGGTTGGACCTTCGTGTCCGCCGGCTCGGTCACGAACTGAACCGCCCGACGACAACCGAACGAACGGATGGGCTCCCGTAAAGGGGGCCCAACCGGTCCCCTGTCCCGAACCCAAGGAGGAGCCGCGCCCAACGCGGACCAGATGTCGATGGAAACCTTTCTCCACATGCTCTTCGGCCTCGCCGTCTTCGTGAATCTGCTCATCCTCGTGAGCAGCGTCGATGACGCGTTCATCGACGCCTACTTCTGGATCCGCACCCTCCACCGCAAGTTCACGATCCGGCGCAAGTACCCCCGGCTCCGGCTGGAATCGCTGCACGAGCGCGAAGAGGCGCCCTTCGCCATCATGGTCCCTGCCTGGAAGGAGTTTGACGTCATCGCGAAGATGATCGAGAACTCCAACGCCACGCTGGAATACCGGGATTTCCAGATCTTCGTCGGAACCTACATCAACGACGGGGAGACCCAGGCCGAAGTGGACCGGATGGCCCGCCGCTACCGGAACGTGCGGCGGGTCGACGTTCCCCACTTCGGTCCCACCTGCAAGGCCGACTGCCTGAACGCCATCGTGCAGGCCGTCTTCCAGCAGGAGGAGGAGATGGGGCGGCCTTTCGCCGGGTTCGTCATCCATGATTCCGAGGATGTGATCCACCCCCTGGAACTGAAGGTCTTCAACTACCTGATCGACCGGAAGGACCTCATCCAGCTCCCCGTGCTGAGCCTTGAGCGCGAGTGGCATCAGTGGGTGGCGGGTACCTACCAGGACGACTTCGCCGAATGGCATTCCAAGGATCTGGTGGTGCGGGAAAGCCTGACGGGCCTCGTGCCCTGCGCGGGCACGGGCATGTGCTACTCCCGCCGCGCCCTGGCGGCCCTCAGCGAAGAGACGGATCACGCCCCCTTCAACACCGCCACCCTCACGGAGGACTACGACTTCAGCTTCCGCCTCAGCAAGTTCGGCATGAAGCAGGCTTTCGTGAAGATCCCCCTCCACTACTCGGCGCGCGAGGTGGGCTGGCGGGGCGAGCGGACCGTGGAACGCTACGACCTGCTGGGGGTCCGGGAGTTCTTCCCATCCACCTTCCGCACGGCCTATCGCCAGCGGGCCCGCTGGATCCTCGGCATCGGCCTCCAGGGTTGGGAGGCCATGGGCTGGAAGGGCGACCTGAAGGCCAAATACTTCATGTTCCGCGACCGCAAGGGCCTGTTCACGAGCCTGGTCACGATCCTGGCCTACCTGCTGTTCACCACCATCGGCACGGTCGTCCTCCTGGCCTGGTTCGGCGTGGGTTCCCTGGTACTGCCCGCGAGCTTCGGCCCGGGTGGATGGCTCACGCGCCTCATGCAGGTGAACGCGGTCTTCATGGCCAACCGGGTGCTCCAGCGGTTCCTCTTCGTCCGCCACCTGTATGGCCTCACCCATGGCCTCCTGTCCATTCCGCGGATCTTCGTCAGCAACCTGGTCAACTTCGCCGCCGCCCTGAGGGCCTGGCGGCAGTACCTGGGCCACCGGATCACAGGCCGCTCCCTGACCTGGGACAAGACCGCCCATGCCTACCCCACGGGTTCGCAGATGCAGCCCTACCGGCGCAAGCTGGGCGAGATCCTCCTCCAGTGGAATGAGCTGGATGAGCGGCGCCTGGATGAGGCCCTTTCCGAGCAGCGGGTCTCCGGTCGGCGCCTGGGCACCATCCTGGTGGAGCGATGCGGGCTGTCGGAGGCCCACCTGGCCGACGCCATCGCCTACCAGTCCAGCCTGCCGCGCAGCATTCTGAACATGACGGCCCTTGAGCACACACAGACCCTGCTGCCCCACGCCCTGGCCATCCACCACGGATGGGTCCCTCTGGGCATCGGGGAACAGGAAGAGCTGCTGCTGGGCGTGTCGGTGCCCCCTTCGGAAGATGCCTACGCGGAGGCCCTTGAGCACCTCAGAGTCCCCCCGAAGTTCTTCATCCTCACCGAGAGCGAAGCCTCTTGCGCCCTGGCCTTCCTGGTCCTGGGCGGGTCGCCCGCCATCGCCCTCGACCCGGTGGTCGCCGACCAGCTGGGGCGCTACCTGGACCTGAAGGTGGGCATCTCACCCGCCATGCTCAGCTCGGCCCTGGCCTCCTATTCCTTCCCGGACCACGGGAGCCTGCCCGCCTTCCTGGCGGGGCAGGATCTCATCGAGGCCCGCCCGGCCGAACGTCTCCGCACGGAAGTTCATGTGCCCATACTGGGGATGCAACCCTCGCATGCCGCAGAATCAATCTGAACGCCTGACGGCCATCCCCTTCGAGCCCGCCAATGCACCGATGTCCCACCGGTCTCTGTCTTCTCATGCTTCCCGGTCTTTCGGCCGTTGCGCAGGCCCCCCCACCTCTGGAGGGCGAGACCTACCGCCTGGCCGAAGAGGCCTACCGGCGCCAGCAGGCCGGTGATCTGCCGGGCGCCCTTCGCGCGGCGGACGGCGCGCTGGCCCTGGCACCGGAACACCCCCAGCTGCTTGGCCTGAAGCAGGACCTGCTCTTCGCGGCAGGCTCCCTGGAGGAGGCCGACGCTCTGAACCGCCGCCTGCTGGAGCGGCAGCCGGGCGATCCCCGCCTCCGCCTGTTCCGGATCTACCTGCGCCAACGCCAGGGGCGCCTCGCCGAGGCCCTCCAGGATGCGGCGCAGCTGGCGGACTTGCCTGGGATTCCCGCGGATTCCCGCCGTCAGGCGCGCCTCGCCATGGCCGATCTGCTCCAGGCCCAGAAGCGCCCTGCGGAGGCCCTGGCGGCCCTGGACCCCCTGAAAGAAGAGCGGACCCTGGATGTCCAGTCCCGGCGGGCCTTCCTCATGCTGGCCGCGGGCCAACCCGAGCTGGCCTGCCCGGCCTTTGAAGGCGCCCTGGGGCTGGCCCCGGATCCCGCTCAGCGACGGACCCTGCTGCTGGGGCTCCGGGATGCTTCCCGGACCGCGAAGCGCCCGGATGGGGAGCTGAAGGCGCTTCAGGATCTGCGCGCTCAGGATCCAGCGGATCGTGGGATCGCCCTCGATCTGGCCTATGCCTTTCTGGCCAGACATCGGGATCCGGAGGCCCTGGACCAGTTCTCGGCGGCCCTCGATGCACAGAGCCCGCCGGGGGCGTGGCTGGATGCGGGCTATGCGGCCAAGCGGCTGGGGCGGAATGCCGATGCGGCCCGGTTCTTCTCCCGGGGCCTCGATGCCCGCGATGCCGCGGGTCAGCGGAATCCGGAGCTGGACTACGGCCTCCGGCGCGAAGTTGAGGGCCTGAACCGGACCTGGGGTCTGGTGTCGGGGACGGCCTACCGTCAGGGTGGCCTGCTGCCGGGCATCGCCTCCCAGCAGAAGATCCTCCAGCAGGGCCTGGAGGCCTACTGGCAGCCGGAGTTCTTCGCGCGGAATGGCCGCATGATCCAGGTCTTCGCCCAGGCCTTCGAGACCCTCTACAGCGGCAGCCCCGGAACCACGGGGGGCCCCACGGTCCAAGGCGTGGTCGGCGTCCGGGCCAAGCCCCTCGCCTCCGAGAACCTGGTCCTCACCGCCCAGAAGCTGATCAAGCTCGGCCGCTACTCCCAGGACGACTGGATGTTCCGAGCGGCCTATTCCCGGGACGAGGGCATGGACCTCCGCCCCTGGCAGGATGACTGGACCTACTGGACCCTCTATACCGAGGGCGCGGCCTTCGCGCGGACCGGACACTACATCCACCAGGGCGAGATCCGGGCCGGCCACGCCTGGCGGCTGCCCTTCGCGGGCGGAAGGGACGTGATCGCACCGCACCTCGTGCTGGCCGGGGATTTCGACAACCGGCTGGACCGGCGCTACGCCGGCGGCGTGGGCCTGGGGGCTTCCCTGCGCCACTGGTTCCGCGAGGACCGGCACCAGGCCCCCGCCAGCTGGCTCGAGTTCACCCTCCAGGGCCGGGCCCAGCTTACCGGGGCGAGCCGGGGCGGGGGTCTCTTCCTCACCCTCACCTGCTGGTTCTAGCTTTTGGGGCTTTCAAGGTCGTTGAGCAGGATGTCCGCGATGCGCCGGGAGGACCGTCCGTCCCCGTAGGGAAAGCGGGGCCGGGCCATGTCGGCGTAGGCCTCCTCGTCATTCCAGAGCCGCTCCACCTCCCGGTCGAAGCAGTCGGGATCGCTGCCCACCAACCGCACGCCGCCGGCCTCCACGGCCTCGGGACGCTCTGTCACCTCGCGGAAGACCAGCACGGGCCGGCCGATGGCGGGCGCCTCCTCCTGGATGCCTCCACTGTCCGTGAGCACCAGGTGGGCTTCGCGCATGACGGCCACCAGCTCCGGGTAGTCCAGAGGTTCGACGAGGTCCACGTTGGGGAGTCCGCCGAGGAGGGCCTTCGCCGGCTCCTGGACATTGGGATTGGGATGGACCGGATAGACCAACCGCGCCGAGGGGTGGCGCAGGGCGAAGCGCCGGAGCGATCCGAGGATGCGTTCCAGGGGTGCGCCGAAATTCTCGCGCCGGTGGAGGGTCACCAGCACCCGGCGCTGGCCGGGTTCGAGGGCGCGCACCGCTGCAGGAAGGGCCAGATCCGGCCGGGCTACCGTTTCCAGCAGGGCATCGATGACGGTGTTGCCCACCACATGGATGCCGGAGTCCAGGATGCCCTCGCGGAGCAGGGCCTGCCGCGAGGTTTCCGTGGGGGCGAAATGCCAGCGGGCCAGGGGGGCCGTGAGGCGGCGCATGCCCTCCTCGGGGAAGGGGGAGCGCAGGTCGCCGCTGCGAAGACCGGCCTCGACGTGGCCGAAGGGGAGGCCCAGGAAGTAGGAGGCCAGCGCGGCGCAGAAGACCGTGGTGGTATCGCCCTGGGCCAGCACCACATCGGCTCCGGAGGCCTGGAGGGCCTGCGCGAGGCCGGGGATCAGGCGGCCCGTCAGGTCGGGCAGCGTCTGGCCGGGCCGCATGGCATCCAGGTCCCAGTCGGCGCGCAACTGGAAGGTGGCCATCATCTGGTCCAGCATGCCCCGGTGCTGGGCGGTGGCCAGGACCATCGCCTCCATGCCGGCGGCACCGAGGGCTTTCACCACGGGGGCCATCTTGATCACTTCGGGCCGGGTCCCCATGACGCAAAGCACTTTTTTTACCATGCAGACTCCAGTCTTTATCGAAGTCATTCTGACGTCAGATCAGGGATAGATCAACTTGTGCCTACTGGGCCTTGAGCTTGTCTCCGGGAGGCAAGGGACGGCCCGCCTGGACCCAGGCGCTTGCCACGGCCTCCCCGAGGTGCCGGCCGGCAAGCTGGAGCTGCCGCCTCACCACAGAACCCTGCCTGGCCCAGAAGATCAGCCAATAGGCCTGGGTACGCTGTTTCCCGTGGCCCCCAAGGAACGTGGTGCGATCCGCTTCGCGGTCGTCGGCCAGAAGCTGGGGGATCAGGGCATGGGAGGCCCGGAGCCACTCCCAGGGGCGATCCGAGAAGGCTGGGTCGGCTTCCGCGGGCATGGCTTCGAGAGCTCCGGGCCGGAGGAACCGCTCGACGAGACCCGATTCCCAGCGGCGGTGGACCCCCCGCTGATTGGTGGCCTGGCCATCGTGGTTCACCGTGGTGTGCAGGGGCACATGGGCGTCGGCGATGTAGTGGCCCAGGATGGCCGTGGCGAAGGCCACCCGGGCGGGATCGCCGGACCGGAAGGCTTCGACCAGGTCCCGCCAGCGGTCCTGGATGACCCAGGGGACGACACCCAGCCGGATGTAGCTGCCACCCAGCCGCTCCTGCGCCTCCTCCAGGGTGCGCGGGAGGTGATCGGGCCCTCCGTAAGGTTCCATGTCGAGGAAGTGCCGGGGGCCTTCCTTGCGGTCCCGGCGCCAGTGATCGGGGTCGGCGGCGTGGTCTTCCACCTCCGTCTCGTGGCCCACGTACCAGGCCCTGGAGCCCGGCGGGAGGCCTTTCAGGGCCAGGACGCTGATCATGCGGTGGCCCTTGTCGCCCCAGGCGGAGAGGGGCAGGGCCGCCAGGAGCAGCAGGAGGAGGATCTTCATGGATTCTGGCCAGTCACTGAAAAAGACCTCCACGAAGGACACAAAGGAAAGATTGAAAGGGCACGAATAAAGGAGACATCATTCGTGCCCTTCGAGTGCCCGAAGGGGCTATTCGTGTCATTCGTGGAGATCTTTTTTCGCGGGGACTACTCGGGAATCGTCCCGGTCCGCTCCCAGCGGGTGCGGGTGAAAAAATGGCGGGCGGCGTCGATGAAGTCGGTGGCCACATCCGCGGGACCACTGGGCACGCGGCCGTTGTCGTTGTCCGTGTCCCCCTCGCGGAAGCTCCACCACACGATGAAGGGCCGGCCCCGCAGGTGGTCCACGGGCAGGAAGCCCCAGTAGCGGCTGTCCATGCTGTTGTCGCGGTTGTCACCCATGGCGAAGAGGTGGCCCGGCGGCACGGTGACCGGCCCCATGTTGTCCTTGAAGCCCTCCTGGATGAGGCTATCCATGGACTGCATCTGGTTGTGGGCATGGAGGGTCAGCACCTCGGTGTCCGCATGCCGCCAGAGGCCCACGGGGCGCTCGGCCTCGCCCGCATAGCGCTGGGGGGGCCAGGGCCCCGGGGTGGGGCCGTCACTGGTGCGGCCGAACTGGAACTCGAAGGCGCCGGTCACCTGCTTCCCGTTCACGTAGAGGCGCTTGTTGCGCATCTCCACCGTGTCGCCCGCCAGGGCCACGCAGCGCTTCACGTAGTCCTGGTCGCGGTCGATGGGGTAGCGGAACACGATGATGTCGCCGCGCTTCACGCTCCGCATGGGGAACAGGGTCTCTTCCCAGGCCCACTGGGGCTGGGCGTAGATGAACTTGTTGGCCAGCAGGTGGTCCCCGATCATCAGGGTGTTGCGCATGGAAGCAGAGGGGATCTTGAACTGCTGGCCCACGAAGGTCTTGAAGAACAGGATCAGGATCATCGCGAAGCAGATCACTTCCAGGTTGTCCCGCACAGCCCCTTTGGCGGCGCCGGGCGGCAGCTCGATCTCGGTTTCGGGCGTCTTGTCGGAAGTGGTGTCAGCGGCCATGTCGGCTCCGGGAATGGTCGATCAGGGACGTCGATCAGGGAGGGATGCGGAAGGCAGGTCCACGAAGCCGCGGGCCACCAGCCGGTTCACGGTGATCCAGGTGTCGCCGTGCTCCTCCTGGGCTTCCACCTCACCCAAGTTGGGCAGGTAGAGGGTCCGGCGGCGGGGGCCGTGCTGGGGTCGTGCCTCCACCCACACACCGACGGGATCGGAGGTGGCCGGCAGGAGCGCGGCGCCCTCCCATTTGGCGCGACCCATCACCCGGAACTGGACGCCGCGCTCCTCCCAGGCCGTGGTGGCGGGGAAGCCGAGCGGCAAGGTCTGGGCCACCACCCGGCCATCGTCGCCCAGCAGGGCGATACCGCCGTCCTGGTGCCGGACCCGCAGGCTCATCTGGCCCCGAAGGTTGCTGAGATCCAGCTGCACGGTCCGCGGTGCGCCCGGCGCCATGGACGACCGGGCCACATGGACCTGCAACCGGTCCGCCGAGCGCTGGGGCTGAAGCTGGGAGGGATCCTCGAAGGCCAGGGTGAGGCCCTCTTCCCAGGGGCCATAGACGGGCGAAGCCATGCGGGGCTGGCAGGCCAGCGAGAGCAGCAGGGCCGCCGACGCCACCAGAGGCAGGGCTCTGCGCATCAGCGGTGCCCCTTGTTGAACTTGGCCATCAGCTCGGACAGCGAGGTACCCGTGGCCGGAACGTCAGGTTCGCGTTTCGGCTGGGGCGGACGATTCTCACGCTCGGGTCGGGCCGGGCGGGCCTCCTGGGGGCGCGGGGGACGGGCGCCTT
>DASXVC010000079.1:0-37041 GCA_036504495.1 Geothrix sp.
ATCCTCGACCGCAGCGCCGACGCCTACCGCAAGACTCGCAATACCCTGCGCTTCCTTCTGGGGGCCCTGGCGGACTTCGATCCCGCGAAGGACGCCGTGGCCAACCAGGACCTGGCCCCCCTGGATCGCTGGGTGCTGGACGCCTTTGGCCGCATGGCGCGGGAGGCGCGCGATGCCTACACCCGCTTCGAGTTCCACCGCGCCACCCAGGCCCTCCTCAGCTTCTGCCAACTGGAGCTCTCAGGCCGCTACTTCGAGATCATCAAGGACCGCCTCTACTGCGACGCCTTGGATTCGCCCCGCCGCCGCAGTTGCCGCCACGCCTGTTGGGAACTGGCCAAGGGGCTCTGCACCCTTCTGGCCCCCGTCATGAGCTTCACCGCGGACGAGGCCTGGGAGCAGATCCCGGGATGTGAAGGCAGCGTCCACGAGCAGCGATTCCCTGAGATCAACGGCGGTGCCGTTGAGCTGAGGTGGGAAAAGCTTTGGGGGGTGCGCGAAGCTGTTCAGGCTGCGATGGAACCTCATCGTGCCGCGAAGACGATTGGTACCAGCCTGGATGCGGCGGTGGAGATCACCCTGGGGAACCCGGCGGACTGGGACCTCCTGGATGGCATCGGCGAGTCGCTGGATGACCTGCTCGTGGTGTCTTCTATCGCTCGAATCGCAGATTCGAGAGCAGGGAGCGGCCCCAAGGTCGCGGTCACCGCCCACCCGGGCGAGAAGTGCCCCCGCTGTTGGAACCGGAAGGGCGGCCACGGGAACGGCGAGGACGCGGCGCTCTGCAAGCGCTGTGCGACCGTGGTGGGGGCCTAGTGCGCCGTCTGCCCTGGCTGCTGCTTCCCGCCACCGCCCTCGCCGCGGACCTGGGTTCGAAGGCCTGGATCCTGAACCTCCTGCGAGAAGGTGAGTCTCTGCCAGTCATCAAGGGCTTCTTCTACCTGACCCTGGGCTTCAACCGCGGCGCCATCTTCGGCAGTCTGACCTGGTTGCCTGAAGCGGCACGATTCGCCGTGTTCAGTCTGGCGGGTCTGGCGGCGCTGATCTATTTCGGCCGGCTCTTCCTGGCGAAGGTGACCCCCACCTGGGATCGCGTGGCGCTCGGCCTCATCCTCGGCGGGGCATTGGGCAATGGTGTCGACCGCATCCTGCGCGGCGCCGTGGTGGACTTTCTCGACTTCATCTTCGGCACCTGGCGCTACTGGACCTTCAACCTCGCCGACAGCTTCATCCTCGTGGGCGCCGCCCTCTACGGAATTCGGATGCTCCAGGCGCCGAAGGTCCATCCCCAGGAAAACGGATAAAGGATCTCCACGAAGGGCACGAAGGAAGGACAAGGGCACGAATCGGCGTTCTTCGTGTGCTTGTTTTCTCTTCGTGCCCTTCGTGGAGGCCTTTTCCTTTAAGGGCCTACTGTGCCTGGATGGCCTTCAGCAACTCGGGATCCTTGGGCAGCTGATCCACCTCGGCCAGCCTCGGCACGAGGCGCTTCCAGAAGGGCTCGGCGGCGAAGACCTGCTTGAAGATCGGCAGGGCCTCGTTTGGCTTGCCACTGGAGGCCAGGGCCACGGCCTGCCAGAAGGGCATCTCCCAGATGCCGGGGGCCAGCTTGGCCGCAGCTTCATAAGAAGCCTTGGCCTCGGGCCACTTGGCGGCGGTGACGAAGCCGTCGCCTTCGTCCATGAGGCGGTAGGCCCGGCGCAGCTGGATGAGCCGGCCCAGCTCCTTCAGGGGATCGGGATTGTCCTCCACGCGCAGGTCGAAGAGGCGGTCATTCCAGGGCTGGCCCGAAGGCTTGCCCTTCACGATGAGGATGGCGGCGCTCTGCTGGCCGCGGATGTCACCCCCTTCGGCCTGGGCGGCGCGGAGGGCCGCCAGCAGGCGGTCTGCCAGGTCTCCCTTGGCCGCGCGGAAGGCCTTGGCCATGGCGGGCCAGACGGTGGCCTTGTCCATGAGGTTGGCCTCAACCGTGAAGCCCTCACCCACCTCATGGCCCGCAGCCTGGATGCACTTGGCGCCCGTGTGCGCCGCGACCCGCCCCTGGGCATCCACCATGGCCACCTGGCGCACCTCGCGGTCGGCATCTGCTGCCAGCAGGGCCTTCAGGGCCTCGGGCGCGGGTTTGCCTGCCTTCATGAGGGCGAGGCCCAGGGCTCCGTAGCTGGGTTCCGTGAAGCTCTGGGTAGCCACGGCGCCCACGCCCGGCTCGGCCCAGGGCACCGAGGCGCCCACGGAGAACCAGTGGCTCTGCACCGCCACGCCCAGGTCCCCCGTGACCGGGTCCCGGGCCACGATGGAATAGGTGTGGACCGGGCGGCGCGGGACTTCGCCCGCGCCGATGGGAAGGGATAGGGCGGAGAGAAGGGTGAGGGCAAAACGGCGCATGGGAGCTCCGGGCGTGATGGGGCGTTTCCACCATCCTAGATCGTTTCGGGGCACCGGATCCCTGGCCGCCGCTGGTACGATGATCCCCATGAAACGTGCCTTTGTATTCGCCTCCCTGATCGGCCTCTCCCTACCTGCCACGGCCCAGGATGCCTATGTGAAATCGGTGGATGCCTGGCACCAGGACCGCGTGGCCAGGCTCGGCGCGGAGGATGGCTGGCTGAGCCTCATCGGCCGGGACTGGCTCAACCCTCGCGAGAACACGCTCGGCTCGGCGCCGGGATCCACGGTGCTGCTGCCTGAATGGGCGGCGCCCGCCAAGGCGGGCTTGTTCATCCTGGAGGGCTCCGCGGTGCGTTTCCGGCCGTTCCCGGGCAGCGGCCTGCTCCTGAACGGGAAGCCGGCCACGGAAGCCCTGCTGAAGTCTGATGCCGAGGGCAAGCCGGACCTGCTGCAGGCCGGGCGGGTGCGTTTTTACGTTATCCGCCGGGGGGATCGCTTTGGGATCCGCATCAAGGATTCCGAAACGCCGGCCCGCAAGGCCTTCCACGGCGTACCCCGGTATCCGGTGGATCCCGCCTGGCGGGTGGAGGCGGACTTCGTCCCCTACGCCAAACCCCAGATCCGCCAGATCCCCACGGTCCTGGGGACCTCTGAGCCCATGAGCGCGCCGGGGCTGCTGACGTTCAAGGTGGGTGGTCGCGAGGTCACCCTGGAGCCCATGGTGGAGGATCCCGAGCATCCGGAGCTCTTCCTGATCTTCAAGGACGCCACCAGCGCGCATGGCACCTATCCTGCCGGACGGTTCCTGTACGCCGCCATGCCCAGGAACGGCAAGGTGGTTCTGGACTTCAACCGCGCCATCAACCCGCCCTGCGCCTTCACCATCTTCGCGACCTGCCCCCTGCCGCCGAAACAGAACCAGCTCGATATCGCCGTGCCAGCGGGGGAGAAGGACCCCGGGCTGCATTAAGAGCGCCTGACAAACCGCGACGATACCGCGATGGAGCCAGGCGTCAGTGGCTGATCACGCCTGACCCCAGCGGGAGCTCCAGCACGAACACGCTTCCCCTCGGGTGGTTGTCTTCCACCCAGATCCGCCCCTCGTGGGCTTCGGCCACCAGCTGGCAGAAGGCCAGGCCGAGGCCCGAGCCGGAGCGGGCGGTGTCGTCCCCCTCCTGGAGGCGGACGAACTTCTGGAAGACCTGTTCGTGCAGATGCTCCGGAATCCCCTGGCCCTGATCACGCACCTCCAGGCGCACGCCCTCCTTGGAGGGCAGGGCGACCACCTGGGTGTGGCTTCCAGCCGGCGAGTATTTCAGGGCGTTTTCCACGAGGTTCAGCAAGAGCCGCCGGAGGAATTCCTGATCGGCCTCGACCTCCAGGCCCTCCGGGCAGCTCCAGGACAGGTCGTGATTCCGGTTCCTGGCCTGGGATTCCAGTTCCTTGAGCAGGCCGGGGATCCATGTGTCCAGGGGGATCCGGGTCCTCCGGAGTTCCAAACCCACCTGTTCAGCCCGCCCGATGTCGAGGATGTTCTGGATCATCCGCCCCATGGTCCGCGCGGTATCCCGGAGCCGTCGAAGCTGGACCTGGGAGGCTGGGCCCTTGCCCCCTCCGTCTTCGAGGAGTTCCAGGCCCACCTGGATGGCTGTCAGGGGGTTCTTCAGGTCATGCACGATGAATTGGAAGAGCTGTTCTCGCTGCTTCTGGAGGTCGAGCAGGGTGTCCCGCTCCTCCTGCACTTCCGCCTGGAGGCGCTTGAGCCGCATGAGGCTCCGGATCCGGACGATGAGCTCCCCCCGGATGACCGGTTTCCGGAGGAAATCATCCCCCTTGACCTGGAAGGCCAGGGAGTGGATATCAGGGCGTTCGTCGCCCGTCAGGAAGATGATGGGCAGGAGGTCGTTCTGCTGCATCTCGCGGATCCGGCGGCAGACCTCCAAGCCATCCAAGTCAGGCATCTGGATATCGAGGAGCACCAGATCCGGCTTCCAGGCCTGGAATTTGGCGAGGGCCTCCTCGCCTCCCGTCGCGGTTTCCACCTGGTAGTAGCCGTGCTCCAACATGGCCCGTACGCTTCGGCACGCCAGGGGATCATCATCGACTACGAGGATCCGGGCGCCGTGATCCGCACGGCGGGTTTGAAAGGGCGCACCATCCATCGTTGACCTCAGGATGCTGATTCGGGATGCCTTGCAGAGATCTGAAGTTTCAGCGAGTTTATACGGAAAAAGATACAAAAGCAGGAATATGGGCCTGGGTCTGACCGGGTTATTCCTTCACCACGCCATCCACATACACCCATTTCCCGTTTTCCCGGGCGAAGGTGCTGGTTTCGATGTGGAGGGTGCGCCGGCCGTTGGCCTGGAGGCTGGCATGGAAGGTGACGATGCCGGTGTCGTCGCTCTTGCCGCCCCTCTCTTTGCTGATGATCTTGAGGCTGACGGCCTGGACGGACTTGCAGTAATTGGCCAGCTCCTCGTGGTTCTCCTCGGCACGCTTGGCCTCGGGGCGGGTGGCGATGAGGTAGTCCGCCTTGCCGAGGGCGTAGGCGGAGAAGCGGGACCGCATGAGGAGTTCGGCCGTCTCCGGCGCGGCCGTGCCCGCATGGAAGGGGCCGCAGCAGCGGTCGTAGGGCTTCTTGGAGGTGCAGGGGCAGGGGCGGGACATGTTTCAACCCTTCATGGGGATGTGCAGGCCGATGGTTTCGGCGTGTTCGCGGGCGGTGTCGTAGCCGGCGTCGGCGTGGCGGAAGACGCCCATGGCGGGATCGTTCCAGAGCACGCGGGCGATGCAGCGGTCGGCGCGCTCTGTGCCGTCGGCCACAATGACCACGCCGCTGTGCTGGCTGTAGCCCATGCCCACGCCGCCGCCATGGTGGAAGCTCACCCAGGAGGCGCCGCCGCCGACCGCGGTCATGGCGTTGAGCAGCGGCCAGTCGCTGACGGCATCGGAGCCGTCCTTCATGCCTTCGGTCTCGCGGTTGGGGCTGGCCACGCTGCCGCTGTCCAGGTGGTCGCGGCCGATGACGATGGGGGCCTTCACCTTGCCGGTGCGGACCAGCTCGTTGAACTTCAGGCCCGCCAGGTGGCGCTCTCCCGCGCCGATCCAGCAGATGCGGGCGGGCAGGCCCTGGAAGGCGATCTTTTCTTTGGCGGCCTTCAGCCAGCGGATCATGCCTTCATTTTCGGGGAACAGCTCCATCATGGCGGCGTCGGTGACCGCGATGTCCTCCGGGTCACCGGAGAGGGCGGCCCAGCGGAAGGGGCCGATGCCCTTGCAGAAGAGGGGGCGGATGAAGGCGGGCACGAAGCCGGGGAAGGCGAAGGCGTTCTCGAAGCCCGCGCGCTTGGCCTGGGCCCGGATGTTGTTGCCGTAGTCGAAGGTGACGGCGCCCCGGCGCTGGAACTCGACCATGGCTTCGACGTGGGTCCGCATAGACGAGAGCGCCCGCTGCACAAAGGCCTCGGGTTCGTTCTTCCGCATCACGGCCGCCTGTTCCAGCGAGAGCCCGGCGGGGATGTAGCCGTTGTACTCGTCGTGGGCGCTGGTCTGGTCTGTGACGAGGTCGGGCTGGAAGCCGCGCTTGAGGATCTCCGGCAGGAGCTCCGCGGCGTTGCCCAGCAGGCCGATGCTGCGGGCCTCGTGGGCGTCCACGTACTGCTGCACCAGGGCCAGGGCCGTGTCCAGGTTGTCGGTCCACTCGTCCAGGTAGCGGGTGTCCAGGCGCTTCTGGATGCGGGTCTGATCCACCTCGATACAGAGGGCCACGCCGCCGTTCATGGTGACGGACAGGGGCTGGGCGCCGCCCATGCCGCCCAGGCCCGCCGTGAGGGTCCAGGTGCCGGCCAAGGTCCCGTTGAAGTGCTGGCGGGCGGCCTCGGCGAAGGTCTCGTAGGTGCCCTGCACGATGCCCTGGCTGCCGATGTAGATCCAGCTGCCGGCCGTCATCTGGCCGTACATCATCAGGCCCTTCTGATCGAGCTCCCGGAAGTGCTCCCAGGTGGCCCACTTCGGAACCAGATTGGAGTTGGCGATGAGGACCCGGGGCGCGTCGGGATGGGTCTTCACCACGCCCACGGGCTTGCCGCTCTGCACCAGCAGGGTCTCGTCGTCGTTCAGGTGCTTCAGCTCCTTCACGATGGCGTGGAAGCAGTCCCAGTTGCGGGCCGCCTTGCCCAGGCCGCCGTAGACCACCAGGTCCTCGGGTCGTTCGGCCACTTCCGGATCCAGGTTGTTCATGAGCATGCGCAGGGCCGCCTCCTGCACCCAGCCCTTGCAGTGCAGGTGGGTGCCGCGGGGGGCGGTGACGACTGGGGATTCAGAGGCGGTGGTCATGGGGGACTCCGACGGGGCCCCTAGTCTCCCACGGCGCGCATGAGACGGCGATCAAGAGCCTTTGAGGGCTGCTATTGCGCATTCGAGCTCGGCCCGCATGGCCCCCGGACTGGCCGCCTGGTGGAGGCTTCCATGGCCCGGCAGCACCCAGGTGAACTCGAAATCGAGCAGCCTTTCCAGACTGTCAAGCTGCTGCTCCCAGCTGTGCCAATTGTAGGTGCGCGAGGCCGACAGACGCCCCTTGTCCGGGTTCCACCACAGATGGTCGCCGGTGAAGAGTACATCCCGGTACAGCAGGCACATGCTCCCGGCCGTGTGGCCCGGCGTGGGGATCAGCAGCAGATCGTCCGCCAGGGGGATGGGCTCGCCGCCCTCCACCAGCCGTTCGGGCCAGGTCATTCCCTCGGCGCGGTGCATGATGCGCTCGCAGCCGAACCGTGCTCGGTAGGCGGCGTGGTCCGCCACATCGTCCTGGTGGCTGAGGACCAGCTTGGCCACGCCGCCCAGGGCTTCCAGGTTCTTCATGAGGGGCTCGGCGGCCCGGGGGGAATCCATGAGCACGTTGCCCGCCGGCCGGCGGATCAGGTAGCTCCAGGCACCGAAGCTCTTCTCGCTGGTGTAGCCGCAGAAGAAGACATCCTCGGTCACGGGATGGGGGAAGGCCCTGGCGGCGGTGGAAAGGTCGGTCTTGTCCTCGGTGCCAATGGAACCTACGGGGCAGGCCACCAGGGCCATGGAGGCCCGTAGCCTCGATCCGGGATCGCCCGGCTGGGCGTGGACTTTCGCGTGGTCGCCGCCATTCGCGAAGGTATCCGGCGCGAACTGGTAGCAGGTGCCGCAGTCGATGCAGGTGCGGTCCACGAAGAAGGGGCCGGGAACGTTGTCGGGATGGGCATCCGTGCGGCGGGCCATGGTGTCTCCGCCCTTTGGATGCCTCAGCGGTTCACCATGTGCATCGTCGCCTCAGGGTAGCGGGTGCCCGCTGCGGCTCCTGGCGGAAAGAGGCCGTTCAGTTCCTGGAGTTCGCCGGGGCAGAGCACCTGCTCAAGGGCGCCCAGATTCTCATCCAGGCGGTCACGGCGCTTGGTGCCGGGGATGGGGACAATATCCCCGCCCTGACCAAGGACCCAGGCCAGGGCCAGCTGGGCGGGCGCGCAGCCGCGGGCGGCGGCCATGTCCTGGAGGCGGGCCACCAGATCCAGGTTCTTCTGGAAATTCTCACCCTGGAACCGGGGGGAATTCCGTCGGTAGTCGCCAGGCTCGAAGTCCTCGAACGTCCGGATCTGTCCCGTGAGGAAGCCACGGCCCAGGGGGCTGTAGGGCACGAAGCCCACGCCCAGTTCCCGGCAGGTCTGGAGCAGGCCCTCCTCGGGATCGCGGGTCCACAGCGAGTACTCCGACTGAACGGCGCTGATGGGATGGACCTTGAAGGCCCGGCGCAGGGTGGCGGGGCTGACTTCGGACAGGCCCAGGAAGCGGACCTTGCCGGCCTTCACGAGTTCGGCCATGGCGCCAGCGGTGTCCTCGATGGGCACCTCGGGATCCACTCGGTGCTGGTAGTAGAGGTCTATGGTGTCGACACCCAGCCGCTTCAGGCTGGCCTCACAGGCGCTGCGGACATAGTCGGGGCGGCCGCAGACGCCACGCAGGGCCGGGTTATTGGGGTCGCGCAAAATGCCGAACTTGGTGGCGATCACCACACGGTCCCGCACACCAGCCAGGGCCTTGCCCACCAGGATCTCGTTGAGGTGGGGGCCGTACATGTCGGCGGTGTCGAAGAAGGTGATGCCGCGGTCCACGGCGTGGTGGAGGGTGGCCGTGGATTCGGCGTCATCCCGGTGGCCGTAGAAGTCCGACATGCCCATGCAGCCAAGGCCGAGGGCCGAAACAGTGAGTCCCTGGGTTCCGAGGGCACGGGTCAGCATGGGGATCTCCTTCGCGCTTGATAAGTAAGAGAAGACTTACCACCAAGACACCAAGGCACCAAGAACTGCACAAGCAGGGGCCCCTGCTTTTCTTGGTGTCTTGGTGTCTTGGTGGTGAAAACGCTTTTCCGATCGGTGGGCGTCGGCCGGGCCGGATCAGCGGTGTTCCACGACCTCCGAGGCCTCGAAGCGTACTTTGGGGGCGCTGGCGTACTTGTCGTCGGCGGCGCGGTAGCCCAGGGGGCAGGCGCTGATGGTGGCGTACCCGGTGCCCTTGAGGCCCAGGATCTCGTCGTACTTGGCGGGCTCGATGCCCTCGAAGGGGCAGGCATCCACGCCGATCAGGGCGGCGGCGGTCATGAGGTTGCCCAGGGCGATGTAGGTCTGGCGGGCGGCCCACTCGTGGATCACGGCGTGGCGGGGGCCGTTCACGAGGTCGCCCATCATGAAGCCCTTGTAACCCGCCAGGCTTTCGACCGTGGCACCGCGCACTTCGGCGATGCGCTCGATGAAGTGGTCCACATCGGCCTCGGTAATGTCCTGCTTGGCCGTGAGGACCACCAGATGGCTGCAATCCTCCACCTGGGACTGGTTCCAGGAGGCCGGGCGCAGCTTGGCCTTGAGGGCGGGATCGGTGACGACGATGAACTTCCAGGGCTGAAGTCCGTAGCTGGAGGGCGTGAGGACCAGGGCCTCCTCGATCACGGCCCAGTCGGCAGCGGAGATCTTCTTCGAGGCATCGAACTTCTTGGTGGCATAGCGCCAGGTCAGTTGCTGGAGCAGGCTTTCGCCGGAGATGGTGCTCATGAGTGCCTCAGATTGGGGGTGGAGACGAGGTCAAAAGGCCTGCTGGATGCGCGCCCGCAGCTGATCGATGGGCAGGACGCCCACGATGCGGTCCAGGGGCTTGCCGTCCTTGAAGAGGACGAGGGTGGGCATGCTGAGGACGTCGTACTGCTCGGAAAGCGGGGTGAAATCATCCACGTTCAGCTTGGCGAAGCCGATCTTCCCCTTGAACTCCTCAGCCAGGGTCTCGGTGATGGGAGCCAGCTCGCGGCAGGGGGCGCACCAGGGTGCCCAGAAATCCACGACAGTGAGGCCCTTGGCCACCGCGCCGGGGAAGGTGGCATCGGTCAGGTGCTGGATCAGATCGGACATGCCGGAACTCCTGTGCAAGCCTTCCAGGTTAACGGATCTGGAAGGCTTGTCGGTCATGACATTATCTTCCGCGCTCGAACCCCAGGGCGCTCAGGCGCCCTTGGCCCAGCGCAGGGAGGCGGAAGCGATGCGCTGGCCCAGGCGCTCGGCGGTCTTCCGGTCGGCTTCGTTGGGCTCCACGTCCGGCGCCACCTGGCCCGCCTGGGCCATGAGGCCGCTGAAGCTGCCGAGGCGGTTGATGCCTTCCTCGTTGTAGGGCATCTCGGCGTTGCCGATCCAGACCATGCCGTGCTGCATGGCATAGATCATGAGCGACTGGAGGGTGTTCAGCTTGTCACCGCTGGGGCTGCCGCTGATGGTGAAGCCGGCGGCCAGCTTGTCCTTCCACTTCTGCTCCAGCCAGGGCTTGGAGCTGGCATCCATGAAGGTCTTGAAGGGGCCGCTGACGTTGCCCATGTAGGTGGGGCTGCCGAAGACGATGGCGTCCGAGGCTTCGAGATCCGCCCAGTGGGCGTCGATCTCCTCGACGGGGATGAGCCTGGTCTCGGTGCCCGGGATGGTGTCGGCGCCGGCCTTCACCCGCTCTGCCACCACCTTGGTGTGGCCATAGCCGCTGTGGAACACGATTGAAATCTGGGTCATCCTGGCTCCTTTTTTGGGCGCTTGCATTCATTTGGCCCGTGACCCAAACTTTAGGTGCTTACAGTCAAAAAGAAAGTAGGCACCATTTTGGAAGGTAGGCACCCAATGGTAAGTAATGCGACTCGAAAAGCATGCACCCTTGCTCCCAACGTTCTCAGCGCCCAGTGCCCAACCCGCCAGGCTCTGGATCTCATTGCCGACAAGTGGACCACCCTGCTGATCTATCTCTTGTCCAAGGGCAAGCAGCGCTACGGGGATCTCCACCGGCAGGTGGGCGGCATCAGCCAGAAGATGCTGACCCAGACCCTGCGGAAGCTGGAGCGGGACGGCCTGGTCACGCGCCATGTCTATCCCGAGGTGCCGCCCCGCACGGAGTACGAACTGACCAAGCTGGGCCACACGCTCATCGGGCCCCTGGGCGCCCTCTGCGAGTGGGCGGGCACCCACCTGTCGGAGCTGGAGCAGGCCCGCAAGCGCTACGACCACCTCCAGAAGAAGCCCAGCCTCAGCGCCTGATGCGCTCCAGATCCGCCGGTGTGTCCAGGTCCGCCTCGCCGCCAGGGAAGGGCAAGGGGGCTGCGTTTTCGCGGACGAGGATGGCCTTGGCCCCGCGGTCCCCGCGCAGCGCCATCAAGTCGGAGAAGAGGCGCCGCGGCAGCAGGGCGGGGATGCCCAGTGTGCCTGCGTAAGCGCAGGCGGCAGGACGCTCCGGATCGTCCGCAGCCAGCCCCAGAAGATCTTCGAGCAACGTGGCGTCCACAGCCGGCTGGTCCACGGTCAGGAGCAATGCTGCGGCCACTTCCGGAGGCAGGGCGCCGATACCCAGGCGGATGGAGCTGGCCATGCCCTCCCGGGCTTCAGCGTTGAAGATCGTTTGAACCTCCAAATCACCGAGGTCTGGATCCCAGTCGCCGATCACGGCCACCACGGGCGAACAACCCGCCTCCTGGGCCAACCGGGCGGCGCGGTGCAGGAGGGTTTCATCTCCTATGCGCAGCAGGGCCTTGGGCCCGCCCATGCGGCGACCCGCACCCGCAGCCAGGATCACGGCGGCGATCACGGGACCGACACGGGAGTCCGGGTCGCCCGGAGATGCCCTCCCGCGCGCCCCTGGAAGGCGGCCTGGATCTCCGCCAGCACGGCCAGGGCGATGGTCTCGGGATCCTCGGCGCCGAGGTCCAGCCCCACGGGGCTGTGCAGGCGATCCCCGCAGTGGATGCCTTCCGCGGCCAGTTCCGCCACCATCTTCGCGCTGCGGGCCCGGCTGCCCATGAGGCCAAGGTAGCCGGCGCCTGAACCGCCCAGCAGGCGCAGAGCTTCCAGGTCCTTCTGGTAGTTGTGGGTCATGAGCACCACGGCGCTGCGGGCGTCCAGTTCCAGGCCGGGCACCCGCAGCGCCGGGTGGCCCGAGAGGACCCTGTCCGCCTCGGGGAAGCGCTCCACGCGGGCAAAGGCGGGACGGTGATCCAGCAGACCCACCGTCCAGCCCAGCCCCTTGGCCAGGTGGACCAGGGGCCGGCTGTCATCGCTGGCGCCCAGGATCCAGAGGGCGATGGGCGGCGGGATGATCTCCAGGGCTTCCTCTGCGCCCGGGCTTTCGCTTTCGCGCAGGCGGCGGCGCCGGAAGTCGCCCTCCAGTGGCGTAGCCATGCGGAGGGTCCGCCGAAGGCGCAGGACATCTCCGACCCAGCCCATCCAGACGGGAGGCGAGGCCGGGTCCAGCCGCTCCACCAGAATGTCCAGCACGCCTTCACAGCCGCTGCCGCTGCCCCAGACGAGGTCGGCTTCCCCTCGGAGGTCGTAGCGGAGCAGACGCGGCTGACCGTCCGCCAGCACGTCCGCGGATCGGCCCAGAACGTCACCTTCGAGGCAGCCTCCGCTGAGGGAGCCGCGCAGGATCTGCTCCCCGTCCGTCAGCAGCCGGGAGCCGGGCCGCCGGTAGCTGGAGCCCTCGACCCGAAGGAGGGTGGCGAGGGCCAGGGGCGTGGTCTGGCCCCGGATCAGGCCCAGGATGTCCTGGAGTTCTTTGTGCATGAGGGGATTATGCCCTGTGCCGGTGCGGATCAGGCCTTGCGCAGCGCCTGGGGAAGGAGCGGCAGGCTGCGCAGGCGTGTTCCCGTGGCGGCGAACACGGCGTTGGCCACGGCGGGCGCCAGGGGCGGCAGGCCGGGTTCCCCCACGCCGCCCGGAGGCAGGTCGCTGGGCACGATATGGACCTCCACCATGGGCATGGCGGGAAGCAGCAGGATGGGCTGATCACTGAAGCTGGCGGCGGTGAC
This sequence comes from Geothrix sp., assembly GCA_036504495.1. Taxonomy (GTDB): domain Bacteria; phylum Acidobacteriota; class Holophagae; order Holophagales; family Holophagaceae; genus Geothrix. Next base: position 12,731 of record DASXVC010000079.1, read on the forward strand.
GCGGCCAGCCTTGAGGGTGATCTCGTCGTACAGCGCGGCGCTGAGACCGAAGGCGATGCCGCCTTCCATCTGGGCCCTCACGTTCCCCGGGTTCAGCACCATGCCACAGTCCACCGCGCAGACCACGCGATGCACGCGGATGCCTCCGCCGGCCTTGGCTTCCACTTCGGCCACCTGAGCCACGTAGGTGCCGCAGTCCAGATAGGCATGGGCCGCGATGCCCCGGCCCCAGCCCTTGGGCAGCTTGCGGGTCCGCCACTCGGATTTGGCCGCGGCCAGTTCCAGCACGGCCCGGTACCGGGCGGGGTCGAAGGTGTCATGCCCCAGCTTGCGCGGGGCCTTGGGGAGGTTCTGGAGCCGGAAGTCCAGGGGATCCCGGCCGGCGGCGTGAGCCAGCTCGTCCAGGAAGGATTCGGTGACGAAGGGATTGAAGCTGGCGGGCACGGCGCGCCAGAACCAGACGGGCACCGGCGTGTCGCTCTGCCCCCACTCCACCTGCAGGTTCGGGATGTCATAGGCCAGGTCCGCGGCGCCTGCCAGCTCCGTGGCTTCCGCGGGCCAGGGGAAGTGGTTGGAGGCGGCGATGGAGGGCCCCACGAAGCGGTGGCTCCAGGCCACGGGCCGGCCCCCGCCATCGAGGCCGCCCTCCAGTTCGTGGAGCGTGGCGGGGCGGTAGCCATCGTGTTGGAAATCGTCGGGCCGGGTCCACTGCGCCTTCACGGGGACGCCAGCCACCTTGGAGCATTCCACGGCATCCAGGATGAAATCCGCCATGGCGCGGCGGCCAAAGCCTCCGCCAGCCAGCGTGACCTGGATCTCGATCTGGTCGGCCTTCAGACCCGTGAGCTTCTCGACGAAGGGCAGGGCCATGCCGGGTGCCTGGGTGGGCGCCCAGATCATGCAGCGGCCAGGTTTCACGTCCGCCACGGCCACCATGGGTTCCATGGTGGCGTGGGCCAGGAAGGGGGCATCGTAGGTGGCCCTGATCCGCTTGGCGGCAGCGGGGAGGGCCTTGGCGGCGTCACCCTCCTGGCGCACCACCTTGCCAGGCATCTTGAGCCGCGCCTCGAACTGCGCGCGGATGGCGGCGCTGTCCAGCTTGGCGGCCGGCCCCTCGTCCCACTGCACTTTCAGGGCTTCGCGGCCAGCGAAGGCAGCCCAGGTGTCCTCGCCGAAGACGGCCACGCCGCTCGACACCTGCAGCACTTTCTTCACGCCGGGCACTTTCAGGGCCGCCGAGGCGTCGAAGGATTTCACCTTCCCCCCGAACACGGGGCACCGCTCGATGCTCGCCACGAGCATGCCCGGCAGATGGATGTCGGTGGTGAACTGGGCCCGCCCGGTGACGAAATCCGGCCCGTCCAGCCGCAGGGCATCCTTGCCGAGGATCCGGAAATCCTTGGCGGCCTTCAGAGGCGGTTCGGCCGGGGGCGTGAGTTTCGCGGCCTGGGCCACGAGATCCCCGAAGCCCAGGCTCCGGTTCGTGGGCGGGTGCTGGATGCGCCCCGACCGGGCAAGGCACTCGCTTTTGGGTGCGCCCCAGGTGTCGGCGGCGGCCTGGAGGAGCATCTCCCGGGCCTGGGCACCCACCTTCCGCAGGGCGGTGGTGGTGGAGCGGGTCGTCTGGCTTCCGCCGGTGATACCGAGATCGCCGAACCTCGGCGCGGTGGAGGCCTGCAGGACCTTCACCCGGGACCAGTCGGCCTCGAGCTCTTCGGCGATGGCCATGGCCATGCTGGTGCGCACGCCCTGGCCGATCTCGGTTCGAGTGGCCCAGACGGTGATGGAACCATCCGGATCGATCCGCAGCATCCCGTTCGGTTCAAAGGCTGAACTGGCGGGGCCAGCGGCCTGGGCGGCGGCCCCCTTCAGGTCCAGGGGGAGGCAGAAGGCCAGGGACAGGCTGCCTGCGGTCTTGAGGAAATCACGGCGGCTGGTGCTCATTTGGCCACCTCCTTCCGCTGGCCCGCGGCCCGGTGGATGGCCTCACGGACTCTCAGGTAGGTGCCACAGCGGCAGACGTTGCGGCCCATGGCCCGGTCGATGTCGTCGTCGGAGGGCTTGGGATTCCGCGCCAGCAGGGCCGCCGCTGTCATGATCTGGCCCGTTTGGCAGTAGCCGCACTGGGAGACGTCCGTCTCGATCCAGGCCTTCTGGAGGGGGTGGGCCCCGTGGGGATCCAGACCCTCGATGGTGGTGACGCGCCGGCTGCCGACATCGCCCACCCGGGTCTTGCAGGACCGGACGGGAGTGCCGCCCAGGTGCACGGTGCAGGCGCCACAGAGCCCCTGTCCGCAGCCGAACTTGGTGCCCGTCAGGGTGAGGCGATCGCGCAGCACCCAGAGCAGAGGCATGTCGGGTGGCGCCTCGATGGTGTGGGACTGGCCATTGACCGATAGGGTGAACACCGCCATGGGGCACCTCCAGTTATGGATTGGCCCCACCATGCTACGGCATATGTAAAGACAGGATTGCGATCAGAAAATCTAGATCAATCCACCGTCCAAAGGCACCTTTCTGATCCGTTTTCCCGTGGCGGCGAAAACGGCATTCAGCACGGCAGGGATGGCCAGGGGCACGGGGGGTTCGCCCATGCCCGAGGGGGACTCGGCACTGGAGACCACATGGGTCTCGATGGCGGGCATGTCCGCGAGGCGGAGCACCGGGAAGTCGTGGAAGCCCGTCTGCACCGTGCGGCCCTTCTCCCAGGTGATCTGGGAGAACAGGGCCGAAAGGCCGAAGGCGATGCCGCCTTCCACCTGGGCCTCCAGGCCCACGGGGTTCACCACGAGGCCGCAGTCCACGGCGCAGGTGACCTTGTGGATGCGGAGCCGGCCCTTCACCACAGAGACTTCTGCGACCTCGGCGGCGTAGGTGCGGCCATCGTAGGCGTGGCACGCGAGGCCGAGACCGTGGCCCGCAGGCAGCTTGCGTCCCCAGCCCGCCTTGGCGGCGGCCACCTCCAGCACCTTCTTCAGGCGGCGGATGTCAGCCGTCTCGCGGCCGAATTTGACCGTGCCGCGATCCCCCAGCAGGTCCAGCCGGAAGCGGAGCGGGTCCTTGCCCAACGCGTGGGCCACCTCGTCCAGGAAGCACTCCCGGGCGAAGACATTAGGCACGATCTCGATGCCGCGCCACCAGCCCAGGGGCGTGGGGGCCTCCACCTCCGCGAAGTCCACGGCGATGGAAGGGATGGCGTAGGGGATGTCGTAGGCGCCGTTGGATTCCACGGATGCCTGGGAGGGGGCCTTCTGTCCGCCGGTCCAGGAGCGCAGCACGGCGGGGCCCGCGATGCGGTGGGTCCAGGCCGTGAGGGCGCCGGAGCCGTCGAACCCGGCCCGCAGGCGATGCAGCGTCGCGGGGTGGAAGAGGTCATGGCGGAAGTCATCCTCGCGGTCCCACACCACTTGCACGGGCCCCCCGCCCGCGGCCTTGGCCACCTGGGCGGCCTCGGTGCTGAAGTCGGTGCCGAGGCGGCGTCCGAATCCCCCGCCGATCAAGGGCACGTTCACCTTCATCTGCTCGGGCTTGAAGCCGATGGCCGCCGCGGCCCGCTCCTGGGCGCGGTTCGCGGACTGGCTGCCCACCCACATTTCCGCCCCATCGGCGCCCACCAGGGCCGTGGTGTTCATGGGCTCCACCGTGGCGTGGGCCTGGTAGGGGAAGCTGTATTCGGCCTCCAGCACCTTGGCGGCCGCGGCCAGGGCCTTGGCGGCATCGCCTTCGCGGCGGGCGTCATCGGCGGGACCGGTGAGGGCCGCCCGCATCTTCACTTCGAGACCGGCGGAACTGAAGTCCCGCGCGGCGCCCTCGTCCCAGGTGGCGGTGGCGGCCAGGGCTTCCCGGCCCTTGAAGGCGGCCCAGGTGCTCTCCGCGATGACCGCGATCCCGGTGGGGACCTGGACCACGGCCTTCACGCCGCGCACGGCCTTGGCCCTGGCTTCATCCCAGGTCCTGGGCTTGCCGCCGGGGACGGGACACCGCAGCACGGCGGCGAAGCGCTGGCCGGGGCGGCGCACGTCGAGGCCGAAGATGGTCTTCCCCGTGACGATGGCGGGGCCATCGAAGCGGGGCGTCCGCTTGCCCAGCAGGCGGTAATCCGCGGGTTTCTTGAGCGGCACATCCTTGGGCACGGGCAACCTGGCCGCAGCCTCCACCAGGGCGCCGTAGCCCAGCTTCTTCCCGCCTGGGCCCAGCACGAAGCCCTTCTCGGTGCGGCACTGATCGGCGGCCACGTTCCACTGTGCCGCGGCGGCGGCCTTCAGCATCTCCCGGGCGGCGGCACCTGCCTTGCGGAGGCTGTCCCAGGTGCCACTCACGCTGGTGCTGCCGCCGGTCTGCATGCCCTTGAAGTCGGGGCCCGGGTTGGCGTTCACCACCTCGACCCGCGACCAGTCCAGGTCCAGTTCCTCGGCCAGGGCCAGGGGCAGGGCGGTGCGCACGCCCTGGCCCATCTCGACCTTGGGCACGGTGATCTGCGCGGTGCCATCGGGCCGGATGGCCAGGAAGGCGTTGGGGCGGAAGGCGACCTTGGTGGCCTCGCCGGGCCGGGGCTTGGCTTCCAGATGCATGCCCAGCACCAGGCCGGTGCCGGCGGTGCCGGTGACTTTCAGGAACTCACGGCGGCTGGTCATTTCACACCTCCGGCGGCGCGCTTCACAGCTTTGCGGATGCGGGGGTAGGTGCCGCAGCGGCAGACGTGATCGGCAAAAGCATCGTCAATGTCGGCATCCGTGGGATGGGCCTTGCGCTTGAGCAGCGCGGCGGCGGTCATGATCATGCCGGGCTGGCAGTAGCCGCACTGGGCCACATCCTCGGCGATCCAGGCCTTCTGCACGGGATGGGAGCCATCCTTGGAGAGGCCCTCGACCGTCATGACCGCGTGGCCGGCGGCCTCTTTGACGCTGGTCTGGCACGACTTCACCGCCTGGCCGTCCAGATGCACCGTGCAGGAACCGCAGACCCCCTGGCCGCACCCGAACTTGGTGCCGGTGAGGCCGAGGGTATCGCGCAGAACCCAGAGCAGGGGCGTGTCGGCGTCGGCATCCACAGTGCGGATCCGGCCGTTCACGGTGAGCTGGTAGGAAGGCATGGCAGCTCCTCTTAGATATCGTGTGACGAGGGTTCTACCCTACGCTCCCGGCACGGCGGCGGCAACGGTGCCGGCCCTGGCATCCCTCTCGCCCTTCCCCAGGGTTGTGTCGGGAGTTTGTCGTGCTGAGACGGGTGGTATTGATCCTCGGATTGCTGACGGGCCTGGGGCTCGGGGCCCAGGGTGCCGACCGGCCTGCCCCGCCGCCAACCCCGGCCGAGAAGGAACTGCAAGCTCCCTTGACGCTTGACGACGGAAAACCGACGCCGGGGCCTGCTGCGGAATCCGGGCCCTCGGGGCTGCGGGCTTTCGGATCCCTGGTGATGGTCCTGGGCCTGGCGGGTGGAAGCCTATGGGCCCTGAAGAAATACGGCCGGGGCCGGATCCCCGGCGGCGGGGGCGGCAAGCTGCACGTGGAGGAGACCCTGGCCCTGGGCGACCGCCGTTACGTGTCCATTCTCGACGCAGAGGGAGAGCGGTTCCTCATCGCCCTGACCCCTCAGGGCATCAGCCTGATCTCCCGTCTCGACCCCGGCGACCGGGGCGAGCCGGATGCCTTCGATGAGGCCCTGTCGCGCCAGGTGGACCTGGGTCGGCCGGTGCCCGTGAAGGAGATGGAGGCGCTGCTCAAGCAGGGCGGAGGTGGCCTGTGAGCCGCGTGATCCGCTGGCTCCCGGCGGCCTTCCTGCTTCTGGCGGGTCTGAGCCTCTGCGCCCAGCAGCCCGCGCCGCTGCCTTCCCTGACGGTGGATTTCGGCAAGACCCCCTCGGGCCCGGCGCTCAGTTCGAGCCTGCAGGCGGTCCTGCTGCTGACCATCCTCACCATGGCCCCGACCATCCTCATGACCGCCACCAGCTTCACCCGCATCGTGGTGGTGATGCACTTCCTGCGGCAGGGGCTCGGCACCCAGCAGACGCCCTCGAACCAGGTGCTCATCAGCCTGTCGCTGGTGCTCACCTTCTTCATCATGGCGCCCACGGCCCGGGAGATTAACACCACCGTGCTCCAGCCGCTCCAGCGCAACGAGCTGACCACGGACCAGGCCCTGGACCGCACGGCGGCGCCCATGAAGGTGTTCATGCTGCGCCATACGCGCAAGAAGGACCTGGCTCTGTTCCTGCGCATCGCCAAGGCCCCGGCGCCGAAGACCAAGGCCGACGTGCCCATGGAATGCCTGCTGCCGGCGTTCCTCATCAGCGAATTGAAAACCGCTTTCGAGATCGGTTTCATGATCTTCCTGCCGTTCCTGGTCGTGGACATGGTGGTGGCCAGCATCCTGCTCAGCATGGGCATGATGATGCTGCCGCCCGTGGTCATCTCGCTGCCCTTCAAGGTGCTGCTGTTCGTGCTCGTGGACGGCTGGTACCTCATCGTCGGGTCGCTGGTGAGGGGGTACACCGGATGAATGAACTGCTGATCGCCCAGATCGGGAAGGATGCCCTCAAGACCGCGCTGCTGGTGGCGGGGCCGGCGTTGATCGTGTCGCTGGTGGTGGGTCTGATGATCTCGGTATTCCAGGTGGTGACGAGCCTCCAGGACCAGACCATCGCCTTTGTCCCCAAGGTCGTGGCCGTCATGGTGGTGGTGGCCATCAGCTTCCCCTGGATGCTCCAGGTCATGCTCCGGTTCACCACCCGCATGTTCACGGACTTCAATTCCGTGGTCCGGCAGATTTCCTGAGGCGGCCTTGACGCCCACGCTTTCCAGTCCCGCCATCTGGGCCTTCACAGGCGCCAAGGCGGCCCTGTGGGTGCTGGTGCTCACGCGCATCACGGGGCTGCTGGCGGCCTTCCCCATGCTTGGTTCGGATCAGATGCCGCTTCAGGTCCGCGCGGCCCTGGGGGCGCTGCTCGCCACGGTGATCCTCCCCGTGATTCCGGTTCCCGCGATGTCCCCTGGAGGGTTGCCCGAACTGGTGGGGCTCATGGCCTCGGAACTGGCCATCGGCCTGCTCCTGGGCACCGTGGTGGCCTGGATCCTCGAGGCCGTGGCCTTTGCGGGCACGCTCATGGATACCCAGATGGGGTTCTCCTTCGTGCAGTTCGTGGATCCGGCCAGCTCCAAGAGCATGTCGGTGTCGGGCTCCCTCATGATGCAGATGGCGACCCTGCTGGTCTTCGTCACGGGGCTGCACCACCAGATGATCCTGGCCCTGGTGGACAGCTACCGGGTGGCGCCGCTGGGCCAGGGCGTCCCCCTGAACGTGATGGGCCTGATCCTGCTGCTGGGCCAGCTGCTGGCCAAGGGGTTCCAGCTGGCCTTTCCGGTGCTGGCGGTGCTGTTCCTCATGGACCTGATCCTGGGCATCTCGGGGAAGTTCATGCCTCAGCTCCAGCTGCTCCAGTTGAGCTTCCCGCTGAAGATCGCCGTGGGCATGGTGATCCTCGGCCTGCTGCTCAGCAGCCTGGGCCCCTGGCTGGTGCCGCTGCTGGAGACCGCACCGCGCCTGGCCCTGAAGCTGCTGGGGGCCTGAGGTGGCACAGGATCCCGGCCGCACCGAGAAGGCCACTCCCAGGCGCAGGAAGAAGGCCCAGGACGAGGGCTCGGTTCCGAAGAGCCCGGATTTCGATAGCGCGATCCTGCTCTGGGGGAACTTCTTCCTCTTCATGGGCCTGGGCGGCGCCACCATGGCGCTGATGACCCAGCAGGTGGCCCATTTCCTGCAGAAGGCGAAGCCCGGCGCCCTGGAGGAGGCCGGCCGCATCACCCTCCTGGGTGACGTGATGATGGTCCTGGGCCGGATGGCGCTGCCCTTCCTGGCTGTGAACCTGGTGGTGGCCCTGGCCACGGGATTCGCGCAGCGGGGGTTCTCCTTCAGCACGAAAGCCCTCCAGCCCAAGTTCGACCGGTTGAATCCGGCCCAGGGCTTCAAGCGGATCTTCTCGGCCCGGGCGGTGGTGGACCTCTTCAAGAGCCTCGCGAAGTTCGCCCTCCTGGCCTGGGTGGCCTACGCGGTGCTCGCCCCCCGCATCCCCATCCTGCTCGACACCCTCAAGCTGCCCCTGGGCCAGTCCCTGGATCTGTTCCAGAGCGCGGTCTTCGCGCTCTACCGGAATGTGATGCTGGCCATGCTCCTCTTGGCCGCTGCGGACTTCGGCTGGCAGCGCTTCTCCTGGGAGAAGAGCATCCGGATGACCAAACAGGAGGTGAAGGATGAAATGAAGGACGCCGACGGCAGCCCAGAGGTCAAGCAGCGGCAGAAATCCATCATGATGGCCACGGCCCGCAGGCACATGCTGGCCGAGGTTCCCAAGGCGACCGTGGTGGTGACCAACCCCACCCATGTGGCCATCGCGCTCCAGTACGACGAGGCGTCCGCCGCCCCGGTCTGCGTGGCGAAGGGTCTGGACCACCTGGCCCTCAAGATCCGGGAACGGGCCCGGGAGGCGGGTGTGCCCACGCTTGAGCGGCCCGAACTGGCCCGGGCCCTGTACCGCACGGTGTCGGTCGGCCAGCCGATTCCGAAGGACCTCTATCAGGCCGTGGCCCAGGTGCTGGCCTTCGTGTACCGGCTCCGGGGGGCGGCCTGAGAACCAGGGTCACCCGGCCTCACTGGACAGGTCCGTCCAGGGGGCTCGAGTCCCCCATGATCCGGGCCGAAAGAGTAAAGTTAGGCAACATCAAGGAAACCCTGTGACCCCCCGTCCCATTGTCCCGCCCCATCTCGCGCCCCCCAACCTGCTGCTGGTGGACGACGATCCTGTGCCCCGGGAGACCCTGTCGACCTTGATCCTGAGCGAGGGCTTCCATGTGGTGTCCGCGGCCAACGGAGAAGAGGCCGAGCGGCTCCTCCGGGCCGCCAAGCCCCCCTTCGATCTGGTCATCACGGACCTGGTGATGCCGGGCAAGTCGGGCATGGACGTGCTCAAGTGCGCCCTGAACACCAATCCGAGCTGCACGGTGCTGCTGCTCACGGGATTCGGCAGCGTGCGCGAGGCCACCGAGGCCATGGAACTGGGCGCCTTTGACTTCGTCACCAAGCCCATGCAGATCGACCAGTTCCGGAACACCCTCCGGCGGCTCATGGAACGCCGGACCTTGGCCCACGAACGGGATGAGTTGCGGGAGAAGGTGAAGGCGCTGACCGAGCGGGCCGAGCGCCTGGAAACCACCCTCGGCCGCATGGAAATCCTGGCCAACCAGATCGCGCCCATCGGTGGACCGGTGGATAAGCCGGATCCCCTGGCGGATCTGGAGCGGCTGGGCGCGCTCAAGGCCAAAGGCATGCTCACCGACGAAGAATTCGAGCAGGGCAAGAAGAACCTTCTGGCGCGGTGGCTGGCGTGAGCAGCTCCGCGGGCTTGGCGCTTCTCCTGGCCTCAGCCTCCCTGCTTGGCCAGCATGAGGCGCCGAAGGGCCCGGCCGGATCCCGGGAGAACGCTGTTCAGCGGACGACGGACGCCCAGGTTGCGGAGCTGGCCAAGGAGGCGCTGAGGGCCACTGATCCAGCCGCCATCCGCGCTGCCCTGGTTCGCCTCAAGGGCCACACCTTCAAGTCCAGCCGGGTGCCCGAACGGGAGCTGACGCTCTACGCCCAGGGGATTCTCGAGGCTCGTCTGGGGAATCTCAGCGCCGCCGCAGTGCCGCTGAAGAAGCTGGAAAAGCAGTGGCCGAAGTCCCCCTTCACGGGCGAGGTCCAGACGATCCTGGCGGAGGAGGCGGCGGGCAAGCGCCGCTACAAGGAGGCCGAGAGCCGGCTGCACCAGGCCCTGGCCGCGGAGATCCCTTCCGAGCGGAAGCGGAAAGCGCAGGAACTGTTGTTGTGGACCCTGGTGGAGCAGGGACGGGCCCAGGAGGGCGCGCCCATCGTCCAGTCGCTCCGCCCCCTGGAGGGTGGCGAGAAACCCAGTGAGCGGGGCCTGGCAGCCATCGTGGAGGTCCTGGGCACCACCGGAGATCGTCAGCAGCTGGAGGGGAGCCGGAGCGCTTTCCTGAACCTCTACCCCAAGAGCGAGCTGATCCCGCGGGTGGATCTCGCCTATGGGCAGATTCTGGGACGTTCCGGCGACGCGCCGGGTTCCGCCCAGGTCCTTCGAAAGCTCATCAAGGATTACCCGGCCACCACTCAGGCCGATGACGCCCGGCTTGCCCTGGCCAGCCTGCTCACCGATGGCAGCCTCACCGACACAAAGGACATGCCCAGCGCAGAGTCCCTGTTGGCCGAAGTCCGGAGGAACGGGAGGGTCCTGCCGAAGGGGCAGGCCCAGCTGGTCGAACTCCGGGTCCTGATGGGCAAATCGCTGTGGGAGGATGTCCTCGATCTGGTGGATCGCCTGGGCCCACAGACCCGCGAGGCCTATCCCGAGGTGAAGAAGCTTTGGCGGGCGGCCTGGAACGCCTGGGTGGGACAGCGGCTCGAGAAGGGATTTCCTGGCGAGCTGTTAACCCGGTTGAAGCCTGGGAGCTATGCGGCGCTGGAGCCCAAGATGCGTCTGGAAGTGGCCCAGTTGCTGGCTTCCAAGGGCCTTCTGGATACGCTGCCGGCGTTGCTGGCGGAGGCTCCGGCCGCCGAGCGCCCGGGACTTCGCAAGGCGGCTCTGGCCAAGGTCGAACCAGGCACGCAGCCCCGGGGCGTCCTCACCTTGCTGCCCTCCAAGGGGGGGAATCCGGACGAAACCCTGGCCAGAGCCGAGGCGGAAGCCGCCCTGGAACATTGGCCTCAGCTCCGCGCAGCGCTCGGCCGGGCCCGGCCCGGTCCGGCCCGGGTGAAAGTCCTGGTGCGCCTGCTGCAACGTCCTCTGGTGAAGCCGGAAACCTTGGGGCAGCGCCTCAAGGAAGCTGAAGGGTGGCTGGCAGGGGCCCCTGAAAAGGGCGAGGCCCGCGAGCCCCTGGGCATCCTGGTGGCGGACCTCCGGATCCAGGCCGGGGATGCCCGCGGGGCGCTGGTCCTGTATCCAGCCAAAGCCGCCTCCGCGGACCAGCGCGGCTGGGTGGCCCTCATGCGCGCCCAGGCCCTGCTCAAGCTGGGTCAGCGCGACGCCGCCTGCGCCTTGATCCGCGAGGCCAGGAACGAGCAGGGATTCAAGGGCCAGCGCGATGCCCTGGCCAGGGGCCTCGGAGCCTACTGAGGCGGTATCCTGGGGACATCCCCCCTTGGAGCTCCCGATGCGACCCCTGATCGCCGCCCTTTTGTCCTTGGCTGTGACCGCCCTGAACGCGGGGCCCAAGCCCCAGGTGAAGCTCACCACGTCCATGGGTGTGATTGTGATGGAACTCGAGCCCCAGGCGGCTCCCCGGACCGTGGAGAACTTCCTGAAGTACGTGAAGAAGGGCCAGTACAACGGCACCATCTTCCACCGCGTCATCCCCGGTTTCATGATCCAGGGCGGCGGCTACGTGGACTACCTGGGGAAGAAGCGCACCGACGCCTCCATCCCCAATGAGGCCGACCGCGCACTGGCGGCAGGGTTGAAGAACAAGCGCGGGACGGTGGCCATGGCGCGGACGCCGGATCCCCACAGCGCGGCCGCGGAGTTCTTCATCAACGTGGTGGACAATCCGTCCCTGGATTTCAAGGGCAAGGCCAACGACAAGACCTGGGGCTACTGTGTGTTCGGGCGGGTCGTGAAGGGCATGGACGTGGTGGACCGCATCAAGGCCGTGAAGACCAGCAACAAGCGCAGCGACTTCCTGAACCTGCCGGTGGCCCCGGTCCTCATCAAAGACGCGGTGCAGATCCAATGATCTCCAGCGCCTCCGCGGGCGCACCCAGCTTGCGCAGGCTGCGTTCGAGCCGCGCGCGGTAGCGCGGCCAGAGGGCCGCGCCCTCCGGTTCGAAACGGGCACGGTCCCAATCCAGGACCAGGGCGCCGCCGCCGGGTGGCAGGAGGACGTTCGTGGCATTGAGGTCTGGCGACCAGAGACCCCATTCGCACAGCGAGGCGAGGGCCCGGCGGATGTCCCCGGCGCGCTCGCCGCTCAGGTCCCAGCGGCGGGGCCAGGCCTCGCCCTGGGCCATCCGGGTGAAGAGCACACCCTCCACGCCGATGCCCTTGGGACGCCAGGCGTAGCCCAGGGGCTCCACCGTGGGAAAACCCGCTTCCCACAGTCCTCGGTGCACGGCGTGCTCGGCGGCGAATCGCAGATGCGTGCGGTAGGTGCGCTCGTTCAGGTGCCGCAGCAAGCCGCCACGCCGGTAGGGCCGGATCACCAGATCGCCGACGCGCAGGATGCCGCCGCGGCCGAAGGCCCCGTCCAGCGGAACCGCCTCCCCCGAAGGGGCCAGGCCACCAGGTGTGCAAACGCGCCAGCCGCCGCCGAAGCCCGGCAGCTCGAGGTTGAGACGGCACCCCAACGGGCGGAGCGGCGTGCCTGGTTCATACGGCCACGAAGCCGGAAGAGGGGGGACGAGGTAAGGGTCGTGGATCATGTGGATTCCAGCTTGGCGGGTCCGGCGGCGGAAGGCAAAGGCGCTGTCAGCGAGCCTGCTTTAAAACGTGTGCTGCAGTGGATTTCAGAACTTGAACGAACCCGGCGCCACTTGTCAACTGTCGCGATGCGGCGGGAACCTGCCACCAAAAATCAGCACGGACCCAAGTGGCTTGAGCTGGAAGGAATTCTCCCGGATTGCACATCCGCTTCCCACAGAGGATGTGGAAATCCCCTCCTGGGAGCCCGGTAAGGTGTGCCTGTCTTTCTCGATTTCTGCACGCCGCCGCCGATGGGGTTTCATCCGCACGCTGACGATCGCCTCACTATCCTGGAACGGTGGACACGCACCCCCATCCTCCCCCGATCCCAGCCGAAGCGCTGGCCCGCCAGGCCCGGCTCGCTGCGGCTCTGGCTGCGATGGAACAAGGCCCGGCGAGCCGCGAACCGGAATCCCTTCAGGCCTTGCGTCGGGTCTTGCGCGGGCAGCCCGGCGAACCGGGCACACTCCTCGAATCGCTTGCCGCTGAGGATCTTGTGGAGGAGGGGGCTGCCCTGGTCCGCTCCGAACGCCGCAATGCCGCCGGAGATCAGGCCAAGCAGATTCTGGCGCTTCTGGAGCCCCTCGCCGCCAGGGCCATGGCCCGGCGGGAGGTGACTTGGCAGCTGGACAGCCACCGCGCCGCCGTGCGCCTCGTCTACGCGAAGGAAGGTGGCGCCCTGGACTTTGACGAAGGGGACCTGCACGCCCTCCTGATCCAGGCTCTCCGCCTGGAGGGGCTGCGTCTGGCGCTGGATCTCGGCAAGCGTCCGCGGCCTTTGCTGCGCCTGGAATTGCCGCTGCCTGCGGGAGCGGGAGGTCTTTCGGAATGGGTGGAGGTGGTGTTCCGGAAGGAACCCCAGGAAGCCCCTGAGGTTTTGGCCGCCCGCCTGAATGCGCGGCTTCCCGATGGACTCCGGATCCAGCGGTGGGACCTCCATGCGTGGTACGCCTCGCCGTTGAGTGAGCTGGCAGAAACATCAAGGTGGCGGTGGGCCTGTCCGGCCGGATTGGCGGACGCTGCCAGACTGCGCACAGCGGCCTTTCTCGCAGCGACGGAATGGACCTGGGAGAAGGAGGGCAAGGTCGAGGGCCAGAAGCAGGCGAAGTCACTGGACCTGCGGCCTCTGGTGGTGGATCTGCACTGGGAGGGCGATGTCCTTCTCAGCGCCACGCGGGTAGGGGGCGCCGAATCCGTGAATCCCCTGAAGCTCCATGCCGCCATGCTCGGCGTGGAACCTGCCGTCCTCCGGGGCCTGCTGCGCCTGTCGGTGGACCTGAGGCCCGATCCACGCCTGGCCCAAGCCGAGCGCTTCGAGCCCAAGCTCAAGAACATGTATGAAGACGCGGTGCTGCTGAGCGGCGGATCCAACATCACCCTGGTGGATGAGGAGGATGACGAGCCCCTGCGCCTAGGTTGAGCCTGCTTCTTTGCTGATGGCCAGCAGCAGGCCCAGGCAGACGAGGCTGGCGATGAGGCTGTTGGGACCGAAAGAGATGAAGGGCAGGGGGATGCCCTTGTTCGGCGCCAGCGACAGCACCACGCTCATGTTCATCAGCGCCTGCACCACCAGCAGCAGCACGAAGCCCATGGCGCAGAGCTTGAGGAAGGAGTCGTTCACGCGCCGGGCGATGCGGTAGCCCCGCCACAGGATCGCGATGAAGAGCGAGAGGATCGCCACCGTGCCGATCAGGCCGGCTTCCTCGGCGATCACGGCGTAGATGAAGTCCGTGTGAGCCTCAGGAAGGAAGAAGAGCTTCTGCTTGCCCCCGCCCAGCCCCACGCCCATGAACCCGCCGTTACCGACGGCCACGAGGCTTTGCAGGGCCTGGTGCCCCTTTCCGAGGGGATCGGCGGCGGGATTGAGGAAGCTCGTCACCCGGGCCAGACGGTAGGGTGAGAACACCACGAAAGCCGCCCCGAGGGCCCCCAGCACCGGGAGCGCCGCAGCGAAGATCCACTTGGGCGCGCCACCGAGGAACACCACCATCAAGGTCACGAAGACGATGAGGAAGGCCGTTCCGAAATCGGGCTCGCGCAGGATGAGGACCAGAGGGATGGCCATGGTGCCAGCCAGCCCCAGAAGTTTGGGCAGGGCGTCCCGATGGTTGGTCCAGGCCTCGCGATGCCGGACCATCCATCCCGCGGCGATCAGCACGGACAGGGGCTTGAAGAGCTCTGAGGGCTGGAGGCTCATCAACGCACCCAGGCGGATCCAGCGGTGGGCGCCATTGACCTTGGGGCCGAAGAAGAGCACCACCAGCAGGAGGAGCACCAGGATGCCGTAGGCGATCTGGAGGGGGCGTGAGTGATCCTGGAGGGGGGCCAGATCCACCTGGGAGAGCGCCAGCATGAACGAGATGCCGATGACGCCGCCCATGAGCTGCCGGGTGAGGAAGGCCGTGGCGGCCGCATGGTTCTGCGAGGCCTTGATGGCGGACGCAGAGTAGATCCACACCATGCCCACGGCCACCAGAGCCAGGGCGAAAAATACCAGCCAGCGATCGACGGGGCGGCGGACGTCGGGCGCCATGTCCGGGCCCTAGGCCAGCGCCAGATCGCGGCGGGCGGCGGATTCCAGTTCAAGCAAGGCCAGGTCCACCCAGGCGGCCTCCTGAGCTTCCACCATGAGGCGGAGCTTCGGTTCTGTTCCCGACCAGCGCACCACCTGGCGCACGCCCTCGCCCCAACGGCCGTCGATGTCCGCCATGGCGGACAGAAGGTCCGGGCAGGCTTCCAGGGCTCGGCGGTCGCGGGCCACCACGTTCACCAGCCGCTGGGGCCAGGGGCGGAAGGTCCAATCCCAGCGGCGCTCGGCGGGCCGGTGGAGGAGGGCGCGGAGGATGGCGAGCGCGGCGGCCAGGCCATCTCCGCTGGGGCCCACGCGCTTCTGGATGAGGTGGCCCGAGGCTTCCGCGGCTAGATCCCAGCCCCGTTTCGCCATTTCACGCAGCAGGAACTTGTCGCCCACGGCCGTGCGGGTGAAGGGGATGCCAGCCTGGGCCAGGGCCTGGGCCAGCCCGCCGTTGGTCATCAGCGTGCCCACCACGCCCGGAGGGGCGTCTCCGCAGGCCTTCCGGTCCTGGGCCATGAGCCACACCATCTGGTCACCGTCCACCACCTCACCACGGTGGTCCACCAACAGGCAGCGGTCCCCATCGCCGTCAAAGGCGATGCCCAGCTGGGCGCCCCGGGCCACCACAGCCTCAGCCAGAGCGTCCAGGTGGGTGGAGCCCACGCCCACGTTGATGGCGGGGCCGTCGGCGGGCACTCCAATCCAGTGGATGGAGCCCCCGCGGAAGAGCTCGAGGGCCGCTTCGGCAGTGGCGCCATGGGCACAGTCGATCACCACGCTGAAATCCGGAGGCAGATCGATGCCGCCGAGGTGGGCCAGGTAGGACCGGAGGTCCAGGCGTCCCGGTGGCGCTGAGATGGTGGTGGGTTCCGGAAGCGATGCGAAGGCGGCCTCGATGGCCTGCTCCTGGTCCTCCTCCAGCTTTTCGCCCAGCTCGTTGAAGCCCTTGAGGCCGTTGTCCTCAGGCGGATTGTGGCTGGCGGAGATCATGAGACCCCAGGTCTTGTCACCTTCGGCGCTCAATTTCGCGACGTTCCAGGCCACGGCTGGGGTGGGCGCCATGCCCAGGACCAGCACCTTCAAACCCAGGCCCACGCCCAGGATGAAGGCCTCGGACATGGGGCCGGAGCTGGACCGGGGGTCCCAGCCCACCACCAGGCGCTTCACGCCAGCTTCCCGGGCCACCTGGGCCCAGGCCACACCCCACTGGGAAACCTCTTCCAGGGTGAGGGGAGAACGCAGGGCCGTGCCCCGAATGCCGTCTGTTCCGAAGTAGCGAAGGCTCATGCCACTAGATTAACCGATGCTCAGGGGAGGGCGGTGGGTCCTGAAAACCCGGTAGCCCCATCCCATGGCTTCTGCGTGGGCCGCGTTCGTGAGGTCATCCCGCTGATCCGGGGCAAGATCGGGTGTTCCGGCCCGGGCGGCCAGGAACCGCTTGCGGGAGATGCCGATGCAGATGCGGTCTGCGGGCCAGTCCAGGGCCTCAGGAAGCCGAGGGAGGGCCTCCCAGAGGGCGAGATCCTCGGCGAACGTGGTCCCGAAGCCGAAGCCGGGATCCAGCAGCACACGATCCGCGGCGATGCCGGCGGCCCGGAGGCGATCCCGTACGACGAGGAGTTCGCGGATGGCAGGTGTCGCGTCCCGCGGGCCGGGATCGTGGTAGGGGGGCATGAGGAAACCCCCGCCCAGGCGGCGGCTGCGCATGGCGATGAGGCCGCACGATGAGCCAAGGGCGAGTTCCAGCATGGCCGGATCGGTGAAGCCGTCGACATCGTTGATGACGGAGGCGCCCGCGGCGAGGCCCTTTGCGGCTACGATGGCGTGGCGGGTGTCCAGGCTGAGGGGGATGTGCGGCAGGGTTTCCGCGAGGGCCGACAGCACCGGTTCGAGACGGCCCCATTCCGTGGCGGCATCCACGACTTTCGCGCCGGGGCGAGTACTCTCGGCTCCGAGGTCTAGCATGCGGGCGCCGGAGGCCACGAGCTGCCGGGCCTGGGCCAGGGCCGCGGCGGGATCCTGGAACCTGCCGCCATCACTGAAGGAGTCCGGAGTTAGATTGAGGATCCCGATGAAAAGGGGACCGCTCTTGAGAAGCGGTCCCCAATGGAACGGCAGGATGGTCACGCGGGCTTGAGAGCCGGGTTCAGGCCGGGATCCGTGGTGGGCCCCTCCACCGTGGCGGGCGCGGTGGGCGTGCTGCCTGTCTTGGGCGGGGGCAGGGTGCCGCCCTTCATGAGGATCTCGACGTCGTTGCCATCAAGGGTTTCGCGCACCAGCAGAGCCTCGGCGATGGCCATCAGCTGGTCGCGGTGGGCTTCGATGGCAGCCTTGGCCCGGCGGTAGTTGCGGAGCACGAACTCCTGCACCTCGACGTCGATGAGTCGGGCGGTATCCTCGGAGATCTCGCGATGCTGGGCGAAGTCGCGGCCCAGGAAGACCTCCTGCTGGCCGCCGCCACCGAAGTTCAGGGGGCCCAGCTTGTCGCTCATGCCGTATTCCGTGACCATCGACCGGGCCATGGTGGTGGCCTGCTGGATGTCGTTGGCCGCGCCGGTGCTGAGCTGGTTGAAGAAGATCTCCTCCGCGATGCGGCCGCCCATGGCGATGGCGATGCGGCTCTCCATGTAGTCCCGGGTCGTGTTGTAGCGGTCCGTGATCGGCAGCTGCCAGGTGACGCCCAGGGCCCGGCCACGGGGGATGATGGTGACCTTGTGGATGGGGTCGCTGTCGGGCACCACGGCGGCGACGACCGTGTGGCCGGCCTCGTGGTAGGCCGTGATGCGCTTGTCCGCCTCGGTCATCACGAGGCTGCGGCGCTCGGCGCCCATGTAGACCTTGTCCTTGGCATTCTCGAAATCGGCCATCTCGACCCACTTCTTGCTGCCGCGGGCGGCGGTGAGGGCGGCCTCGTTGCAGAGGTTGGCGAGGTCGGCGCCGGCGAAGCCAGGCGTGCCGCGGGCGATGACTTCCAGATCCACGTCGGGGCTGAGGGGGATCTTGTCGGTGGTGTGCACCTTCAGGATCTCGAAGCGGCCCTTCACGTCGGGGCGGTCCACCACCACGCGGCGGTCGAAGCGGCCGGGGCGGAGCAGGGCGGGATCCAGTACGTCGGGGCGGTTGGTGGCGGCGATGAGGATGACGCCCTCGTTGCCCTCGAAGCCGTCCATCTCGACGAGGAGCTGGTTCAGGGTCTGCTCGCGCTCGTCGTGGCCGCCGCCCAGGCCCGCGCCGCGATGGCGGCCCACGGCGTCGATCTCATCGATGAAGACGATGCAGGGGGCGCTCTTCTTGGCCTGTTCGAAGAGGTCGCGCACGCGGCTGGCGCCCACGCCCACGAACATCTCCACGAAGTCGGAACCGGAGATGGAGAAGAACTGCACCTTGGCCTCGCCAGCGATGGCGCGGGCCAGCAGGGTCTTGCCGGTCCCCGGAGGGCCCATGAGCAGGACGCCCTTGGGGATCTTGCCGCCCAGCTTCACGAACTTGGCCGGATCCTTCAGGAACTCCACGATCTCTCTCAGTTCCTCTTTCGCTTCGTCGCAGCCCGCCACATCGGAGAAGGTGACGCGCTTCGCGCTGCTGGACAGGCCCTTGGCGCGGGCCTTGCCGAAGCTCATGGCCTTGTTGCCGCCCATCTGGGCCTGGCGCATGAAGACGAACCAGAGCACGACGAAGACCAGCAGGGGCGCCCAGAACATCAGCACGTAGGCGAAGTTGTTCTCGCTGGGCTTGGCGGCTCGGAATTCCTCGATCTGGCCCTCGGTCTTCCAGCTGAGGATGACCTTGCCCAGGTCCTGCATGGGCGGAGCCACGGTGCGGAACTTCTCGATGACCTCGCCGGTTTTGGGATTCTTCTCGGGCTGCTTGTAGGTGCCTTCAACGTCGAAACCAGACAGGACCACGGACTTGTACTTGCCCCCCACGCCTTCGGTGTAGAAGGTCGAGAAAGGAACCTCGATCTGGCGGTTGTTCTGGGGGATCTGGCGGAAGGCCAGAACCAAGAGGGCGATGATGCCCAGCCAGACCAGCACGCTTTTCATCATGGAATTCAAAGGGTCACTCCTTGGGGCGCTCGCCCAGGTGGCCCTCCAGTGTACTAGGCCCGGGAAGGCGGCGGGTCCTGACTTAGATGCAGATACCCGTCCCGAGGTTCGGGGTTTAGCTGAAAATGGCCCCAGGACGAGGGTTTCTGGCCATGGAGGAGGCGGTCAAGCAGCCATGGTGTGAGGGATCTCAGCAGGGCAGCTTCCCGGGGCCAATCCAGCCGCCGGAAGGCGGTTTCCAGCGTCCAGCGCAGTTCCGGCTCGCTCCAGGCTTCCCGCTTGAAGACGATGCCCTCATCGGCGATGAACCAGCGTGAACCTTCCCAGCCAGCGATCAGCGCCCTGGCCAGATGCTCGGCCTCCTCGGCCTGGAGGTGCGTCTCAAAGAGGTGGCGGTCAAGCTCCGGTGCCTCCCGACGGACCGACTCGATGATGGGCCGCCAGCGATTGCGGGCCGTGAAGGGCTCGGCGTTGCTGGCGTCCTCCCGCCAGGGGATGTGGCGCGAAGCCAGGTAGGTCCGCAGGTCCGCCCGGCGGATCTCAGCCAGGGGCGACCAGCGCAGGCCCTGCCGTGGGGCCAGGGGATGCAGGCAGCCCAGGCCGCCGCCGCGGGCCAGGCGGAGGAAGACGGTCTCGGTGTGATCATCCAGCGTGTGTCCCGTGGCCACGGCACAGGCCCCCGATTGACCAGCCTCCTGCCGGAACCAGTCCCAGCGGAGTTCACGGGCCGCCATCTCCAAGCCCTGGCCACTGGCTTCGGCGTGCGCCCTCACGCCCAGCGAGGCCTCCGCCAGATCCAGGTCCAGGGTCCGGCAAAGCTGCCGCACGAATTCCGCGTCTTCCGGCGATTCCGCCCGCAGGCCGTGGTCGGCGTGGGCCACACTCAGCTCCAGGTCCAGGCTCTTTCGGAGCGCCCACAGCAGCGTCAGCAGCGCCACCGAATCCCCGCCACCCGAGCAGGCCACCAGCACGCGGCCGGTGACGCCGTCACCCCGGCGCTGGATCTGCGCGAGGAGGTCGGACTCGAAGCGGTTCATGCGGGGGCGTTCAGGCGGTCCACGAGTTGCATCAGGCCTGGCGGCACGGGCCGCTCACACCACAGCCCTTCGGCCCAGTCGCACATGCGCAGCGAGCCCCAGTGCATGGCGCGGCCCAGGACGCCGCGGCGGAAGGCGGGGTGGGCGATGCGGGTGACGGGCTGGGAGGCGTCCTGGGCGAACTGGCTGCCGAAGGCGTCGAAGGCGGCCATGCGGCGTTCCCATGCGGCGCTCACATCCACCAGCAGGTCCGGTGGGCCGGGGTTCTCCCCGCCGACCCAGGCCAGGGCTTCCGGGCGCCAGGGGGCGCCGGGGCAGGGGTAGTTCTTCAACCCGGCGTAGTAGGCGGCCTCCCGGGCCAGCTGATGGGCGCGGCGGTGGTCGGGATGGCGGTCGTCCGGGGCGGGCAGGATCATCACTCGGGGGCGCAGGCGGCGGATCTCCGTCATCAGGCGGAGGCGGAAGGATTCCTCCTCCGTGAAGCGGCCATCGGGGAAATCGAGGACGATGCGGGGCACACCGAGGATCCGGGCGGCCTCCTGGGCCTCGACACGGCGGGTTTCCGCGGTGCCGCGGGTGCCGAGGTCACCGCTGGTGAGGTCCAGGATGGCGGCCTTCATACCCCGATCCGAAGCCAGTGCGAGGATGCCCCCCACGTGGACTTCCACATCGTCCGGGTGGGCCCCCAGGGCCAGGAGGTCGAGGTCGTGGGTCATGGTTCCTCCACCAGGATCAGGGCTGTCGCACCGTCCATGCGTTCCAGGATGCGGTCAAGCAGGGCGCCGTTGCGCAGCCAGGAGAGGCCTGGCATGACCCGCTCCTGGGGGACGTCGAAGGGGAAGAGGATCTGCCTCAGGCGCTCTGGGTCGCCACCCAGGGCCTCCGCAGCGGCTTCGCGGTGCAGGCGGCGGTCCAGCTTGACCAGCCGCTCCCCGGCCCGGGCCTGCTCCTGCCGGAAGCGCATCTGCAAGGCCCCGGGCCATCCGGGATCCGGATCCACAGCCTGGAAACGGGCGGTGGGCAGAACGCCAGGCCAGTGGGACAGGCGATCCCAGGCGCCCAGGCGCAGGGCGTCGAGCTGTCCGCCGGACACGTGGTACCCGGGCGGCACGACGTAGACGCTGGGCCGCGGCAGGATCCTCGGCGCCGGGAGGCCCACAGGCTCCCATAGGGGTTCGCAAAGACGCCAGTAGGCCCGTTCGGAGGGACCCAGCACCACCGCGGCCACGGGCAGCATCAGCGACTGCATCAGGGGGCGGATGGCCGCGCCGGGGCTGAGCCAGCGGCCCGTCGGCAGCGGCCCGCCCGGATCGAGGCGCTGCCGGAGGCCCGTGCGGGGATCCAGCGAGAACCAGGCGGCCTGCACCCGCGGGTCCAGAGGCAGAGGCGCGCCCTCCGCCTCCAGCCGCTCGGCCTGACGCTTCAACAGGCCTTCCAGGTCAAGGGACCGCCACCGTTCCAGCTCGGCCTGGATGGGATCGCGGACCGCGGGGTCGGTGGGGGAGAAGGGCCGCAGGCCGCGCTCCCAGAGGGGGCGGCCCAGGGCCAGGGCATGGCCGCGGAGGGTGGGTTCCCCGGGTTCGGGGAGCGGACCCCACAGGGCCGCAGCTTCGGTCTGATGCCCCGGCGTCCAGGGGAGCCAGCCCGTGGCGGTGCCGGTCCGGGCATCAAACCGGAAGCGGTGGCGCTTCAGCCGCCCGTCCGTCCATCCAGCCACAGAGGCCACCTCGGCACGGTCATGGTCCTCGTCCGCCAGCCAATAGACCGCCTCAGCCCCCGTGCGGCGGGCCTCGGCCAGGGCCGCCAGGGCCTTGGCCACGGACAGGGCGGGGCTCCATCCGGCCCCGATCTGCTGGCCGGTGGCGATCACGGGCTTCGGTGTGCTCATGGCTTGTTCCCGAAGGCTCGGGCTGGTCCGGGCAAACCGCGCTGGGGCGTCGTACACATGGGCCCCAGCCTACCCGATCTGCCATGCTCGACGGCATGTGGAGCGTGGAACCCTGGATTCCCCCAATTTCCCCCGGCCTTGCCCGCCTCGCCATGGATGCCGCGGATGAGGCTGGCATCGCCACGTTGCGGGCGTGGCCAGAGGTCCAAAAGAGCGGTGTCGCCTTCGGGAACCTGCCCCCCTTCCTCTGCTGGCGCGGCCAGGGGGACGGGGGCTGGCACCTGGTGCTGCTCCAGGCTCGGGAGGCCGGGGCCCTGATCCCGGGGGCCCGGACGGCACCCTTGCCAGCGGGCTGGCTTGACTCGCTGGATCTGGAGTCCCTCGCCCGCCCACTGGCCCGCCATCCAGATTTTCCGGGCGGAGCTTCGGTCCACGTGGTCCACCTGCCTGGAGGAGACTCCTTCCGGGTCCGCACCTTCGGCCAGGCCGCCTCGGGTCTGGTGTCCGAAGTCCTGAAACGCACCAGCCACATCCAGATCTGGCATCTCGCCGATTAGGCCTTGCAGGAAGACCGCCCATGCTCAGTCTCGACTTCTCCACCCTGAAGGAAGCCGCCATGGCCGTGGCGCTGGGCCTGATGATGGGCCTTGAGCGTGAGCGCAGCGGATTCGAGCGCAGCCAGGAAAGCCACGAGCAGCTCCAGCGCCGGGAATCCGACCGGGTCGAGGCCCAGCATGGAAGCCTGGGCGCGCGCACCTTCGCCCTCCTGACCCTGCTGGGGTGGATCTCCGTCAAGGTGGGCGGGGATGGCCTGGCCATGCCCATCGCCGTGATGGCCTTTGCGGCCCTACTCGTCGGCCTCTTCTACCACGCCACCAGCAGTCCGGACCGCGGCCTCACCACGGAAATCGCCGCGCTGGCGGCCCCCCTGCTGGGCATGCTGCTCACCCGGGACGCGCTGCTGGCCGTGGCCGTGGCGGTGATCGTGACCCTGCTCCTGCTGTCGAAACCCTGGATCCGGGCCTGGATCCCCCGGTTGCACCGGGAGGACATGACCGCGGCCATGCAACTCCTCATCGTCTTCGCCATCCTGCTCCCGCTGCTGCCCTCGCGGACTCTGGATCCCTGGGGGGTGCTTTCCCCCCAGAAAGTGGGCTGGATGGTGGCCCTCATCGCGGCCGTGGATTTCCTCGGGTACGCCCTCAACCGTGTCCTGGGGTCCCATCGGGGAGCCGTGATGACGGGGCTGGTGGGCGGCATGGTCAGCTCGACCGTGGTGACGGTGGCCATGTCCCGGCAGGCCAAGGACGATCCCTCGTTCCGGGGACCGGGCCAGGTCGCCGTCATGCTGGCCTGCGCGGTGATGGGCGTGCGTGTGGCCATCCTGGCGGGGGTGGTGGGGGGGCCGGACCTCGCCAAACCCCTGCTGCTGCCCATGGCGGCCATGGTGGCGACGCTGCTGGGCGCCGCCTGGTGGACCTACCGGTCAGGCCCCGTCCAGGCGGTGGGCCCTGAGGAGATGCCCCTCCGGAATCCTTTCCACCTCAAGCGGGCTCTGGGTTGGGGCCTGGCGCTGGCCACCGTTCTACTCGTCTCTGCCGCAGCCCGGGCCTGGTTCGGAGACCAGGGCCTCATGGTGGCCGCGGGCCTTTCCGGGGTGGCGGATGTGGATCCCATCACCCTGGCGGTGAGCAGCCAAGTGCACACCATCGGC
Source organism: Geothrix sp. (assembly GCA_036504495.1). GTDB lineage: Bacteria > Acidobacteriota > Holophagae > Holophagales > Holophagaceae > Geothrix. The sequence goes on from DASXVC010000079.1 coordinate 36,492, forward strand.
CTTCCTACCGGAACCGCAATCTTGGCCATCGTGCTGGCGATCGCCACGAATACGCTGGCCAAGGCCGGCTTCGCCTGGATTTCAGGCGGGCGCGCTTTCGGCCTGCGCCTGACGGCCATGCTCGCCGCTTCCCTGGTGGCGACGCTGCTGGTGGTGGCGCTCTAAGAGTGCCTAACAAAACCCCCAGGGGGCCGCGCGAGGGCCGCCGGGCGAGCGAGGCGAGGAAGGCGAGGAGACGCGTAGCGGGTACTACGCGCGACGGAGGCTCCGGCTCTGCGAGCCGGAGGCGAGCAGGAGCGGCGCATGGCGCCGCGATAGCTGGAGGTGACGCGGCATCGCCCTCCACCTGACGGGCCCTGCCCCGCAGGGCCCTCCCGCTCGTTCCTCGCGGAGGCAGAGCCTCCCCGCCGGCCCACGCCCGGAGGGATGAAGCCAGGCTGGGGCTCCGCGGCGTCAGGGCCCTTGAACAACGAACCACGTTGCCCTGCGGGCCCTTCCCTCTCGGTATCGCCTGCGGCGATACGCGAGACAAACTGATATCTGCGGTGCA
>DASXVC010000080.1:0-4174 GCA_036504495.1 Geothrix sp.
CATGCTGCGCATCCGGGCCTTCGGCATCTACTCCATCAAGGTGGTGGACAGCGGCACCTTCCTCAAGCAGCTGGTGGGCACCAACGGCGTCTACACCGTGCCCGACATCTCCGAGCAGCTCCGCAAGACCATCATGAGCCGCTTCACCGATACCCTCGGTGAATCCAAGATCCCCGCCCTCGATCTGGCCGCCAAGTACGACGAGATCTCCGACCTGGTGAAGCAGAAGCTCCAGGAAGAGTTCAAGACCATGGGCCTGGAGCTGTCCAAGTTCTTCGTGGAGAACATCAGCCTCCCCGAGGAAGTGGAAGCCATGATGGACAAGCGCACCGGCGTGGGCATGATGGCCCCCGTCATGGGCGCCTACACGCAGATGCAGGTCGCCGACAGCATCCCGCTGGCCGCCCAGAACCCCGGCGGCATCGCCGGCATGGGCATGGGCGTGGGCCTGGGCTTCGGCATGGGCAACATGATGGGCCAGCAGATGACCGGCGCCGCCCAGCAGATGGGCCAGCAGGGCTTCCCCGCCGGCAACGCCCCCGCAGCTCCGGCAGCCCCCGCGAAGTCCCTCAAGGAGGAGCTCACCGACCTCAAGGAGCTCTTCGATGGCCAGCTCATCACCCAGGCCGAGTTCGACGCCCAGCGCGCCAGCATCATGAAGAAGCATGGGATGGGAGGCTGAGTCTTCAGTCCTCGGTCTTCAGTCCTCAGGAAAGGGCGGCCAGGGCCGCCCTTTTTGCATTTACTGAAGACCGAGGACCGAGGACTGGCCCCTAATGGTGATGATCTGCCTCCGCTTCGTGCTGGTGGATGAAGCGGTGGTGGTGCCGGTCGGCCATCTCGCGGGTCTCGAAGTGCACGGTGAGATGCCGGACGCCGTGCCGCTCCCACAGCAGGTGCTCGATGCGATCGAGGAAGGCCTCGGTGTCCCCCAGCCGGTCAGCCTCTACGATGATGTGGGCCGTGGCGATGGTGAGGTGGCTGCACATCTTCCAGCTGCGGAAGTCCTCCACGCCCAGCACGCCCGGCAGATCCATCAGCTCCGCCTTCACGGCCTCGTGCTCGAAGGCGGCCCGGTGCATGAGGATGCCCACGGCGTCCCGCAGCAGGAGCACTGCCCCTCGCAGGATGACCACCAGGATCACCAGGGCGATGGCCGGATCCACCCAGCGCCAGCCGGTGAGGCGGATGAGGATCATGCTCGCCACCAGCGACACGCTGGTGAGGCTGTCGGCGAAGGCATGCAGGTAGGCGGCCCGCAGGTTGGCATCGCGCTTGAGCAGGCTGCGGTCCCGGGGCACCAGCACCAGAGTGGCGGCGATGTTCAGGACCAGCCCGATGCTGGAGAACACCAGGACCCAGCCCGTCTGAATGGGCACGGGATGGCGGAACCGGTCCAGGGCCTCCCAGCCCACGGCCCCGGCGAGGAACATCAGGAATCCGACCCCCACCAGGCTGTTGAACACCTCCAGCCGGTGCCAGCCGAAAGTCCAACGGTCGTCGGGCGCCCGCCGGTTGGCCAGCCAGAGGCTGAGGATCCCCAGGCTGTTCACCAGGACATCGTTCAGGTTCTCCAGGCTGTCGCTGACGAGACCGATGGAGCCCGTCCAGAGGCCCCCAAACCCCTGGAGGATGAAGCTGGCGAAGAAGATTCCCGCGCTCCAGGCCAGGCGGCCCGTGGTGCTGGGCCCATGGTTGTGGTGGTGGTCGGCCATCACTCGCCCCGGTACTGGGGTTTGCGCTTCTCGCGGAAGGCCGCCAGACCTTCCAGGCGGTCCTTCGTGGGGATCACCTGGGCGTAGCAGGCCTGCTCGAAGGCCAGGCCCGAAGTCCGGTCCACCTCGAGGCCCCGGTTCACCGCCAGCTTGGCCATGCGGAGCGCCACGGGCCCGTTGGGGAGGATCTCCCGGGCCAGGGCCAGGGCCGAGTCCAAGGCTTGGCCCGCAGGAACCACGTGGTCCACGATTCCCAGGCGGCCGGCCTCCTCGGCGCCAATGCGCCGGGCCGTGAAGATGAGTTCTTTGGCCCGGGAGGCCCCGATGAGCCGCGGCAGGCGCTGGGTGCCGCCACCGCCGGGGATGATGGCCAGGGCCGTCTCCACCAGCCCCATCCTGGCCTCGGCCCCGGCCACGCGGAGATCCGCCGCCAAGGCCAACTCCAGCCCGCCGCCGAAAGCCGCCCCCTCCAGGGCGGCGATCACGGGCATGGGCAGGTCTTCCAGTTCCGTGAACGCGGCACGGATGCCATGGACGAAGGCCGCGGCCTCGGCGGGGGACATCTCCGCCCGCTCCTTCAGGTCCGCCCCGGCGCAGAAGGCACCGGGCACGAGGCTATGCACCACCACCAGGCGGACGGAGGGATCAAAGCGGAGGTCCACCAGGGCCTGCCGGAACTCCGCCATGAGCTGGCGGCCCAGGGCGTTCTTGGCGGCGGGCCGGTCCAGTGCCAGCAGGACGATGCCGGCATCGTCCCCTGTCAGGCGTTCGAGCCGGGCCTCCATCAACCCAGCTCGACGATGGAATCCCCTTCGTTCAGGAACTGGTCCTGGGTCACGAAGACCTTCTTGACCGTCCCCTCCTCGGGGCTGCCCACGGGAATCTGCATCTTCATGGACTCGATGATCACCAGATCCTGGTCCTCCCCCACGGCATCGCCTTCGGCGACGCAAACCTCCAGAACCTTCCCAGCCATCTCGGCACGGACCAACACCATCAACCACCTCTCGAAAAGGACAATGGCCCCCAGTGTAGCGGTTCGCCCCGCTACTCGTCCTTGTCGGAGTCTCCAATCACCACCAGATCATCATCCTCATAGGCGAAGTCGCCCTCCTCGATGAGGATTTCGCGGACCTTCCCGCATTCGGGGGCGTGGATGTAGAAGGAGGTGCGGGAAACGTCCGTGCCCTCGAGGATCAGCAGGGGCTCATCCTCTTCCACTTCCTGGCCGGGGCGGACCAGAACGTCCACCACATAGCCCGGCCATTCCGCCCGCACGATCATGCTGCCTCCCCTCGCCCATCTGCAACCTTGGCCGGGAGAGTATGGCGCCCGGGGCCCGCGCGCAAGTCCCGGAAGCCTTTCTTTTCGTCACATCTCCAGTAGGCGATACTGGAGGGCTTGGAGGATGGAATGGCTGTCGCTTGTGGCATCGTGGGTCTACCCAACGTGGGAAAGTCCACCCTTTTCAACGCCCTCACCCGTGCGGGCGCGGCTTCGGCCAACTATCCCTTCTGCACCATCGAGCCCAATACGGGCGTGGTGGACGTGCCGGATCCCCGCCTGGCGGCCCTGGCGGAGATCGTGAAGCCCCAGCGCATCCTGCCGGCGGCCCAGGAGTTCGTGGACATCGCGGGCCTGGTGCGGGGCGCCAGCAAGGGTGAGGGCCTGGGCAACGCCTTCCTGGGCCACATCCGGGAGACGGACGCCATCGTGCAGGTGGTGCGCTGCTTCGAGGATGGGAACGTCACCCACGTGGAGGGCCATGTGAGCCCCGAGCGGGACCTGGGCATCATCGAGACGGAGCTCGTCATCAAGGACCTGGATGCCGTGGAGAAGGGCCTGGAGCGCCACCGCAAGGCCGCCAAGACCGGCAACAAGGAGTCCCTGGCCATGGTCGCGGTCCTGGAGCGGGTCTTCGCCGCCCTGGACGATGGCAAGTGGGCGAGCACCGCCGGCCTGTCCGCCGAGGACAAGGCCCTCATCAAGTCCTACGGCCTGCTCACCCTGAAGCCCACCCTCTTCGTGGGCAACATCGGGGAGGAGGACATCCGGAATCCCGAAGGCAACGCCCACTACCTCAAGCTCCAGGAGCTTGCCGCAGCGCGCCATGCCCCCTGCATCCCCATCTGCTCCAAGCTGGAAGCCGAGATCCAGGATCTGCCGGAGGAGGACCGCCCCCTGTTCCTGGAGGAGGCGGGCCTGGCCGAGCCGGGCCTGAATGTGCTCATCCACGCCAGCTACGACCTGCTGGGCCTCCAGACCTACTTCACCGCCGGGGTGAAGGAGGTCCGCGCCTGGACCATCCACAAGGGCGACACGGCCCCCCAGGCCGCCGGCGTCATCCACACGGACTTCGAGAAGGGCTTCATCCGCGCCCAGGTCATCGCCTATGAGGACTTCATCCAGTACAAGGGTGAGCAGGGCGCCAAGGACGCCGGCAAGATGCGGACGGAAGG
>DASXVC010000081.1:0-1900 GCA_036504495.1 Geothrix sp.
GGCCTCACGGAAGGTCGCGGCCGTGCGCGAATCCGCCTGGAGCGACGGCTCCGGGGCCAGCCTGCTGCTCACCCAGAAGGGCGTGCATGCACCGGACGCATGGTCCAGCTGCTCTGCGGCCATCGAACTCGCGGTGGCCGATGGCGAGGAGCGGCAGGCGGCCTGGCACTGGGATGTCTCCCGCCGACCGGGACTCGATCTCGCGGCCATCGGCGCGGAAGCGGCCCTCAAGGGCGAGCGGAAGCTGAACCCCCAGCGCCTGCCCGCCGGCAAGTACTCAGTGGTGCTGCACCCGGAGGTGGCGGTGGACCTGCTCGGCATCGTGGCCGGGATGCTCGATGCGGAATCCGTGCTCAAGCAGCGCAGCCTCTTCGCGGGAAAGCTGGGCGAAGCCATCGCCTCTCCCCTGCTCACCCTGGTGGATGACGGGCGTCTCACCGAAGCCCCGGGCCGGCCCGCCCTGGGCACCGAGCCCTGGGATGCGGAGGGCCTGCCCACGCGCCGCAATGTGCTGCTCGAAGGCGGCGTGCTGAAGACCTACCTCCACACCCTCAAGACCGCCGCGGAGATGGGCGTGGCACCCACCGCCAGCGCCGGTCGGGGCTTCGGCAGCCAGCCGGGCGCCACGACCTTCAACCTGTTCCCCCTGCCCGGGGACACGGCGCCCGACGCCCTCTACCGGCTGGCCGGGAACGGCGTGCTCATCACGGAGATCATGGGCCTGCACACGGTGGACCCCGTCAGCGGCGACCTCAGCGTGGGCGCCAGCGGCATCCGCATCCGCGACGGCATCCTGGCCGAACCCGTGGACAAGCTCACCTTCGCCGGCAACCTCCGCGACTTCCTCACCCGCATCGCCGCCCTGGGCAGCGACCTCCGCTGGTACGGCAGCAGCGCAGGCCTGAGCATCCTGCTGGAAGACATCGCGCTCGGCGGGGCGTGAGCAAGACGCTCGCACCGTTCCAGTACGCCACGGCCTTCAGTCCCTCTCGGCGCTCCTCCCGCGGTAACGCCCCGGAGGGTGGGCGGCGGCATCGACCTTCAAGTCCACTGCAAGACTTTTCTATTGAAAAAGTCCATGTATGGACTACATTGACGCTGAGGTGCTCCATGCTCCTGTCGTCGAACCCCAAGCACCGTCCTTCGACCCCCAAGCCTTTCAGCTGGCAAGAAATGGGCGAAGCCGCGTTGCGGGGGTTCTTCCAGATCGCCGGGGCCTGGGGGCTCACCGCGGCGGAGCAGAGGATCCTGCTCGGAGAGCCCCCCAGATCCACCTTCTTCGCGTGGAAAAAGGCCCCGAAGGTCATCCTCGCAAAGGACACCCTGGAGCGCATCAGCTACGTTCTGGGCATCTGGAAGGCCTTGCGGATCCTGATCCCGGACGACCGCCAGGCGCTCGCCTGGGTGAAGAAGCCCAACGACAACCCGATGTTCGGCGGCCAGCCTCCGGTGGCCCGGATGCTCCAGGGCCGCATCCTCGACCTGGCGGACGTCCGGCGCCTCCTGGACGCACGGCGGGGCGTGTGGTGAAGCCGCCCGTCCGGGCAGGCATCCATTGGGATCCAGCCTTCCGGATCGTCGCGACCCGGTTCCCTGCGGTGGACCTGTGGGACGGCCTGGATCCTGCTTTGTGGGACCGTCTGGACCAGGTGGAGGCCCTGACGAATCCGAGGCTCACCGCTGAGGCTTCGGAGGCCTCCAGCTACATCCAGTGGCCCTTCGTCAACCCGCACCCGGGGCGCTTTTCCACGGCCAGTCTCGGGGCTTTCTACGCCGCCCGGGAAGAGCGGGGAGCGGTGGCCGAGACGGTCCATCATCAGGCGATCCGCTGCCGGGAAGACCGGCTGGATCCCCACGAGTTCGACATGCGCGTGCTGTCCGTCGAGGTGGAAGGCCGGTT
>DASXVC010000082.1:0-2044 GCA_036504495.1 Geothrix sp.
CCCGGACGGCGGGGATGAAGCCGCCCGCTGGACCCTCCAGGCCTTCCACGCCGCCTGGAACGCCGTGGCCGACCTGCGCATCGTGGACCCCGCCTGCGGCAGCGGCGCCTGCCTCGCCATGGGCCTGCGGGTGCTGCGCGAGCTGCTGGAGCCCGCCTACCGCCAGGCCCTGGCGGCGGCATCCTCGCTGCCCGATGTGCCCGAGGATACGGTTCACGACGACATGCCCGGCTTCCAGATCCTCCAGGACACGCCCCGCAGCCGGGCCCTGGCGGGTCTGAAGGCGCTGCCACCGCTCGAAGGCTGCTTCTACGGCGTGGACCTGCATGCCGAGGCCGCCCTGCTGGCCCAGCTCTCCCTCTGGCTGGAAAGCGCCACGCCGGGCCGCAAGCTCGCCAACCTGGGCGACCAGATCCGCGTGGCCAACAGCCTCACCGCCGACTGGCGCCAGCTCTTCCCCGGCGTGGAGGCCTTCGATGCCGTCATCGGCAATCCGCCCTACGTGCGCATGGAGCTGTTCAAGGAGCAGAAGCCCCATTTGAAACAGGCCTTCCCGGACGTCCACCAGGAGCGGGCCGACCTCTACTGCTACTTCTTCCAGCTCAGCGCCGGGCTGCTGAGGGACGGCGGGCGCTACGGCATCATCGTCAGCAACAAGTGGCTGCGCGCTCAGTACGGCCAGCCCTCCCGCGCCTTCCTGAAATCGCGCTTCCAGCTCGACCGCCTGCTGGATTTCGGCGAACTGCCCGTCTTCGAGGATGCCGCCGTCATGCCCCACATCCTGCTGGCGACGCGGGTGGATAGCGGCGGGACTCGCCCGCTGCGCTTCGCCCAGATCCCCCGCCTGCCGCAAAGCGACGCGGACCTGGAAACCCTCGATGCGGCCCATGGCCACGCCGTGCCCGCTGATCAACTGGGTGAAGACACCTGGCTGCTGGTGGACGAGGCCAGGGGCGCCGCCTTCGCCACCCGGAAAGCGAAAGGCATCCCCCTGCGCGAGTACCTGGGCGAGACGCCCATCTGCTGGGGCATCAAGACCGGCCTCAACGATGCCTTCTGGCTGACCCAGGATGAACGCGACGCGCTGGTGGCGAAGAATTCCGAAGCCGCCCAGATCCTCAAGCCCCTGGTCATCGGGGACGAGGTGCGGCGCTGGGCCCTGCGCCAGGACGAGCCCCGCTTCCTCATCTACACGCCCAAGAACCGCTATACCGAAGCAGAGTTCAACGACCGCTTCCCCGCCGTGGCCAAACACCTGAAGCCCTTCCGCAGCTTCGACAAGAACGGCAAGACCGTGGGCCTGGACCACCGGGCCACCAAGCAGGCCTGGTTCGAGCTGCAGCAGGCGCAGGAGGCGTACGAAAGCATCTTTTCTTCGCGTCAGATTCTCTGGCCGTTTTTTGCGATGGAATCTAGGTTTGCTGCCACCGAAGGTGTTTTCCCGAACAACAACGCCTACTCCATTCGCTGCTCAGACCCCTGGATCATTGGATTGCTCAATGCCTCCACGACCTGGGGCCAGATCTGCCAGATCGGTGCCTCTCTAGGCGCACCATCGGAGGGAGGGCGGCTCTTGCTATACGAACACCTGATGGAAAAGATTCTGATTCCCGAATTAACGCCTCCAGTCCGGGAAATCATCTCAGCGGCTGCCGCACAAGCCACTGCGTTCGCCACCGCCCAAGAAGGGCACCGCCAATCCTTCCTCCGCTTCCTCCGCCAGGACGCGCCCTGGCAACTCACCACCGTTGGCGAAAAGCTGGAGGCCTTCTGGGAGCTGGACGAGGCCACGGCGCTGGCGGAGGCCCTGAAGCGGCGGAACAAGCAGCTGCAGGAGCCCACCCTGGGCGACCGCGACTTCCTGAAGCGCGCCTGGCGCGAGGCCAGGGAGCCCATCCTCGACCTGCGCGGCCAGATCGCGGCCCTCGAAACCGAACTGGATGCGGCCGTGGACGCGGCCTGGGAGGCCTGACGTCAGCAGACCCTCGCCGCAGAGAAGCCAACGCTATGATGAATCCGGAACCCACCCCATGAACCCAGCCCA
>DASXVC010000083.1:0-2048 GCA_036504495.1 Geothrix sp.
ACACCGCCGATGAAGTCCGGTGGGGAACCCGGTTCCAGCCCATGATCTTCGCGGCAACGGACGGCATGACCGAACTGGACGTGAGACGCCTGGACGCCCTGGATGAGACGGTCAGGCCCCCTGGCTCAACTCCATGAGTACTCCCCCGGTCTCCGCGGGATGGATGAAGGCCACGCGGCAGCCGTGGGCGCCGTTGCGGGGAGCCTGGTCGATCATGCGCACGCCCTTGGCCAGGAGCCCCGCCACGGCGGCGTCGATGTCATCCACCTCGAAGCAGACGTGGTGGATGCCGGGGCCGCGCTTCGCGAGGAACTTGCCGATGGGGCCCTCGGGATCGGTGCTCCCCAGGAACTCCAGGGTGCTCTCGCCCACGGGGAAGAAGGCGGTCTTCACCTTCTGCTCGGGCACGGCCTCGGTGTGATCGGCCTGCATGTCGAAGAGGCGCGCCATGCGGGCCATGGCCTCGTCCAGGCCCGGCGTCGCGATGCCCAGGTGGTTGATGCGCAGCAGCTTCATGCGGGCTCCCGGAAACAGTGTAGGACGGAGACTGGAGTCTGGAGTCTGGTCTCCAGACTAAAGGGCCGTGTGCTTCCCGGATGATCGGGGAAAGACCTCCTTCGCACAGTCCGGGCAGATGCCGTGGGTGAACTCGGCGTCGGTGTGTTCGGCCAGGTAGGCCTCGATCTGGTTCCAGTAGCCCTTGTCATCGCGAATCTTCTTGCAATGGCTGCAAATGGGTACCATGCCGCCCAGGGTCTTCACCGCCGCGAGCAGCTTTTCTAACTCGTCATGGGCGATCTGCTGCCGGACCCAGGCACGGTAAATCACCCAGGAGGCCGCCAGGGTCAGGCAGGTGAAAAGGAACAGTTCCATGAGCTCCTGAAGCACTTCCCGCCGCCATCCTGCCAGGTAATCCTGTTCAGCCAGGCCCACCCGAACGTAGAAGGGCAGGCCTGACACCCTTCGGATAGCCACGGTGCGCTGGATGTGGTCGAAGGGCGAGCGGGCGCGGAAGATGCCGGTGCTCTGGCCGGATTGGGCGAATGCCCGGAGTTCCTGGGAGGCGATCTGCTCGCCGACGGCGGTTCCGACGGTGGCGGGTGCGGGATACCGGGAGACCAGCCCCAGGTCCAGGCCCCGGATGGCGATCGAACCGTGCTGCCCCACATCCAGAGCGGAGAAGTCCTTGCCAAACTGGTCCACATCGATCGCCGCATAGACGATGCCGGCAAATCCGTGATCGGGGCGCTCGAGACGCAGGTCCAGGGGGATCAACCACTGCCCGGAGATTTTCCCCAACACGGGCTTGGAGATCACCGAACCGGCCCTCGGATCATCGCGGGTCCGGATGAAATGCTCGCGTTCCGCGATGCTCGTGCTGATTCCCGGTTTGGTGCCGGTTCCATGCTCGATGATGCCCTGGGCATTGACGGTGCGGATGGCCAGCAGCCCTGGCGTCCGTTCGTGCTGCCGCCGGATGAATGCATCGAGGTCGCGAGGGCCGCCCGTGCCACCGGCGCTGCGCTCGATCTCGTCTTTCACCGCCCACAAGGCGAGGTCGGCCTTGCTGAAGGTGTCCGCCACATAGCGGTCGAGCAGCTGGGCCAAGTTCTGGGCGGTAAGGATGGCCCGGTCCTGCTGGTTGTGCCAGCTCTGCCGGAGGGAGATCCCCCCCATGAGGATGACGAAGAGATTGAGGGTCAAGACTCCGGCGCCCAGCCAAAGCAGAATGGGCTTGGGTGTGGGTTTCGCCATGCGGATGTCCTGACGGGATGTCATGGGGCCACAAGGGGGCGGGTGCCCAGGGTTCTTAACCATACACGGTCCGGATCACCCGGGCGGTGTGCCAATCCCCGATTCAGTGCTGGCAGGCGGGAGCCATGCCCAGTGTCACGGTATCTCCAGCAACCTGGATCTTGCCCTTGTTGCCCAGGAAGGCGATGACACCCTCGAAATCGAAAGTGTCCCCATGGCAGTTGCAATAGGTGGCAGCGGCGCCGTGGGCGGCGACGGAGGCGGCGCGCAGCTCCCCCAGGCCGCAGCTCCCA
>DASXVC010000084.1:0-139361 GCA_036504495.1 Geothrix sp.
GTCCCTCGGGTCAAATGTTCTGGTCGAAAAATTGTTCTGAATTCTGCGCAGCATCCTTAGACGCCCCACAGAACCCTCAAAGGCTTCCTATCTTCTATCCGGTTTTCAAAGACGCTCACCATGCTTCCACACGGTCCGAGGCTGCCTTCCGGCCCCCTCCAGCACCTCGCAGCCTCAACTGCGCAGGACATTCAGACTACCAGAGGAGCGTGATGGTGCAAGTGGAAATTTTTGGGAAGGGGCGCGCCAACGTTGCATCTCTGGCGAAATCCCCAGGCATTTCCTAGGAAATCCCCAGTTTCAGCATGGTCCGGCGCTTGCCCGACTCCACGGCGGGTTGATCAAAGGGATCCACCTCCAGCGCCGCGCCGCAAAGGCCCACCACCAGCTGCCAGGCCATGAGGAAGGCCCCCAGCGACGCCTCGTCCAGGGCATCCAGATGCCAATGCATGACGGTGATTCCGGCACCTTCAAGTGCCTCGCGGGTTCCCTCCGCCTGGGCTCGCAGGATGTCCTCACCACCCCAGCGCCCCAGTCCCGGAAACGGGCACTGCGACGGCGGATTGGAAGGTTCGGCCGCGTGGTCGTGCCCCACGGTCACCAGCACCACGCCCACGTTACGGGGGCCGTCCAGCCACCGCTGCAACTGGGCGTGCTGGTCCTGCGGGCCAATGGCGCGGATGGGCGTAAAGCCACGCCTGCTGCCGTCCTCCGCCTGCTTACCCAGGCTCTCGGCCACCAGCTGCACCCACCAGCCGCCCACGGCCTCCAGGCGCGTGGCATAGGGCAGCAGCACCCACTGATCGGTCCCACGCAGGAATCCTCCCTCGAAGGCGCGCACCATGTCCCAGACACGGGTACCCCAAACACCCCGTCCCTGCTCGGTTTGCGCGACCACCTCGCGGGCCCCCGAAAGGAACTGCCCAGCATCCAGCCCGGCCCAGCGCAGCGGGAGCGCGCCGATGGCCGTGAAGGCCGAGTAACGCCCCCCCACTCGCTCGGGAATGGGAAGCAGCGTCCATCCTTCGGCCCGGGCCAGCTGGGCCAGCGGGTTCTGATCATCCTGCGTGATGGCAATGGGGGCCTGGCGCCAGCGGCCCCAGCCGGATTGGGCACGCAACCGGCCGATCCAGGTCCAGAGCTCCAACGTGCGCCCGCTTTTGGAGGCAAACACCAGCTGGTCCTCGGGCTCCAGCCGCAGGCCCGTGGACTCTGGAGAAGAGAGGGGCTGCCACCGATGGCGCAGCGAGGCTCCGGCCAGAGCCGAGGCTCCGGCCAGAGCATGGATCAGCGCGTCCGCGGGAAGCAGGGAACCACCGATCCCGCACCAGAGCAATCGGCCCGGTGCGAGCGCGGACGGCAGCGCCACGTCTTCAGCGAACCGCCAGCCCGACATCGGGTGTCCTGTCATACGCGTCCACAACGCCTGTGGTTCCATTCCATCTCCCACCAGTCCCGCCATCTTAGGCCATCATGGTTGCCGGAGCCGCCATGAAGACCCTTCGCAAGGCCGTCATCCCCGTCGCGGGCCTGGGCACCCGCTTCCTGCCTGCCACCAAGGCCCAGCCCAAGGAGATGCTGCCCCTGGTGGATACACCCGTCATCCAATACGTAGTGGAAGAAGCCATCCGGGCCGGCGTGGAAAGCATCGTGCTCGTCACCGGGCGGGGGAAAGCCGCCATCGAGAACCACTTCGACGTGGCCTATGAACTGGAGGACACCCTCCGCCGGCGCGGAAAGCAGGAGGATCTGGACCTGGTCCGCGGGATCACACATCTGGCGCAGTTCGCCTATGTGCGCCAGGGCGAACCCCTGGGCCTCGGCCACGCCGTGCTGTGCGCCCGTCACGCCGTGGGGGACGAGCCCTTCGCCCTGCTGCTGGGAGACGATGTCTTCGATGAGCGCGATTCGGCCCTGGAGGCCCTCATCGCCGCCTACCACGCCACCGGGAAATCCGTTGTCGGCGTCCAGGAGGTCCCCGAGGAGCACGTCTCCCGCTACGGCATCGTCAACGCGCCCGCCGCCGGGCAATCCGCATGGGATGTGACAGCGATTGTCGAAAAACCCCGGCTGGCCGAAGCCCCCAGCCGCTGGGCCGTCGTCGGCCGGTACGTGCTGGAGCCTCGCGTGTTCGAGCATCTCGCGGCCCTCCAGCCGGGCGTCGGCGGTGAATACCAGCTCACGGACGCCCTCGCGATCCTGGCCCAGGAGGGCCGCCTGGTGGCCGCGCCCATTCCCGCGAAGCGCTTCGACACCGGCAACAAGCTGGACTACCTGAAGGCCAACGTCGAGTTCGCCCTCAAGCGCGAAGACCTGAAATCGGATTTCGCCGCCTACCTCAAGGATCTGGCGTTACACCTCTAACGGCGCAATCGCAGGGCGTTCAGCACCACGGTGAGCGAGCTGAGGCCCATGGCCAGGCCCGCGAGCATGGGGCCGCCGAACCGTTCCAGCTGTCCGGAGGCGGCCAGGGGCACCAGCACCAGGTTGTAGCCGAAGGCCCAGCCCAGGTTCTGGCGGATCACGCGGTGGGTCCGCAGGGCCAGCCGGCGCGCGGCGAGGATGGGCACCAGCCCCGGCCGCAGCAGGACAAGGGGCGCCGCAGCCATGGCCGCGCCGGTTCCCTGTTCGCCCGCCCCCGAGCCCATGGCAATGCCGCAATCCGCCTGGGCCAGGGCCGGCGCGTCGTTCACCCCGTCCCCCACGAAGCTGACCACGGCCCCCTGGGCCTGAAGGTCCCTGATGCGGGTGAGCTTGTCTTCAGGCCGCAGGGCTGCGGCCACCGAATCGATGCCCACAGCTGCCGCCATGCGAGACGCCGGTTCCGCGCGGTCGCCCGTGAACAGGTGCAGGCGCAGGCCCTGCCGGCGGAGCTGGGCCGCCACGTCGGCGCTTTCGGCCCGCAGGCGATCGCCCAGGATGAAGACACCCCTGAGTCCAGTGGCGTCCGCCAGGCCCACGGCGATGCCGTCCTCATCCACCTCGGGGAAGGCCACCCCCAGGAAGGTGGCGCTGCCCAGCCGCCACGGAGTGCCATCCATGTCACCACTGACCCCTCCGCCCGGATGGGTGCGGAAGGCTGTGACTGGTTTCAGGGGGCCGGTATGCGCCGTCACCAGGCCCCGGGCGATGGGGTGTTCTGAATCCCGTTCCAGGCTTGCGGCGAGCTCCAGCAAGGCCGCTTCAGCCAACCCTGAGGTTGCCAGGATCCGGCGCAGCCTCGGCCGTCCTTCCGTGAGGGTCCCGGTCTTGTCAAAGGCGAGATCCGTGGCCTGGCCCAGGGCCTCCAGGGCCGCCGCGTCCCGCACCAGCACGCCCTTCCGGGCCGCGGAGCCCAGCCCCACCATCACCGCCACGGGCGTGGCCAGCCCCAGGGCGCAGGGGCAGGCGATCACCAGGAGGGTCACAGCCGGGCGCCAGGCCGAGCCGAGTGCCCCTGTCCCGATCCACCAGCCCGCCAGGGTCAGCAGGGCGAGGACCAGAATGGCCGGCACGAAGACAGCGCTGATGCGGTCTGCCAGATCCTGGGCGGGCGCCTTGGAGCCCTGGGCCTGGGCCACCAGCTGGGCCATGCGGGCCAGCTGCGTCTCAGCGCCCACAGCCTGGATCACCATTTCCAGCGCGGAGCCGTGGACCACGGTGCCCGCGACCAGCCCTTCGCCCGGCCCCTTGGGGACCGGCAGGGGCTCGCCCGTGAGCATGGATTCGTCCACTTCCGCCTGGCCCGCGGCCACGCGGCCATCGGCAGGCACCGCATGGCCGGGCAGCACGCGGACCCGGTCGCCCGGCCGCAGGTCCGCCACGGGAACTTCCGTCACCGAGCCGTCCGCCGCCAGGCGGAGGGCCGTCGGAGGGGCCAGGGCCAGCAGTTCCTTCAGGGCGTCCGTGGCCTTGGACTTGGCGCGGCTCTCCAGGTACTTGCCCGTGAGCAGGAAGGCCACCAGCGCAGCCGCCGTCTCGAAGCTGAGGTGGTGGACGCCGTTCAGCCACTCCGCCACCGCGAAGGTCCAGGCCACGCCGGATCCCAGGGCGATGAGGGTGTCCATGGAGGCCTGGCCGTGCCGTGCCTGGCGGGCCGCCCGGCGGAAGAAGCCCCAACCGGCCCAGAAGACCACCGGGGCCGACAGCAGGGCCTGGAGCCAGCCCGGAAGGTGGATTCCCAGGCCAGGCACCATGGCCAGCAGCATGGGCGAAGTCAGGACCAGGGCCACGATCATCCGGTTCCGGGCCGGGGCCGGGTCGTCCTCAGCCCCTGCGACCGTCGCCTCCGCCGGGGGCCGGGCCAGACCGTAACCGGCCTCCTCGACCTGCGCCGCCAGGATCTCGAAGGTGGCTTCGCCTTCCACCGTGGCGGTCCCCGTGGCCAGGTTCACGGTGGCTGCTCGCACGCCAGGCGTAGCGGCCAGGGCCTTTTCCACATGACGCACGCAGGAAGCGCAGGTCATGCCCGTGACGGTGTAGGTTTCGGCGCTCATGAAACGTCCTTGGCCGGGCCTAGGCCGGTCCCACCATCTGATAGCCCGCCTCGGCCACTTGGGCGGCCAGGGCCTCGAAGCTCGCCGTGCCCGTTACCTCGGCCGTTCCGCGGGCGGCATCAACGGCCACCTCGGTGACGCCCGGAGTGGCCCGGAGAGCCTTGTCGACGTGGCGGGCGCAGCCGCCGCAGGTCATGCCAGTCACGCGGTAGGTTTTGGTATCCATGGGGTCTCCAGAAAAATCAGGCGCGGTGCTCGCCCCAGGCGGGCAGGCGCCCGGCTTCGACCAGCAGGGTTTCCATCAGGTTGCAGCCCAGCTCGCTGCTCTGGCCGTCCGGCGTCCCCAGGGTGATGCGGAGGATATCCACCAGCAGCTGGATCTCCGCGAGCTTGCTTTCCAAGGCCCGGAGCTTGCCGCCCAGGGCATCCCGCACATGGGCGCAGGGGACGCTGTCCTGGCGCAGCGCCCGCAGCAGCTCCTGCACCTCGTCCAAGGTGAAGCCGGCGGCCTGGGAAGCCTTCAGGATCCGCACCCACTGGATCGCTTCCGGCGGAAAGAGGCGGTAGCCCTTGGGGGACCGGGGCAGTTCGCCGAAGACACCGGCATCCGCATAGAAGCGCAGGTTCCGGGCCGTGAGGCCCGACCGGGCTGCCAGCTGCCCGATTTTCAGCATGCGGGGGGGCGCCACCGGTGCGTGGGTGGCGGTGGGGTAGAGGTCGAGGACGGCCGACATGGGAACCTCCCAAAGACGAACAGCCCTAGCTTAAGCTTCCAGTTACATGGAAGCTCAAGGATAAATTTCAAAAAAACTATATGCCGCTATGGCGATGAATATGCAAATGCAGAAGGGTCACCGCAGCCGGGGTGACACCGGGGATCCGGCTGGCCTGTCCCAGGGTTTCCGGTCGATGCAAGACCAGTTTTTCCAACACTTCTTTAGACAGACCATGCAGATGCTCGATGCGAAAATCCGCGGGGATCCGCACATGGTCCCAGGCCCGGTGGCCCTCCAGCAGCCTGGCCTCCCGCTCCCGGTAGGGGGCGTAGCGCAGCTCGAAGAGCAGCAAATCCCGCTCCCATGCGGGGTTCCAGCCAGCCTGGGGGCCAGCCCATCCCTCCAGAAGGGTTAGGCATGCCTCGGCCTCGACGGGCCCCATCTGCTGGCGGCGCAACAGCTCCGCCAGGCTCAGGCCGGCGTCGAGCCGCAGGCCGGCGGCGGCGGCGATGGGTCCGAAGGGACTGGTCTGGGTCACCCAGGCGGCTTCGCACTGGACGCGCAACCGTTCGCGCCGCTCGACCTTGGCTTCTACCAGGGCCACTTCCCCCGCCATCAGGGCCCCCACCTCCCGGGCCACCGTCAGGAGCCGGGCATCCGCCACATCGCAGGCGAGGCCCAGCCGATGTTCGGCGCGGGCGGTGAGCATGCGGTAGGGTTCGTCCGTGCCCTTGGTGACGAGGTCGTCCACCATCACGCCCAGGTAGGCCTGATCCCGGCCGAGCACCACCGGTTCTTGATCCCGCAACCAGCGCACGGCGTTGATGCCCGCCAGCAGTCCCTGACCGGCCGCCTCCTCGTAGCCCGTGGTGCCGTTGATCTGGCCCGCGAACCAGACGCCTTCAAGGCCCTCCACCGACAGATCCCGGCGCAGCTGGAGCGGATCGAAACTGTCGTACTCGATGGCGTAGCCCGGCCGGAGGATCTCCGCGGCCTCGAAGCCCGGGAGGCTCCGCACCATGCGGAGCTGCACGTCCGGCGGCATGGAGGTGGACAGGCCCGCCAGGTAGATCTCCTCGGTCTCCAGGCTTTCCGGCTCCACGAAGATCTGGTGCCGCCCCTTGTCCGGGAACTTCACGAACTTGTCCTCGATGGAAGGGCAGTACCGCGGGCCGACACCCTCGATGTGGCCCCCGTAGAGGCTCGATTTCGGCAGGTTCTCCCGCACGATGGCCTCGGTCTCCGCCGTGGTGTGGACGATATGGCAGGGCACCTGGGGCTGGGGGATCTCCCGGCTGAAGAAGCTGAAGGGACGGGGCGGGTCGTCGCCCGGCTGGGGCTGGAGCCGCCGGAAGTCGATGGAGGCCCGGGCCAACCGCGGGCTGGTGCCGGTCTTCAGGCGGCGGCTGCGGAGGCCCAGGGCCTTCAGCTGATCCGCGAGGTGGGTGCTGGCGGGTTCGCCGGCCCGGCCCGCCTCCAGGCGCCGGTCCCCGATGAGGATGCGGCCGTTGAGGAAGGTGCCGCTGGTGATGACCACCGCATCGCAGGGCAGCACGGACCCGTCCAGCAGCTCCACGCCCCGCAGACCCCGGGTCCCCTCCTCCCACCGGATGGCAGCCGCCGTGCCCTGGCGGAGGCACAGGCCCGGCGTGTGTTCCAGCAGACGGCGGGCCGCGCTGCGGTACTTCACCTTGTCCGCCTGGGCCCGGGGCCCCCGCACGGCCACGCCCCGGCTTTCGTTGAGGATGCGGAAGTGGATGCCCGTGGCGTCGATGAGGCGGCCCATGGCCCCGCCCAGGGCGTCCAGCTCGCGCACCATGTGGCCCTTGCCCACGCCGCCGATGCTGGGGTTGCAGCTCATCTGGCCGATCTGGTCCAGGTTCATGGTGAGCAGGGTCGTGGCCATGCCCATGCGGGCGGAAATGTTCGCAGCTTCTATGCCCGCATGCCCGCCGCCGATCACCACCACATGCTTCAAGCCAGCCTCCAGAGGCAGTCAGGATACCCTCCCCAATCAGCAGCTACGGGACTCGTCTGGATGTGAGAAAATGGAACCATGCGACCCCGCCTGAGTCCCGAGGAACGCCGCGCCCGCCGGCAGCGCGCCATGCGCAAATCCATGTTCGTGCTGCCCTCCAGCATCACCATGGCCTCGATCCTCTGCGGCTTTTCCAGCGTGGTCATGTCCATCAACGCGGCGGGCGCCACACCAGAACGCTACTTCCTGTGGGCGGCGGGTCTGCTGGTGCTGGCGGGGGTCTTCGACGGCCTGGACGGACGCGTGGCCCGGGCCACCAACACCGCCACCGAGTTCGGCGTGCAGCTGGACAGCCTGGCGGACGTCATCAGCTTCGGCATGGCCCCGGCCATCCTGGCCTACCGCTACGGTTTCTTCCACCTGGGCATCCACGACTCCCACCTGCGGGCCGCCGGCTGGGCCGCCTGCTTTGTCTTCACGGCCTGCGGCGCCCTGCGCCTGGCCCGTTTCAATGTGCAGGTGGGCTCCACGGACCCCCGCTACTTCATGGGCCTGCCCATTCCCGCCGGAGCCGCCTGCGTGGCCTCGGTGATCATCTGGCATCCGACACCCCCGGCCAGCGTGGGCCATGCCTATGCCTTCGCCGCGGAGCTCTTCCTGGTGGGGCTGCTGATGGTGTCCACCCTCCGCTTCCCCAGCTTCAAGAAACGGGCGGGCAGCCCCCGCGCCGCCATGATCACCAGCCTGACCATCGTGCTGGTGTTCGCCATGATGATCCTGCTCCAGCAGCGCTTCTTCATCGCCTTCTTCGCCACCTATGTGCTCCTGAGCCTCAGCCTGAACCTGGCCTGGATGGCCGGCTGGCGGGGCCTGGCCCCACCCCATGACGGCCAGGAACACCCCGAAACCGCTCATTAATTTTTAGGGCAACAGGAAGAAGGCCCCGCCAATGCGGGGCCTTCTTCCTGTGAAGCGCGGTTTACATCGCCGTGGCGCCCGCGGGTACCGCCACGCCCGCCACGCCCGCCACCTTGGCGTTGGAAAGCAGCTTGCCGGCCGTGCCGGGTCCGATGCCCAGGGCCGCGCCCTGCTTGACGCCCGCCTCGGTGGTCGCGGCGGTGGGAATCTTCGCCGCCGCCATGCGCTGAATGAGGAAACTCGCTGCGGAGGACCCATCGCCCGCCACATGATCTCCGGCGAGCAGAATGATCGCATCCGGCTTGCGGGTGTTCAGAGTGCCGATGGCCTTGCCCATGTCCTGCGGGCCCTTCACATCCACCACCATCACCTTCAGGCCACCCGCAGCGGCGGCCAGGGCGGCAAGGGCAGCCTTGCTCGCGGTGGCATCGCATACCACGCCCACCGTGCCGACCTGGGGCCAGGCCTTCTTCATGGCTCCGAACATGGCGTCATAGTCCCCGGCCGTGAGGGCGACCGACACGAGGGCTGGAACGAGGATCAGGGAACGGACACGAATCATTGAATGACCTCCGATGATCCCCCTTCATCGGCAGGATCCCGGGAAGGCTGGAGCATAGAGTTATTTGAAGTGTTTTTTCTAACTTAGAATCCCGGCGATGCAGGCGCTGAGGAAGTTGGCCAAGGTGCCTGCCAGCATGGCCCGCAGGCCCAGGCGGGCCAGATCGCCCCGGCGCTCGGGCACCAGGGCGCCGATGCCACCCACCTGGATGGCGATGCTGCTGAAGTTGGCGAAGCCGCAGAGGGCGAAGGTGGATACCAGCCGGGCCTTGGTGGATAGATCGGTCATGGCGCCCAGATCCAGGAAGGCCACGAACTCGTTCACCACCATGCGCTTGCCCAGCAGCGATCCCACTCGCCCCGCCTCAATCCAGGGCACGCCCATGAGGTAGGCGAAGGGCTTGAACACGGCACCCAGCACCATCTCCAGGCTGAAGCCGGGATGGATGGCCTTCATCAGGCCATTGAGCAGAAAGATCAAGGCGATGAAGGCGATGAGCATCACGGCCACGTTGAAGGCCAGCTGACCGCCCTCGAAGGCGCCCCGGGCCGCGGCATCCAGCACGTTGGCGTCGTGGTTGGGGATGTCCACTTTCACCTCGCCGGCCGTCTCGGGGGCCTCGGTCTCAGGCTCCAACAGCTTGGCCATCATCACCGCGCCAGGCGCCGTCATGATCACGGCGGTGAGCAGGTGCACGATGTCCACGTGGGCCACCTGCACGTAGGCCACCATGATGCTGCCGGACACATGGGCCATGCCGGCGGTCATGATCAGCATCAATTCGCTGCGGGTCATGCGGGCCAGGAAGGGCCGGATGGTGAGGGGCGCCTCGGTCTGGCCCATGAGGATGCTGGCGGCCACGCTCACGCTCTCGGCGCCCGACACCTTGAGGAACCGCCCCATGGCCCGGGCAGCCGCGCTCACCACCCACTGCATGACGCCCATGTAGTAGAGCACCGCGAAAATGGAGGCCACGAAGATGATGGTGGGCAGCACCGCGAAGGCGAAGACCATTCCGACCTTGCCGCCGGGGCCATCGGACAGGGAGCCGAAGACGAAGCTGGCGCCCTCGTGGGCGTAGGCCATGAGGTGCTCGACCACCACGCGCATCTTGTCGAAGGTGGAACCCACCAGGTTCCCGCGGAGCAGGCCAAGGGCGATGAGGCCGAAGAGGGTCCAGTTGAGCGTCTTGTTTTCATAGGACACGAAACGGCGCAGGAGCATGGGGGTGAACATCAGGACCAGCACCACCCAGCCCGTCCCCCTGGGGAAGGGGAGGAAGGACAGCAGTCCCGAGATCACAGGACCCTTGAGAACGATTAACGCGAAGATCCACTGGAGGCCCAGACCCCAGGCGATGGTGCGCCAGTGGATGGCGCTCCGCTTGTGCGACAGCGCGTACGCAATGGCCATGAAGGCCACGATTCCGGCCAATCCGATGAAGCGTTCCATCCGGGCTCCCTACAATTCTTTGTTCAGGGCCTCGACGGCCTGCTCCATGTAGAACCGGGCGCGGCCCAGCAGGCCCTCCCGCTGCATCACCAGCACGAGCGTGCACTGCTCCTTGGCGCCCATCATGAGGATCCAGTGCAGGTCAGTGGCGAAGGCCACCTGCTTGACCTCGCCCCGGTCGAACTCCTCCACGGCCTGCTGGAGGTGCCGTTTCACCACGTGCTGGTAGGCCCCCAGGAGCTGCAGCCCCTCGTTGGAAACCTGGATGGTGCGGGAACAGATGGGATCCCCGTCGCGGTCGTTGAAGGTCGCGGCCAGGGCCTCGGGGACCTGTTCGATCAGCCGATCCAGGAGTTGCTGGAACATGGTGGGACTCCGGTGATGCGTGGTGACAGCATGACCGGACTGGGAGCCCATGGCAAAACCCGGCGCCGCTGCGGGTTCGTCGTGGCTTCTAGATGCCGCGCACCACCTGGAGCGCCCAGATGGCCGCGAGCAGGATCCAGGCGCCCATGCGCGCGCCCCGGGACGCAGGCAGGGGCGGGTAGGCGTCCCCTCTCCAGGCCCGGCGCAGATCCCAGAGCGCCGCCAGAGGGGCCAGGACCAGCAAGATCGCCACGGCGGGATACCAGTGGAGGGCCTCGCGCCACTGCCCCTGGCCCAGGGCCAGGACACACCGGGTCAGCCCGCAGGTGGCGCAGGCGAACCCCGTGAACCGCTTGAAGACGCAGCCCGGCATGAACCCCGAAAAGGGGACCAGGAAAGCCGCCAGCCGGACCCCCAGGGCCACAGCCAGGACGGCGAGCGCGACCCAGGGCACCCGTCTCACACGGCCGTCCGCAGCATCATCAGCAGCATCGCGATCAGGCCCAGGGCGCAGGTACCCAGCAGGATGGCGTGGACCACCGTGGCCCCGACCCCTTTCCAGGTTTCGCAGCCGTGCCGGGCGGCCAGGGCGAAGCCCCGGAAGAGCCACAGGTACCCGTCCAAGGCCATCAACGGGAGCGCCAACAGGGCGCCCAGCCCCGGCAGGAAGCCCAGCAACCCCACCAGGGTTCCCAGGGCCGCGATGCGCAGGGCCTCGGCCTCGCCCACCAGGCTGGCCCGGAAGCCACGCTTCCCCCTCAACCCACCCAGCAGCCAGAGGCCGGTGTGGTCCCAGACCGCATGGTGGAACCAGGTTCCCAGCACGCCGAGGGGCACGGTCAGCAGGAGCCAGGGCCAGATCCGGCCGAAGGCGGGCGGGGGCGGCAGGGTCCGGAACAGCTCCCACAGCACCTCGGGATCGGCCCCCGTGATCCGCTCCAGCCAGGCGGGCGGGCCGCTCCTCCGGAGCTCCCCGTAGGCCTGGAGGGTCCGCCAGACCGTCAACCCGGCATTCGCCAGGGCCAGGGGCACCCACACCGCCAGCATCCGGCCCAGGGCACAGCCCAGGGGGGGCGGGGCCCCCACGAAGGCGCCGGTGGGCCGGATCAGGGCCTGGAGCGAGGCCGCGAAGGGGATCCGCATCACTTCCGCAGGAACAATGTCTCGAACTCGCGGAGGGCGATGGCATCGCCATCCCGCCGGAGGGGGCCGTGAAAGTCCCGCGGGCTCAGGTCCGCGAACTCCCCGAACGTGGCCACGTTCCCGTTGATGTAGGCGATGAATTCGTCCTGCCGGTGCTTGATGTAGGGCCGGAAGGGGCGGGCCACCACGCCCAGCAGGGCGGAATCCAGGGCGGTCCAGGTCTGGAGGTGGGTCTCGAACCCGTTCTTGCCCTCCCAGTAGCGGTACGAGGTCAGCATCTTCGCGCCCACGGCGAAGGGGGTCTTCAGCCGGCCCTTCTCCGCCACGCCCTCCACCAGGTAGACCCGGTGGCCCGGGCGCTGGTAGACGAGGCGCAAAGTGCCCTTGAGACCCCGGGCATCGTCGATGCTCCAGGCCCCGTCCGGGTGGATGAAGGCGTAGAAGCCAGGCACGAACTGGCAGTGCCGCCACATGGCCGCGCTCAGCCGCGGGTGGTCGAAGAGCTTTTCCATGGTGGCCAGACGCACGTGCTTGGGCTGGGTCTGGGTCTCGAAGACGAAATCGGCCCGGTTCAGGATGTCCAGGGCCTCGGCCCGGGTCGCCGGGGGGAGCTGGTTCACGAAATCAGGGGTCTGGGCCTGGGCAAGGACAGCCAGGAGGGCGAGGATCAGGGCGCGCATGCACAAGACGCTAGCACCTCCCAGGCCGAAGGGTGGTTCTTCACCTGGAGGCCGATCCAGCCGATGGGGTTCCTGATGGCCGCCCTCCTCCGACACATCCCCCTGACCCCGCTGGACGAACTCCGTGCCTGCCTGGGCAGCCCGTCCGAGTCCGACACGGTCTCGCAGGCCCGTCTCTATCAACTGCTCCGCCGCCTGGGCCAGCTGGCCCTCCCCGAACTGGGGAGCCGGCTCGTCAAGCCGACGTCTCCCGTGGCCCTGAAGCGGTTCATCCTCGGGCTCACAGCTAAGTTCGACTGGCCCGAATGGGTGCCCTGGCTGGCCCAGGCCCTCGCCCTGGAACCGGACCTCAGCACCTTTGACGAGGGGTGTGCGGCGCTGGGGCGCCTGGAGACCCGGGCTGCCCGGGAAGCCCTCCTGAAGCTCGCCACCCAGCGCACGGATGCGGACCGCCAGCTCATCCTCCGCCGGGAGCTCAGCGCCCTGGAGGCCCAGCAGCCCCTCTCCTTCTACCTCGGCCGTCTGCTGGAGGGAGATTCGAACCCCCGCCTGGCCCACCAGGGGGCCCGGGGACTGGCCGCCACGGCCGAACCGGACGATTTCCCGGCCCTTTGGGAGGCCATGGACGGCGCGGATCCCCTGGCCTTCCGGCTCCTCTTGCGCGCCGTGGCCGAGCTGCCGGGGCAGGGGCCGAACCCATCCCTCGTCGGACGTTTCCAGGAGACCATCCACACCCTGGAGGACCTGGAGGCCCTCGAAGCCCTCACCCATCGCCTCCAGACCGTGGCCCGCAACGCCGCCAAGGCGGAACTGGCCCAGGCGATCCTGGTCCGGATGGAGCCGAAGGCGCCCGAGGCCGCGGGAGCCCTCCGCCAGGCCCTGGAAGCCGGGGAGGCGGGGCAGCCCGCCGCGCCCCTGGAGCACCTGCGGGCCAGCTCCCGCGGACCCTACGAGCGGTTCCTGACAGAAGCCCTCACCGTTCTGCTGGAAGGCAAGGTCGCCCGCTTCAACGCCATGGTCACGGAGGCCCAGGATACCGCCGCGAAGCAGCAGGCCTCCCAGGGCATCGCCCTCAACCAGATCTGCGACGCCCTGGTCCGCCGTGTCGTCATGGGCCACCTGCCGGCCGCTGAAATCCTGCCCATCCTCCAGGAGGCCCTGGCCCACTTCACGCACAGTGAAGGGTTGGATTACGCCTTCTGCCGCCTGGTGCCCGCCAGTGACGAGGCTGGGCTTGCCCGCATCCTGGCCATGACCGATCCCAAACGGCGGGAAGGCTGCCTGGATGTGCTGGGGGCCCGTGAGGAGGACACCCTGGTGCCCTTCTTCCTGAAGGCCATGCAGGATCCCATCGTCGAGGTAGGCCAGAGGGCCATGCACCACTTCGGGCGGCTGCCCTCCAGCTTCCCGGCGGTGATGGCGCTCTTCAACTCCGGACAACCCGACCAGGTGCGCACGGCCCTCCGGATCTTCACGGAGAACGGGACCAAGGCCGCCGCCGAGCCCCTCATGGCCTTCCTCCGGACCGACGGGCGCGATGACCTGCTGCAGGAGGGCGTGGAGGCCCTCGGGGCCATTCGCAGCCCCGTCGCCATCCCCGTGCTCCTGGATCTGCTCCACGATGGCAAGCCGGCCCGTCTCCAGGAGGCCCTGGTGGAAGCTCTCGCCGTGCTGGCCACGCCCGAGGCAGGCCTTGGACTGCTGGCGAAGGCCACCCACCTGAAGCTCCCCCAGGTGCTGATCGTGGCCCTTGAGGGGACCCTGGCGGCCTTTCCGGGCTTTGAGCGCGCCCTCCCCCAGGATGCCCTCCCCGCCCTGGAGCAGCTCATCACCCGCTGCTGCGATGACCGCGAAGGCGAAGGGCAGCGCCTTCGGGCGATCCTGGCGACCCAGCACCTGTACTGCTTCGACCAGAACTTCTATGTCCGATTGAAGGAGGCGTTCTCGGATTTCCTGTTCGAGCTGCGCACCAAGGGTGACTGGGACCGGGACACGAACGACCGGGTGGCCGCCGTGGTGAAGGAGCTGGGCCGCCGCAGCGCCAGCCTCGGCCACATCGCCAGCAAGGAGGAGGAGATCCGGGTCCTCATGCAGGCGGTCCCCACGCAGGGGCCCGGCCGGGCTCCCGCCCTGCTCACCCTGCGGGAGGCCCTGCAGGATCCGGAATTCATCATGCGGGCCGAGCTGGCCCAGGAGCTGGCCCTCCTCGTGCAGGCGGAATTCGCCCGCAAGGATCAGGACTGGCGGGAACAGGCCCGGCTCTGCGAACTCGCGGGCCTCACCCGCCAGCCGATCCTCGTGGAACCGCTGAAGGAGCTGTTCAACCGGGCCACCGGGCTGGGCCTGCGCAGTGCCGCCAAGGAGGCGCTCCTGGCCATGGGCCTGGACGAGCACGACATCTCCCGGCGGGCGCCGATCCACACCATCCTGCTCCTGGAGCCCAGTGCCTTCTTCCGCAAGCGGTTGCTGGCGGTCCTGGGCAGCGCCTGGGATGTGCGCGAGGCCGGCAGTCGCCTGGAAGCGGCGCCCATGCTGACGGAGCGTCCGGTGGATCTCCTCATCTCCGAAGTGGCGGATGGCACCGGGGACCTGCGCCCCTGGCTGAAGATGCAGTGCGAGACCCGGCGCTGCCGCCAGGTCCTGCTTTCCACCGCGGCCCGGGATACAGCCGCCGCCGAACCCTGGGTCCTGGGTACGCTCTACAAGCCGTATCCGCCGGAGCAACTCCTCAAGGCCCTGGAACCCTGACTCCAGACCAGAGGGTATGCTTTTTCTCTGTCCCGAGGCTTCCATGTCGCTCGCATTCCCCTGGTCCCGCACGCTGGCCGTCCTGCTTTGTGTCCTGCCAGCCCTGGCCCAGGACGGCGACCTGGCGGAGCGGTTGTACCGGAGCGGGGAACGCGCGTACGCCGCCAAGTCCTACAAGGAGGCCCTGGACACCTGGGGACAGCTCCTCCAATCCGCCCCCAAGAGCGAATTCGCACCGCGGGCCCTCCTGGATCTGGCCCGCCACCAGGTGGAGGTGGAGCACAAACCCGAGGCGGCCCTGCCCTACCTGGATCGCCTGAAGGCCGAGTACATGCGGGCCCCCGAGGCCGCGGATGGCCTGCTGCTGCGGGGGGTCCTGCTGGCCCGGCAGGCCCGGCGCTCTGCGGACCTGAAGGACGCCATGGCGGAGTTCAACCGGGTCCTGGACCTCTTCCCCGAATCCCCAGCGGTGCCGGAGGCCCACTTCCAGCTGGGCCGGGCCTGGGGGAACCAGGGGCAGTGGGGGAAATCCCTCCAGCACTTCGTAGAGGCCTTCCGGATCCGGCCCGACGCCGCCATCGCGCCCCGGGCCATGCTCAAGGCCGCCGAAACCATGGACCTGCTCGGCGACCTTCCGGGCTGCCTCCGGATGCTCCAGCGGCTCCGGCTCCTGGCCCCCCAGAGTCCCGAGGCCCAGGAGGCCGCCTGGCGCATCGCCGTGCGCGTGAAGCACCGGATGCAGAAGCCGCCGTTCAGCAACGAGGGCTCCTGGCCCGCAGGCCGCGTGAAGTGGCTCAAGACGCCTACCCTGCTGGCCACAGCGCCTGATGGGGACCTGCTGCTCTACCAGTACGACCTGGACCACGCCTTCCGCCTCCACAACGGCGAGCTGAGCCCCGCCGGACCCGGCGCCCCGGGGGCCAAAGCCCTGGTGGCCACCGCCACGGGAGAGGTCTGGCTGCTTTCCAAGGCGGGCCTCCACCGGGAACCGGCCGCAGCGCCCACACCCCTGGGCGGCCTCGGCGCCATCACCGGCGCGGCCCTGGACCGCTGGGGCGCGCTATGGGTGGGGGACGCGAAGACCCCGGCCCTGACGGTCCTCGGCGCGGATGGCACCTCCCGCACCGTGGCCTCTCCCACGGCCAATGCCCTGGCCGCCCTGCCCACGGGTGGCGTGGTCATCGCCGCGGATGCCGACCGCAAGCTGCTCTTCCTGGACGCGGACGGCCAGCCCCGCACGGTGGTCCCCTACGGCAAGGACCTGCCAGCCCCCTTCCGCTACGTGCTCGCCCTCGCCTCAGATGGGGCGGGCCAGGTGGCCGCCCTGGTGGATGGTGGCGACTTCGGCGAG
Organism: Geothrix sp.; assembly: GCA_036504495.1. Classification (GTDB taxonomy): domain Bacteria; phylum Acidobacteriota; class Holophagae; order Holophagales; family Holophagaceae; genus Geothrix. Next base: position 16,390 of record DASXVC010000084.1, read on the forward strand.
GGCGTGATCCTCCTCGGCCCCGATGGCGCCCTGTTGCGCCAGGCCACCTTCAAGAGCCTGGGCATCAGCGGACGTATCACCTCCCTCGCCCTGGACCGCTCCGGCGGCCTCATCCTCTGCGACCGCCGCAACGACCTCCTGATCCGGTTGAACTGACATGCGCCTGCGCCGATTCCTCCCCTTTGTCTTCCTGCTCAGTCTCGGTCTCGGGGCCCAGGACCCCGCCCTCAAGGACACCTTCCTCCAGGCCAAGGCGCTCTGGGCCTCCCAGGGGGACCGCGAAGGCGCCACCGCCCGCTTCGAGAAGGTGGTCGAGGGTCTCATGCCCAAGGGCGCCACCCTGGACACCGCCTGGACCCAGGTGCTGTGCGAAAGCTACAACTGGCTGGCGGTGCTGGATGACCGCAGCGCCCAGACCAAACCCCGGGCCCAGGGCCGCCTGCAGGCCCTCATCGATCTGAACCCGGACTACGAGGTGGATCGGGCCCTCACCTCCCAGCGTCTGGCCGCCCTCTTCGACCGTCTGAAGGGCGAGAAGTACGCGCCGGTGAAGTTCAGCTATCTCCCCGAGGGGGGCACCCTGTCCGTGGATGGCCATCCGGGCCCACCCCTGGCCCGCCGGTTCCTCCCCTTCGGCGTCCACAAGCTGTCCTACCAGCGGCCGGGATATGCACCCTCCGAGCTGAGCCTGGAGATCGCACCCCGGGAAGTCAAAAGCGCCGACTTCAAGCTCACCCGCGTGTCCTCCACCGTCACCCTCTACGTCCAGCCCAGCGGCGCGGAAGTCCTGCTGGACGGGCGGAGTCTGGGCCGGACCCGGGGCCAGGCCGGCCCTGAGGCGGCGCCTCTGGCCGTGCCCCTGGGCCTCCGCCCAGAGGATTTCGCCGAGGCCTTCGTCATCGGCGAGCTGGCCGCCGGGAAGCACCAACTCGAACTCCGGGCTCCCTGCTTCCGCACCAAGGTGCTGCAGATGGATGGCGCCCTGGCCACCCCCTGGGCCGATCACACGCTGGAACCCATCCGCCTGGAAGCCTCCAAGGGCACCCTTTCCGTCTCCTCGGCCTGGTCTGGCGGCGAACTCTTCCTCTCCGGCCAGAACCAGGGGCCCCTTCCCGTGGCCCAGCTGCCCGTCTGCTCAGGCCCGTACGACCTCCAGGTGCGCTTCCCGGGCGGGGGCTTCTCACGGCGCATCACGGTGGAGGATGGCAAGGCCCTGGTGGTGGAAGCCCGCCCCAAGCCGCGCCTGGCCTTCCTGGGCCTGGAGGGCGAGACCGACTTCACGGGCCGGGCCCGGTTCCTGGCCCAGCTGGAAGCCTTCGGGGATCGGCTTCAGCAGGTGGCCTACCTGCCCGCCCGCCCTGGCGAATCCCCCAAGCAGGCCCTGGCCCGTGTGAAGGCCTCCCGCGAAGCGGAGCTCATCCTCCTCGCCACCCCGGTGCCCGACAAGGTGGTCCACCGCGTCGAGTTGCTGGTAGCCACCATCGACGGCGAAGAGGAGCGCCTTTTGGTGAAGCCCCTGGAGCAGGATCCCCTGGGACCCCTGGCGGCACGCCTCAACACCGTTCCCCCCATCAGCGAGCCCGGCCTGGGCCTATCCCTGCTGGATGTCCCCGGCGAGCCGGGCCCCTGGGTGCTGTCCGCCTCGGAGGCCGCCCAGAAGGCCGGCATCCAGACGGGAAAGGCTCTCACCTCCGCCAACGGCAAGCCCCTTCTCTCCATCCAGACCCTGCGCCAGGTCCTGGAAGGCGCCAAGGGCTCCGTGGCCCTCGCCCAGGGCGCCGCGCCCGTGGCCCTTCCGGTCCAGATGGAGGCCCTGGAAATCCCCCTGAGCGCCTCGGACCTCTGCTATCCCGCCGTCCTCGCCCAGCTGCGCCTCCAGTACGCCGGCGCCAAGGGGGACGAGGCGAACCTCATCCGGCTGAACCTGGGCCTTGGACTCATGCACTTCCGCAAGTACGACAAGGCCATCGACCTGCTGCGGGACGCGCGGCTGAGCACCGTGGCCGGGGTGAGCCAGGGCACCCTGGACTACCACACGGGCCAGTGCTTCCTCCGCCTCGGCAGCGCTTATCAGGCTGAAGCAATGCAGGCATTCCGGCAGGCCCTGAAGTATCCTCAGGCAACCCTGCTTGGTCCCGATGGTCCCCTGGTCGCCCCCCTGGCCCGGCAGGCCCTCGAAGACCTGAAGTAGTTGGAGGCACTCATGAGACACCAGCGCGGTGAAGGCAAGATCGGCTGCATCATCTCCCTGCTCGTGTTCGGCGCCATGGCCGCCGCAGCCTACAAGGCCGTCCCCGTCTACTACAGCAACAGCGAGCTGGTGGACGCCTGCGACTTCATCGCCAGCGGCGCGGCGCGGAAACCCGCCGAGACCATTGAGCGCGAGGTCAAGGACAAGGCCAAGGAACTGGGGATCCACGAAATCTTCGCGGACAAGAATGCGATCCGTGTGGTCAAAACCGGCGGCGGTGAATCCGGGACCTGCACCATCACCCTCCGCTACAAGCGCACCATCGACTTCTATGGCACCTACAAGTGGACCCTGGAGACGAACAAGCGCATCTCCAAACCCATCTTCGAGAACATCGGCTAAGCGCTTGCGGCGGGAGGCCGGGCACGGCACCCTGCCTTATGTTCCTGTCACTTCCAGAAGACAATTCCCTGTCCCCGGGGACGGCGTTGCGTCCGGTTCGTGTGCCCGGATCGAAATCCGTCACCAACCGCGCCCTGTTGCTGGCGGCCCTGGCCCCTGGTCAGAGCCGCCTGCAGGGCGGGCTTGAGGCCGAGGACACCCGGTGGATGCGGCAGGCCCTGCGCGGTCTCGGCCTTGGCTGCGAGGAGCAGGGCGGGACCTGGACCATCGAAGGAGGCCGGCGCCCCCGGGCTTCCTCACCCCTCTGGCTCGGCGCCTCCGGGACCACCCTGCGCTTCCTCCTGCCCTGGCTGGCCCTGAAGGCCGGAGGCCCCGTCCGCCTTGAGGGGGATTCGCGCCTCTTCGAGCGCCCGCTGGGCCCTCTGCTGGCGCCCCTGGAGGCGCTCGGGGCGGCCTGGGAGCCGGACCCGGCCGGCGCCTGGCTGCGCCCCGCGGCGGTGCCGCCGGATGGCCTTGATCTGGAGGTGGATGCCCGCCTCAGCAGTCAGTTCCTCACGGGCCTGGCCCTGACCGCGGCCGCCCTGCCCGGCGGCGGCACCCTGCGCTGGGCCGAGGTGGCCAGCCCCAGCTACCTGGTCCTCACCACCCAATGGCTCCAGCGCTTCGGCTGCGGGGCCCACCTGGAACCTGGCCGGTGGACCATCCCCGGCGGCGTCCTCGCCCCGCGCGACCTGGTTCTGCCCGGTGACTGGAGCGGCGCCGCCGCGTTCCTGGCCGCGGCGGCTGTGACGGGCCGCACCCTGCGTCTGGCACCTCTGGATCCCGAGGACGCCCAGGGCGACCGGGCCATGGTGGCCATCCTCGAAGCGGCGGGCTGTCGCCCTCGCTGGATCACGCCCCAGTCGCTGGAAGTGGAAGGCCCCCTCCAGCGGGGCCTGGACGCGGACCTCACGGACTGCCCGGATCTGGGCCCCGTGCTGGCAGCCCTGGCGGCCCTGGCGCCTGGCCCTTCCGAGCTTCGCGGATTGCACACCCTGCCACTCAAGGAATGCGACCGCCTGGATGCCTCTGCTGAGCTGGTGCGCTGGCTCGGCGGTACCGCCGAGGTGATCGGGGATCACACCTTGCGTGTATGGCCCGGCCCACACCCTGGGCGGCGTGACCCCTTCGACCCCAGGAACGACCACCGCATGGCCTTCGCGGCCGCCGTGGGAGGTCTGCGTTGTGGCGGCGAGCTACACGATCCCCACTGCGTGGCCAAGACCTTCCCCGAGTTCTGGGATGTCTGGCGCGGGATGCTGGGGTGCTGAGAGCCGCCTGGCTGGGCCACTGGAAGGCCCCCTGGGGCCTGGACCGGGGCCGCCGCTGGGGCGATGCCCTCTGGGCCCTGCCCGCCATCAGCCAGGCCTGGTTGTTGGGGGGCCGGGAAGGGGGCTGGCCACGACTGACACAGGAGGCCCGGCGCCCCGAGGGGCCCCAGGTTTCCGAGCAACCCATGGTCTTCGGGCCCCGCCCCGATCCCGCCTGGGTGGCCCTGCTCCGGCATGGCAGTGCGGCCGTGCCCGCGGCCCAGCGGGGAAGCCGGGAAAGCGAACTGCTGGCTTGGGCCTGGGAGGCCCTTCTGGATGGCGATGGCCAACCCTGGATGGCGGCGGGCTCGGTCCTCCTGGACCGGCCCCAGCGCTTGCGCTGGATCGCCCTGCTGGGAGCCGTGGATGAGGCAGGTGCGCTGCACCTGCCGCCCTACCTGGAGCTGCTGCTCCCTCCCGGCCTCCAGCACCTCCCACCGGGTTGGTGGGAGTTCCTTTTGCGAAGCCAGGATGCGGCCGGGCGCCTGCTACCCGAGGGGCCCCTGGATCCGGCCCTGCCTTGGCCCGCCCTCCAGGCTCATGCCGACCGACTGGTGCTGGAAGACCTGCCTGAAGCCTTGCTTCCCCACCGCGGTGCCCCCTGGCTGGCGGCCCTCCCGGATGGGCGGTGGGTGCTGGACCCCCGCCTGCGGGCCTGGGCGCGGGGCTTCGGCGCCTCGGTCCCGGGGCTGGCCTCCCTGGCCCAGGGTGGCCTGGCCGGAGGCGAGGCGCCTGAAGCCCCCCTGGCGGCCTTTCTTCACATGCAGCGGTCCGAGGGACAACCCCGCGGCTGGGAGGAACCCCTCGAGGCCGATATCCAGGAGTCCCTCCACCGGCCGGATCCGCCAGCCCTTGCGCACCATCCCACCTGGGACCGGATTCGCATGCGCTGGGGCGGCGAAGCGGCCCTCCCGGCGGAAGGCTATCCGTCCTGGGGCAGCGGCGTGCATCCCTGCGCCGACCCCTTCCACTGGATGGCCGAAGGGCTGCGGGCTGACCGGGCCTGCACTCCGGAAGCCTCCCTGCGCGCCTTCACCTTTGCCCACGCCCACTTCCTCCGGCTGGGCGCCACGGCTTGGGCCGAGCGGGCGGCTTCCAACGCCGCCCACCTGGCCCTCAAGTGGGCCGACCTCCCCGCCCACGCCCGGTGGGCCGCCCTGCGCGGACCCCTCCCGCAACCCTGGCAGAATCTGGAGACGGCCCAGCTGGCAGAAGTGAACTTGGAACCGGACGCGGCCCTGGCCCGCATCCACCGCCTGGTGGAAGCCCATCCGGACTTCGCCGCGGGCTGGGGCCTGCTGGCCCTGCACGCGGCCGACCGGGAGCGCTGGGACCTGGTGCGGGAAGCCCTGATCCATGTCCAGGGCCACCCCTACGCCCGCTTCCTGCAGGCTGTCCTGGGACCGCTGACGGAGGATCCACCCCCGGATGCGGACCCCGAAACCCGCCTCAGCTGGGAGGCCCACCGGCTCTTCCGTGGCACCGGTGATCCACAGGCTTTCTGGGCGGCCTGGCAGGCCTGTCCCACCCAGATCATGTGTCTGGAACAGGGCCTGCAGGTGCTGGAACGGCGGCCGGACCTCCGCCGCGCCGAAGCCCTCCTGGCCCTCCAGGCCATCGCCGACCGCGCCCAGTCACCTCGCCACCAGGGGCGCCTCGCGGCCCTCTGGCCCACACCGGAGGTGCCGCCAGCCCTTTCGGCACGGATCCTCCTGGAGCGATGGCTGGCCCAGCGGTCCACCCCCACCTGGCTGGTCTGGGGAGAAGGCGCGACGCAGCGGACCCTGGGCACCGGGGTGCTGCCGCCTGAGGGTGCCCTCAGCCGCCTGGCCCGGGATGGGGCCCTGGCCCCCTTCCAGCACGACACCTGGATCTGGCGGGGCCATCCCCTCACCTGGGAAGGCTGCCCCGTGGGCGCCGTCCTGCTGGCCCAGGCGCCGGAAGCTGTGCCGGGCCCCCCGCTGGAGCCCCTGCTGCTGGCCCCTTGGCTGGCCCAGCTCCAGGAGGTTCGGCCCCGGGAAACCATCGAGGACGGCGGGCTGCTGCTGACGGATGGCAGCGAGCCCATGGCCGGGATCCTCCGCGAACTGGACCGCGTGGCCATCTCGGACCTGCCGGTGCTGATCCTCGGTGCCACAGGCACGGGCAAGGAGCTGGCGGCGCGGGAGCTCCATCACCGCTCGGGCCGCTCGGGACCCCTGGTCGCCGTCAACTGCTCGGCCTTCGCAGAGGGCCTGCTGGAATCCGAGCTCTTCGGCCACACGAAGGGTTCCTTCACGGGGGCCGACCGCGACCGCCGGGGCGCCATCGAGACCGCCCGGGGGGGCACCCTGTTCCTGGACGAGGTGGCCGACCTCTCCCCGCGCCTCCAATCTCTCCTCTTGCGGGTGCTCCAGGAGCGTGAAATCCGGCGGGTGGGCTCGGACCAGTCCATCCGGGTGGACGTGCGCTTTGCCGCCGCCACACACCGGCCCCTGGAGGAACTGGCCGAGACCGGGAGCTTCCGCCGGGACCTGCTCTTCCGCCTCCAGGGCGCCGTGCTGCGGCTGCCGCCCCTGTCCGCCCGCCGCCACGAGTTCCCTTTCCTGGTGCCCCGGCTGGTGGTGAAGGCGGCCGCCGCGGCGAAGCGGCCGGTGCCCGCCCTGGCTCCGGGCCTCCCCCAGGCCTTGGCCCGACTGGCTTGGCCCGGGAACGTGCGCGAGCTGCTGCACGCGCTGGAAAGGGCCATCCTGCGCTGCGAGGGGGGGACCCTGAGATCCGCCCACCTGCCGGAGCTGGAGGCCCCCGTGCTCCAGATGCGCAATTGGGACGACGCCACACGGACCTTCCAGCGGCGGCTCCTGCTGGACACCCTCCAGGCCTGCGATTTCCGCATGGCCGAGGCGGCCCAGACGCTGGGCCTCGCCCGCCCAGCCCTCTACGCCACGGCCCGGCGGCTGGGCGTGGACCTGGTGGCCGAACGGAGCCGGTCCGGAGACTGAAGACGGCTACATCCGCCGCCCGAAACTCCGTTCCAGGTCGTCGAGGGTGAGCTTCTTCAGAATCGGCCTCCCGTGGGGACACGTGTTGGGCACCTCGCAGGCCAGCAGGTCCCGGATGAGGCCCAGGGCCAGGTCCGGCGGCAGGCCGTGGTGCTTCTTGATGGCGGCGCGGCAGGCCAGTTCGGCGTTGAGGTCGCGGCGGAAGGCGTCGAGGTCCACGCGGCCTTCCCGTTCGAGGCGGGCCAGCAGGTCCTCCAGCAGGGCCTGGGGATCGCGATCCGCCAGGAAGTCCGGCAGGCCGCGCACCACCAGGGCGCCATCCCCGAAGGGTTCCGTCTCCACCCCGGCAGCCTCCAGCTCGGACAGGAAGGGCGTGAGACGTGCCAGGGCCTCGGGCCCCACCTGCACCACCTGGGGCGGCATCAGAGGCTGGATGGCGGGGGCGTGGCGGCGGAGGAAGAGCCGCTCGAAGAGCACCCGCTCGTGGGCCACGTGCTGGTCCACGATCCAGAGTTCGGGGCCCCGGTCGCCTTCGATCTCGGCCAGCAGGTAGGTCTGCTGGAAGGCCCCCAGGTAGCGGATGGCCCCGCCGGGATCCGGGTTCTCCGCCACCCCCGAAGACATGGGTTCGTAGGCGTAGACCGTGGTTTCCGGCCGGGTGGTGAAGGTGTCGCTGAGGGTCCGGTAGGCCGCCAGGGCGCCGCCCGAATGATCTGACCAGAGACGCGGATGCTGGGGCGCGGCGCGGCGCGAAGGGTCCAGGTCGAACTCGGCCTCCTGCGGCTTGGGCGGCAGCTCCAGCACGGAAGCCAGGCCACCGCGGAGCTTCGACCAGGCCTCCTCTGCGGCGGTACGGACCCAGGCGAAGATGCGCTGGGGCTCGCGGAAGCGGACTTCCGCCTTCGTCGGGTGCACGTTCACATCCACCGCCTCGGGCGGCAGCTCCAGGAACAGCACCGCCGCCGGGTACGAGCCCTTGGCGAAGGTGCCGGACCAGGCCTCGGAGAGCGCCGCCAGCAGCAGGCGGTCCCGCACGGCCCGGCCGTTCACGAAGAGGTAGAGGTGGTTGCGGTCGCGGAAGCTGAGGTCCGGCGGGGACACGAAACCCCGCAGGCGCCAGGGCAGCTCCCCGTTCACAAAGGGCACCAGGCGGCCCAGCTTCTCCCCCAGCAGGGGCACCAGCCGCTGGCCTGCATCCTCCACTGGGGGGAGCACCATGGGCGTGCCGCGGTCGGGTCGGATGGTCCAGTGGACGCCGGGTGAACTCAGGGCCAGCCGCGCCACGACACCCCAGAGCTGGGCGTGCTCCGTGTCCGTGGACTTCAGGAAGCGCCGCCGCGCCGGCAGCTGGGCGAAGAGGTCCCGCACGGTCACCGTCGTGCCCCGGCTGCGCGGGGCGGGCGTAACCTCCTTGATGATGCCGAACTCGCAGCGCAGGCGGTGGCCCGCGCCCTCAGCCTCGGCGCTCGTGAGATCGAAGCGGCTCACGCTGGCGATGCTGGGCAGGGCCTCGCCCCGGAATCCGAAGGAGGCCAGATGGCCCAGGTCCTCGGCGGTGCGCACCTTGCTGGTGGCGTGACGCTCCAGGGCCAGATAGAGGTCATCCCGGGCCATGCCGGAGCCGTCGTCGGCCACCTCCAGCAGGCGCTTGCCGCCCTCTTCCCAGGCCACCTCGATGCGGCGCGCTCCGGCATCCAGGGCGTTCTCCACCAGCTCCTTCAAGACAGAAGATGGTCGCTCCACCACCTCACCAGCAGCGATCTGATTGGCCACCTGGTCGGGCAGTACTCGAATGCGGGACATGCTCTCAGTCTACGCCAGGCCTAGCGTGTGATCTGCACCATGCGTTCGCCGGCTTCCTCGCTGCGGGAGTGCGGAATGAAGAGGTGGCCCAGGTAGGCCAGCAGGAACAGCCCCGCGCCGATCCCGTGGGCCCAGCTGAAGCCCGTGCGCCAAGCGGGACTGGTGACCACCTGCACGGCGTAGCCGGACAGCACCATGGGCGCGATGAGGAAGGCAGCGCCCAGGCCGGTCCGGCGGCCTTCGGGACCCTTCTTCAGCTTGATCTGGAGGTGTCCGCGCACGACCATGCCCAGGGCGAAGAGGAGGAGGGGCGCCGTCAGCACATGCAGGTGCTGGGCCACGGGCAGCCAGGGATGGGCCTCGGGGCCGAACTCTCCGGCGCGCTGGCCGAACCAGCGGAGGAGGCCATCCATCAGACCCGTGCCTGCGGTGGCAAGGGCAGCGAGGTGGAGGCTCCAACGCTCGAGCGGACTCACTTCGCCTCCCGGTAGAGCACCTGATGGAGGGCCAGGCAGCGGCGGGCCGCGTCGGTCATGGCGTGGGCCGTGAGCGTAGCTCCGGACAGCGGGTGGATGGCCCCCTTCAAGCTGAGCTGGGGGTCGAGGGCCTTGCCCTCGAACTGCTTCACCCAGGCGTCTTTCGCCATGTACTCGGCGGGTTCGCAGAAGGCCACGGCCTCCACGCGGAGGACGCGGCCTTCTGGCGAGAGCGCCACCAGCAGGGTTTCATTCAAGGTGCGGACCCGGTGGGTGTCGAAGAAACCGACACCCACCAGGGTTCCGTTCTTGCGGGCCTCATAGGCCACGGTCCAGCGTCCCGGCAGCTCGACCTGCGAGAGCGCCTTCACCCGCCCGGCCTGGGCCTCGCTGAGCACGAACTCCTTCCGGGTGAACTGCACTCCCGGAAAGGCCAGGGCCAGGGCCTCCTGCGTGGTGGGCAGGGTGGCGAAGAGCGGCAGGGAAAAGGCGAGGGGCGCCAGGACGCGGATCATGGGGGACTCCCGGAGGGGACCGGCACCGGTCCTAGAAGTAGAAGCCGAGGCCCAGGTTGAACTGGCTGCGGCCGGTGCGGGCGCGGTTCTCGATCTGGCTCCAATCGGCCTTCACGGCGACATTCGGGATGGGTTTGTAGCTCACGCCGTAGGTCTTCACGGTCACATCGTTGGCCAGGTCGGGCGTGACGCCATCCACCACCCGCTGCTGGGAATTGAGGCGCTCGTAACGGACGAAGGGGATGAGGGCCTGCTTGCCCGTTCCGCGGAGCACATCGTAGCCCGCCTCCAGGTAGCCGCCGAACTGGCGGGTGCCGGTCTGGAAGCCGTCGCCGGTGATGGGGAGCGCCGCGACGCCGGCCTCGGAGTTGGTGACCCGGGAGAAGAGGCCGCGCAGCTGGAGGCCCTGGGCCCGGTACTCGGCGTGGACATCCCACAGCGTCGTGACGAGCGACTCGGCGCCGTCCACGGGATTGGAGTTGCCGCGGTAGAAGCTGAAGCCGAGCGTGGTGCCGGGGATGGGCGCCCAGTCCAGGCGGCCGGTCCAGGCCAGGCTGTTGGCCTGGGCCTCCTTGCCGAACTGGCGACCGCCCTTGATGCTCTCGGCCGTGAAACCCTCGTGGCCGTTTCCGGAATCGGGGTTGGCATCCATGCCGTTCACGAGGTAGAGGCGGTAGCTCAGGTTGCCCGGCAGCTCGCCGTGGATGCCGACGCCGTTCTCATGCCAGGTGCTGGGGATGATGCGGCGCTCCACGAGGGGGCGCTTGGAGCCTAGGAAGGCGGGGGGCTCGTGCATCTCGTTGATGAAGCCCACGGGCAGCAGCATCATGCCGGCCCGCACGTTGAAGGCCTTATCGATCAGGAAGTCCAGGTAGGCGAACTCGACCTTGACCTCACCGCCGGTGGACTCATCGGAGTAGCCGCCGTGCTCGAACTCCAGCTCGGAGTTGAAGACGATGTGCTCGTTGAACTTGTAGCCCGTGTAGAGCACGAGACGCAGCGCGTCGAGGTTGTTCTCCCGGGGCGCCTTCGTCCCGTCCTGCAATTTCGAATCGAAGTTCTGGTACAGGAACTCGCCGTAGCCGCCGATGCTGAGGCCCGTGGGGGCCGCGTAGACCTTGCTGGCCGCCGCGCCCAGGCCGAAGCGGCCTTCTTCTCCGGCGGGAGGCATCACGCTGCCGGTCTTCTGGCTCTCGAGCTCCCGGGACATGGCGTCCAGGCGACGCTCCAGCTCGGCGACTCGCTTATCGGTATCCGGCTTCTCCTGGGCGAAGGCGGGCGCCGCCAGCAGGGCGCACATGAGGGGGGTGAGCAGGGACTTCATCGGGACTCCCGGGAAATCAAAGTTGGGTGGAGGGATCGGAAGGCCGGACTCATCCGGATGGTTCCGTCGTTGAGAAGAAAGGCGGCAGCCACGCCCTGACGCTCGGCCCAGGCGGGGCCCGTATCGGGGCCCAGCACGTAGAGGGCCGTGGAGAGCACGTCCGCCGTGAGGGCGTCCGCGGCCACCACGGCCGTGCTGCCCCAGGCCGGGCAGGGTTCACCGGTGCGCGGGTCGAGGATGTGGCGGCCCCGTTCGGAGGTGCCGCTGCCGGATAGCGAGCCATTGCGGAGAAGGAAGGAAAGGCGGGGTCGCTGACGATCCCCGGGATCGGCCACCGACACCTCGACGGGCCGGCCCCAGGCCAGCAGCTGGCCCCCGAAATCGAGCAGGCCCGCAGGCGCGCCCGCCACCAGGCGCGTGCGGTCCAGGGCATAGCCCTTGAGGAAACCACCCTCCTCCACGCCCGCCGCCGGATGAGCCAGCCGGGCCGTGCCCGCCACCGGATCAAGGTCCAGCAAACCGGCCCCCGAGGCCCGCCGGGCCTCCACCAGGGCCCGGGGATCCGGCGTGCCCCCCCCCTGCCGGATCCCCCAGGCGCGCATCAAGGCCATCAGCACCGGATCAAAGGCACCTTCCGTCCGGGCCTGCCAGGCCTTCACCTGGCCCAGCAGGGTGATCCACTCATGATCCAGGGCCACAGGCCGTCCCTGGGCGGCGTTCAGGCAACTCCAGGGCGAGTCGGGGCTCCAGGTCGAGCACGCCACCTCGATCCGGGCCACCTCGGCCAGGGCGGCTTCCGAGGCCCGGGAGAGATCCTCCCGCCCTTCGAGGCGCAGGCTCAGCTTCGTTCCCATGGCCAGCACCACCCGCTCTTGGGAGGGTACAGGCACCTGGCCCGCCACCAGGGCCGGGACCAGAAGGAGAGGGAGAGACACAACAATCATGAGAATGAGTCTCATAAAATTGATTCCAAAATTCAATCGGAAATTTGAGATGGATTCTCAAAATGTGATATCCATCACGGCCCTGGTCACACTGGAGCCATGCGCCCCTGGTTCCCGACGCCCGTCCTGGCCCTCCTCTCCGCCCTGGTCCAGGCAGCGCCCCCTGCCCGGGTCCAGGCCCCGGACGCGCCGTGGCTCACCTTCACGACGGCCCACTACCGCATCCACTGCCCGGCGGCCTTCGAGACCTTCGGCCGGGAGGTGGCGGGGCGCGTCGAAGGCATCCACGCCCAGTACCTCGGCCTCGTCGGATACGTCTACGAGCAGCCCGGCCAGCCCATCGACATCCTCATCCTGGATCCGGTCATGGAAGCCAACGGCATGGCCTTCCCCGTGCTCCAGCGGCCCCACGTGGTGCTCTGGAAGACGGAACCCGAGCCCGATTCCGTCATCGGCCACCATCACGGCTGGGCCGAGCTGCTCGTCAGCCATGAGCTGGGCCACATGCACCACCTGCTGCGCCCAGCCCGGAAGCAGACCCTCTGGCGGCGCTGGACCGCAGTCCTGGGGCCGCTCACGGAGAAGTCCCCCCGCTGGGTGACGGAAGGCTACGCCACCCTCATCGAAGGCAAGCTCACTGGCAGCGGCCGTCCCCACAGCGCCATCCGCGCCTCGGTGCTGCGCCAGTGGGCCATCGAGGGCAAGCTGCCCACCTACGAGGCCCTGAGCGGTACGGGCGGATTTCTCGGCGGCAGCATGGCCTACCTGGGCGGCAGCGCCTACCTGGAATGGCTGGAGACGAAAGCCGCTGATCCGAACATCCTCCCGACCCTGTGGACCCGCCTGGCCGGCAAGCGCGATTTCGACGCGGCCTTCCGGGCCACCTTCGGCTTCGGCCCCAAGGACGGCTACCAGCGCTTCTGCGCGGAGCTGACCCACACGGCCCTGGAATTGGAGCGCCGCGCCAGGGCCGAAGGCCTGCGTGAGGCCGAAGCAGGAGCGGAGGCCCATCGTCGCGCAAAGCACGATGACCCGCAGGGCGCAGCCCAGGAAGGGCTGCGTGAGGCCGAAGCAGGAGCGGAGGCCCATCGTTGCGCAAAGCGCAATGACCCGCAGGGCGCTGCCCAGGAAGGGCCGCGTGAGGCCGAAGCAGGAGCAGAGGCCCATCGTCGCGCAAAGCGCGATGACCCGCAGGGCGCAGCCCAGGAAGGGCTGCGTGAGGGCGAGCTCGTCACCCAGCTGAAGGGCTGGGCCACGGACCTGGCCCTGAGCCCCGACGGAACCAAGCTCCTGGCCCGGGTGCTGGACCCCAAGAAACCGGGGCTCTATGTGTGGGATCTGAAGGCCATGCCCAAGGCCGCCAAGCCGGAACCGGGCGAGCCCGCCGATCATCCGCCCGTCGCGCCCACCCTCAAGCCCGCCCGCCGCCTGGGCCCCGTCCATGGCGCCCTGCCCTGGAAGCCCCTGTGGACGGCTCCGGATCGCATCGCCTTCCAGGTGCGGCTGCCCGATGACGAGGGGGTGCTGAGGCCCCAGCCACGTCAGTGGACGTTCGGACGGGGCCTGGAATCGACTCCCGCCATCACGAAACCTGCGCTGGCACCCGGCGGCCCCGCGTGGAAGGAGGTCGACGGCATCTGGAACCTGGTGGACGCCCAGGGACGGCCCCTCACGCGCACCCTGGCCGCCGCCTGGAACCCCGTGGCCACGCCCGATGGCAAGTGGATCTACTACACCCAGCTCAGCGCCTCGGGCCTCCAGATCCGCCGCCTCGACGCCACGCGCCCCCCCTTGGAGGCGGGCCCCCTGCCCCAGGATCCGGCGGCCCTGGTGAAGGGCCAGGTGCTTCCCAGGGCCGACGAGCCCAGCCCGCTGCCTCCGCCCGTCCCCGTGGCGCCCCACCCCTACCGCGTGGGCGAAAGCCACGACACCTTCTCGGTCGTCGGATACAGCGCCACGCCCTCGGGCTTCAGCGCCCAGCTCGGCGCGGGTGGCAACGACCTCCTCCACCGCCTGAACTGGCAGGTGCTCGCGGGCCTGGGCGATGGCGCAGGCCCCCGTGGCGGCATGGCTGGCGCCGCCTGGCGGGGCTGGCGGTGGGCGCCCTCCCTTCAGGCCTTCTCGATCCTTGAGCGTCCTTCCAGCCAGCGCTTCGCGCCCGCCGCTGGTTTCGACCGTGAGCGCCGGGGCGCGGAGCTGGCCTTCGACCGGGAGGACCTGGGCAGGCCCCGGTCCTACATCCGGCCCGTGGCGGCCTTCGAGCGCGTCACGCCCGCGGGCGGAGATCCGCTCAGCCGCGCCCTCAGCGGCGTGGAGGCGGGGCTGGGGAGCTTCTGGAGCCGCGATGACCAGGGCTTCCGGGCCGCCCTGGCGGCCCGGGAACAACGGGGCCGCACGGACGGGAAGGCCTGGGACCTGGCCCGCGCCACGCTCACCCTGGGCTGGATCAATCCCTGGTCCCCGCTCACGGTTCGCCTCGAGGAGGGGCGGATCACAGGGGATCCCACCGCTCTGGACCGCTTCCACCTGGGCGGCGTGGCCACCTCCCTGCTGCCCACCGCCCTCGACGCCAACCGGGTGGTCCAGGCGGCCCTGCCTGCCTACACCGCCACGGGCAACCGCCTCCGGCGCCTCCGGAGCGATCTGGGGCTCGGCCCCTTCCAGGCCTACGTGGAACACACGGCCGTCTGGCAGGATCTCACCCCCCGGCCCACGGCACAGCGGGTGGCCGGCCTTGAGCTGGACAGCCGCCGCCTGGGCCTCCCTCTGGACGTGATCCGGCGCCTGGCAGGCAACCTCTCTTTCACCCTGGGCCTGCATCGGCCCTTGGATGGCGCGATGAAGGGCCGTACTGTGGGGACCCTCAGCGTGATCGTGCGGCCCTGATGTCCTCCTCCGGATCCTGATGCCCTTCCTCGTCGGCCTCGTCCTCATCTTCCTCGTCCAGTGGCTGCACCTGCGCCTGCTGCGCCTGGAACTGCCTGCGGTCCGCCGCTGGCTGCCCTGGATCCTGGCCGTCCTCCATGTGCCGTTGATCCTCTTCGCGGGGCTGCGCATTCTGGGACAGGGTGGCCACGAGGCCCTGCCGCTCTTGCGGGGCATGGCCCGCGGCGCCTTCTACTTCCAGGCCTTCACGGTGCTGCACCTGCTGGCGGGCATGCTGGCCGAGGGGCTCTGGCACCTCTGGAGCCGGAACCAGCCTGAACCGGCCGGAGAAGCCATCGATCCCGGCCGCCGGGCCTTCCTGCGCACCGCCGCCCTCGCCAGCACCGGCGCGGCCGTGGCCTTCGGCGCCACCGGCGCCCGGGAAGCCTACGGCGACCCCCGCATCACCCGGCGGGCCCTGGCCTTTCCCGACCTCCCCCCGGGCCTGGACGGTCTGAGAATCGCCCACCTCAGCGACCTGCATGCGGGACCCCTGGTGGGTCCGGACACGCTGCGGAACTGGCGTGACCTGACCGAGCGGGAACGTCCTGACCTGCTGCTCTTCACGGGCGACCTGGTGGACAGCCGCCCGGACGAGCTGGCCCCGCTGCTGGAGGCCTTCCGGGACTTCAGGCCCCGGTTCGGAACCTTCGCCGTGCTGGGCAATCACGACTACTTCGACGATCCGCGCCCCCTCTGGCGGGATCTGGAGGCCGCCGGCATCCGCTGCCTGGAGAACGCCTCAGCCCTGGTCCAGCGCCAGGGCGCCACCCTGGCCGTCATGGGCCTCCAGGATCCGATGGCCCGCAACGGCCGGTTCCGGCGCATGGTCTTCGGCCCCGGGCCCCGGCCCGCCGAGGCGGCCCGCGACCTGCCCGTCGAGGCCTTCCGCATCTGCCTGAACCACCGGCCCAGCGAATGGGAACAGGCCCTGGCTGCCGGCGCCCGGCTCACGCTGTCGGGCCATACCCATGGCGGCCAGATCAACCCCATTCCCGGCTTCAGCAGCGCCCACCTCATCGGGCCCCGGACCCAGGGGCTCTACCGCGAAGGCGATGACCTGCTCTACGTGAGCCGGGGCCTGGGGGTGGTGGGCCTGCCCATCCGCATCGCCGCGCCGCCGGAGATCGCCATCCTCACGCTGATGCGCGGCTAATCCCTTCGCTGGTTCCGGAGGATGGCCTGGACCTGCTCAAGGGCCCTGGCCGCGGCGTCCGGAGCCGCCTCCGGGGGCGACAGCAGAGTCTTCGAGATCCCCGGCAGGGCCGCCAGGCCGCGCAGGAACCCCGCGCACACCCGGCAGAACAGGAGGTGGATCCGGATACCGAGTTGCCGCCGGAACGGCAGGGCGCCTTCGGCGTACTCGGTGAGCTCGGACTGAACCTCGCGGCAGGTGGGAAGGAACATCATGGGCGGCCTCCCAGCACATGGGCGCGGAGACGGGCCTGCAGCAGCACCCGGGCGCGATGGAGCCGCTGGCGGACCGTGGCCGGGGGCAACTGGAGGTGTTGCGCGATCGCATCCGTGTCCCAGTCCTCCAGATCCTTCAGCACGAAGACGATCCGCTGCGAGTCGGGTAGCTCATCGAGGGCCCGCATCAGGCATTCCCGCATCTCCTGCCGCTCGACCAGGGCGTGGGCCTGCGCCTCCACCTGCCACTCGCGCAGGTGGTCCGGTTCCCGGTGGTGGCCCCGTTCATCAAAGGGCCCCAGGGCCAGGGGCTCGGACTGTTCCATGTCGTGGATCCTCACCCGGCTCCGCCGCGCCATCAGCGCAGCATTGAGGCAGACCTTGTAGCCCCAGCTGCTGAAGCGGCTGCGCCCTTCGAAGCGGGGCAAATCACGGTGGATGCTCATGAGGGCGTCCTGGAGCGCATCCTGGCTGTCGGCGGCATTGCCCAGGATGCGGTGGATTCCGTGGTGGAAGAGGGCGAGATGGGGATGTACGAGGGCACCGAAGGCCTCCGAGTCTCCACCTGCGGCTCGTTGGATCAGTTCGGATTCGGTCGGGAGGGTGTCCGTCATGCCGCTGCCAGTGTCCGCGGCGGCCCTGGTGGCGGGCAAGCCCTACTTCTTCCGCGGGGCGGTGGATTTCCTGGCGGGGAGTGCCGGGCCGGCCGCGGCCGGGGGCTCTTCAAAGAAGCCCACCAGCAGCAGATCCAGGTCCACCTGCCGCTTCAAGCTGATCTTGGCCGCCACACTCTCGGCGCCCACTCCGAAGACCAGGCGGTCCAGCGGCAGCGTGGCCCGGTACGACCAGGTCCTGGCCCCGGCGCCGTTCACTCCTTCCGCGGCCACGAAAGGCAGCTCCAGGTCCTTGCTGACGCCGTGCATGACGAGGGTTCCCCGGACCAGCACCCGGTCCCCGTCCCTGCGCACGTCCCGTGAGGTGAAGGTGATCTTCGGGTGCTTCGCCGCATCGAAGAAGTCCGGTGAGCGGAGATGCTCATCGCGAGTCGTGTTGGCCGTGTTGATGGACCCGGCATCGATGTCGAGGCGGACCTTCACGCCTTCGAGCGAAGCCGGGTCGCCTTCGATATCGGCCTTGTAGCGGGTGAAGCGCCCCGGCACGTCGAAGAGCAGGGTCGAAGCCTTGAAGCCGAGCACCGTGTGAGTGTCGTCCACACGGAAAACCCGGGGCTGGGCCAGAAGGGGAAGGGCCAGCAACAGGGCCGGCAGCAGGGAACGGACGCGCATGGGGCCTCGCAGTCAGGTTGAGGGCGTGGTTTGGAATCCCGCGACGGCCCCATCCCGGCGGAGGTCGCGTAGGAGGCTCAGCAGCGGGGTGAGGTCGGGCACGCCTACCGCCGCCGCCGAGGCCGCCAGGGGGAGGGTCTGGGCCTGCACCAGCAGCGCAGCCGTGGCCGGAGTCAGCTCCAGCAGCCGGGCCTCCCCCACCCCGTCACGGAAGGCGAGCAGATGGGTGGGGCGGGCTTCGGGGACTGGAGCCTGCTCACTCGTCCGGTGGACGGCGTGGGTGTAGGAGACGATGTGGCTGGCCGCATCCAGGACAACGAGATCCTGGGGTCCGGGTTCCGCATGGAGATGCTCGGAGGGTTCCAAATCTGGAAAACGGGCCACCAGCACTTCCAGGATCTCGGCGTGCGCCAGCTCCAGGAGGAAGGGCCAGCGGTCCAGGCCCCAGTGGGTGGCCGCCAGCCAGCCCAGGAAGGCCGGGGCGATGTCCCGGTAGTGGGTGCTGCGGACCACGCGCGCCTCGAGGAAGGCCTGGACGCATTCCTCCCACACACCGGCTTCACCGAGCAGCGCCTTCAGCACCGGGAACATGGTCTCCAGGGGCTCGAGGAGGCTCGTCCGGGCCAGCTCGCGGTAGGCCATCATCGCGGAAGCCTGGTTCCGGAAGGCCCGCTGGTCCGCTTCGGACAGACCCTGGCCGCGGGCCGGGACACCGGGGTCGGCCGCGAGGGCGGCCTCGTCGCCATCCAGCACCAGAGACGCCATGGCCCGCTGGAGAAGGAGGGTCCGGGGCTCAACCATGGCGCACTTCGATCATGGCCAGGGCGCCCTCGTAGGCTTCCTGGATCCGCGCCCGCTCGGCCAGCAGGAGGTCGAGATCGGGGATGTGGTTGTCCCGCTCCAGCAGCACCGGGACGGGCCTGCCCAGGCGTCCCAGGGTCCACTGCATCAGCTCGATGACGGGATCGATGACATCGGCGCCGTGGGTGTCCACCGTGAGGTCGCCGAAGCGCTTGTGGCCGGCGATGTGAAGCTGCGCCACGCGGTCCAGCGGCATGCGGGACAGCCAGGCCTTCGAATCGAACCCGAAGTTGATGGCATTCACGTAGACGTTGTTCACGTCCAGCAGCCAGCCCACGTCCGCGCCCTCGAGCACCTCCGTGATGAAGGCGGCCTCATCCATCTCGGCCTCCCCCAGCTCGGCGTAGTACGTGATGTTCTCGAGCAGGAGCGGGACCGGCAGGCGGGCCTGGAGGTCCCGGGCGCGGGCGATCGTGTGGCGCGCCGCCTCCCGCGTGAAGGGGAGGGGCAGCAGCTCGTGGAGACAGCTCGCGTCCACGCTGGTGAAGCAGAGGTGTTCGGAGTGCCAGGGGGTTCCGGTGCGGACCAGGAATCGATCCAGGTCCCGGAGATACGCCGCATCCCAGGGGTCGAAGCCGCCCACGGAGATGGCCAGCCCATGGGTGAGCACGGGATCCCGGTCGAGGATCGCGCAGGCCAGCCGGTGGTGGCGCCCGCCGTCCCCGACCACATTCTCAGGACAGGTTTCCCAGAAGGGCACGCCATGAGCCTCCATGCGCGCGACCTGCTCGAGGTGCGGGCGGCGAAGCCCCAACCCCACGCCGGTGAACCTGTCCTGAGCCATGGCCCGTCCCCGCCGGCTACTTCTTGTCCTTGCCGCAGGAGCCTTCCTTTTTGTCCTTGCCGCAGGATCCCTCCTTCTTGTCCTTCTTCATGTCCTTGCTCCCGCAGGAACCCTTGCCGCAGGAACCCTCCTTGGCCTTGGCGTCCTTCGCCTTCGCATCCTTGGCCTTGGCGGGGGCCTTGGCCTCCTCCTTCGATTCCTTGGCGCCACAATCCCCGGTCTGGGTCAGGGCGGCATCGGCGCCAAAGGACTCCACGGGCGTGGCGCCCACGGTGGCCGGGCCGCCGGCCATCAGTGAACCAGCCGCGAACAGGGTGGCGGCCCCGATAAGTTTCGTGATCATGAATCCTCCGTGCGGCCAAGGCCGCGCCTGGGGGCCGCACGGCGGCCCCGGTGTTGGGACAGGACACGGTTCTACCGGCGGGGCCGATCCGAACCAGGGTGCTGTTGTTCCCCCTTTCGGTGCGAGGCCGTCCGGCTTTGTGACATTTTTTGTTATCTATGGCTCGAACCGGTCATCCCCAGCGGGGCCATCCATGGGGCAGGCCTGATCTTTCGCGGGTCGCAGGCGGGCCACGAGGCGGTAGGCCATCTCCCGCAGGGGCCCGGGAATCCAGGCCAGCGCGGCGCCCAGCCAGCGCCAGGGCGGCCCCATCCGCCGCAGGAGGCCGATCATCGCGTTCGACCCGGTGAGCATGTCTCCTTCGGGTGTGAGGACCACGAGGCTGTCGGGAAGGCCGTGCCGGGAGGCCGCCGGGACCACCCGCCGGAAGGTCTCCCCCTCCAGCGGCGCGAAATGGATGCGGCCCGACCGGTCGCGGCGCGCCACGAAGCGGACGGCTCCGCGGCAGAGGCCGCACCCGCCATCGTAGAAGAGGCGGGTCAGCCCTTGATCAGAACCCACAGCCCCACCGCGATGAAGGCGCAGCCCGCCGCCCACTTGATGGCGGACTCGGGAATGTAGCGGAACAGCACGCCACCCAGCGCCACGCCGATGGCCGTGGCGCATACCAGGGCTGCGCTGGCGGCCAGGAACACGGTCCAGATCTGGCCGCTCCGCACCGTGGCCGTCATTGCCGCCAGCTGCGTCTTGTCGCCCACCTCCGCGAGGAAGACGGTGGCGAAGGTGGTCCAGAAGAGGGAGCGGTTCATGAGGCCTCGCAGATCGTGACGAAGGTTCATGGTACCGGACTGCCATACTGGCCGGATGGTGCTTGACCACTTCGACCTCCCCACGACCTTCGTGGACACGCCCGAGAAGCTGCAGGAGGCGCTGCCCCTGTGGCACTCCGCCGGGGTGCTGTCCGTGGACATCGAGTGCAGCCTCACGGGCATGCACCACTGCGTGCTGGCCCTCATGCAGGTGGCCACCCACGACCAGGCCTGGCTGGTGGACCCTCTGGCCCTCGACGGCCTCATGCGTTCCGCCCTGCAGGCCATGGCCCAGGTGCCCTGGATCGTCCATGACTTCTCCGGCGACGGCATCGTGTTCAAGCGCCTCTACGACGTGGTGCCCACCAGCATCTTCGACACCATGCTGCTCTCCCGCGCCCTGGGCTATCCCCAGCCCGGCCTGAAGACCATGGCCAAGCTCAAGCTGGGCCTCGACATTCCCAAGGAGGAGCAGGACTCCAACTGGATGCTGCGCCCCCTGCGCGAAGCCCAGATCAGCTACGCCAGCCGCGACGCCGCCCTCCTGCTGCCCCTCCTGCGCACCCTGGCCGACGAGGCCGACACGAAGCGGGACCACCCGGAGATCGGGCCCCGTCTCGCCAGCCTGCCCAAGGAGATGCGTCACCTGCTGAAGCGGGTCCAGGCCTACACCCCACCCAAGCACGACCCCGTGGTGGACAAGGCCAGACACCTGGGCGATCTGGCCGTGGACCGGGCCAAGAAGCTCACGGCGCTGCGCTGGGCCTGGGGCAACGAAGGGGACGTGGGCGCCGTCATGGAGCTGGGCAACCGCTGGCTCATGGACCGGCTGACCCACCCGCCCGCCACCAAGGAGGCCCTGGAGCGCACCATCCCCAACCCCCGGTTCCGCCGCAAACGCGCGGACGCCCTCTGGGCCGTGTTCCAGGAAGGGGCGCATGAAACTCAGGAAGACGGGGATCCGTCCGATGGATTGATCTGGAACAACCCTGGACGGCCATGACCCCCACTCCCACCCCTGACACCGACGAGGGCATCCTCCTGACCTTTCCCAAGGGTCTCCTGGGCTTCCCCCACCTGACGACCTTCCGGCTCTTCGAGCCCATGGATGGCTACCCCCTGAAGTTCCTCCAGTCCGTGGAGGATCTGAAGATCGCCTTCACCTGCGTCGACCCGGTGGCCTTCAAGGCCGATTACGAGATTCCCCTGGATGACGAGGAAGCCGAAGCCCTGCAACTGGAAGCCCCCGAGGACGCCATCATCCTCACGCTGGTGGTGATCCCCGAGGATCCCCGGCGCATGACCACGAACCTGGCCGGGCCCCTGGTGGTGAACGTGAAGACCCGGGTCGGCTTCCAGATCACCCTCAACGTCGACAAGTACCCCCTGCGGTTCCCGATCCTTCCCGGGGACTGATACCCTTCGACCATGCTTGTCATCACGAGAAAGCCGGATCAATCCATCGTCATCGGGGGCGAGGTCGAGGTCATCGTCCTTGGCATCACCAAAGAGGGCGTCCGCCTGGGGATCAAGGCGCCCCGGAGCGTACAAGTCCACCGGCGCGAGGTGTTCGAAGCCATCGCCGCGGAGAATCTCGCCGCCACCGAGGCCAAGGTCCCCGTCAAGGATGCCGCCGCCCTCCTGCGGACCGCTCATGTCCGCAAGCCCAGCGTCCGATAGAGAGCCGTCGAGGATCCCGTGGAAATCACCGCCGCCAGCGCCGCCGCCCAGAGCCAGGCCAACCTGCAGGACCGCCTGGCGGTCAGCGTGCTGAGGAAGTCCCTGGACATCACCGCCGAGCAGGGCGCCGAACTGGCCAAGATGGTGGCCCAGTCGGGTGGCGTGGGGCAGCGGGTCGATCAGTACGCCTAGGCGCTACTTCAGGTACGGCGCCAGGTACTTCCCCGTCACGCTGGCCTTCTTCCTGGCCACCTCTTCGGGTGTGCCCACGGCGATGATGCGGCCGCCTTCGCCGCCGCCCTCGGGACCCAGGTCCAGGATCCAGTCGGCGGTTTTGATCACATCGAGGTTGTGCTCGATGACGATGAGGGTGTTGCCCGTCTCCACGAGCCGGTTCACCACCTCCAGCAGCTTCTGGATGTCCTTCAGGTGCAGGCCCGTGGTGGGCTCGTCCAGGATGTAGACCGTGCGGCCCGTGGCGCGCTTGCTCAGCTCCTTGGCCAGCTTCACGCGCTGGGCCTCGCCACCGGAAAGCGTCGTGGCGCTCTGCCCCAGGCGGATGTAGCCCAGGCCCACGTCCATGAGGGTCTGCAGCTTGTTGGCCAGCACGGGGATGGGGGCGAAGAGCTCCAGCGCCTCCTCCACGGTCATGGCCAGCACCTCGGAGATGCTCTTGCCCTTGTAGTGGATCTCCAGGGTCTCGCGGTTGTAGCGCTTGCCCTTGCACTGCTCGCAGGTGACGTAGACGTCCGGGAGGAAGTGCATCTCGATCTTGAGGACGCCGTCGCCCTCGCACTTCTCGCAGCGCCCGCCCTTCACGTTGAAGCTGTAGCGGCCCGGCGCGTAGCCGCGGGCCTTGCTCTCGGGCAGCTGGGCGAACAGCTCCCGCAGGGGGGTGAAGAGGCCCGTGTAGGTGGCGGGATTGCTGCGGGGCGTGCGGCCGATGGGCGCCTGATCGATGTCGATGACCTTGTCCACGGCTTCGAGGCCCTGGATGGCCTTGTGCTTGCCCACGATGTGGACGCCCTGGTGCAGCTGGTTGGCGAGGGCCTTGTAGAGGATCTCGTTCACCAGGGTGCTCTTGCCCGAGCCGCTGACACCGGTGACGCAGGTGAAGAGGCCGATGGGGAAGTCCGCGTCCACCTTCTTGAGGTTGTTCTCCTCGGCGCCCACCACGGACAGATGGCCGCGCTTGGCCTTGCGGCGGGTGCGGGGCACGGGGATGGCGTCGCGGCCGGACAGGAAATCGCCGGTGATGGAGCCCGGCGTGCGGCCGATTTCCTCGGGCGTGCCCTGGGCCACCACGAAACCGCCGTGCTCGCCGGCGCCGGGCCCCATGTCCACCACGTGGTCCGCGGCGAGGATGGTTTCCAGGTCATGCTCCACCACCAGCACCGTGTTGCCCAGGTCCCGCATCTCCTTCAGGGTGTGGATGAGCTGCAGGTTGTCCCGCTGGTGCAGGCCGATGCTGGGCTCGTCCAGCACGTAGAGCACGCCCTGGAGCTTGCTGCCGATCTGCGTGGCCAGGCGGATGCGCTGCCCCTCGCCACCGGACAGCGTGGCCGCGCTGCGGTCCAGCGTCAGGTAGCCCAGACCCACATCGTCCAGGAAGCCGAGGCGCTCGCGGATCTCCTTCAGCACCTTCTCGGCGATGACCGCCTCCTTGCCCTCCAGGGCCAGATCCGCGAACCACTTCCGGCCCTCCCGCACGCTCTGGGCCACCACCTGGGCGATGTTCTGCCCGCCCACATAGACCGCCAGCACCTCCGCCTTCAGGCGTTGCCCCCCGCAGGCCTCGCAGGGGATGATGCGCATGGATTCCTCCAGCTCCGCCCGGATCTCCTCGCTGGTGGTCTCCCGGTAGCGGCGCTCGAGGTTGCCCACAATGCCTTCGAAGTGATGGACGAAGTCGTAGCGATTCTTCTTGTTCTCGTAGGTGAACCGCATCTCCTTCTCGGTGCCGTGCAGCAGCAGGCGGCGGATGTCCGCGGGGAGCTTCTTCCAGGGGGTATCGAGGCTGAACTTCGCCTTCCGCGCCAGCTGATCCATCATCTGCGAGCGCCAGCCGTCGTCCGAGACGCTCTTCCAGCCGCTTGCCTGGATGGCGCCTTCGCTGATGGAAAGCGCCGGATTCGGAACGATCAGTTCTTCGGCGAACTGACGGTCGAAGCCCAGGCCGTCACAGGTGGGACAGGCGCCATAGGGGGTGTTGAAGGAGAAGGAGCGGGGCTCCAGCTCCGGCAGGCCCTGGCCGAACCTCGCGCACTTGGCGTTGTTGCAGGCCAGCTTCGATGAGAACAGCTCTTCTTTGCCATCGATCTCACAGAGGGCGCTGCCCTCGGCGAGGTTGCAGGCGATCTCCAGGCTGTCCGCCAGCCTCGACTGGATGGCGGGGCTCACCTTCAGGCGGTCGATGACCACCTCCAGCGTGTGCTTCTTCTGCTTGTCCAGGTCGGGGATGCCTTCGGTGAGGTCGAGCATCTGGCCGTTCACCTTGGCCCGGATGTAGCCGCGCTTCATGAGGTCCTGGAGCAGCTTCTTGTACTCGCCCTTGCGGCCCCGGACCACGGGCGCGAGGATCTGCAGCTTGGTGCCCTCGGGCCTGGCCAGGATCTGGTCCGCCATCTCCTGGATGGTCTGGCTGGCGATGGCCCGGCCGCAGGCCACGCAGGTGGGCTTGCCCGTGCGGGCGAAGAGCAGGCGCAGGTAGTCGTAGATCTCCGTCACTGTGGCCACGGTGGAACGAGGGTTCTTGCTGGTGGTCTTCTGCTCGATGGAGATGGCCGGCGAAAGCCCCTCGATGCTGTCCACATCGGGCTTCTCCATCTGATCGAGGAACTGCCGCGCGTAGGCCGACAGGCTCTCCACGTAGCGGCGCTGGCCCTCGGCGTAGAGCGTGTCGAAGGCCAGGCTGGACTTGCCCGAGCCCGACAGCCCCGTGATCACCACCAGCTGATTGCGCGGCAGGCTAAGGTCGAAGTTCTTGAGGTTGTGTTCCCGGGCGCCCTTGATGTGAATGTGTTCCATAGGTCTCCCAGTTTACGCCAATTTTTCGCTTCTACCGATTGTGTCTAAAATCATGAGATGCATCCGGCCGAGCTGGCGATCCTGCTCCATCGCGCCCTGGAGGTCCGACTCTCGGGGCTCCAGGCGCTGCTGGCCGCCGCGGACTGGGCCGAAGACATGGAACAGCTGCACCAGGTCCGGGTTTCCGCCCGGCGCCTCGGCGCCGTGCTGGACCTGGTGGATCCCGAGGCCTACCCCAGCCACAAGGGCCAGCGGAGGGCCCTGAAGCAGCTGGTGGACGTGCTCGGCCTCCCCCGCGAACTGGACGTCCACGCGGACCAGCTGGAGCAGCGCCGCCTTGGGGCCCGCGGCCCGGTGCAGGGCGCCGTGCTGGAGCACCTGCTGGTGCGCATCGACCGCTCCCGCGCCAAGGCCCGCCGCGCCATGCACCAGGAGCTGGAGGCCCTGCGCCTGCCGAACCTGGACCGCCTGCTGAAGGTGCCCAGCCTGCCATCCCCCTTCCAGCACACCTCGCTCCAGGAGGCTGCCTGGGCCTGCCTCGAGTCCCGCGCCGCGGCCGCCCTCGGCGATCTGGCCACCCTCGCCATCCAGGAGGACGCCGCGGCCCTCCACAAGGCCCGGATCCGCATCAAGAAGCTGCGCTACGCCGTGGAGGCCCTGGAAGGCGCCTTCGCCGTGGTGCCGGAGACCCTGCTCAAGGGCTTGCGTGCGCTCCAGACGGCACTGGGCGAGCATCACGACCTGGCGGCCCTGGAGGCCCTGCTCTGGGAGGAGGAGGGCCAGCTCCGCGCCCGGGACTGCGCCATCCTCTGCGGCGGCGTGCTGGAGCTGCTGGGGGACGTGGCCGAGGCCCGGCGCGCGGCCTTCGGCCGCTTCGCGGCCGCCGCCCAGGGCCTGGACCCCGCCGCCTTCGCCCAGACGGTGCGCCCGGCCCTGGGCCTGCCCGCCATCCCAGGTCCACCCCCGGCCGCGGAGTTCCCCCGATGAGCTTCTGGCGCGTGCGGATCCGCCCCCTGGCCTGGCTGCGCAGCGTGCACGCCAAGCTCTTCCTCATGCTGGGGCTCGTCACCAGCGTCCTCACCGTGGCCGTGGCCTACTCCATCACCCGCAACAGCCGCCGCGAGGCGGAGAGCTACTCGCGGAAACTGACCATCGAAACGGCGGGCACGGTGGAGACCGACATCGTGGAGCGGGACCCCGCCTTCAAGGATCCCGACAAGCTGGACCAGCTGCTGGAGAGCATCGCGGGTCCCGACCGCAGCATCTTCCAGATCGATGTCTTCAAGCGCGTGGGCAAGGGCAGCGAGGTGGAGCTGGTGCGCTCCTCCGGCGACGAACTGATCGTGGAGTGGGGGCCTGAGATCGGGTCGTACCTGTCCCTTACCAAACCCCAGGCCGAGCTGGTGGATCTGAACACCGGCGGCCGGGCCTGGAAGGTCTACCAGCCCATCCGCAGCCACAAACCCGGGCAGGCCCCCCTGGGCCTCGTCCGGGTCTACTGCGATCTGGAGCGCTGGGAGGTGGTCTGGGACAACAACCTCAAGCGGACCTACCGCACCCTCCCGGGCGTCCTCCTCGGCGAGTTCATCCTCCTCTGGCTCATCCTCCGGGTGCTCATCAGCGACCCCATCGAGGCCACGGTGCTGGCCATGGAGCAGCTGGAGCGGGGCGAAACCAGCGCCCGGGTCCCCGTCAAGCGCAGCGACGAGCTGGGCCTCATCGCCGCCCGGTTCAACGGCATGGCCGTCCAGCTCCAGCGGGCCGGCGAGGAGCGCGAAGCCCTCATCCGCGAGATCCGCGGCCTCAACGCCAGCCTCCAGGACCGCATCGACGCCGCCCTGGCGGAACTCCAGGCCAAGAATGCGGAGCTGGCGGCCATGGCCGAGCGCAACGCGCTGCTGCGGGAGGAGCTGGGCGCCCAGGAGCGGCTTGCCGTGGCGGGCCAGCTCACGGCCACCTTCGCCCACGAGGTGGGCACGCCCCTCAACCTGGTGAACGGGCACCTCCAGCTTCTGGAGGGCCAGAAGGACCTGCCGGAGAAGGTGCGCGACCGCATCGGCGTGATCCAGTCCCAGATCCAGCGCGTGAGCGGCATCGTCCGCCGCATGCTCGACCTCACCCGCCGCCCCCAGCTGCACCGGGAACACCAGTCCTTCACCGACCTTCTGGACGACCTCCAGCACCTGTGGGCCCCCACCCTCACCGCCCACGGCGTCACCGTGGAAGCCTCAGCCCCGGCGGACTGCTGCCTGGATGTGGACCGCAAGCTGATGGAGCAGCTCTTCCTGAACCTCATGAACAACGCCGTGGACGCCATGCCCGGCGGCGGCGGCGTGCGCCTCACGGCGCGGCCCGCCGAGGAGAGCACCCCGGGCGGCCTCTGGTGGGAGCTGCGCTTCCAGGATTCCGGCCAGGGCATCCCCGCCGATCTGCTGGGCCAGGTCTTCCGCCCCATGTTCACCACCAAGCCCGAAGGCAAGGGCACCGGCCTGGGCCTCAGCATCTGCCGCGAGATCGTCCGCGGCCACGGCGGCGAGATCCGCATCGACAGCCGCGAGGGCCAGGGAACCTGCGTGGTGTTCACCCTGCCGGGGGCGCGGACCGGGGCCGAGGGCCCGGAGAACGCCTGAAGTCCTGCGCTACGCCCGGGGCAGTCTGAGCCGGAAACCGAAAACCGCCAGGTCGCCCTGCGTGAAGTCGAGATCCAGCGACCGCTCGAACCCCAGCCGCTCGTAGAGGCCCCACGCCGTCCGCATGGCCTGGGTCGTATGCAGGACGACTTGGGCGTGTCCCTTGGCCTCCGCCAATTCGATGCAGGCCTTCGTCAGCGCCTTGCCGGCTCCCAGCCCCCGGAACCTGGGATCCACCCCGAGGAGGCGGATGCCGGAGGCGTTCTTGACCGTGGTGGCGGTTCCGCCCGATCCGTACTCGGCCATGTCCCCGAAGTAGACGACGCCCCCGATCAGCTCCTCCTCGGCGGAGACCGCCACCAGCACCCTGGCGTCCCGCTTCTCGGTGAAGCGCCCGATGTTGGCCAGCAGCTCGTAATAGCGCGGCTGCTCCTCCGGAGTCGGAAAGCCTTCCAGGTGGGAATACACCTCGACCAGGAGCCGGCCGAGCGCCTCGAACTCGCTGGGGCGCAGGTCGCGGATCGTGAGCGGTGTGGCCATTCCCATCTCCGTGCGTCAGCTAGATTTCGACGACTTCCACATCGCCCAGCGCCTCTTCCAGGAACCGGCTGCCCACTTCCTTCAGGCGGCTGCTGGCGTCGGTGAGCTGGACCCGGAGGGTGCCGCGGGCGCTCTTGGTACGGTAGCCGAGGGTGCCCTGCAGCATCCGGTCCACGGCCTTGGCGGTGACGAGGCCGCTGTCGATCCAGCGGGTGCCAGGGCGGCAGCGCTCCAGGCTGGGCAGCAGGGTGGGGTAGTGGGTGCAGCCCAGCACCACGGTCTTCACCTCGAAGGGCAGCAGGTTCAGGTAGCGGCGGCAGATGCTGTCGGTGACGGGATCATCGAACCAGCCCTCCTCCGCCAGGGGCACCAGCAGGGGGCAGGCCACGCTGTGGATGACCTTGGCCGGGTCCCGGCGATGGATGGCCGCGTCGTAGGCGGCGCTGCCCACCGTGGCCAGGGTCCCGATGATGCCCACAGCGCCGGGCTGTGCTGCGGCGGCCTCAGCGCCGGGTTCGATCACGCCGATCACCGGGCAGGGACTCACGGCCTGGAGGGCCGGCAGCCCGTGGGCGCTGGCGGTGTTGCAGGCGATGACGATGAGCTTGGGGTCGTGGCGCTGGAGCAGCTCGCCCATCTGCAGCGTGTACCGCTCAATGGTGCGGTGGCTCTTGGTGCCGTAGGGCAGCCGCGCCGTGTCGCCGAGGTACACGAGGTCCTCCTGCGGCAGCAGCTGGCGCAGGGCGTGGATGACGGTGAGCCCGCCGATACCGGAGTCGAAGACCCCGATGGGGCGATCCGCGCGGCTCATACCATCAGCCTAGTGAAAAGACCAAAGAGGAACACAGAAGACACAGAAACCCGCAGAGGACACAGAAAAAAACCGTTTGCCTCCATCGCCGCGCTCATTTTCTTTTCCCTCTGTGTCCTCTGTTGCACTCTGTGTCCTCTGTGTTCCGATGTTGTTTTTTCAGGATTCCCGCACCGCCAGCACCGCGATCCACTCGCCTTCCGTCATGACCTTCACGGGCTTGAACCCGTGGGAGGCGAGGCTCACCAGGGCCTCGTCCGTGCGCTCGGCGAGGATGCCGCTGGCCACGAGCCAGCCGCCGGGGGCGGCCACCTCGGCCATGCGGGGCAGCAGCTCCTGGATGGTCTCCAGCAGGATGTTGGCCAGCAGCCCGGCGTAGGGGCCCTGCACCTTCGGATGGTCCAGCGTGCCCACGAAGCTCTCGTAGGGTCGGATTCCGGGCGTCATCCCCTTCAGCAGGTGGGCGTTCAGCTCCATGAGCTCGGTCATGGCCGGCCCGCAGTCGGGGTCGATGTCGAAGGCCGTGAGGTCTCGTCCGCCCAGCAGGAAGGCCGCCAGGGACAGGATGCCCGTGCCCGCGCCGATGTCGAGGATGGGGCCCTTCAGCCGGCCCGCCGTGGCCAGCTCCTCCAGCAGCTCCATGCAGAGGCGCGTGGTCTCGTGGCCGCCGGTGCCGAAGGCCAGGCCCGGGTTCACCACCAGGTCCATGCGGTCCTGGGGGCCCGGTGTCTCATCCCAGAGGGGCCGCACGTGGAAGCGCGTGCCTACGTCGAAGGCGCCGAACCCCTCCCGGCTCTTGGCCAGCCAGTCCTCGTCGCCGAAGGTCTCCGCCTCCACGAGGCGCACACCGGGGAAGGCGGCCAGGCCCGCGGCATCCGGGGCCGCGAGATCTGGGGGGAAATAGGCGTAGCAGGCCCGGGGCGGATCGGCCTCACGGTAGAAGGCCGAGGATCCCCCCGCCTCCAGCCAGGCGCACAGCGCCTCTTCCTGGGGGTCCGGGACCTCCAGCTTCCACCTCAGATGCGTCACGTTCGCCATGGGCCAAGGGTAGCAGGGCCCCCTGGGGGCCCGCAGACGCCCCCGCCTCAGGGGAACCATCGGCCCCCAGGCGGCATGAAAGGGATGTGGCAGGCCCTACGGCCGTGGTGAGTGAGCAGTGTTGGGGGGGTGGCGCGGAGGGTTGGGGCCCTCCGCGCCTTTCCCATGGATGATTCCGGGCGCAGGCCAAACGGGAAGGCTACTCGGCCGCCTCGGCGGCTTCCGCGTCTTCCAGGTCCAGCCGCTTCATCTTTTCGAGGAAGGTGGTGCGCTTGAGACCCAGGAGGTCGGCGGCGCGTTTCTTGTTGCCGCGGGTGATGGCGAGGCTCTGGAGCATGAGCGTCTTTTCCATGTCAGACACCACCTGGTTCAGGTCCAGGCCCTCGGCGGGCAGGTCCATGCCGAAGGCGGTCGGGGCCGCCGAGGTGAAGGCGCCGGTGGGAAGGGGGGCGAAGTCCGGCCTCGGCGCCTCGGCAGCGGGCGCCCCGGCCAAGCGTTCCACCGGCTCGGCAGCACGTTCTCCCATGCGCTCCGCGAGGAAGGCGAAATCCTCGCGGGTGAGCACGGGCCGCGTGCCCGACAGCACGATGGCGCGCTCGATGGCGTTCTCCAGCTGGCGCACGTTGCCGGGCCAGGGCAGGGCCATGAGCAGGGGATCCACGCTGGGA
Source organism: Geothrix sp. (assembly GCA_036504495.1). Lineage (GTDB taxonomy): Bacteria > Acidobacteriota > Holophagae > Holophagales > Holophagaceae > Geothrix. The sequence continues at coordinate 47,187 of DASXVC010000084.1, forward strand.
TGCAGGGCCTTGGGATAGAGGCCGTGTTCGCGGGCCTTGCGGTTGAGGAAGTGCTGGGCCAGGAAGGGCACCTCCTCCCGCCGCGCCCGCAGGGGCGGCATGGTGATGGGCACGACTTCCAGGCGGTAGAAGAGGTCCTCGCGGAAGCTGCCGTCCTGCACCTTCCTCCACAGATCCACGTTGGAGGCTGTCACCACGCGCACGTCCACCTTCACCGGCGCGCCGCCGCCCAGCGGCTGCACCTCGCGCTCCTGCAGCACGCGCAACAGGCGCACCTGGGCGCCCAGGGGCATGGTGCCCACCTCGTCGAGGAAGATGGTGCCGCCGTGGGCTTCGCGGAACTTGCCCGGCGTGTCCTTGCGGGCATCCGTAAAGGCGCCCTTGTTGTAGCCGAAGAGTTCGGATTCCAGCAGGTTCTCGGGGATGGCGCCGCAGTGCACGGCCACGAAGGGCTGGCCCGCGTCGGCGCTCATGCGGTGGATGGCCCGGGCGATGACCTCCTTGCCTGTGCCGCTCTCGCCCAGCAGCAGCACCGTAGCCCGCGTGGCGGCCGCGGCGCGGGCGCGGGCCAGCACGTCCTGCATGGCGGCGCTGGTGCCCACGAGGCCGAAGGCCAGCGCCTGTGAGGCGCTCAGCTGCGTGGTGGTGCCCGACCGTGGGCGCAGCCCCGGCATGGGCGGCTCGGCCCCCAGCACGCCCCAGCGCACGGAGCCCAGCGAGCCCCACTCCGACAGGGCCTTGGGATCCATGGCCGCGGCGTCGGGCTTCAGGCCCAGCAGAATGGGCAGCGCGGCCACTTCGGCCATCATTCGGTTCAACTCAGGGGGCGGCCAGGCGCCCTTGGCGCTGATGACCCACAGATCCACATCGCGCGGCGCCAGGGCCGGCGAGACGCCCCGGTCCACCGTCACATTCCACAGCGCCGCCCACCGATGCTCCAGCCCCCCGGTGTCGTCCCCGAGAGTGGACCAGTGAAGACGCGGCAGTTGGATCATGAGCTCCTTGGATGAATTCAGCCTAGATGCAGAGATTTGAGGGTCAAGTCAAAAAAATGACGGCGAAAAAATCAACTTGCCCCCCGGCGTACGATGGAAGGTGCATCCCGGAGGTTTCCATGTCTCTGACGGAATCCACCATGGTCCCGCTCGGCACGGCCTGTCCGGACTTCACCCTCCCCGGCGTGGATGGCCGGCTCTGGTCGCTCCACGACTTCCACTGTCCGGCGCTGCTGGTGGTGGTCATGTGCAACCACTGTCCCTACGTGCAGGCCATCGACGACCGCCTCAACGCCCTGGCCAGGGCCTACGTGGGACGGTGCGCCGTGGTGGGGATCAACGCCAACGACGCGGAGACCTACCCGGACGACAGCTTCGAGGCCATGCGTGCCCGGGCCCAGGCGAAGGGCTATGCCTTCCCCTACCTGTGGGACGAGGAACAGACCGTGGCCCACGCCCTGGGCGCGGCCTGCACACCAGACTTCTTCCTCTACGACGGCCACCGGCGGCTCACCTACCGGGGCCGCCTCGACGACAACTGGAAGGACGCCGCCCACGTCACCCGGCAAGAGCTGAGGATCGCCATCGAACGCGTGCTGGCGGGCGAAGGGTCCCTGAAGCTCCAGCACCCAAGCATGGGCTGCAGCATCAAGTGGAAGGTCGGGGCCTGAGGCTCTTCTTCGGCCTCCCGCTGTCCGCGGACCTGCGGGACGCCCTGGCCCGCTGGCAGCAGACCCAGGCCGCCACCCGCTGGTCGCGGCCCGACGGGCTGCATGTGACGCTGGCCTTCCTCGGTGAACGCCCGGCGGACACCCTGCCTGGCCTTGAAACGCTGGCCTCCGCCGTCGCCGCGAGGCACCGGGCCTTCGCCCTCCACACCGCCACCCTGGGCGGCTTCCCCAGGAACGAAAGAACCCGGATCCTGTGGCTGGGCCTGGAGCCCTCTCCGGCCCTCAATGCGCTGGTCCAGGATCTTCGCGGCACCCTCGCCGCCGCGGGCGAGGCCTTCGACCCCAAACCCTTCCGCTCCCACATCACCCTGGCCCGCCTGCGCCAGCCCCGAGCCCTGGCCGCTTTCACCGGACCCGCGCCCGCGGCTTTCGCGGCGGACAGCTTTGCGCTCTTTGAAAGCCGGGGACAGGGGGGTCACACGCCGCTGCGGACCTGGCACCTGCGGGAGGTATGATCGGAGGTTTCGCCGGAGCCCCTGATGCGCCTCGCCCTCCTGCCCCTCTGCCTCGCGGCCGCAGTTCCCCTGTGCGCCCAGTGGGACCTGCGCCTGGAACTGCCCCGGCCCTCCGGCCAGAGCCTGCCCCAGACCCTGATCTCGGGCACCGGCCAGCTCGCCGCGGGCAACTTCGATACCGGCAAGGGCTTCATCGCCTCCGTGAACCGGCAGATCTTCCAGGTGGGCCCGCTGCTGAAGCTGGAGGGCGGCCTCGAATACTCCCAGTTCACGGCGGACGGCAGCCTGGCCACGGGCACCACGGCCCAGGGCACGAAGCTGAAGCAGCAGGGCGTGGGCGCGGGCCTGAACGCCCAGGTGTGGGTGCCCTTCGTGGGGATCGCGGGCGAGATCGGCCTCATCCAGCGCTTCCAGCGCTACACCGTCGACACGGCCGGAGCCGGCAGCGCCAAGGACCTCAGCCGCACCTGGCTGCGGGTGGGTGCCCGCTGGCGCATCCCCTCGGTGGTCGTGCATCCCTACGTGGCCGCCAGCTACCAGCAGCCCCTCAGCAAGGACCGGCCCGTGAGGCTCAACAGCGCCTCGGACCTCACCGCCTATTTCGCCGCCCAGGGCAACGGCCAGGAATTCGAGCGCATGTGGACCTTCGGCGTGGGCGTGACCTTCTGATGGCACGCCCAGCCCTGACGCCCCTCCTGCTTTCCGCCCTGCTCCTCCCCCCGCTCCTGGCCCCCCTCAGGGCCCAGGGCACCACGCCTGCCCGGCCCCGCCTGGTGGTGGTGATCTCCGTGGATCAGCTCTCGGCGGAGCTCATGCAGACCTACGGTCCTGAATTGACAGGCGGCCTGGCGCGGCTCAGCCGCGAAGGCACGTCCTTCACCGAGGCCTATCACGATCACGGCATCACCGAGACCGGCCCGGGGCACTCCGTGCTGCTGTCGGGGCGGTTCCCCGCCCATACCGGCATCGTGGAGAACCGCTGGCTCGACCGGGCCTCCGGCCAGCTGGTGTACTGCGTGGAGGACGGGAGCGCCAAGTCCCTGCTCGCTCCGAGCCAGGCCAGCGCGTCCAATGCCCTCTTCCTGGGGGAATGCCTCGGCGACTGGCTCCAGGCGCAGGGCCCCGGGGGCCGGGCCTTCGCGGTGTCGGGGAAGGACCGGGCCGCGATCCTCATGGCCGGGCGCAAGCCCACCGGTGTCTACTGGTTTGCCGGTGCCGCCGGCTTCACCTCGTCGACCCCCTACGCCAGCCGGCTCCCCGAGTGGCTGGTCCGCTACGACGCGGGCCTGAACGAACGCTTCGCCACCCGGAGCTGGCTGTGGGCAAAGGAGCCCACGACACCCGAGGGCCGTGTGGCCAGCTGGACCTTCCCGGGCCAGGTGATCCGCAACGGCGCCCTCCCCCGCCTCATCCACGGCGCGGGCATGCCCCTCGACAAGACCTTCGAGGCCCGGTTCCGCCGGTCGCCCTTCCTCGACGAGGTCACCCTGGAGGCCGCCGAGGCCCTGATGGAAGCCGAGAAGCTGGGCCGTGGACCCGCCACGGACCTGCTGGCCCTGAGCTTTTCCGCCACGGACTACATTGGCCACGGCTACGGCACCCTGGGCACCGAGATGCGCGACCAGATCCACCGCCTGGACCGCACTCTGGGCCGCCTCCTCGACGCCGTCCGCCGCCGCGACCCCGCCGCCTGGGTGGTGCTCAGCGCCGACCACGGGGGCATGGACATTCCCGAGGCCCTGGCCGAGAGCGGCTTCCCCGCCCGGCGGGTGGTGGCCGGCCCCTTCCTGAACGAGCTCCGCGCCGCTCTGAAGACCACCTTCAAGGTGGACGCCGACCTCATCCTGGAATCCCCCGAGCCCAACTCCATCTACCTTCGTGAAGCAGCCGTGAAGGCCGCGGGGCTCGACCGGAAGGCCCTGCTGGCGCGCATCCAGGCTTGGCTGCGGGCCCGGCCTGACGTGGCCGATGCCTTCACGAGCGATGAACTTTCAGCCACGGATCCCGCGGTCACGGGCAGCCCCCGTGACACCAGCCTGCGCGTGCTGCTCCGCCGCAGCTTCCGCCCCGAGCGCAGCGCCGACGTGCTGGTGGCCTTCAAGCCGTGGGTGGGCTTCGGCATCCCGCCCACGGAGTACCCCGCAGGGCATGGTTCCCCCTACAGCTACGACCGCCGCGTGCCCCTGATCTTCTGGGGCCCCTGGAAGGCCGGCGAGCGCCCCGAGCCCGTTCGCACCGTGGACCTGGCCCCCACCTTGGCCCGGGAACTGGGCCTCAAGCCCGGCCCCGTGGATGGCAAGGCGCTGGACTTGGCACCGAAGCGCTAAAATCCCCACCATGTCCCTCCCCCGCGATGCCTGCCTCGTCATCCTCACCGGCGCGGGAATCTCGGCGGAGAGCGGGCTACGCACGTTCCGCGATGCCGACGGGCTCTGGGAGAAGCACCGGGTGGAGGACGTGGCCACCCCCGAGGCCTTCCACCGCAACCCAGCCCTGGTGTACCGCTTCTACAACGAGCGGCGGCGCAGCCTCCCCAGCGTGCAGCCCAACGCCGCCCACCTGGCCCTGGCGCGGCTGGAACGCGAATGGCCCGGCGAGGTCCTGCTGGTGACACAGAACGTGGACGACCTCCACGACCGGGCCGGGTCGCGGAACCTGCTGCACATGCACGGCGAGCTGCTCAAGGCCCGCTGCCTGGCCTGCCGCGCCGTGCTGGACTGGCCCGGCGACATGGATGCCGACAGCCGTTGCCCCCTCTGCCGGCGTGGGCAGGTGCGGCCCCACATCGTGTGGTTCGGGGAGGTGCCCCTGGAAATGGAGCGCATCTACCGCACCCTGGAACGCTGCGCCCTGTTCGCGGCCATCGGCACCAGCGGCCACGTCTACCCCGCCGCTGGCTTCGTGGAGGCTGCGGCCTCCGATGCCCGCACCGTGGAGCTCAACCTGGAACCCAGCCGCGTGGCCGACGCCTTCCGGGAACACCGCACCGGACGAGCCACCGACCTGGTGCCGGCCTTCGTGGCGGAGCTGCTAGGACGCTGATGCGGTTTTGCGTTCAAAGAAAAAGATCACCGCCAAGGCGCCAAGAAGCCAAGAACCTCATGGGAAGTGGCTTTTAGCTTTTCTTGGTGTCTTGGTGTCTTGGCGGTGAGGGTTCTTCCTACCGAGATGAACGCACCTTGGTATGAATCCTCACTTCACCACCGGCAGCTCCACGAAGCTGGCCTGGCCCGGGGCGTGGTGGATGCGCTGGGTGGCGGGGCGGTAGTCGTCGGGTTGGGCGAAGAAGATGTTGGGCACGAAGCTCTGGGGGTTGCGGTCGTAGAGGGGGAACCAGGTGGATTGCACCTGCACCATGACCCGGTGGCCCGGCAGGAACACGTGGTTGGCCGCGGGCAGGGCGAAGCGGTAGACCAGGGGGGCGTTGGGCGCCAGGGCCTTGGGTGTTTCCAGGCTCTCGCGGTAGCGGCCCCGGAAGATGTCCGCCGACACCATGAGCTGGTAGCCGCCCAGGCCGGCCTGGCTGGCCACCTCGTCGGGGTAGACGTCGATGACCTTCACCACCCAGTCGCTGTCGGTGCCGCTGGTGGAGGCCACCAGGTTCGCCACGGGCTCGCCGGCGATGCGCAGGGGCTCTTTCAGGGGTTCGGACACGAAGGCCAGCACGTCGGTGCGGCCCGAGGCCTCCCGCTGATCGTCCGTGAGCCACTGAGACCAGGTGTGGGTCGCGTCGTAGCCCACGGGCTGGATGGGCCGGGCGCGGAAGGGCACGGGCTTGGCGGGGTCGGAAATGTACTCGTCGAAAGAGGCGTCACCGGCCTGGGGGGCGGTGGTCTGTACCTTCAGCCCGGCGCCCAGGTAGAAGCGCGTGGCGGCGCTGGCCGTACCCGCCCCCGCCACGGGCCAGCCCGGCAGCTTGCGCCAGCTGTTGGTGCCCGTTTCGAAGGCGCTCACCGCGGGCAGGTCGGCCTTGCCCTGGCCCTTCAGGTGCTGATCGAGGAAGGGCTTCAGGATCTCGCGGCGGAACTGGAGGCCCGTGTCCTGGCTGAACTTCAGCGGCCCGAGGCTGCTGCCGTCGCCGATCTGGCCGCCGTGGTTCCAGGGGCCCATGGCCAGATACAGCAGGTTCGCGGTGTCCTTCGGCTTCAGGGCCTTCCACACCGCCAGGGCGCCGTAGATGTCCTCGGCGTCGTAGAGGCTGTGCACCAGCATGGTCGGCACCTTCAGGGAACGGCTGGCCAGCACGCGATCCATGGCCTGCTGCTGCCAGAAGCTGTCGTAGGCGGGATGTTCCGTGATCTTGCGCCAGAAGCCCAGCTGGTCCATGCCGTGGCTCTGGGCCAATGCGCCCGTGGACCCCGCCCGCAGGAACAGGTCGTAGTCGTCGTGGTGGCTGGTCCACCACTTCAGGTCGCCACCGCGGGTGGCCTGCTGGTCGTAGATGTAGGAGAGGTTCTGGGCGCGGAAGGCGCCGTGGTGGAACCAGTCGTCCCCACGCCAGCCGTCCACCATGGGGTTCATGGGCACCGCCACCTTCAGGGCCGGGTGCGGATCTACCAAGGCCATGAGGGGCAGGAACCCGTCGTAGGAGATGCCCAGAATGCCCACGCGGCCATTGCTTTCGGGCAGGTGCTTCACCAGCCAGTCGATGGTGTCGTAGGTGTCCGTGCTGTGATCGACACTCGTGGGATTCAGGGGCCCGCGCAGCGGCCGGTTCATCACGTAGTCGCCCTCGGATCCGTACTTGCCGCGGATGTCCTGCACCACGCGGATGTAGCCGCCCTCCACGATGAGATCCGTGACGTTGTCGTACCCCTGCAGCACGGAGCCCAGGTGCGCGCTGGCCGCGTGGCCCGTGAGTTCCGCGGCGTTGTAGGGGGTGCGCGTGAGCAGGATGGGGGCATCCTTCGCCCCTTTCGGGATGAGGATGATCGTCCGCAGCTTCACGCCGTCCCGCATGGGGATCATCACCTCGCGGCGGGCGTAGTCCCAGCTTTCGGACGCCACCTTGAACTCCGCGGGCGTCTCGCTGGGCAGGGTGGCGGTTTGCGCGATCAAGCCAGGGGCCGCCGCCAGCAGCATCGCCACCACGCCCAGGGTCCGTCGGAATGCCATGATCCCCTCCTGCCGCCCCGGAGGTGGACGGACCCTGGCGAGGGAGCGCGGGGATCTGGACCAGCTGCGGGATGGGTGGGGGCCAGTCTAGCGCAGGAGGCGGCCCCATCCCCGGACCCTGCCCCCCTTGCGGCCTAAGCCTGCCCCACGGCGCTGACGATGGCCGCATTCCCTTTGTCGCCCTGCCGCCAGATGGCCGCCACGTGGCCGCCGGGGGACATGACGGTGCCGGGATCCTGGATCTCCTTCCGACCCGGGGCCCCCAGCAGGACGGGGTGGGCGCTCCAGGCCACGCCGTCGAAGCGGCGCAGGCAGACCCAGGACTGGGCCTCCTTGAGCTGGGACCAGATGACCAGGGCCTGCCCCTGGGCGTTCACGGACAGGGCATGGGCCTGGCTCTGGCCCAGGTCCTCCACCAGCGGCGTGCGGTGCTCGTCCCAGCGGCCATTGGCGAAACGCAGGGTGAAGAGCTTCATGACGCCCGCGGCTTCCTGGCGCCAGACGGCATGGGCCCGCCCCTGCCCATCGAGGCCCACCTGAGGCCAGAGGATCGCGCGGCCCGTGGTGAGCCGGAAGGCCGCGGCCCACTCGATGGTCTGGCCGTTCAGGTGGCTGGCGTGGAGGGTCTGGATGCCGGCCTTGCCGTCATCCACCCAGAGGACGATGGCGTTGCCCCGGCTGTCGAGCGCCATGCGGAGGTAGGTGGCGCGGCCCTCGGCCACGAGCGTGGGGCGGTCGCTCCAGCAGCGGCTCCCGGGATCGTAATGGCAGGCCACGATGCGGTGGCTGTCCTCGGCCCCCTCCTCGCTCCAGACCGCCAGCCCCTGGCCGCCACGGTCCACGGCGAGCTGGGGAAAGAGCGGTTCCGGCGAGGGGTCGCCCAGGGGCGTGGGCTGGGGATCCCAGCCCCCTTCCTCCACCTGGTACCCGCAGGTGTAGACGCGGTAATCCCCGGGCTGGCCCAGGCACCAGACCGCGTGGATATTGCCGGCGAGGTCCATGGCCGTGTGCAAGCCGTGGACCTCGCCCGGCAGGGCCTGGAGGGTCAGGGGGTAGGGCACCCAGGTCTCCGCCGAACCCAGCATGTGCCGGGCGCAGACCCGGGCCTGCGGGCCCTCCTGCTCCTGCCACACCACGGCCATCTCGCCTCGGACGTTCATGGCGATCTCGGGGGCATGGGCCTGGGTGCGCGAGCTGTCGAGGCGGCGGGGGACCACATCCCAGGCCCGCTGGTCCGCGTGGAACCGGCAGATGTAGACGCCCTCGTCGGCCTCGCCCCGGTGGTGCCAGGCCGCCATGGCGTTTCCGTGATCGTCCACGGCGATCTGCGGGCGGCCCACCCGGCCCCGGTCCAGCACCAGCGGCGCCCCCCAGGTCCCCGCCGAAGGCTTGGACGGCGAGGAGGTCAGCCGGTTCAGGAACGAGCGGAACGACATGGAAGTCCTCGCGGGGGACCGGACTCGGTGGGGGGATGTGCCCCCCATGCTACCCCTGGTGCCACCCCCGGGGCGGCAGAACTGTCCCCGTTCAGGAATACTCCCGGCCTCAGCTCCGGATTATGATCGGGCTGCTCGCCCGCGAACCCAGGGTGGATGGAGGCGTGAGGAGGGCATTGGCGGGGGCCGCCATGCTGCACACCAAGTTGATCAACGATCTGGATGAGCTGCGCGGCCTCGCCTTCCCGCCGCCGTACACGCTGCTGGAAACCCTCGAGGACGCCGAGGGACGCGGCGAGGCCTGGCGGGTCCTCGTGGCCAGCCCGAAGGACTCGGAGCAGGCGCGGTGGGTGGTGGAGTTCCCGGAGGCCGGGGTCGCGCTCTTCTTCACGGACGGGGATCGGCTGAGCGGGCGCTGGGACCCGGAACGCGAGCTGTTCCTCCCCGAGGAGGGCCCGCCCCTGGACCTGCGGGGGAATCCCGTGTCCCTGGCCGCCATCGAGGATGACGAAGATGACGAAGATGCCGAGGACGAGAAACGAAAGCGGTAGGAGGCTGACGATCCATGCCGACCGGCCCCACCTGCGCCGAGGCGCTGTACGGAACCGGGGAAGGGGGAGAACCGAAGGCAAGGCAGGCGAGGTTCGAGTTGAGCGAAGGGTCAGGCGCTTCCTTGGGAGGCGAACCAGGACGGGATGTGTTCCAGGGCTTCGTGCAGTGAGTTCAGGATGCGGAAACAGCGGGTTGCGATAGCAGCACAAGGCGGGTTGAGATCAGGCACAAGAATGACCTTCGAACCCGCTCCAGACGCCGCCAACGCGCCGTTTTCACTGTCCTCGAACGCAAGGCAACGAACAGGGTCCATTCCGAGACGTGCCGCTGCCAGGTGATAAACGGCTGGATCCGGCTTCCCCTTGATGACTTCATCTCCGCCCGCAAGAGCCTGGAAGCATTCCAACACTCCAACGGCAGCGAGGCGCTCCCGAATGTCCGAGAGGTTCGAAGAAGAGGCCACCGCGCAAGGGACCCCCCTCGTCCGCAATGACGAGAGAAGGTCCAAGACTCCGGGTTTCAGGGGAAAGCGCATGTCTGGAGGTGCCATTTCAAGCAGTTCCGAGACCCTTTCGGAAACCTGATGAAAGGCGGATTGGCCGCCAAGGCGTGACATGAGAATCCAGTCAGAGTCAGCGGCAGTCTGTCCGATGACCGGCAGGTAATCCGAGGGATGGAAGTCGATTCCATGGTGTTTGGCCGCACCAATCCAGGCGTTCATCGTCGCCCGCTCGGAGTCGATGAGGAGCCCGTCCATGTCGAAGATTGCTGCGCTGAACATGCCGGAGACACCTGACGAATGAAGCTGACCGGCCCCGCCTTCACCGAGGCGATGAGGGGAACCGAGGAAGCGGGAAGCCGAGAGAGAGCCGGGGGTCGGCGAACTGGGGCGCCTCTATTTCACATCGAGCAGGACCACCTTCAAGGGGATGGAAGGGGCAGCCTTCGGGTCTTTAGACACCAGCTTGAGGACCACTCGACAGTACGAGCTGTCGAGAACGAGGTGACCCCACTCGTTGAAGTGGGGCACCCAATCGACCTTCGAGCCAGCGGGCCCGCCCAGGCTGATGCCGCTGCTCGAGAGCTGGCCATTGAGCAGCGAGAAGGGGACCGAGTCCGTCACGGGATGGTTTCTGCGCGTGATGGTCACCTTCTCACCCGTGATGTTCCACAGGTCATTGAGAAAGCCATAGGGAGGGACCTGATGGCGAGGAACCTTCTCAAAGGCGATGGTTTCCCAAAACCCCTTTAACCGTTCCGGCAAGGAGAGGCCTGAATAATCCCTGGTGTCATATACCGCCGGTGTTTCAGGGCTGGAGTTATCCACGACCAGCTGAAGGCTGCGCGGTTCCAGTTTCTTGTCGAAGGAGGAAATGCGCTTGAAGGTGCGCTGGGTCTCATATTGTTGGGTGACGAGCATCGTTTCCTGATCGGGAAAGGCAACCGCCATGAGACGGTCCTTCCCTCCCGGTACAGCCACCTTCAGCACCTTCCCGTCAAACGTGTAGCTGGTGGAGGGCGCACCTTGAAGGGACACCGCCTCGGGTTTCACGGAATAGATCCGTCCATCCGAGGTGACGTGCATTTTCGTATTGGTGACGCCACCGGGCGCCGTGTACTCGATGTTTTGCGGGGCCACATAAACGAGCTCCCAAGTCCCCACGAGTGGGGTTTGGGCCTGGCAGGCGATCGAGATGCCCATGGCGGCCAGGTACAGCGTGTTTCTGAATGATTTTGTCATGTGGGGTAAGCCTTAACGAATAAGGGAAATCGGCCCATCAGCATCGAGGCAGGGGACGGAGATGGGAAAGCACGGCGTTGAGAGAGCGGCAGGGAATACAGACTGGGTGAGTGCTGAGCGCGAGGGTTAGGTATTGCGGTTCGAGCAGAGTAGTAGGAAGGGAAAGTTGGAATTGAACTTGGGGCGAAGTCATCTTTTGAATTTGAATTGAAAGCCAAGTTTGAACTTTGCGCTTTGAGGCTTTCCGTCAAGGACTGGTGGGACGAATCGCCATTCAAGCCCCCATTGTTCGACCAAGGAAGCATACTCAGCAGGCCCCTCAATCATTGCCGCACTGGTCGGAATGCCTTCAGGGTTAATGGTAAGTTCCACGACTACCTTGTTTTCAACACCAATGAGCTTTTCTAACCTTGGAAGGCGCGGATTTGATGGACGGGACTTAATTTTGAGTTGTGAAAATTCAAAATATTCAATGCCGTGATTAACTTTTTGAGGTTGTTCTAAAAAATCTATCTCCCTTGCAATCATTCCAGCTGTAAATCCCTTCCATTTGGCCGCAAGCATCCCTTCCTGATCAATCAGAAGGGTCGTTGGAAAGAAATCGATATCCGCCCCAAGATTAGTTGCGATTCCGTTTTTGCCTATCAATGGTCGATAATAGATAAATCCATCTAATTGGTATTTATTTTTATTTATAAATTCATTTACTATTTGTTGCCACTCCTTTCCATTTTTACCATCAAGATTACATGCTATGACAACCAAATTTTCCTTCCGGTCTGCTTTATTTTTAAATGCAATTAGTTCGGCAAGTGACTTGACGCTCCATGGCGACCATGCAGTCCAAAAATCAACAAGTACGACCTTTCCTTTGAAATTCTCTATTACGCATTCTTTTCCATTTTGATCAATGAAGCCCAAATTGTTCATATTTGCTCGTTTGCCGATTTGAAAGCGTTGCCAGTCACTCCCATGAATGGATACGGAACAGACTATCCAACTTAGAATCAACGGTCTGATCACACAATGTACCTTTCTGAGTGTTAATGCCTAACGAATGAAGCTAACCGGCCACGCCTGCAACGAAACACTGAGCGGAGCCGAGGTAGCGAGAAGTTGAGAGAGAGCGGAAGGCAATGAAGACGGGGTCCGAGTTGAGCTAAGGGTTAGGCAGTGCCTCACTTAAAACAAGCAGCTGTTTGTTTAATAATTTTAGATCAGAAATCAGTTCTAGGATATATTCTCGGCTCAAAAGGAGATGGATTCTTGCATAGGATTTAGATTCTAGAAAATCTTCTGAACTTACGATGACAAGTTGTTTTTTGTGTTTTGTTGGATCCATATGGCCAGCCGCATGTACCACTATATTTCGGATTGATTGGGCTTTCTTTATGTTGTTCCACTCCTTTGAATTTGCAGTAAAATTCAATGGTGTAGCTTTATTTAAATAATCTTTTGCCCTGTCTATTCCTTTACCAGCAAAATCAACATAAGAAATATTTAATTTGTGTTCAAGTTTAACGCTAATACATAACTGATTTAGAAAATCCTCAAATATAGAAAGTAGCATAATTAAATAAGATTTTCTTTGATATTGAGGAAATTCAGTGGATAAATTTGCCGACAAATCTGAACGATAATCGAATCGATGCATTAGTTCACTGTTGTCAGTATGCAGGCTCAAATTGTATTTTTCGTATTCCTCTATCCAATGACGTTCAGACATTTCGACAAAAATTTTATATGCATCTAGTTCATATAAAAAATACGCAACTTCCTGAATTGGTTTTTTCATGACGCCTCGGAGGCCTAATTAAGATTTAGACGATAAGCCCCGTTCTTACTCCGGGCTGTCCAAGATGAAACAACAGAGCACAAAATTCATTCATAACTAGATTTATACTCATCCATGCCATTTAGGCACCTCTAAACCCGCCGGATGATTTCAAATCGCGAAGATTCGTTCGCCCCGATGATGCCTCAGCCCGGCCCCACTGTCCACGGAACAGTGGGCCGGATCTGCCTGGCCCAACCTCCGGTCTCCAGACTCCGGACTCCAGACTCCGGACTCCAGACCGAGAAATCCCTACTTCAGCAGCCGGTCTTCCGCCAGCCGCAGCATGTGCTCGGTGGCCAGGACGCCGTCCTGGTGGTTCATGCGCTGGAAGTGGCCGCGCAAGTGGCGCAGGGTCCGCGGGATGGCGGGGGCGAAGTGGGCCTTGTGGCGGTGGACGATCTGGTGGCCGAAGGTGCCCAGGGCCTTGAGGTTGCGCTGGAGGGCGCTGAGGTTCAGCTCTTCCAGCAGGGCCTCGTGGTTCCAGCCCAGCTCGCGCTGGAGGGGCCCGGCCAGGGCCCGTCCGGCCTCCCGGGACCAGTCCCAGTAGCCGTCGTAGAGGATGCTGGCCAGGTCGTAGGTGGCGGCCCCGCGCCGGGCGTCCTGGAAGTCGATGACCACCAGCCGGCCGCCGTGGACCATGAGGTTGCGCACGTGGAAGTCGCGGTGGGTGAAGAAGTGGGCCCGGGTCTCCAGGCTGGCGTGGGCCTCCTCCATCATGCGGTCCAGCCAGCGGGGCGGGTCCTTCTGGAGGAAGTCCTGGAAGAAGTTGGTGCGGCAGTAGTCCCACTCGAACTGGAACTTGGCCTGGTCGAAGGCCCGGCCCATGAAGAAGGCGTGGGGGGGGGCGCCCAGGGTGAGCGGCCCCGCCAGGGTGGCCAGCAGCCAGCCGGCCTGCTCCGCCCAGTGCAGCTCCTCCTCGGGATGCTCCACCAGGCGGCGCTCCAGGGACATGTCGCCCAGGTCCTCCACCAGCAGGCAGCGGTCCCCATCGTCGCACTGGACGATGGTGGGCACCCGCAGCACCGGATCCAGGTAGGCCTGGAGGGCGCGGAACTCGAAATAGCTGTCGTCGGGCTTCTCCGGCGCATCCGGCGGATGCAGCACCACCAGGGCCGAACCCAGCTGGGGATGGGCCACGCGGGTGTACTGCCGCGCCCCCACATCCCCCGCCAGGGGATGCGGGTCCGACAGGTTCCAGCGCTCCAGGGCGCGGGCCAGGCGGGGGTCCATGCCTTCAGAGTACTCCTATCCCCAGGAATAAAAAGGACCTCCACTAAGGACACGAAGGGAGATCAAGGGCACGAAGGAAACCTAGACTCGTTGGTGTGCTTCGATCCTTCTTCGTATCCTTCGTGGAGATCTTTAAAGCCCCAGCCGCACCTGATTCCCGCCTTCCTCGAACCACAGGGCGTCGGCATCGGCGATGGCCGGGGGCGGGGCGGCGCCGGGGCCCAGGACGCAGCGGGTGAGGCGCCCGGCGGGCCTGGCGGTGGGATGGAGGTAGCAGCCCGCGAGGCGGCCCTCCTGCTCCGGCGCCAGCTCCGCGGCGGCCTCGATGAGGGTCTGCGGTGTGCCCACCTCGCGCCAGGGGAAGGGCTCCGCCACCACGCCGAGATGCCCCATGGGGAGGCTGGCCAGCCGGGGCCGCAGGTCGTTCACCTCGCTGGGGCCCTCGGGCAGCAGGGCCAGGGCCTCGGGCGACCAGGCGGCGGCGCCGGTGAAGTGGTAGGGCCCCCAGGGGCCGGTCACGCCCTTGGGCAGCACGCGGCCCTCGTGGTCCATCCACACGGGGTTCCAGTCCCCGCCGGGATGGGGCACCAGCAGCCAGCTGAGGGTGGCTCTGACCCCGCCGTGGCCCTCGCGGTGGCGGGCCCGCAGGAGCTCGAACGGCACCTCGTCGGCCCAGATGTCGGCGTTCCAGGTGAGCAGTTCGGCCGCCACCCGGCCCCGGGCGTGCAGCAGACCCCCGGCGCTGCCCAGCAGCTCCGGCTCGTCGAAGACCTCGATTCCGCCCTCCACCTGGGCGGCTGCGGCTTTCAGGCGGTCCGGCAGCAGGTGGGCGTTGCAGCCCAGGTGGTTCGCCCCGCCCGCCCGCAGGGCCGCCGCGCCCCACTGGAGCAGGGGCTTCCCCCGCAGCGTCCAGGCGGGCTTGGGCAGGCAGGCGCTCAGGGCCCCCATGCGGGTGCCCAGGCCCGCGGCCAGCAGGAAACCATCAAGGGGCTTCGGCATCGTCCGTCCCGGGCGGCAGCGGCTTCAGCAGGAACTGGCCCGGGGCGAGGCCCCGCATGGACAGCACCCGGATGCGCCAGCCCTGGAGGCGCAGCTCGTCGCCGGGGCGCAGCACCCGGCCCAGGCGTTCCTGGAAGAGGCCCCCGAGGCTCACGGAGCCTGCCTCCGCCACCAGGTCCAACTGCAGGTGGTCCACCAGCTGCTCCAGCATGACATCGCCCTGGGCCAGCCAGGCGCCCCCGCGGGTCTTCCGCAGCTGGATGGCCTCGCGATCGAATTCGTCCTGGATCTCGCCCACCAGCTCCTCCAGCACGTCCTCCAGCGTGACCAGCCCGTCCACCCCGCCGTGCTCGTTCACCACCAGGGCCAGGTGCTGCTTGCGCTGCTGGAACTCCAGCAGCAGGCCCTGGATGGGCTTCATCTCCGGCACGAAGAAGGCGGGCCGGGCCAGGGCCCTCAGGTCCACGGGGCCCGGGCTGTCGTGCATGGCCCAGAGCAGTTCCTTCAAGTGGATGACGCCCACCACGCGGTCCAGATCGCCCTCCACCAGCGGGATGCGGGTGTGGACCGTGGTCCGGGCCAGGGCCAGGTTCTCCGCCAGATCATGATGCAGGTCGAAGCAGACCACCTGGGCCCGGGGCACGGCGATCTCCTTCACCGTGCGCTTGCTGAAATCGAAGAGGTTCTCGATGAGCTCCTTGCGGTCGAGTTCAAGGTGCCCTTCGGCCTGGCTCCGCTCGAGCATGCGGCGGAACTCGGCTTCGGAGGGCAGCATGTCCTCGGCGTCCGTCTCGGGATGGGCCCCGAGGATCCGCAGCACCAGATGGCTCAGCCGGATGAGGACCCAGGTGAGGGGCCGGGCCAGGCGCGACCAGGCCAGCAGGGGCCGGGCGGTGCGGAGGGCCCAGGGCCCGGCGGCCCGGATGGCGAGGCTGCGGGGCACCAGTTCCGCCAGCACCACGTGGAGGGTGGTCATCACCAGCAGGGCCAGGCCTGAGCTCAGGGGCCCCGCCAGGGCGGGCCAGGGCAGGCGCCCGAACAGGCCGCTGAAGGCGTGGCTGAACAGCTCCTCGCCCACGGCGCCCAGGGCCAGGGCGCACAGCACGATGCCTGCCTGGATGGAGGACAGGTGGTGGCCAAGGGCGCGATGGACCTCCAGGGCCGAGGCCGCCCGCGGATCGGCCTCCACCAGGGACTCCAGCTGGGTGGGCCGCACGCGCACGGCGGCGAACTCCGCCATCACGAAGAAGGCACTGGTCAGGATGAGGGCGGCGCAAAGCAAGGCCGCGATCAGGCTCACGGCCGTCAGCCCCGGGCGAGGTCGGACCCTCGCCGCAGGCGTTCCTGGACCTCCTGGAGCAGGGCATCCAGGTTCTGGAGGCGGTCGCGGTGCTCGGAGAGCTGGCCGTGGGCAGCCTGTTTCTCGCGCTCCAGGACCGCGTAGGACTCCTGCTGCTCGGCGAGGGTCTGGCTCAGGCGGCTCAGCTGGGCCTCCTTCTGGTCCAGGCCGTTCATCAGCTCCAGGCGCTCCCCATCGTGCTGGATGGCCTTTTCGTCCAGCTGCTGGCGCAGCTCCGCAATCTGGGCCGTGAGCCGGTCCAGCTCGGCCTGCCGCTCCTGGAGGGCCTCCTGCCGGGCCTGCAGCTGCTGCTCCCGTTCCAGGGTCTGGGCCTGGCTGGCTTCCAGTTCGGCCTCCACCTGCCGCAGCCGGATGCCGAGTTCAGCCAGGTCCCGGCCCTGGCCCCGCATGGTGGCCTCGAGACCGGCCAGCTCAAGCTGGAGCAGGTGGGCCTTCTCCTTGTGGTTGGCCACCTCCAGCAGGGCCGACTGGTGCAGCCCCTCGAGGCCGCTGTGCTGCCCGACCAGCTCTTCGAGGCTGGCATTCAGCTGGGCCTGGGCCTCCAGGGCCGCCGCCAGTTCCTGGTCTTTCACAGCCAGCGCGGCTTCGGCTTTGGCCAGACGGGCCTTCAGGGCCTCGGCCTCCTGGCCCGCGGTGGTGACTTCCTCCAAGTTCAGGGTCACGGATCCGAGCTGCCGCTGAAGCTCGCTTTCGGCTTCCTGGAGACGCTGATCCTTGACGCGCAGCTCCTCGCGGAGGGCGGCCAGTTGTTCTTCCAGGAGACGCGCGCGCGAGGTCTCGAGGGGTGAGGTGGCCCTGGCCTCCAGGTTCCGCACGGGACCCGCGGCAAGGGGCGGGGGCGGGAAGAGCGGTGCCACGGGGCGGGCCGGCACCGGGGCCGGGGCGGGCGCGGCCTCCGCGGCCCCCTTCAGGTTGTCGAGCCAGTCGTCGCCCAGCTCCGTGTCCACCAGTTCCCCCAGGGGATTGTCGGGATCCAGGGCGCGGCCAGGCACCAGGGGCGCGAGCGCGGCCACCAGGGCGCTGGGGGCGATGGGCTTGTTCAGGTAGAGGTCGGCCCGGCCCTTGAGGCTCTGGTGGCGGCGGTACTCCTCCTCCGTGGCCTTGGCGCTGATGAGGGCGATCTTCACGCCATCCAGGGCGGGCTGCTTGCGGATGGTGGAACAGAGCGCGTAGCCCTTGTTGTCGGAGACCTCGACGCAGATGAGCACGGCCGCGTACCCGCCGTGTTCCAGGCGGGCCACCACACCCTCGGGAGAGCTGGCCACCTCCAGATCAAAGGCAGCCTCCAGGCTGACCTGATGCTCCTTGAGGAAGCTCCGGTCGCTGTCCACAAGAAGAAGGCGCTGGCCCATGGTTGATCCTTAGCCCTGGTTGGACCTTCGAGTTTAACCGGAACGGCCGGAACCCCGGCAGGCCGGGGTTCCGGTTCAGACAGGGGCGGAGGATCAGCGCGGGGGGATGGCCAGGGTGACTTTCTGGCTGCCGTTGGGGCTCTGGATGAAGAGCAGGAGGGTCTTGCCGCTGGCCTTCTTCACCTGGGTGTTGAATTCCGCCAGATTGTTCACGGTCTGGCGCCCCACCTCGGTGATGACCATGCCCGGGGCCAGCCCGCGCTCGGCGGCAGGGGAACGGGGATCCACGGTGGTCACTACCACCCCCTTGAGCCGGTGCTTCAGGTCCATGGGCTCCACCGTGAAGCCGTAGGCCTTCTCCAGGTTGATGCCCTTCACATCCCCCTGGGGCTTGGCCGCGCCTTCGTCCTCGGGCTCTTCGCCCGCGTCGCGGCGGCGCTGCTCCTCCAGGGCCTTCCGGTCGCCCAGGGTGGCCGTGAGGACCTGGCTCTTGCCGTCCCGCCAGATGGTGAGCTTGAGGGTTTCACCCGCCCGGCGGCTGGACACCAGCATCACCAGCTCATCGGGGCTGCGGACAGCCTGGCCGTCCAGGGCCGTGATCACGTCCAGGCGCTGCACGCCGGCCTTGTCGGCGGCCTGGCCCTTTTCGACGGTGCTCACCACCACGCCCTCCTTGATCCCGAGGGCGTCCTGATAGGCCTGGTCGAGTTCCATGGGGCCGATTCCCAGGTAGCCGCGGCTCACGGGCTTGCCGCTGCGCAGGTCCTTGAGGATCCGGTTCACCATGCTGATGGGCACGGCGAAGCCGATGTTCTGGCCTGCGGGGTTGATGGCGGTGTTGATGCCCACCACCTCACCCTTCAGGTTGAGCAATGGTCCGCCCGAGTTGCCGCGGTTGATGGCGGCGTCGGTCTGGAGGAAGGAGCTCACGCCCGTATCGAGCTTGCGGCCCTTGGCGCTGATGATGCCCTGGGTGACGGTGTGCTCCAGGCCAAAGGGATTGCCGATGGCCACCACCCACTCGCCGATGCGGAGCGAATCCGAATCGCCCAGCTTGGCGAAGGGCAGGTGGGCCCCGTCGATCTTGATGAGGGCGATGTCCAGCTCCTTGTCCTTGCCCAGCACCGTGGCCTTGAAGCTCCGGCCGTCGTTGGTCTTCACTTCCAGGGCGTTGTCGCTGCCGCCCATGCTGGCGATGACGTGGTAGTTCGTGAGAATCTCGCCCGCCGGGGAAATGATCACGCCCGAGCCGCCGGACACGGCCCGCTGCTCGCCATCGTCCCCGCCCCGGGGCGTCCGCCGCTGCTGGGGGCCGCCGGGGCCGAAGAAGAAGTCGAAGAAATCCTCGCCCCCGATCTGGGGATGCTGGAAACGCTGGTTCTTCACGAAACTGGTGTTGGTGATGGCCACCACCGTGGGATTGAGCTTCTCCGCCACGTCCGCGATGGGCGGCAGGCGGTCCATCCCCTTGGTCTCCACCATTACCGGTTTTTCTTCCTGCGCCTGGGCCTGCCAGCCGTGGCTGAGCCCCATGCCCAGGGCCATGCACCCGGCCGCGAAGACTGACAACCCCAAGACCTGCTTCATCTGACGATTCATGCAACTCCTCATTGCGCCGAGACTCCGGCCTCCCTTTCGATGACCGCAGCCCCCCGAAGGTTCCCGCTGGCCATCCTAGTCCGAACAGGATAATCTGAGCAGTCCAACGGCGGCTGTAGCTCAGTTGGTTAGAGTACTGGATTGTGATTCCAGGTGTCGCCGGTTCGAGTCCGGTCAGCCGCCCCAGAATGAAAAAGCCCCCGCACGGGGGCTTTTTCATTCTGGGATGGTTGGACTCGAACCGGCGACAATGGACTTGCGGAGGCCCTCCGGGGGAGGGCCGGGAGCAAGACCGGCAGACCACAAAGCGGGCTGCGGCCGGTTCGAGTCCGGTTCGGGTGGGTGGAGTGGAGACCCTCCTCTTACCCAAGAACCCGCGACACTTGCGACCGCCAAATGGGTCGATGACTTCAGCCATGAAAAGCAATAGCCCCAGCGGCGCCAGCAAATCGCGCCACCGGGGCCTCTCTCCTGAATCCTAGTACCCGTACCCTCCACCGCCGGTTCCGCCTCCGGTCCCCGCGGCGCCTCCCAGCTGGCCCCGGATCTCGCCGCTGGGATAGGCGGCGCTGTGGACGTTCATGTAGAGGTTTCCGAGCCTCCAGCTTGCGAACTGGCCGCTCGTGAACCGGGTTCCCAGGGGGACGGTCCAGATCCCGCTGCCGGCACCGCTGAGGGGCACGATGATGGGCCCAGAGGATCCCGCCGCGGCCTCGTGGATGTGGGCCCCGGTTCCCGTGATGCCGGTGGTGCTCAACCCGCCGCTGAGTTCGAGCGTGATGGGATTGATGCCGACCGCGCCTGTGCCAGTGGCCGTCGAGGGCGTCGCCGGCACTTCATTGGCGCCGGACAAGGCGGCCGATAGGGTAAGCGGGGCGCTGAGGTTCAGCTGTCCGCGGATCTCGCCGCTGGGGTTGGCGGTGGTATGGACGTTCACGTAGAGGTTTCCGTTCTGCCAGCTGGTCACCTGGGCGCTGGTGAGGGTGGCGCCCGGCGGCACGGTCCAGAGGCCGCCACCCGCATCCGTGAGGGGGATGAGGATCGGTCCGGCGGTTCCGGCCGCGGCTTCATGGATGTGGGCGGCGGTCCCGGTGATCCCGGAGGTCACCACCGACCCGTAGACCGCGCCCGTCGCCACATTCACCGCCAGGGAGCCGAAGCCCGTGGCCGTGCTGGTGGTGGCAGGAGTCTCCTGGCTCCCCGCGAGGGTCGCGAAGCTCACCCGCAGCTCGATCTGGCCCCGGATTTCACCGCCGGTGTAGGTGGCGCTGTGGACATTCACGTAGTAGTTGTTGGCCTGGAGCGCCGTGTACTGGGCGTCCGTCAGCACGGTGCTGGCCGGCACGGTCCACACGCCGCCGGAGCCGCCGCTCAGGGGAATCACGATCGGGCCCGCGACCCCCTTGGCGCCCTCGTGGATGTGCGCCGCCACGCCGGAAATCCCCGATGTGGTCACGGTGCCCGTGAGGATTTTCGTGGCCGGATCCACCGAGAAGGTGGCCGCCCCCGTGGCGGTCGAAGCATTGGCGGGCACCTCGTCGGCCCCCGAAAGGGCGGCATAGCGGAGGTAGGGCGGGAGGGGCGTGGGGGCCGGGGCGGGGGCGCTGCTCCCGCCGCCACCGCCGCCACAGGCGGTGGTCACCAGCACAAAGAGGGAGAAGGCCAGGGCGGAGAAGTACCGCGGCCCGGGCCGGTCGTCCAGATGGGGGAATCGCATGGGCTGCTCCTGCTCAAGGGGACCTCCCCTTGTGGGCCCAACATGGGACCCCACCCGTGGGCGGATCAGATCCGATCCGAAAATAGGGACCCCTCCGGTGGCGCCTCCGGGGGCTTCCCGGAAGCTGGCCGCCGGCGTCACACCCGCGAGGTCCCGCCGCCGCTGGCCGCCAGCATCTTCAGGATCTCCACCACCTCCGCGGCGGACTGCGGACGATCCTCCGGGCGCTTGGCCATGAGCCGGCCCACCAGGGCGCCGAGGTCCGGCGGCAGGTCCGGCGCCGCCTCCGCCAGGGACGGCACGGCCGCGTCGAGGTGCAGGGCCAGGAGGTCGTTGATGCGGGGGCTGTCATAGGGCGGCAGGCCCGAGCACAGCTCGAACAGCATGACCCCCAGCGCGTACAGATCGGTCCGGGCATCCACCCGGTCCCCCCGGATCTGCTCCGGGGACATGTAGCGGGGGGATCCGACGAGGCTCCCCGCCTCACCCGCGATCACGGCCGCGACCGGAGCGGCCAGGCCGAAGTCCATGATCTTGGCGTCGCCCCGCACGTCGAACAGGACGTTGGCCGGTTTGATGTCCCGGTGGACCACCCCGACCCCGTGGGCGGCCTCCAGTCCTTCCGCCACTTGGCGGGCGATGCGCAGCACCAGGGGCAGCGGCAGGCGGCCCCGCCCCTCCAGCAGGCTCCGGAGGGTGACTCCCTTCAGGTACTCCATGGTCACGTAGGGGATGCCGTCGCATTCCCCGAAGTCGTGGGTCCGGAGCACGTAGCGGTGGGTGATCTTCCGGGCCAGACGGATCTCCTGCTTGAGGAGATCCAGGAAGGCGGGATTCGAGGCGAGCCCCGCGCGCACGACCTTCAGGGCGACGTCTTCATCGAGCTGGAGGTCCCGCACCTTCAGGACCACTCCCATGCCACCGCGGCCCAGCAGGGCCTCCACCCGGTACCGGGCGGCGAAGGTGTTCCCCTCCTGCAGCGCTTCGGGGAGGGATTCTTCCCCCTCCTTCCCGGCCAGGGGCCGGAGCCGCCGGGTGGCCTCGTCCAGGGCTGCTTCCGCGCCAGCTCCCGGCCTGGGCCGGGGGGCTGGCAGGCCCGCGGGTTCCGGCCCTCCGGTTCTCCTCCGGGCCGTCTCCAGCAGAGCCAGCCATTCGTCCTTGACCCGCAACTCGGCGAGCATGGATCGGAAGGTCCGCGTGAGCACGCCCACTTCGTCCTCCGTGGGGACGAGGGCCAGGGTCTCCGGGGACTCCCCTTCCGCCAGGGCCTGCGCGGCGGCCGCCAGGGCCTTGAGGGGGGCCGTCACCGTGCGGGCGGAGCGAAGGCTCAGGCCCAGGGCGATGAAGAGCCCCGCGGCCCCCACGGCCAGGATGGCCTTCTGCAGGTTGCGGAAGGGCGCCAGCAGCGGATCGACGGGCATCATCAGGACATCCGCCATCTCCAGATCCAGGGCATTCACGCCCCGCAGCGGGGAGATCATCCCCAGGTACTTCCGCCCGCCCAAATTGAAGGGGAGCACCTTGGACCGCTGGCCATCCAGGACCTGGGCCCGGACGGCCAGGAACGACGGTTCCCGGGACAGGAGGCGATCCAGGGCCTCCGCTTCCGGCAGGGTCGCCCCCAGCGTCCGGAACTGGCTCAGAAGGGCCAGGTGGGCGGAGGGGTCCCCGCGCTGAGGTCCGGCGATGGCCAGCCGCCGCAGGTCCACAGCCGCCCGGTCATCCACCCGGACCCCCACCAGCATGGCCCCCAGGGGCCTGCCCCCGGGGGAAATCAGGGGCCGGGCCACCGCGTGGTAGACCCCGGGCCGGTCCCCCCAATCCACCCGGAGGAAGCCCCGGTAGGAGGGGCCCGGATGCCCTTCCGACGTGGCGTCCTCGGGCGCCAGGGCCATCTGGAGGATTCCGGCGTCCGGAAAGGAGAGGCGGGCGCCCTTGGCGGTGCAGGCCAGGAGCGCGCCGTCCGGCTTCACCACGAGGGCCACTTCCGCGCTCAGCCGGGGGAGGTTCTCCACCAGGGCGTCCGTGAGGCTGGTCGGGGCGCTGGACTCCAGGGCCTGTTCAACGAGCGCGACGTTGCCCGAGTACTGGGCGAAGACCTCCAGCCCCGCATCCATGGAGCGCCCCTGCTGCTCAAAGGCCCGCTCCAGGACATAGCCACCGGCCGTGAGGCTGTCGTTGGCGGTGGCCCGCGCCCCCCGCTCGGCCTCGCTGTAGGCCACCCAGAGGATGATCGAGAGAAGCCCGAGGATGGCGGCCGCCTGCCGGATGAAGAAGGTCCACGCCAGCGTGCGGTACCAGCGGATGGGCGGCTGCATGGGCATCCCTTGGTCTCTCCATCGGTATACTTGCCTCGAATCTACTCTGGATATCCGGGAGCGTTTCCAAGCATGTTGCGACCCCTTGCACATGGCCTGTCCGCCCTGGCCCTGACCGCGCCGCTCGTGGCGGGCGGGCTCCAGGGGCCCGTGCGGCTGCGCGAGCGGGACGGCCGGCCCCGCGCCTCGCTGAAGGATTGCGTGGCCATCCTGGAGCCCGTGGACGCGCCGGTCCTGGCGGTGGGCCCTTCCAAGCCCCTCTCCATCCGCACGGTGGGAAAGCAGTTCCTCCCCCGGGTGTCCATCGCCACCCCGGGCACCGAGGTCGCCTTCCCCAACCTGGACCACATCCTCCACAACGTGTTCAGCGTGACCCAGGGGAACCGCTTCGACACCGGGCACTACCAGCCCGGCGACTCACCCCGGGTGAAGGTGGCGACCCCCGGCCTGGTGAAGCTCTACTGCAATGTCCACCACCAGATGAACGCGTTCCTCTGGGTGGTGGCCACCCCCTTCGCGCAGACCCTGGACGGCCGGACGGGGGTCCAGTTCGATGGGGTCCCCGCGGGCACCTACCGGCTCCGCCTCTGGCATCCCGAAGCCGGCGAGAAGGCCTGGGTGGTGAAGGTGGGAACGGGCCTCACCCAGGGCGCCTGGGACCTGGAGGTCTCCCTGCCCGCGGTCGAACCCCACAAGAACAAGTTCGGCCGGGACTATGCACCCCCCGTTGATGACCGGAACTACTAGAACCGCTTCATCAGGACCAGCATTTTCCGCGTGACCGGGTACTCATCACCGTCAGCCCGCTGCCGGAGATACACGACCGAGGCGATCCACCGGCCCGGCAGCGGCAGGGAGGCATCGAGCCTGGGGCCCCGGGCCCTGCGGTAGAACCACCATTCATCGCCGTTCACGGGATAGAGGGTGCCCGTGGAGGAAAGCCGCTGCCAGGTGAACGACAGCTGGGGCCAGTAGACCCGCTCGCGGCTCCCCGCAGTGATCTGCACTTCCTCACTGGTCTCCCGGGTTTCCGGGTTTCTCGCCTGGAACCACCGGATCGACCACGGGAAGACCGTGTTCCACGTGGCCGAGGCCCCGCCCGCATCCACCACCAGCCGCTGCCGTTCCAAGACGCTGTGGCCGGGCAGGGGCCTCAGGCGGACGGCGCCGGGGTCCCACGTCAGGGCCCAGCGCCCCGCGTGGGCGGCCCAGGACCAGGGCCCCGTGTCCAGCTTGAGGACCGCCTGCCCCGCGGCCAGATCCACCTGGCCCCCGAGGGGGGTCCGCACCCGCCCCGCCGCCACCCGGACACCCGCCTCCTGCAGGAGGCCTTCGGTGCCCCGGAACCCCGCCGTGCCCCCCGCCCCCAGGAAGCGGAGATCCCGGTCCCACAGGGCCTGGGAGGTCATCAGGCCGTTTTCCTGGAAGCCCAGGCTCAGGGTCCCGAAGGCCCGCTCCCGGACCCAGGAGACCTCGGCCCGGGCCACATCGGCCTGGGTCCCATTGGACGGCTGCTGGTCCCAGCGGGGCGCGTTGAACCGGTTGCCATCCGAGCCCATCGCCGAGCGGGTGCCCGCCACCAGGCGCACGGCCTCGAAGTCCCAGGTCCAGCGAAGCCGGAGCTGGAGGCCGGCGCGACGGAAGGAGGCCGGCGCATAGCCGGGATCCGAGAGCTGGTCGCCCCGGAGCGTCCACTCCCACGCGGGCTTCCACGAGTCGGGCGCTTCCGGCGGGAAGGGCCCGACCTCCTGGCCGAAGGCGATGGCGGCAACGAGGGGGAAGGTCCAGCGGCGGATCAGCATCATCATCCGGAGGGTGCGGTTCCCGTGGATGGTAGTCCCATGCCCCGGGTCCGCGAAGGCCATCTGTGGCACCGGAGGGCCCCCCATTCCCAAACCGGATCTGGTGATGGCCCGCTCAGGCCCCACCTTGGGGCGCGGACCTTCCCGGCCGCCTTGACGGGATCTGTCCGCAACCGGATTCTGACCCGAGCCACGGAGTTCCATTTTGGGCAGCTGGGATCTCGCCATCGCGCTGGACCGATCCAATGCGGAGCCCCTGTACCTCCAGCTGGTGAAGGCCCTCGAGGAGGGCATCCGGAGCGGGCGCTTCAAGCCCGGGGACGCCCTGCCGGGAACCCGGGCCATGGCGGAGCTGCTCGGCGTCAACCGCAACACCGCCCTGGCCGCCTACCGGGAACTCGAGGCGGAGGGCTGGATCGAAGTCGCCCCGGACCGGGGCACCTTCGTCGCCCGGAAACTGCCCTTCGTCCTGGAGGTCGCCACGGGGATCTCCGCCCAGGACTCGGCCTCCTGGAAGCGGGCCACGCCCCGCAGCGGGCCTTTCTTCCAGCCGGGGGCCCCGGCCCTGGAATCCTTCCAGCTGATCCCCGACACGACGGACCTGCGACTCGCCCCCACGGACGCCATCCACCGGGCCTACGGCCGGGTGCTGAAGCTGCACCCGGAGCGGCTGCTGCAGCCGGGCTGGGATCCCCGGGGGTTTCTCGACCTGCGCAACTCGCTGGGCAAGATGCTGCGCGACATGCGGGGCCTGTCCGTGGAGGCCGGCAACCTCCTGCTCACCCGCGGCCTGATGAGCACCCTCAACCTGGTCTCCCGCGTGCTCTTCGCCCCGGGGGACGCGGTGGCCGTGGAGAATCCGGGACTCTTCCGGGTGGCCGAAGCCTTCCGGTCCGCGGGGGCGCGGCTGTTCCCGGTCCCCGTGGATGCCCACGGCCTGGATGTGGAGGCCCTCGAGGCCCTGCTGATCCAGGAGCCCATCCGCCTGCTGTATCTCACCGCCAGCCCCCAGCACCCCACCCAGGTGACCCTGGACGCCACCCGGCGCGCCCAGCTGCTGGAGCTGTCCAGGGTGCATGGGTTCCGGATCCTGGAGGGTGATCCGAGTCTGGGTTTCCACCGGGAGAAGAACCCCAGCCTGCCCCTGGCCAGCGAGGACCCCCATGGCCGGGTGCTCTACTTCAGCAGTTTCGAGCAGATCCTCGCCCCGGGGCTGCAGGTGGGGTTCCTGGCGGGCGAGGCCGGCCTCATCAAGGCCCTGGCCCAGCAGCGGCAGCTGGTGGACTGGCCCGGGAACCTGGTTCAGGAGGCCACCATCGAGGAGACCCTGCGCGATGGCGAGATCGTCCGGCACCTGCGCCGCATCCGCAAGCTCACCGAAGAACGGCGGGAGACCATGGTGGACCGGCTCCTGCTGCACCTGCATCCCGCCATCTCCGTGAAGAACCCCCGGGAGGGGCTCTCCCTCTGGGTGCGCGTGGCCGAGGGTGTGCCGCTCGAGGCCTGGACCGAGCGCTGCCTCGCCCATGGGGTGGTCTTCTACCCCGGGGCCCTCTACGATCTCCACCGCCAGACCCTCCCACACATCTGCCTGGGGTTCGCGGCCCACACCCTCGACGAGCAGAACGAAGCTTGCGCGCGCATGGCCCTCGCCTTGAAGGAGGCCCGCGGAGGTCTTTCGCTGGACCGGAATCCCGCCTCCCGGAGGTGACCCGCAGGGGTTCCCATCCGACCCGCAAAGCGTGTTTTCATCGTTTTTTGCACAGGTCAATCCTTTCCTCCTGGCACGATTCGAATTCAATGATTAGGATTCATCTATCACCTGGAGCCCATTTGCCGAACTCGCATTCCCACGGGCTGGATCTCAAGGGCTTCATGCTCAGGATCGACCGTCTCGATGCGATCAGCCGCCTCCAGCAGGCCGAGGCCCAGATCAAGGGACTGGAGCAGCGGGTGTCGGAACTGAGCCTGCTGGATTCCGTCACGGGACTGCCGAACCACCGGCATTTCGCGGACCGGCTATCCCAGGCCCTGCTGCTCTCCCAGCGCCATGGGCACATCATCAGCGTCCTCTTCCTGGATCTGGACCGGTTCAAGCGCGTCAACGATCTGCTGGGACACCCCGGCGGTGACGACGTGCTGATGCAGGTGGGGAAGCGCCTCCAGGAGGCCCTGCGCCAGGGCGATACGCTGGCCTGCATGGGTGGCGACCGCTTCATGGTCCTGCTCCAGGAGATCAAGGATGTCGTGGCCGCCGCCCGGGTCGGCCAGAAGTTGCTCGAATCCCTTCAGCGGGAGCCCTTCCGCGCGGGCTCGCGGGAACTGGATCTCACCGCCAGCGTCGGCGTCTGCGTCTATCCCAACGATGGCCTGGATGCCCAGGCGCTGGAGGCCCACGCGGAATCCGCCATGTGCCGGGCCAAGGAGCGCGGCGGCGGCCGCATCGAGTGCTTCACGACCACGCTCAACCAGGTCTCCCTGGAGCGCCAGGAGCTGGAGAGCTGCCTGCGGAGCGCCCTGCAGAACGGCGAGCTGCAGATGTACTATCAGCCCCAGTTCTTCATGGACGGCCGGCTTGCGGGCGCCGAGGCCCTGCTGCGCTGGAACCACCCGCTCCTGGGCGCCGTCCCGCCCACGAAGTTCATCCCCCTGGCCGAGGAGAGCCGCCTCATCCTGCCCATCGGCGAGTGGGCGCTGCGCGAAGCCTGCGGCCAGATGGCCAAGTGGCAGGCCATCAGCCCCGCCCCGCTGCTCCTCGCGGTGAACGTCTCCGTCCTCCAGTTCGCCAACGGCGATTGGGACGCCTGCGTCGCCAAGGCGCTGGCGGATTCCGGCCTGGAACCCGGCTGCCTGGAACTGGAGCTCACGGAGAGCATGGTGATGCGCCAGGGCCATGAGGACCTGCTTCCCCTCCACCGGTTGCGTGAAATCGGAACCCGGATCGCCATCGACGACTTCGGCACGGGCTACAGCTCCCTGGGCTACCTCCAGCGCCTGCCCATCACGACCCTGAAGCTGGATCAGTCCTTCATCGCGGCCCTGCAAGCCGAGGATCCGGCGCTCTCCTCCGAGTCCATCGTCCGGGCGGTGATCCAGCTGGCCCACAGCCTCAACCTCACGGTGGTGGCCGAAGGCGTGGAGACCGAAGGGCAGCGGGACATGCTTGAGCTGCTGGGCTGCGACTGCCTCCAGGGCTTCCTGCTGGGCCGGCCGCTGCCCGCGGATGCCTTCGAGGCCCTGCTGGAGTTCATGTCGACCAAACAGTTCCTCAAGAAGGCCGTGCGGACCCCGGAAGAGGCCAAGGTCCCGCGGGCGGCCCAGGTGAGCCGGAGCCGGCCCCGGTAAGGCTGCCCGGGGGTACCAGCCTTTAAAGCCGCTCTCGCGGCCAGCCTTGTAAAAAACAAAATGTGACCCGTGAAACCCCGGAGGCAGGGAAAAATCAGGACATCCCCTGTCCCTCCGGATCAGTGCGGACCCACATCGGGCCCCGGAGACCTGCGCTGCCTCCAGCGCTCCCAGCAGGGCCAATCCGCCGAGGCCCCCATGCAGCGCCGCACCATCGACGTCGACGAACGCCTGCCCCTGCTGCAGACCGTGCCTTTGAGTCTCCAGCACCTGTTCGCCATGTTCGGCGCCACGGTGCTGGTGCCCTTCCTCTTCAAGGTGAATCCGGCCACCTGCCTGCTGATGAACGGCGTGGGCACGCTGATCTACCTGGTGGTGGCCAAGGGCCGCATCCCCGCCTACCTGGGGTCGAGCTTCGCCTTCCTCTCGCCGGTCTTCGCCGTGCTGGCGGCGGGCCTGAGCTACTCCGCCGCCCAGGGCGGCTTCATCGTCTTCGGTCTCATCTTCATGCTGCTCTCCCAGGTGGTGCGCGTGGCGGGCACCCGGTGGATCGACATCATCTTCCCCCCGGCCGCCATGGGCGCCATCGTGGCCATCATCGGTCTGGAGCTTGCCCCCGTGGCCACCAACATGGCGGGACTCACCGCCGGCCCCGCGGTGCTGGGCATGCCCCTGCGCCTGGCGCTGGTGGTGTCGCTCTCCACTCTGGCGGTGACGATCCTGGCTTCGGTCCTGCTGCGCGGGTTCCTGGCGGTGATCCCCGTCCTCCTGGGCGTCATCGCGGGCTACCTGATCTCGCTGGGCCTCGGCGTGGTGGATTTCCAGGCGGTGCGCCTGGCGCCCTGGTTCCAGGTCCCCACCCTCTACGCGCCCACCTACAACCTGCAGGCCATCCTCATCATCCTGCCCGCCGCGCTGGTGGTGCTGGCTGAACACGTGGGGCACCTGGTGGTGACCGGGAACATCGTAGGCAAGGACCTGATGAAGGATCCCGGCCTGCACCGCTCCCTCCTGGGCGATGGCATCTCCAACGTGCTGTCCGGCCTCGTCGGGGCCACGCCCAACACCACCTACGGCGAGAACATCGGTGTCATGGCCATCACCAAGGTCTACAGCGTGTGGGTCATCGGCGGCACGGCCGTCATCGCCATCCTGGTGTCCTTCTCCGGCAAGCTGGCGGCCCTCATCCGGAGCATCCCCGTGCCCGTCATGGGCGGCGTCTGCATCCTGCTCTTCGGCGTCATCGCCGCCGCAGGCATCCGCATGCTCATCGAGAAGAAGGTGGACTACACCCAGTCCCGCAACCTGATCCTCACCTCGGTGGTGCTCATCAGCGGCATCAGCGGCGCGGCCGTGAAGCTCGGCACCGTGGAGCTTCGCGGCATGGCCCTCGGCACCATGGTGGCCATCTTCCTGAGCCTGCTGTTCTGGGGCTTCGACCGCCTGGGCCTCAGCAATGACACAGACACTCAACCCTGATCCAAAGGAGCGCGGCATGGAACGGTTCTTCAACCTCAAGGGAAGGGGCACGACAGTGGCCACGGAGGTGCTTGCGGGCACCACCACCTTCATTTCGATGGCCTATGTCATCTCGCTGATCCCCAACGCCTTCCTCAAGGTGGCGGGCATCGCGCCGGCGCAGGGTTTCACGGCCTTCGTGATCTGCGCCATCATCTCGACGCTCATCGGCGCCTTCTACGCGAACCTGCCCATCGCCTTCGCCTCGGGCATCGGCCTCTCGGCCTTCTTCGCGTTCACGGTCTGCGCTCCCGCCAACCAGGGCGGCATGGGCTACACCATCCAGGTGGCGCTCACGGCCCTGCTGCTGGAGGGCCTTGTCTTCATCGCCCTCAGTGCCATGAAGGTGCGGGAAGCCTTCATGGATGCCATCCCCTTCTCGCTGAAGAAGGGCATCTCCGTGGGCATCGGCCTCTTCATCGCCATCATCGGCTTCGTGGATTCCGGCGTCACCCAGGTGGGCCTGAAGTTCGAGCCCGACGCGATCTTCCCGGTCCTGAAGAACGACCCCTCGGCCCTCTTCGGCCTGCATGACGTGAACAACCTCTTCATCGCGAAGTTCTGGGACCACGGCCACGTCACGCCCGCCTTCTGGTCCGTGGTGGGCCTCTTCCTCATCGCCGTGCTGGTGGCGAAGCGCGTCAAGGGCGCCATCCTCCTGGGCATCCTGGCCATCACCCTCGTGGGCCTGCTGCCCGTGAGCTTCGGCGGCGGCTTCACCCACCTGCCCAAGGGCACCCTCTTCCAGATCCCCGCCTGGCCGAAGATGTTCCAGTACGACTGGAGCTGGACCAAGTCTCTGGGCGGCCTGCTGAACATCTTCATCATCCTGTTCACTCTGCTCTTCGTGGACATGTTCGACACCATCGGCACGCTCATGGGCATCGGCGCCCAGGGCAAGCTGCTGGACAAGGAGGGCAAGTTCCCCGGCGCATCGAAGGCCTTCATGGCCGATGCCGTGGGCACCACCTTCGCGTCCATGTTCGGCACCACGGCTATCACCGCCTACATCGAAAGCGCCTCCGGCGTGGCCGAGGGCGGCCGCACCGGCCTCACGGCCCTGGTGGTGGCGGGCTGGCTGGCCCTGGCGCTCTTCCTCTCGCCCCTCTTCCTCATGGTGCCCCTCCAGGCCACGGCCCCGGCGCTCATGATGATCGGCTTCTTCATGCTGTCGGAGATCAAGGAGATCCGCTTCGACGACGTCACCGACGCCATCCCCGCCTACCTGGCCGTCATCGTCATGCCCTTCACCTTCTCCATCGTCAACGGCATCGCCCTCGGCATGATCGCCTACACCGTTCTGAAGGCCGCCACCGGCCGCTTCAAGGAGATCAACCCGATCATCCTCGTGCTCTCGGTGATCTTCCTGCTCAAGCTCCTCTTCCTCTCGGCCTAGCGCTCACCATTTCCATTCAGGAGATTCCATGTCGAAATTCGCCCTCGCCCTCGTGGCCCTGGTGGCCCTGCCCGCCGCCGCCGCCGACTGGAGCGACACCTTCCTCGGCTACCGCACCGGCACCCAGTTCCGGGAGCCCGGCATCGACGGCACTGTGAAGAAGAACATCGTCCAGCTCGGCCACGTCAGCGGCTGGGCCTACGGCACCAACTTCTTCAACGTGGACATGCTGATGTCTGACAAGAACGATCCCACCGCCAGTGGCAATGGTGGCGCGAACGAGGTCTATGTCCTCTACCGCGGGTCCCTGAGCCTCGGCAAGGTCACCAAGACCGACCTTGGCTTCGGCCCCGTGCGGGACATCTCGCTCACCGCCGGCTTCGACTTCAATGCCAAGGACAATGCCTTCGCCTCCAAGAAGCGCTTCCTCGTCCTCGGCCCCACCTTCCACATCGCCATGGCCAAGGGCTTCTGGGACCTGAGCCTCCTCGCCACCCACGAGCAGAACTACAACGGCATCGTGGGCAAGTCCGTGGACTTCAAGACCACCTACGAAATCTCCACCGCCTGGGGCGTCCCCTTCCAGGTGGGCACCGTGGGTGCTGAGTTCAAGGGCTACGCGAACTATATCGGCGCCAAGGGCAAGGATGGCTTCGGCGTGGAAACCAAGCCCGAGACCCTCGCCAACCTGTCCCTGCTGTTCGACATCGGCCCGCTCTTCGGCGGCAAGGGCAAGGTCTACGTCGGCCCCGGCTTCGAGTACTGGAACAACAAGTTCGGCGGCCAGAACAACGAGGCCCCCGCCCCCTTCACCAACAAGCGCGTCACCGCACCCATGGTCCAGGTGCAGATCCACTTCTGACACCTAAGTGCGTTTAACTCGGTAGGAAGACCATTCACCGCCAAGACGCCAAGGCCGCCAAGAAGAGCTGTCAACCAGCCCTTTTCAGTTCTTGGCTTCTTGGCGCCTTGGCGGTGATCAGTATTCTTTGAGCTCAATACGCCTCAACCCAGGAGCTTCGCCATCACCTCCGAGTGCAGGTTCCAGTGGAGGAATCCCGCCAGGCCGAAGATGAATCCGATGCCGGCGAAGACCCCCGCCACGGCGAAAAGCCATCGCTTCCGGGTGAGGGCCGTGACCCCCGCCAGCGCCACGGCCACACTCAGGCAGGCCTCCGCGAGGTCGAACTGGTCGTCGTGGACGTTCATCGCCTCGTAGTCCTTGGCGGCCCGCTCCGCCTCGGCCTTGATCTGCTCCTTCTCCTTCTCGTACTTCCTTCCGGCCGCCTCCTGGGCGGCGATCCGGGCCTCCACCCGTGCGCGCGCATCCGGCTTCAGGCCCGGGCTCATGTCGAGCTGGACCCTCAGCATCTCCACCGCGTTCTCGGCGATGTGCTGCTTGGTGCTCTTGCTCTGGTAGTAGGCCCACTGGTCCACCGCCTTGGCCTGGGACTGCTGCATGGCCTGGACGACATTGCCGTCCTTCACGTTGCACAGGGCCATGAAGGTCGCCACCACCGCCACGAAGAGGGCGATGAACCCGTTGAGCCGGCTGTCCCCCGCATGGTCCTGCACCTCGCTCTGGATCGGCTCGAGCGACTCGGGCATGGCGGCCTCCTGGAAGACCCCCAGTCTAGGGCACCGCAGACCCGGCGGACCCTCCACCCGTGCCCCGACCCGCTAGACTATCCCCTGCGCGCCCATAGCTCAGGTGGATAGAGCAGCAGCCTTCTAAGCTGCAGGTCGCTGGTTCGAGTCCAGCTGGGCGCACCAAGTGCGCCCAGCTGGACTCGGGCCAGCGAGTGGGATCGTGGAGACAGCGCAGGGCGCTGTCGGAGCGAGACCGGTGATCGGCGCAGCCGAGCACAGTTCGAGTCCAGCGTGAAGTGGGTCGGCGCCTACCTGTGCGCCCAGCTGGACTCGGGCCAGCGAGAAACGCCTGCGGCCCGGTAGGCCATAGGCAGAGGGCCGACTTGATGTCGGCCCGGCGCCGTCATGGCCGGGGCCAGCAGGTGGCGGTTCGAGGCCAGCGTGAAGTGGGTCGGCGCCCATCCGTGCGCCCAGCTGGACGCGGAAACACCTGCCGCTCCGCCCCTTCCGGCTCAGGCCGTGTAAAGGGTCTTCAGGTAGCCAGCCATGGTGAGATCCGAATCGCAGATGTGGTGGTCCAGCCACTCCCCAACCAGGGCGGCCGTTTCCGGGCTCAGGTCCTGCCCCTTCGCCCACTGGTAATGGAAGTCGCGGACCCGGAGGACCAAGTCCTGATGCTGGTTTGCATGGACGATGCGGCCAGGAAACCCCGCCTCCTTCATGAGGGTCTCTTCGGTCTGGCAGTGTTTGATGAGGTGCCGTGCCAGGAAGGCCACCCCCTCGCCCACTTGGTCCCTCGGCGCCCCGGCTTCGATCGCACCAGCCAGCCGTGCCAACGCATCGAAAAGCTCCCGGTGCTGATGGTCGATGGGCTCCAGTCCGGTTTCGAACTGTCTGCGCCAACGCACGAGAGGTTTCGCGCTTCGAGTGGCATGGGCGGAATTCACATGCGAAGAATACCAGAGCGTCGGGAAGCTCCGTGCCAGAGCGGGATTCGAACTGCGTCTGGCTTCGCCAGCCGCCGGTCTTGCTCCGGCGCTCTTCCGAGGCACATTCGCCATCTGGGCTTTCTGGCCGTTCTCCGTGTTTCGCGCCGACCCACCGGAGCGGGATTCGAACTGCGTCTGGCTTCGCCAGCCGCCGGTCTTGCTCCGGCGCGACATTTAGTCGCGCCTCCACAATCCCACTCGAGAGTTCGAATCACCCAGGTCTTTTCCGACCAAGAATAAGGGGGCCATTCGGCCCCCTTATTCTTGGTCGGAGCGGAGAGATTCGAACTCTCGACCCCCTGCTCCCAAAGCAGGTGCGCTACCAGGCTGCGCCACGCTCCGATGACATCAGTGTACTGCTACTTGCCGCCGATCGCGACGCTGCGGAGGTTGAGGCCGGCGCGCTGGAGGTCGAAGATCTTTGAGGCGAGGCCCACCATGAGCTGGATCTCCAGGTCCTCGCGGCCGCGCTTGGTGGCGCCGGCGGGGGGGATGGCTACGAGCTCGTTGGCGGTGCGGCTCTTGGACCAGGAGAGGTCCATGGCGAAGGACACCTTCTTGTCCTGGCTGGCCAGCTCGCCGGCGACATGGGACATGAGGCCGTCACCGCCGTAGCCGAGCCGGAGCCAGCCCGGGCCCTCGAAGCCGCGGCTGCTGTTGGAGAGGTTGACGGCCTGGAGCTTGTTGCCGGCGCCGTAGCTGAAATCCATGCGGGTCTGGACGCCCTGCTCGTCGTTGCGGAAATCCAGGCGCTGGGGCATCCGCGTGGCCTTGTCCACGGTGATCTCCAGGCGTCCACGCTTCCAGAAGCCCAGGCTCTGGGCGAGGCTCTGCTCCCGCCGCTTGGCGTCCCAGGGTTTGGTGGAGGCATTGAAGACGAGACGCTGCAAGGTCCGGCCGCCGCTGGTCTCCTCACCGGCCAGGCTGGCCTGGAAGGTGGGGGCGTCGATGTAGACGGCCTTGATGTCGTTCAGGGTCTGCCGGAACCAGGCCAGGTAGGTGGTGGGGGCGTCGGAGGGCGGCAGGTCCACGCGGGTGGTGTAGGCGTTCTGCTCCTTGCTGTAGAGGAAGCCCCGGCTGCCGCGGCGGGTGTAGAGCAGGGTGCCGAAGTCGCCCACCAGATCCGACCGGAAGTCGCCGTTGGCGAAATAGATGCCCTTGAGCCGGAGGTTGGCCTGGCCGCCCTGGCTGTTGCCCTTCACCTGGCCCTGGCTGAGGCTGTCTACCTTCTGGTTCACGGCCGCCCCGCTGAGGGCGATGCCGAGGGTGCCCTGCATCTGGACCGAGGTGATGCCCTGGTAGGGCTGGCCAAACCAGCCGGCGTCCACGGCATCCAGCACCTGGCGGAAGGCCTGGCGGGCGGTTTCGGCGGTGGGGTCGACCTTGGGCGCGACCTTCGGTGCCGCGGGCTTGGGGCTGGCTGGCCCCTGGGCGGGCAGCAAGGACGCACCGAACAGCAGGGGCAGGATCGCAAAACGCATCAGATCTCCTGGGTCAATGACGGGAGTGCCGGGGGGCCGGCTTTGGTTCCGGCCGCTCCTTGGCGAAGCAGGTGCGGCAGAGGGCCTTGGCGGGATCCTCCGGCACGAAGGGCAGGTACTCCTGGGCCCCGCAGGCTGCGCAGGTGATGTGGGCCAGGATGCGCGCGGCCTCCTTCCCCCCGTTCCGCTTGTAGACGAAGGAGCGCCGGTAGCAGTCCGGACAGAGGTAGAACTTCTGGCCGGTTTCCACCTTGAAGCGCAGGCCGCACTCGGCGCAGATCTTCTCCCGGGGCGCCTTCGGATCCGGCGGAGCCACGGGGGCCCGCTTGATGAGCCGGACCGGGACCTGCGCGGGCGCGGTCTCGGGTGCCGCAGTCCCGGAGGCGGGGGGTTTGGAGGGTTTCGGCCCTTTTATCATCGTTGATGGTCCTACTGCGGCCCGGGCCGGAAGCTCAAGAGTACTGCAACCGGACCCCGCCTGCGAGTTCCGGTCCCAGAAGCCTGGAAGCCCCCACTCTGGCATCCTGGGCGCATGCCCTCCCCTGACGACCTCCTGGAGCCCCTGCGCCGTGGCGAGCCCCGAGCCATCGGCAGAGCCATTTCCTGGATGGAGAACGGCCATCCCGCCGCCCGCGATCTGATGGCCCAGCTCTGGCCCCACCTGGGCGGGGCATCAGTGATCGGCATCACAGGTCCGCCCGGGGCCGGCAAGAGCACCCTCACCGACCAGCTCGCCCGGACCCTGCGGGCCGAAGGCCAGAAGGTGGGCATCCTCGCCGTGGATCCCACCTCGCCCTTCAGCGGCGGGGCCATCCTGGGCGACCGCATCCGCATGCAGCGCATCGCCACGGACCCGGGCATCTTCATCCGGAGCATGGCCACCCGGGGGGCCCTGGGCGGCCTGGCCCGGGCCACCCAGGACGCCATCGACCTCCTGGACGCCGCGGGTTTCGGCACGATCCTCGTGGAGACCGTGGGCGTGGGCCAGGACGAGGTGGACGTGGTGAGCTGCGTCCAGACCTGCTGTGTGGTGCTGGTACCGGGCATGGGCGACGAGATCCAGGCCATCAAGGCCGGCATCATGGAAGTGGCCGACCTCTTCGTGATCAACAAGGCCGACCGCGACGGCGCCGACCAGGTGGAGCAGGAGCTGACGGCCATGAAGTCCCTGGCCGCCACGCGGCCCTGGGACCCGCCCGTGCTCCGCACCGTGGCCCAGCGGGGCGAGGGCGTGAGGGAGCTGCTGGTCCAGGTGCGGAAGCACGGCGCCTGGCTCCGGGCCCATGGGGGCCTGGCCCGGAAGGCCCGGGAACGGGCCCGGCTGCGCTTCGATTCCCTGCTGGCCGAGGCCACGCTGCGCCGGGCCAGGGCGCAGGCGGGGGACGGCCGGATCGAGGCGGCGGTCCAGGCCATCGCCGACCGGACCCTGGATCCCTACACGGCCGTGGCCGGAATTCTGGGCGAGGCTTGAGTCCCCCCGCATCCATCCGATAGATGGAATATGGGAATCCGCAATTCAAACCTGGAGGATCGTGAAGCCATCCGCAGGGTGCTCCAGCGCCTCTGCGAGGCGGATGGCGTGGTGCAGCTCACCTTCGGCGCTTTCAAGGGCGAATTCCGTGTCCTGGCCGAGGCCACGGACCGGATCATCCTGGGCCTCTCGGACCTGGAGCGTGGCCAGTGGCGCCTGAAACCCGGGTCCCGCCTCACCCTGCGGCTGCTGGACCGGGGCCTGCCCTATGAAGCCGTGGTGGACTTCGAGGGGCATGGTCACGTCCATCAGGCGGAGGCCTGCCGCTTTGGCATGCCGCGCCTGCTTCGGGCCCTGGACACCCATCGCCTCGCGGAATTCGTGCCGGACCGCCCGGTCCCCTGCGCCTTCTCCGACCAGCGCAACGATGTGAAGGACGGCCTGGCCATGGCCTTCGGGGAAAGCGGCCTGGAGCTGGCGCCGCCGGAGGGCACCCGGGTCCTGGGCGACATGCTGAGGCTCAACGCCGCGTCCGTGGTGGAACTGCGGCTGGCCGGGGGGGACAACCTGGCCCTGGCCGTGCGGGTGGCCTACTTCGGCGAAGGCGTCTGGGGCATGATCCTCCAGGAGGGGGCCGACCCCACCCAGTTGTCCCGCTACCGGCGATGGCTGGCGGAGGCCAGGCACAACCAGGATCTGCGGGACCGGGCCCGGTTCAGCCCCGGCGGGTTGGAAGCCACCCGGATCCCCGGCAAGCCCGAGGCCGCCCGGGCGGCCACCCGGCCCCGCCTGCTGGTGGACAAGGACCCCCTCCTGCTGGTGCTGGCCGAGGGGGAGACCTTCCCCACCCGGCTGGCGGAGGCCGTGGGCCGGAAATACGGCATCGCCGCCCTGGATCCCGGCCGGGGACCCCTGAAGCCCACCCTCCTGGAGCTGGGGGCGGACGAGGCGGGCTGGGGACGGGTGAAACTGATCCTGATCCACCAGCGGGTCCGCGTGGGCACGGCCCTGGAGCTGTGCCGCCGGGTGGTCCAGGAGGAGGCCTGCCCCCTGCCCATCCTCATGGCCGGCAGCGAAGAGGACGCGGACCTGAAGCGGAACCGGGCCATCGCCGCCGGGGCCGTCGACCATCTGGTGGTGGATCCCTTCCGTGTCCTGAGCGTGCTCCGGTCCCTCGACGCTACCCTTGCCTTGTTCAACTGAATTTCACACCCGTTCTCAATTGGCCGAATAGGGATGAGGGCCTGTGCCCCGCAGGTTCGTCAGGAGTGTCCATGTCGCTGTCAGACCGCTTGAGCGTACGGGGGAAACTCCTGTTGATGCTGCTGTTGCCCATGCTGGGCTACGCCTTCTTCAACCTCAACGACACCTGGGGGAACTTCCAGGGGCTCCGCGCGGCGGGTCTGGTGGACAAGGGGTTGGACCTGGCCCAGCCCCTGTGGCGGAGCTTCGTCTTCAACATCGCCGCCTCCTTCGTGGTCTGGATGATCACCTTCATCGTGGTATACCGGCTCAGCCTCAAAATCACCCGGCCCTTGCAGGAGATGGTCGAGGGCCTCGGTAAGAGCGACCTCACCCTCCAGTTGCGGGTCTCGAGCCAGGATGAGGTGGGCCAGGCCGCCGCCGCCTTCAATGCCTACAACGCCCGCCTCCGGACCGTCTTCCAGGACCTCAGCGGGTCCTCCCAATCCGTGGCCAGCGGCGCCACCCAGCTCTCCGCCTCCAGCGAGCAGATGGCCGCCACCGGCGGCACACTGGCTGAGAACTCCGAGGCCCAGCGGGCCGCTTTCGAGCGCA
This sequence comes from Geothrix sp., assembly GCA_036504495.1. Taxonomy (GTDB): domain Bacteria; phylum Acidobacteriota; class Holophagae; order Holophagales; family Holophagaceae; genus Geothrix. Next base: position 86,013 of record DASXVC010000084.1, read on the forward strand.
TCGCCGCAGCCGTGACTGAGCTTTCCGCCTCCATCGAGCAGGTTTCCGGCTCCATCCGGCGCTCCCAGCAGGAATCCGAAGCCGCCGTGGCCGCCGTCAACCGGGGCGCCCTGGCCGGCAGCGAAAGCGCCAAGGCCATGGAGGAGATCCGGTCCGCCGCCGCCAGCATGGTGACCGCCGTGCGGCTCATCCAGGACATCGCCCGGCAGACCAACCTGCTGTCCCTGAACGCCGCCATCGAGGCCGCCAAGGCCGGGGCCATGGGCAAGGGCTTCGCCGTGGTGGCCGAAGAGGTCCGCAAGCTCGCGGAACGCAGCGGCGCCGCGGCCCGCGAGATCGGCGAGCTCATCGAGCGCAGCAACGCCTCCGTGGACCAGGGCGCCCTGATGGTCTCCGACACGGTGAGTTCCCTGACCGCCATCGAATCGAACATCCAGGGCCTGGCCTCCATGATCCTGGAAGTGGGTTCCGCCGCCGACGAGCAGGCCCGCACCAGTGCCGAGGTGGCCGAACAGGTGGACACCAACCTTGAGCGGGTGGCCCACAACGCCACCGCCACCCGGGAGATGGCCCGGGCCGTGGCCGAAGTCGCCCGCACCGCCGCCGAGCTGGCCGGGGTGGCCGACAACCAGAACCACCTGGTGGGGCAGTTCAAGGTGTAGATCCGCCGTAGATCCGCGTTCGTCAATCAGCGCTCGGAGATCAGCCCGTACAGATCCGGGCGGCGGTCCCGGAAGAAGCCGAAGGAGGCACGGTTGCGGCGGATCTCATCCAGATCGAGGTCCGCCGTGATCACGCCGGATTCGCCGCGGCCCAGCTCGGCCACCTTGTCGCCGCGGTGGTTGGCGATGAAGGAGTGGCCGTAGAAGGTCTGGCCGCCTTCCAGGCCGATGCGGTTGGCGGCCACCACGGGCACCACGTTGGACACGGCGTGGCCGATCATGGCCCGCTGCCACAGGTCCTTGGTGTCCAGCTCGGGGTTCTCGGGCTCGGTGCCGATGGCCGTGGGGTAGAACAGGACCTCGGCGCCCTGGAGCATCATGGCCCGGGCGCACTCGGGGTACCACTGGTCCCAGCAGATGCCCACACCCAGCTTCCCGAAGCGGGTGGGCCACACCTTGAAGCCCGTGTTACCGGGCCGGAAGTAGAACTTCTCCTCGTAGCCCGGCCCATCGGGAATGTGGCTCTTGCGGTAGACGCCGAGCAGGGCGCCGTCGGCGTCCACCATGGCCAGGCTGTTGTAGAAGGCGTGGCCGTCCCGCTCGAAGAAGGAGACGGGGATCACCACGCCCAGCTCCTTCGCCAGCTTCTGGAAGCGGGCGATGGTGGGATGGCCTTCCACCGGCTTCGCCCAGTCGAAGAAGGCATCCTTCTCCTCGCGGCAGAAGTAGGGGCCCTCGAATAGTTCCGACGGCAGGATCACCTGGGCGCCCGTGGCGGCGGCCTCGCGGACGAGGCTCTCGATCCGTCCGACATTCTGCTCAAGGCTGTCCGTGAGCGCGCACTGGAGGGCGGCGACGCGGACCACGTTCGTGGGATTCACAGAACCTCCGGCTGCTGCTGGGTGATGCAGTGGAAGGCGCCGCCCCCGCTGAGGATGGCGCGGGCGGAACGGCCCACCGTGCGGTGGTCCGGGAAGAGCCGGGCGATGGCGGCCACGGCCTCGTCATCGTAGGCTGTGCCGTAGGTGGGCACCACCACGCTGCGGTTGCCGATGTAGAAGTTCACGTAGCTGGCGGGCATGAACTCGCCCTCCTCATCCAGCAGGGCACCCGGCGAGGGGATGCGCACCACCTTCAGCTTCCGGCCCCGGGCATCGGTCAAGGCCGCCAGGTCCGAGGCCAGGCGCTCCAGGGTGGCGGCGTTGGGATCGCCGGGCTCCCGGGACTCCATGCAGACCACCACGCCCGGCGCCACGAAGCGGGCCAGGGTGTCGATGTGGCCGTCCGTGTGGTCGTTCAGCAGGCCCTCATCGAGCCACAGCACCTTCTCGGCACCGAGACCGTCGCGCAGGGCGGCTTCGATCTCCCCCTGGTCCAGGCCGGGGTTGCGGTTGGGGTTCAGCAGGCACTGGCGCGTGGTGAGCACCGTTCCTTCACCATCCACGTCCACGGACCCGCCCTCGAGGATCCAGGCATGGTCGGTCCGGGGCAGGCCGCTGAGGGCCGCCACCCGGCCCGCCACCCGGTCGTCGTCGGGCAGCAGGTACTTCCGGCCCCAGCCGTTGAAGCCGAAGCAGGCCGCGTGCAGGGTGCCGGCACCATCCTTCACGAAGATCGGCGCCGTGTCCCGCAGCCAGATGTCCCCCACGGGCACCCGGTGGAAGCGCACCTGGCCGAGCACGGGGGCCAGGGCGGCGCCCGCCTCGGCCTCGGCGGCGGCGTCCTGCACCAGGATGTCCAGGGCCTCGCCGCCCGCCTCGGCGATGGCGAGGCAGAGGGCCGCCCATTCCGCCTGGGCCGGGCCCAGGTTCTCCTGCCAGAGGTGCCCGTGGCTGGGCCAGGCCAGCCAGCAGGCACTGTGGCGGTCCCACTCGGCGGGTTGGCGGTAGATCGGATGGGACATGGTTCAAACACCCCTGGAAACGGAACGGCTCCGGGTGGGAGCACCCTCCAGTTCAGCAAAAGGTCCTGCCCCCGTCGAGCCTTATTGGTGGGGGCGGGGAGGATCCCCCAGGGGCAAGGTGCCGCGTATCATGATGCTTCACTCCCGGAGTTTCCATGACCTTCCTTCGCGCCCTGCGCGCCGCGCTCGTCCCGGTCCTTCTGTTCGGCTGGGGCAGCGCCCCGGCCCAGGAGCCCACGACCGCCTCCGCCGTGCGCGAGCAGTACACCAAGCGCGAGGTCCTGATCCCCATGCGGGACGGGGTGAAGCTCTTCACCGCCATCTACGCCCCCAGGGACGCCACCCAGACCTACCCGATCCTCCTCCAGCGCACGCCCTACAGCGTCTATCCCTATGGTGCCGACGCCTTCCCCGGACACCTGGGCCCCTCGGCGCCCTTCCAGAAGGAGGGCTTCATCTTCGTCTACCAGGACGTGCGCGGCCGGATGATGTCCGAGGGCGAGTTCGTGAACATGCGCCCCCAGCGGGCCGCCAGCGGCGCGGCGGTGGACGAGAGCACGGACACCTACGACACCCTGGACTGGCTGTTGAAGCATGTCGAAGGCAACAACGGGAAGGCCGGCCAGTGGGGCATCAGCTACCCCGGTTTCTACACTGCCGCAGGAATGGTGTCGGGCCATCCGGCCCTCAGGGCCGTGTCCCCCGAGGCCCCCATCGTGGACTGGTTCGCGGGCGACGACTTCCACCGCAACGGCGCCCTGTGGCTGCCCCACGCCTTCAACTTCATGGTGGGTTTCGGCAAGCCCCGGCCCAAGCCCACCGCGGAATGGCCCAAGCCCTTCCGCCATGGCACCTCCGATGGCTACGAATGGTTCCTCCGCCTGGGGCCCACGGGCGCCACACGGCAGTACACGCAGGACGTGGCCTTCTGGAACGAGATGCTGGACCACCCGGACTACGACGCCTTCTGGCAGGCCCGCAACCTGCGGCCCCACCTCAAGGACGTGAAGCCCGCCGTGCTCACCGTGGGGGGCTGGTTCGATGCCGAAAACCTCTACGGCGCCCTCCAGGTGTTCCGGACCCTGGGGCGCCAGAGCCCCGCCACGGACAGCCGCCTGGTCATGGGCCCCTGGTTCCACGGGGGCTGGGAGCGCAGCAAGGGCGACCACCTGGGCCCCGTGCAGTTCGGGGCGGACACCTCCGCCTGGTTCCAGTCCGAGGTGCTTTTCCCCTTCTTCATGCACCACCTGAAGGACGCCAAGGGACCTGCCCTGGCGAAGGCCACTGTCTTCGAAACCGGCGCCAACCGCTGGCATCACCTCGAGGCCTGGCCCCCGAAGACGGCGACACAGGCCCGGGTCTACTTCCAGCCCGGCGGCCGCCTGGCCTTCACGCCGCCAGCCGCCGACGGCGCGGCGGATTCGTTCGTGTCCGATCCAGCCAAGCCCGTGCCCTTCACGGAACAGGTGGCCATCGGCATGCCCAAGGACTACATGACGGCCGACCAGCGCTTCGCAGGCCGGCGCCCGGACGTGCTGGTGTTCCAGACGGCCCCCCTGGATGGCGACCTCACCTTCGCCGGCCCCCTGCGTCCCGAGCTCTTCGTGGCCACCACGGGCACGGATGCCGACTGGGTGGTGAAGCTCATCGATGTCTACCCCGATGATTTCAAGAACCCCGATTTCCACGAGAGCGGCGAGCCCTGGGACCGCACGCCCAACCCCATGGGTGGCTATCAGCAGCTGGTGCGGGGCGAGGTCATGCGCGGCAAGTTCCGCGACAGCCTGTCGGCGCCCACGCCCTTCGTCCCCGGCCAGCCCACCCGCGTGGCCTGGTCCATGAACGACATCTTCCACACCTTCAAGAAGGGCCACCGGGTCATGGTGCAGGTCCAGAGCACCTGGTTCCCCCTCATGGACCGCAACCCCCAGGTGTTCATGGACATCAACAAAGCCAAGGCCGGGGACTACCGGTCGGCCACCCACACCCTCTTCCACGACGCCGCACGGCCGAGCGGGATTGGGGTGGGCGTGCTCTCCAACTGATCTCCGCCTGCAGGGCCGAGACTTGATTCACCGGTCCCGCTTCGCTTGCTCCTCAATGGCTTCGAGCGTTTTCAAATCTTCTGCATCGGCAGCGAGAGCTTCGGCCTGGCGGCGGTGCTGGTCAAAGGCATCGTAGCGGTCCTGGGCTATGGTTTTCATCTGGTCGTGGCTGATGCTCCCCGGATGCGTCAGCACTGGGCGGTCATTGAAGGCCAGCAGACGGTCCACATTCTGTCGCCAGTAACCGAGGGTGAGTTCCTGGCGTTCTTTCGCGCGGAGTTCAGCCTGCTCCAGGAAGATCACGACCAGACGATTCAGAGTGTCCACCTCATCGGCGCTGAGGTAGTTCTTGGCGACGATGACATCGTGCCTACGCACACGAGATCCACTCCAGGTGGTCAGGGCCATGTTGGGAGAATCCGCATTGGCGCGAGAAACGACGATCTCTGCTGCTGTTTGACCAGTAATAGCAAAGAGCAGCTTGTTCTGTACCTCGGCAAAGAAGGCTTGGGCGTCCTGGTCATTAGCACGGTAATCGGCGCTAAGGGCGAAGAGATCACGGACCTTTTGGTAAAAGCGTTTCTCCGAGGCCCGGATCTCGCGGATGCGCGCCAGCAACTCGTCAAAGTGATCCCAGCCGCCAGGGTTCTTGAGGCGTTCGTCATCCAGGACGAAGCCTTTGACGAGGTACTCGGCCAAATGTCCGGTGGCCCACTGGCGGAACTGGGTGCCTCGAACACCCTTCACCCGGTAACCCACCGCCAGAATCATCTCCAGGCGATATAGCAAGGTGCGGTAGTTCTTGCCGTCGGCAGCAGTCGTCAAGGAATCCTTGACGACTGAATTTGGAACCAACTCCCCTTCTTTCAATATGTTTTGTATATGAAGGCTGATGTTTTGCTTGGTGGTGGCGAACAGGTCGGCAATCTCCATCTGGGAAAGCCAGACGCTCCCACCCATGGCTCGAAGCTGAACCAGGGCCTTGCCATCGTCTGTCCGATAGAGAATAACTTCGCCGCTCATGCCCTGTCGTCCTCCCCGAAGGCCATCATGCAAGGAGTCCTTTCCACCCCTCCAGCACCCTGAACCGGCTGCCCATCATGTCGGGGAGGGTGAGCTGGAGGAGGTTCTCGGTGCGTTTCGTGCGCTCGGGGGCCGGCAGGGCCATCCACTCGGCGCCCCAGCGGTCGAGGGGCGCGTGGGTGCGGATCCACTTGCTCAGCTCCAGGTGGGCCAGATCCGACAGGCCTTCGCTTTCCAGCAGCGTGGCCAGCCGCGTGAAATCCACATCCGCGGTGAGATCGGCCTCGCCCAGATCCTCGTGCCACTTGCCGTCCACGCTGTGGGCCTTGAAGCGGCGGAGGTCCGCACCCTTGGCCAGCAGCCGGCCCGCGGGCTCGCCGTAGTCCACGGCCAGGAAGAGGCCCGCCTCCAGGGGCGCTGCCAGCTCATGCACCAGGCCCGGCAGACCCTCGCACCAGATGCTGCCGTCGCGAGGTTCCAGGCCGTCCGTCTGCTCCGCGAACCAGGCTCCAGCCTCGCCGGGCTCCGCCGCCTGCCACTCGGGGCCCGTGGTGGTCAGGACCTCGCGGGTCCAGCGCTCACCATCCCAGCGCCAGGGCTGGGCGGGCAGGGCGTCGAAGAGTTCGTTGCTGAAGATGGCGCCGGTAAACGGCCCTATGGGTTCGTTCTCGGCGGAAAACCGCGCGCGGTTTTCCGAAAGGAAAGGAGCCAGGGCCGCTTCCGCGGCCTTTCTGGCCGCGGGGTTGTCGTCGCGGTGGACATAGATGAGGGCTTCGGCGAAGGGGCCTGTGACGGCGTTCAGCACATCACGGCCCAGCCACCCGCGGCCCGCGCCGGGTTCCAGGGCCGTGAAGGTCGCCGGCCGGCCCAGGCGCTTCCAGGCCATCTCCAGGCGCAAAGCGATGGTCTGGCCCAGCAGGGGACCCAGGTCCAGGGCCGTGTAGTAGTCCTTGCCCTCGAAGCCCCAAGGGCCTTCCTGCCGGCGGTAGTACCCGTGCTCCGGATGGTAGAGGCCCAGGGCCATCACCTCGGCGGCGGGGACGGGGCCTTGCTGGAGGCGGGCTTGCAGGAGCTCGTTCAACGGGATCACGTCTTCTCCGGAGGCTTCGATTCCAAGGGCCACTTCTCCAGCAGCACGGGCAGCAGCCACTGGGTCAGCAGCAATGCCAGGGCCACCCCGCCCAGGCAGGCGAGGCCCAGGCCGCGCAGGCCGCGGTAGCCGCTGAAGACCATGCCGCCGAAGCCCGCCAGGGTGGTGCCGGCGCAGACGGCGTTCACGCGGGCCACGCGCTGGGGGGCGTCGGCCTCGCCCCGCGCCCGGTGCAGCAGGTTGAAGGCCGTGTCCACGCTGACGCCGAGGGCGATGGGAATGGCCATGAGGGACAGGAAGGTGAGGGGTTCACCGCCCCAGCCCAGGGCGCCCAGGGCCCCGGCCTGGCTGGCCAGCAGGGGCAACAGGGCGAAGAGCGCGAAGCGCAGGCTGCGGCCGAACACGGCGATCACGGCGAAGATTCCCACCAGGGCCAGCAGCACCGCCTGCTGCACCGCGTCCCGGGCGATGCCCTTCACCACGCGGAAGAGGGGCTGGGTGCCCACGAAGCGGCCACCGGCGGCCTCCACCTCCGGCGTCAGCCGGGCGAGGGCGGCCTCGTCCAGCCGGATGGGGACCGTCAGGGCGGGCGCCATGGGAGCCGGTTTCCGGCCCCGGTGCAGGCGGTCCCACAGGGTCCAGGGGCGGGTCTCTTCGGCCTGGACCGAGGCCCGGGGCAGCAGGGACTGGAGGGCCCGCACCGGCTGGGAGGGATCCGCCGCCGCCGCGGCCAGGGCCGACAGGGGTCCCTCCAGCCCGGCGGGATCCAGGCCCGCCTTGGAGGCTGCCTCCAGCACCTGATGACGCCAGGTCTCCGAACCCAGCGCGTGGCGCAGCTCGGGATCCAGGGCCTGCCAGTCGGGCATGGGGAGGCCGGCCTCCCGGAAGATGGGGCTCAGCTTGTTCCAACGCGCCGGCAGGCGGTCAGGATCATCGAGGGGGATCTGGAGGGCCAGGGGCTGGAGGCTGGCGCCAAGGGTCTTGGTCAGCCGCGCTTGGAGGGTGAGGGCCGGATTGCCCTGGGCCCGGAAGCGGCGCAGGTCCTCCTCCCAGCGGGTGCGGGGGGCCCCCAGCAGGGCCAGGACCAGCAGGGCCAGGGCGGCCCAGGGGGCCCAGGCCCGGCGCCGCGGCAGGGGCGCTGCGGGACCGGGCGCGAAGGTGCCTTTGCCCTGGTCCAGCCACATGAGCAGGGGCGGCATCACCAGGAAGGTGGCCGCGAGGCAGGCCAGCAGGCCCAGGCCCGTGGTGAGGCCCAGGTCGCGGATGCCGGGAAAGGGCGCGAAGGCCAGGGCCAGGAAGGCCAGGGCTGTGGCCAGGGCGCCGGCCACCACACCGGGACCCGTGCCCAGCAGGGCCGCGCGCAGGGCTCTTGCCTTGACGTGGCCCGCCCGGCGCTCCTCGCGGTAGCGGCTGAAGAGGAGGATGCCCACGTCGTCGCCCACGCCCAGCAGCACGGCGCCGAAGCCCGCGGCCATGAGGTTCACCCGGCCCAGGATCCAGCCCGTGAGGCCCAGGGCCCACACCATGCCGATGAGGAGGGGCCCCATGACGAAGCCGTAGCCCGCGAGGGTGCGGAAGCCCAGCCAGTAGACGAGGCCGATGAGGACGAAGCTGAGGGCGAGACTGAGGAGCACCTCGAGGGTGAGCCGATGGGATTCCCAGGCGGTGATGGCGTGGGCGCCAGTGGCCTGGATGGGAAAGGCGCGGTCGGCCTGGGGCCCCAGGGCCGCCTCGGCTTCCTTCAGGGCCCCCGTTTCCGGCAGCGGACCCACCGCTCCGCGGCCCAGCCAGGCCAGGGCGCGGGTGGTGGCCTTCACATCCGTGGTGGGAAAGCCCGCCACCAGAGGCAGCATCACGAAGCGGCCGTCCTTGGTCTCCAGGTAGCCGGTGCGCAGCCGCAGGGTGAAGGCCCGGCCCAGGGCCTGTGCCTTGGCCATGCCCTCGCCGTTCTGGGGCGCCAGGTCCCGCAGGCCCAGGGGGTCCAGCCGGGCCAGGGCCGCAGGCAGGGGTTCGGGGGAGGCCAGGGCCTTGGCCGTGGCCTCCAGGCGCCGCTTCAGTTCTCCGGGATCCTGCAAGGGTGCCAGCCGGTCCCCCAGCCAGGCCGGGGCCAGGGTGTAGAGGGTCTCCGTGGTGAGGCGGGTGACGGCCGCATCGCCTTCGGCGATGGCACCCACGGCCAGCAGGGCGGGCCAGGGGCTCAGGCCCCCGGGGCCGGGCACGGGGATGGGATCGGACAGGCGGCCTTCGGCGGCCAGGCCGTTGAGGGGCAGGTCGCCCCCCGTGAGGAGGCGGTCCACCAGGCCCTCGGCCCAGGCGCGGCGGGCCTCCAGATCGGCCTCGCCCCCCTCGGCCACCAGCCAGATGAGCTCCTGCTGGCCCACGCCGGCCTCGAGGTTGGCCCGCACGGCCGGATGCTCGGTGGGCAGCAGGCTCATGAGGTCCAGGGCCCGCTCCACCCGCAGGGTCCCCCAGCCCAGGATCAGGGTGAGCCCCGTGGTGAGAAGCCACAGCCCCGAGGACCGGGACAGGTGCAGGCGGAGCAGGCCGCGAAGCAGGGCTTTCACGCGTCTACCCGCGCTCGATGCGATCAATCCAGGGTTTCAGGGCCGGCACCATCTCCACGCGTTCGGCGCCGCGCAGCCGCTCCAGAAGGCTGCCGTCCTCCAGGCGCGCGAGGGGGTGGTTCTCCCGGCGATCCAGGGCTTCCGGCGGACCGGTGGCGGTGAGAATGGTGGGCAGCTCTTCGCTGTAGCGGTGGTCCAGCAGCTGGGCCAGGGCCTGGGCGACGCGGATGTCCGAATCCATGCGGTCCCAGTCGTCCAGCACCAGCAGGGGCTGGTCCTGGAGGGGCTCGATGAGGTCCCGCACGCTCTGGAAGGTCTGGTTCTGATAGCTCCGGATGTCGTGGTAGACGTCCTTGATGGCCTGGCTCAGGGTCCGCACGGGCACGAAGCGTCCGCCCCGGCCCGTCCGCTCGGTCCAGGCCCGCAGCGCGGCGGCGGCCAGGCTGCTGCGGCCGCTTTGCGCGGGACCATGGATCCACCACAGCTCCCACCCGTGCCGGAACTTGTGCTTCCCATTGGAAGCCCACTGAAACAGCAGTTCGGCCCCCGCCGGACGGATGCCGTGCTCGGGCCGGCGCTTGAGGGCCTGCAGCAGCTTGACGAGGCCTTCGCGATCCTCGATGACGCCCACCTCGCCGGCGGGCCGGGCCAGGACGTCTTCCAGATCGCCCACGCGGTCCAGCAGGGCGCGGGCCTGGCTGGCCTGGACGTTGTTCCACCACTTCCAGAAGCGGGCGAAGTCAGCCTCGCGGTAGCGGGCGGGCAGGCCCAGCGTTTCCGCATCCGGCGCCACATCCGCCGTGCAGCCGCAGACCAGCACGGGTTTCTGGGGATCGGGATCGAAGAGGAGGCCCTGCCCCTGGCAGCGCGGGCAGTCGGGACGGCCTTTCACCATGGGATCGCTCCGCTCATGGCCCGTCCCCGCCGCGCAGGAAGCCGCCCAGCACTTCGCGGCGGCGTTCGCGGATGCGCGAGAAGGCGCGCTCCTCCAGCTGCCGCACACGCTCGCGGGAAATGGGTGGATCGAACTGCTTGCCGATCTGCTCAAGGGTCAGCGGATCCTCCCCGCCGAGGCCGAAGTGCAGGGTGATGATCTTGCGTTCCTTCTCGCTGATGGAGGCCAGGCTGGCCTCGATCTGCTCCAGGAACGACTCCTGATCCAGGGTGTGCATGGCGGAGGGCTCCACCTCCTGCTCCAGGCTGTCGCCCACGGTGAGATCGGAATCCCCCAGGCCCTGCTCGGTGGAGACGGTGGACGTGGTCTGCTGCAGCAGCTGCAGGCGCTCCACCTCCTCCACGGTGAGCTTCGCGGCTTCCGCGATCTCCTGGAGCATGGGGACCCGGCCCAGGGACTGGCTCAGCTTCTGGGTCACGCGGTTCAGCTGCACCAAGTGGCCCGCCACCTTCTGGGGCAGGCGGATCTTGTTCCCATGCTCGGCCAGCGCGTGGAAGATGGCCTGCCGCACCCACCAGGAACCGTAGGTGAGGAACTTGTTCTGCCGCTCGGGATCAAAGCGCTTGGCGGCCTCGATGAGGCCCAGGTTGCCTTCGCTGATGAGGTCCAGCAGGTCCAGCCCCATGCCCTCGAACTTGCGGGCCTCCTTCACCACGAAGCGGAGGTTGCCCTCCACCAGCTTGCGGAGGCCTTCCGGGTTGCGGTCGTTCTGCCACAACCGCCCATTGATCCGCTCCTCTTCCGCGGTGAGCAGCGGCAGGTGGCGGATGGAGTCGAAATACTTGTCGAGTGAGCGCTCTTCGAGATGCCGGAGGGGCACGGATCACCTTGGGGGAGGGATCAGCATAGCAAGCGATCCGCCCAGCCTGGAGCATTGCTCTGGAATCAGAAATGTGGAATGGGCCGAAGAATCTCCAACACGATCCGCAAGGGTTTTGCCAAATCCTGTTCGAGGGTGGGATGCGGAAGGCTGACGGTTTCATCCAGCCCGGCCGTCCGGACCTGCACCAGGAACGGGTGCTTGTCCCGCCAGCGGGCAGCCGAAACTTCCCAGGCAAAGATGGCGCGTTCACCTTCGGCCCGGCGCTTCACCGGGGGCAGCCCTTCGGGTACCACCTCCCAGGGAACGGCCCCGCCGGGATTCGGCAGGGTCAGTTCGATGGTCCAGGCCTCGGGAGAGGTCCGAAGGGCCAGTCCCTGGGCTTGGCGGAGGCTCGTCTCGGGCTCCAGGCGCGCGCGGGTGAGGGGCACGCAGCCTGTTCCCAGGAGGAGGACGCCCAGAAGAACCGGGAGGCCGACGAGGCGAGTCTGGACAGCTGCATGCATGGGCCCTCCTCGGGGCTTCAGCGCTTCCGCAGGCCGTGGGGCGTCAGCTTCACCAGCCCCGTGGCCGAGGTCGGCCGGGGCACGTCCTTCACGCCCGCCGCCTCCAGGGCGTGGGCCAGGCGTTCCAGGTCCTCCTGCATGCGGTTCAGGCGGTCGCGGAGCGTCAACACCACCTCCACGCCGGCCAGGTTCACGCCCAGGTCCCGGGTGAGGTTGAGGATGAATTCCAGCCGCTCCAGATCCTCATCGCTGTAGAGGCGGGTCTTGCCTTCGGTGCGGCTGGGGGTGAGCAGGCCCTCGCGTTCGTAGAGCCGCAGGGTCTGGGGATGCACGCTGTAGCGCATGGACACCACCCCGATCATGTAGGCGCCCAGGCGGGGATCTTTAGCCATGATGCTGTCCTCGTTGCTTATGCACGTCCGCATCGTTCAGGTCGGCCAGTTCCCGCAGCAGCTCCTTGCTGCGCTCGTCCTGGATCTGGGGGGTCACCACGGCCACCTCCGCGATGAGGTCGCCCCGCTGGCTGCCCCTCGGAATGGGCATGCCCTGGCCCTTGAGCCGGAGCCGGGCACCGGTCTGGGTACCGGGCGGCACCTTGATGGTCTGCTGTCCCTCCGGGGTGGGCACGTCCACCTTCGCTCCCAGGGCCGCCTCGGAGAAGCTGATGGGCAGCCGCACATAGAGGTTCGGACCCTTGCGTTCGAAGCGGGCATCCGGCTCCATGCTGATCTGCAGGTAGAGGTCGCCGGGACCGCCACCGCGCCGCCCGGCCTCGCCCTTGCCCGCCACCCGCAGGCGGGCGCCATCCTCCACGCCCGGGGGGATGGCGATGGTGACGGTCTCCTGGCGCGAATGGCGCCCGGCGCCCCCGCATTCCGGACAGGCGGGCGCGCGCATCCCGCGGCCCTGGCAGTCCGGGCAGGTGCGGCCGAAGGAGAGGAACCCCGAGCCGCCGCTGACCTTGCCCTTGCCGCCGCAGGTGCGGCAGGGCTCCTGCTTCTTGTGGGCCTCGCCCGTGCCGCGGCAGGCCATGCAGGGCTCGGAGCGGTTCACGCGCAGGCTGAGGCGCGTCCCCTCAAAGGCCTCACGGAAGCCCAGGCGCACCGCGTGGACCAGGTCCTCGCCGCGCTCGGGGCCGTGGCGCATGGGCCGCCCGCCGAAGCCCGCGAAGATGTCCTCGATGGAAATGCCGCCGCCCTGCTCGAAGCCCGGCGGGATCTGGGCCCCGGGGCCGGCGGGATCGCCGTAGGTGTCGTAGTTCTTCCGCTTCTCGGGATCCGAGAGCACGTCGTTGGCCTCGGAGAGCTTCTTGAACTCCGCCTCGGCCTTGGTGTCGCCCGGGTTCAGGTCCGGATGGTGCTTCCGCGCCAGCTTCCGGTACGCCTTCTTGATGTCCTCTTCCGAGGCCGTCCGAGGCACGCCCAGGATCTTGTAGTAGTCGGGATGGGGCATGGGTTTAGTGTATGTCACTAAGATTTCTTCTAGGCACAAAAATGGGGAGCCCGCGGGCTCCCCATTTTCGTGCCCATGTTAACTGACGACCTCTGCATCGATCACGTTGTCGTCGCCTTTCTTGGTTTCGCTCGAGGGCGCTCCCGGAGCGGCACCGCCGTCCTTGGGGGGCTCCTGCTTGTAGAGGCTTTCCGCCAGCTTGTGGCTCTTGGCGGTGAGAGTCTCCAGAGCCTTCTTGATGCGGTCCTGCTCCAGGCTGGCCAGGGCCGCCTTGGCCTCGCTGATGGCCTCCTCGGCCTCCTTCTTGTCGGCCTCGGGCAGCTTCTCGCCATTCTCCTTCAGGAGCTTCTCCACCTGGTAGACCATCTGGTCCAGGTGGTTCTTCTCCTCCAGCAGGGCCTTGCGGGTCTCATCCTCGGCCTTGTGGGCCTCGGCGTCCTTCACCTTGGCGTCGATCTCCTCCTTGGAGAGGCCCGTGCTGCCCGTCAGCGTGATGCTGGCGTCCTTGCCCGTGCCCTTGTCCTTGGCGGTGACGTGCACGATGCCGTTGGCGTCGATGTCGAAGATCACCTCGATCTGGGGCAGGCCGCGGGGCGCGGGGGCGATGTTGCCGAGGTGGAACTGGCCCAGCAGCTTGTTGCCCTCCACCACGGGGCGCTCGCCCTGGAACACCTCGATGTCCACGCCGGGCTGGTTGTCCACGGCCGTGGTGTAGATCTCGCTGCGCTTGGTGGGAATGGTGGTGTTGCGCGGGATGATGACGCTCATCTGGCCGCTGTTGGCGTTGATGCCGAGGCTGAGGGGTGTCACGTCGAGGAGCAGCACGCCCTTCACGTCACCGGCCAGCACGCCGGCCTGCACGGCGGCGCCCACGGCCACGACCTCGTCGGGGTTCACGCTGTGGTTGGGCTCCTTGCCGAAGATCTGCTTCACCATCTCCAGCACCTTGGGAATGCGGGTGGAGCCGCCGACCATCACCACTTCGTCGATCTCGTGGTGGGCCAGCTTCGCGTCCTTCACCGCGTTCTCGCAGGGGCCTTTGATCTTCTGGAGCACGGGCTCGATCATCAGCTCGAACTTGGCGCGGGAGAGCGTCTGGTTGACATGCTTGGGCCCGCTGGCGTCGGCGGTGATGTAGGGCAGGCTGATCTCAGTCTGGGTGGTGCTGGACAGCTCGATCTTGGCCTTCTCGGCCGCTTCCTTGAGGCGCTGCATGGCGTCGGCCTGCTTGCGGAGGTCGATGCCCTCGGCCTTCTGGAACTCGTCCGCCAGCCAGTCGATGATGGCCTGGTCGATGTTGTCGCCGCCCAGGTGGGTGTCGCCGTTGGTGGACTTCACTTCGACCACGCCCTCGGAGACCTCCAGGATCGAAATGTCGAAGGTGCCGCCGCCGAAGTCGAAGACGGCGATGGTGCCGTCTTTCTTCTTGTCCAGGCCGTAGGCCAGGGCCGCAGCGGTGGGCTCGTTGACGATGCGCTTCACATCCAGGCCCGCGATGGCGCCGGCGTCCTTGGTGGCCTGGCGCTGGGCGTCGTTGAAGTAGGCGGGCACGGTGATGACGGCCTCGGTGACCTTTTCGCCCAGGTAGGCCTCGGCGGCCTCCTTCATCTTGGTGATAACCGCCGCGCTGATTTCTTCGGGGCTGAGCTTCTTGCCAAGCACGTCGATGGCGCAGCCACCCTTGTCGGCCCGCTCCACCGTGTAGGGCACGAGCTTCTGCTCCCGGTCCGAGTCGGCAAAGGGCAGACCCATGAACCGCTTGATGGAATAGATGGTGATCTTGGGCTGGGCCACGGCCTGCCGCTTGGCCGACACGCCCACGAGCCGCTCACTGGTCTTGGGGTTGAAGCCCACCACGGAAGGCGTGGTGTTCGCGCCTTCGGGGTTCGGAATCACCTTGGGAACTCCGCCTTCCATGACGGCCACGCAGCTGTTGGTGGTGCCGAGGTCAATGCCGATGATCTTGCCCATGGTGTCGCTCCTTCTGAGGGTTGCTGCCGGGGGACAGGCCGGGCTGCGCCCATCCTGTCCCTACAGAATAGAGGAAAGGAACCCCCCGTCAATATGATCTTCTTTTTTCTACTCATATTTTCTTCGTTGTTGAATAACATCTATGAAGAGATATGCTGACATCATGACGCTTCGCCCCTGCCCCATCTGCCGCACCCCGACCTCCTGGGAGGGCAATCCCTTCAAGCCCTTCTGCTCGAAGCGCTGCCAGACCCGGGACCTGGGCGCCTGGTCCAGCGAGAGCTACCGCGTCCCGGAGAAGCCCCAGGAAGAGGATGGCGAGGGCTGGAGTGACCCGGGCGAAGAGGGCTGATCAGCCCAGGGCCCGGGCCCGGATCTCCTCCAGGCGGTTGGGCACCGGATGCAGATCCCGGCTCCGCCCCGCGTGAAGCACCTGGCCCGGCACATCGTGGCCCACCAGCTCGGGCAGGCTGCGGGCGGCGGCCAGAAGGCGCTGCAGGTCCACCGCCACCGGCTGGCCCTCGGCCTGGAGCATGTGGACGAGATCCTCGGTGCAGACATTTCCCGTGGCCCCGGGCGCGTAAGGGCATCCCCCCAGGCCGCCCAGGGAGGCGTCGAAGCGGACCACTCCTACTTCCAACGCGGCCAGGGCATTGGCCAGGCCCATGCCCCGCGTGTTGTGGAGATGCAGGGTCAGTTCCGCGGCCGGGAACCGCTTCTGGAAGGACTCGCAGAGGGAGGCCACCTGCCTGGGGTGGGCCATGCCCGTGGTGTCGCAGAGGGTGATCCCCGCCACGCCCTGCTGGAGGAAGCGCTCCACCAGGCCCAGCACCACCGCCTCCGGCACGTCACCTTCCATGGGGCAGCCGAAGGAAGTGGACAGGGAGACATTCAGGGCGGCACCTGAACCCTTGGCCAGGTCCACCACCTCCAGGAGCCTCGCCACGGACTGCTCCCGGGTCATGCGGAGGTTCAGCAGGTTGTGGGTCTCGCTGGCGGACATCACGAGATTCAGCTCGTCCGTGCCAGCGGCGAGGGCCCGCTCGGCGCCGCGCAGGTTGGGCACCAGGGCCGAATAGACCACGCCGGGCTCGCGGCGGATCCCCCGCATGACCTCATCCGCATCCGCCAGGGCGGGGATGGCCTTGGGTGACGTGAAGGAGGTCACCTCGATCTTGGCCAGCCCGCAGAGGCTGAGGGCATCGATCAACTCGATCTTCTCGTGCGTGGGAATGAACCGGTCCTCGATCTGGAACCCGTCCCGGGGGCCCACTTCCTGGATGAAGATGCGCTTGGTGGTGGATTCGAACACAGGGATCCCCCTCAGATCACGCCCTTGGCGCGCAGTTCCGCGATGGCGGCCCCGGACACGCCGGCCCGCTCCAGCACCGCCTCCGTGTCGGCCCCTAGGGTTGGCGCGGGGCGTTCCACCCGGCCCGGCGTAAGGCTCAGCTTGGGGACGATCCCCGGCACTTCGATCACCTGGCCATCCGGGAGCTGGGCCTCCAGGATCATGCCGCGGGCCCTGAAGTGGGGATCCTCCGCGATGTCGCGGGCGTTGTAGATGCGGCCGGCGGGAACCCGGGCCTCGTCCAGGATGGCCAGCACGTCGTCCAGGGAACGCAGGGCCGACCAAGCGCCGATGGCCTCATCTAGCTCCTCCGCCCGGGCGACCCGGCCCTCGTTGCTGGCCAGGCCGGGATCCTCAGCCAGGTCCTCCCGGCCGATGCGCGCCATGAGCCGCTTGAAGATGCCGTCGCCGTTGCCCGCGATGAGCGCATAGCCGCCGTCGGCGCAGCGGTAGGCATTGGTGGGCGCAATGCCCGGCATGGCGCTGCCCGAGGGTTCCCGCACCACGCCAAAGGCGCTGTACTCCGGCAGGAGGCTCTCCATCATGTTGAAGACGGCCTCGTAGAGCGCGATGTCGATGACCTGGCCCTCGCCGCCATTCACCTTGCGGTGGTAGAGCGCCAGGAGCACGCCGATGACGCCATGCAGTCCCGCCAGGGAATCGCCGATGGAGACGCCCACCCGCACCGGCGTGCGGCCCGGTTCCGCCGTCAGGTGCCGCAGGCCGCCCATGGCCTCACCGATGACGCCGAAGCCGGGCCGGTCCCGGTAGGGGCCGGTCTGCCCGTAGCCCGAGATGCGCAGCATCACCAGGCCCGGGTTGAGGGCATGGAGCTCGTCCCACCCGAGGCCCCACCCTTCCAGCGTGCCGGGCCGGAAGTTCTCGATGAGCACGTCCGCCTCTTTCACGAGCTCGCGGATGATCGCCTGGGCCTCGGGCTTCCGCAGGTCCATAGACACGGACTTCTTGTTGCGGGACTGCACCTGCCACCAGACGGACGTCCCGTCCTTCAGGAGGCGCCACTTGCGGAGGGGATCCCCCGTGCCCGGCGCCTCGACCTTGATGACCTCGGCCCCGAATTCGCCCAGGATTTTCGCCGCGAACGGGCCGGCGATGAGCTGGCCCAGTTCGAGGACGCGGATGCCCTGCAGGGCGGTGGGATGCATGGAAGCCTCGATGGATGGGGCGCGCCTAGACCACGCCGAGAATGCCGAGAAGCGCCCCGGCGGCCAGGAGCCAGAGCACATGGAGCCGCGTCCGCCAGATCAGCAGCGCCGTGGCGGCGGTCAGCAACCAGAGGGGCCAGCCCGGGATGCCGGCCTGGGAGGCGCGGGCGAGAATCCAGCCGGTGGCCAGCATGAGCCCGATGACGACGGGGGCCATGCCCTGCTTGAAGGCCCGCACCGGGCGAAGGTGCCGGTTCCGGTGTCCCCATTGGGAGGCCAGGTGCGTGACGATGGTGCTGGGCAGGAGGATGCCCGTGAGGGCGAGGACCACCCCGGCCAGCGCCAGCAGCGGCCCGCCGGAGTTCATGCCCAGGTTCCAGCCCAGGAGGGCCACGAAGAGGATGTTCGGCCCAGGTGCCGCCTGCGCGAGCGTGATGGAGCTGCTGAACTGGGCCTCGCCGAGCCACCGCTGCTGGAGCACCAGGTAGCGGTGCATTTCCGGGGCCGTGGTGAGGGCGCCCCCCACGGACAGCAGCGAGAGCAGCAGGAAGTGGCCGAACAGCTGCAGCCAATCCCACCCGTGCAGGGCCCCGTGCAGAGGGAAGGTTTCCGGGGCGGCCATCACGGGTCCAGCCTCGCGTAAGTGGCCAGGCAGGCCGCGCTGCCGAGCCCAAGCAGGACGAAGGGCATGGGCCAGTGCAGCAGCGCCACCCCACCGAAGGCCGCCACGGCCAGGGCCCCGCAGGCGAGTCCGCCCAGGGGATGGCCCTTCAGCCCCCCGGAGAGACGGAGGCCCGCGGCCAGGATCAGGCCCGCGGCCACGGCCCCCATCCCACGCAGGGCCCGGGCCACCGCGGGGTGCTGCCCGAACCGGCCGTAAGCCACGGCCAGCACCAGGACCAGCAGCAGGGGAAGGGTCAGCATCCCAGCCATGGCGGCGAGGGCGCCCCGCCAGCCGAAGCTCCGCCCGCCGATGACCAGCGAGAGGTTCATGACGTTGGGACCGGGCATGATCTGGGCCACGGCCCATTCCTCGAGGAAGGCGGCCCGGGTGAGCCAGCGCTTCCGCTCGACCAGCTCCCGCTGCGCCACGGCCATCACGCCGCCGAACCCCTGCAGGGCCAGCCAGGTGAAGGAGAGGAAGAGATCGGTCAGGGACCGGGGGCCCGGTGCAGCCTCCGGTTGGGTTTCATGCTCGGCCATGGTCACCCGCGGGAATGGGAAGGGCGGGGGGTCCGCGTCCGGCGGGCCCCCCTTGGTCACTGCGAACCTACCAGAGGTGCAGCACCTTCCACCAGGCGCCGCCGATCCCCACCCAGATGAGGATGTTGACGACGCTGACGATGAAGCCCAGGCGCCACCAGGTGCCGATGGGCACGTAGCCCATGCCGAACATGGCCGCGGCGGGCCCGGTCCCGTAGTGGGTCATGCTCGCGTGCAGGTTGGAGAAGAAGCAGAGCACCAGGGCGGCCAGCATGGGCGGAGCGCCGAGGGTGATGGCCACGCCCAGGAAGGCGGCGTACATGGCGCCCACATGGGCGGTCATGCTGGCGAAGAAATAGTGGGCATAGAAGTAGGTCAGGGCCAGCACCAGGAAACCGAACTGCCAGCCATGGCCCGCCATGGAGCCGCCCACCACCTTGCTGAACCAGGGGATCATGCCCAGCTTGTTCAGGAAGCCCGCCATCATGATCAGGCCGCCGGTCCAGATCAGCACGTCCCAGGCGTTGTGCTCGGCCAGCACATCGGACCAGCTGAGCACACCCGTCAGCAGCAACAGGCCCAGGCCCAGCAGCGCCGCCGTGGTGCCGTCCATGCCCAGGGTCTTCTCGCCGATCACCCAGAGGACGAGCACGAAGCTGAATACGCCCGTCATGAGCCATTCAGATACGGACAAGCCCCCCATCTCCTTCAGCTTGGCCGTGGCCATCTCCACCGCCTCGGGCGTCTCCGTGATTTCCGGCTTGTAGAGCTTGTAGAGGAGGTAGGGGATCACCAGCAGGCTCACGAGGCCCGGCACGATGCCCGCGACGAACCAGCTGCTCCAGGTGATGGTGATGCCGAAATCCGCCGCGAACTTCTGCGCCATGGGATTGGCGGCCATGGCCGTGAGGAACATGGCGCTGACGATGAGGTCCACATTGAAGGACGCCATGGTGAGGTAGGAGCCGATCTTCCGGCCCGTGCCGTCCTCGGGGTTGCTGCCGTAGGCCCGCGCCAGGGACCGCATGATGGGCATGATGATGCCGGCGGTGCGGGCGGTGTTGCTGGGCACCACGGGCGCCAGCACGAACTCGGTGGCGGCGAGGCCGTAGGCCAGGCCGAGGGTGCGCTTGCCCAGCAGGCGCATGAAGAAGTAGGCGATGCGGGTGCCGAGGCCCGTCTTGATGAAGCCCCGGGCGAACATGAAGGCCACGATGATGAGCCAGAGGGTCTTTTCGGCAAACCCGCTGAGGCTGTCGGCCACGGGCAGAGTGCCGGTGATGGCCGTGAGGCCCACGCCGATGATCGCCACGGCGCCCATGGGCAGGGGCCGCAGGATGATCCCGAGGATGGTGGCCACGAAGATGGCGAAGAGGTGGAGGCCCCGGATCCAGTCCGACCGTCGCACTTTCTCGGCCTCGACCTTGGCCTTGGCATCCGCTTCCGCTTTGACCTTCGCTTCAGCCTCCGCCTTGGCCTTGGCGGCGGCTTCGAACTTGATCTTCGCTTCGGCCTCGGCCTGCTTGGCTGCCTGCTCCTTCAGGGAAAGCGTGGCCTTCTTGGCGGCCACGGGTTCCTGGCTGGGCTTGGCGGGAGACGCCTTCCCCGCAGCCTGCTCGGTCACCGCGGGCTTGGCGGCCTTGTCCGCGGCGGGCTTCGGGCTCTTATCGCCCGTCTTGGCGGACACCTTGGCCCCCGCGGCCCCGGAGAAAATCTTGGCGTCCGGCACCGGCGCGACCTGCGGCAGGACGAAGTAGAGAAGGCTTCCAATGGCGAGGGTGGCCAGGAGGGGCCAGGGCTTGGCGCCCTGCCAGCCACCGCCCTTGGGTTCAGGGTTCGACATGTTGCTACCCGCGAGAAAGGGCCGGTGGTCCGGCGCCGGGATTGGGGATCGATGGTGCAGAAGGTGGACTGTCGTGGGAGCCGTCGGTGGCGGGGAAACCGCCGGACCTGGTCTCGCCAGGCCCGGCGGCTGGCGGGGTCCCCGTCATGGGACCCTGCCTCCCCTTGCCGACTAGAGCGCGGAAATGCGCAGGCCGAGGCCGTACTCAGCCTGGTTCTGGTGGGTGTTGATGTAGTAGGCGTCCTTCAGCTTCATGTAGTCGTAGACGGCGTAGGCTTCGATCTTCTTGCTCAGGTGGCGCCGCACGGCGCCGTAGATCGAGTCCTTGCTGCCCGTGGTGTAGAAGGCGGCGTTGGCGCCGTTGGCGAAGGCGTTGGGGATGCCGCCCGTGGCGGCGGCCATGCCCGCGTTCTCGACCTTGATGGACTGGAGGCCCGCATACAGGGTCCACTTCGGGTTCAGCTTGTACGAGCCGGACAGGGTGTAGGCGTTGTCGGAGCGCTCGGGGTGGCCCGTGCCCTGCTCGGCCGTGTAGTGGAAGTAGCCCGCGTTGATCTTCAGGGCGGGGGTGATGTTGACATTGCCACCGAAGGACATGGACTTCTGGGTGTAGCCCGTGGAGGCGGTGGCGAAGGTGGCGGACGTGGCGGTGCTGCCGGCGTTGTTGGCCTGGGTGTAGAAGCCGGCCAGGTGCCAGGTGGGCGCGTTCCAGCCCATGGCGAACGCGGCTGTGGAGTTGCGGACCGAGGTGTTGGGTTCGTAGTTCATGTCAAAGGCGGCGCCGAAGCACAGGCCTTGCTCGCTCGTCTTCTTCCAGACGATCCCCTTGTCCATGCGGGTCTGGGCGGGGCCGCCGTTGACGGGACTGACGCTGACGCCGCCGGCGTAGTAGACCAGGGACTTGAAGTTGGAGTTGTTGGTCCAGCCGCCTTCGTCGTAGTTCACTTCGGCGTGGTTGAAGGGATCGCAGTAGATCACGGCGAAGTCCCGGGCCAGGGTGTTCTGGCGGCCGATGGTGATCTTGCCGAAGGACTTGCCGCTGATGCCGACCCAGGCATCGCGGTTGAACAGGGTGTTGCTCTTGCCCTGCTCTCCGTCATAGATGAAGTACTCGCTCTCCAGCTTGTAGATGACGTCCAGGCCGTCGATGTTGGTCTTGAGCAGGCCCTTCAGGCCCCAGCGGCTGCCACTGAAGAAGGGCTCGCCGATGTCCACCTTGGTCCGCCCGTCGGCGGTGGCGTTGGACTTGCCCACCAGGGTCAGGTCGATCAGGACGTAGGGTGTCAGGCCCTCGGGGAAGGAAAGCGGGGCGCTCTCGACCTTGGGGCCGGCCTTCTTCTCCAGTTCGGCGATGCGGGCGTTCTGCCGGGCCAGCTCGGCCTGGACATCCACGTCCTGGGCCTGCAGACACCCGGCCGCCAGCAGGGCGGAGAGACCGGCGGTTCTTGAGATGGTCATAACGATCCTTTTGGGGGGAGAAGAAAAACAGAGAGGGGAGAGGGACCAGGGTTGGAACCCACGAATCCCGGGACATGGACGAGCTGGTTGCAGGTGACAGTCAGGAATCTAGGCCCCCCACCTTTCAGCCACCTTTCAGTGCTTTGGGATGTGCTTTCCGTCACGCGAAGGCCCCGGCCTGCTTCGGTGCGACCATGCTTGAACCCAGGCCGCCGGGCGCCGCCCGACGCACGACAGGAGGTTCCATGACGCGCGTGTTCAAGCCGTGGATGCTCGCCCTGGCCCTTCTCGCGGGCCTCGCCCGCCCCATGGCGGCCGCCGAGCGAATCACCCTGATGGTGGGCGGCATCGACAAGATCATCTACCTGCCGGTGAAGCTGGCCGAGCAGCTGGGCTACTTCACCGATGAAGGCCTCGATGTGGAGCTGCGCAGCGAGTGGTCGGGCATCCATGGCGTGGACGTGCTCCTGGTGGGCACCGTCCAGGGCGTGGTGGGTTTCTACGACCACACCATCTACATGCAGTCCCGGGGCAAGGCCGTGATGTCGGTGATCCAGTTCGCCCAGGCGCCGGGCGAAGTCGAGCTCGTCTCCACCCGGATGCCCGGGTCCGTGCGCTCCATGGCCGACCTGAAGGACCGGGCGCTCGGTGTCACGGGCCTCGGGTCCTCCACCCAGTTCCTGTCGCGCTACCTGGTGCTCTCCGCCGGGCTGAAGCTGAACCAGGTCACCTTCGTGCCCGTGGGCACGGGGGATGGCTTCATTGATGCCATGAACCGCGGGACCATCCACGCCGGCATGACCACCGAACCCACGGCCTCCCGCCTGCTCAACAGCGGCCAGGCCCGGGTGCTGGTGGACCTGCGCACGCCGGAGGACACGGCCCGGGCGCTGGGCGGTCCCTACCCGGCCTCCTGCCTCTACATGCAGACCGCCTGGGTGAACCGCCACAAACCCGAAGTCCAGAAACTCGTCAACGCCCTGGTGAAGGCCCTGCGCTACATCCAGGCCCATACGGCTTCCGAACTCGCAGCCCATGTCCCGACCGGATTCTACGCCGGGGACAAGGCCACCTACATGAAGGCGCTCGCCCGCAGCAAGCCCATCTTCATCCCCGACGGCCGCATGCCCGCCCACGGACCCGCCCATGTCCTGAGGGTGCTCACCCGCACCGAGAAGTCGCTCCAGGGGAAGACCATCGACCTGGGAAGCACCTACACCCTGGAATTCGTCAACGCAGTCAAGTGAACCTTCGCCGGGAGGCCATCATCCATGAAGATCCTGCTCGTCGAGGACAACCGCGCGCTGTCCGAATGGCTGGCGCGGACGCTGCGGGCCGACAAGTACACGGTGGAATGCGTCTACGATGGCGCCGACGCCGACCAGCTGCTGCTCACTGAAACCTATGACCTGGTCATCCTGGACATCGCCCTCCCGGGCATGGACGGGCGCGAGGTCCTGAAGCGCCTCCGCGGCCGCCGGAACGCCGTGCCCGTGCTGATCCTCACGGCCTTCGACGGCACCCGGGACCGGGTGGAGGGCCTGGACTTCGGCGCGGACGACTACATGGCCAAGCCCTTCGAGGTGCACGAGCTGGAGGCGCGGATGCGGGCCCTGCTCCGCCGCGTGAACCAGCAGAAGAACCCCATCCTCACCTGCGGATCGCTGGTCTTCGACAGCAACTCCCGCGCGTTCACCCTGGGCGGCCGGGCCCTCTCCCTGACCCCCCGGGAACATGCCGTGCTCGAAATGCTGATCATGAAATCCGGCAAGACCGTGGCCAAGAAGACCCTCGCCGACAGCCTCTTCGCCCTGGATGAGGACGTGAATCCCGATGCCATCGAGATCTACGTCCACCGGGTCCGCAAGAAGCTGGAGCCGGGCGACGCCGTCATCGTGACCCTCCGGGGGCTCGGCTACCTCCTGAAGCCCCGCCATGAGTCCTAGGGCCTTTTCCAGCCTCCGGGCCCGTCTGCTGCTGTGGCTCCTGGTTCCCCTGGGCGCCTTCGCCGTTCTGAACATCTGGTTCGCCCACCGCGAGGCCTGGAATACGGCCACCAGGGTGCAGGATCGTCTGCTCCTGGGTTCGGCGCGCATCATCGCGCAGCAGATCCAGTACGAGGACGGACTCCTGGAGGTGGCGATCCCCCCCGCGGCCCTGGAGCTCTTCCAGTCCCCGGACCAGGACCGGGTCTACTACCGCATCGCCTCGGCCCGGGGCGTGCTCCTCTCGGGCTACGCGGAGCTTCCACCCCCGCCGGGCACCCTCCGGCCCGAGGAGTCCCTCTTCTTCAGCAGCGTGGTCCGGGAGCAGCCGGTGCGCGTCGTGGCCTATGCGCAGCCGGTATTCGCGGCCCCCGGGGAGGGCCCCGTGGTGATCGAGGTGGCGCAGACCTACCAGGCCCACCAACGGCTGGTGCAGCAGATCTGGGCCACCAGCCTGCGCCAGGAGCTGTGGACGCTGGGCCTCGTGGCCCTCCTCGTCTGGATCTCCCTCCGCCGGGGATTGAAGGGGATCGTGCGGTTGGGGAACAAGGTCCGCGACCGCATTCCGGGCTCCCTGGAGCCCCTTGATCCCGGCCCGGTCCCCCAGGAGCTCGAGCCCCTGGTGGGGGCCATCAATGGCTACGTCCAGCGCCTCGATACCCAGATGGCCGTGCGCAGCCGCTTCATCGCCAACGCCTCCCACCAGCTGCGGACCCCCTTTACTGTGCTCCAGACCCAGGCGAGTTTCGGCCTGAGAAGCCCCGACCCCGCCCAGAAAGACGAGGCCCTGCGCGCCATCTTCCAGGGCGTGCGCCACGGCACCCGTCTGGTGAACCAGCTCCTGAGCCTGTCCACGGCGGAGGCGGGGGTGCAGCCCGCCAGGCCCTTCGTCCCCGTGAACCTCGTGGATCTGGTGCAGCGGGTCCTGGAGGAACAAGCGGCCCTGGCCCAATCCAAGGACATCGACCTGGGCCTCGACCTCCACACGGACCGGGCCGAACTGATGGCCTCCTCCTCCATGCTCCACGAGCTGGTGGCGAACCTCGTGGACAACGCCCTCCGCTACACGCCCCCCAAGGGCGAGGTCACCGTGTCCGTGCGGCGGGTCGGGGAGCTGGTGGTCCTCCGGGTGGAGGACAACGGGCCCGGGATCCCGCCCGGGGACCGGGCGCGGGTCTTCGAGCGCTTCTGCCGCCTCCATGACGACGAGGTGCCCGGCTGCGGCCTAGGTCTGTCCATCGTCCAAGAGGTGGCCCACGCCCTCGGGGCCGAGGTTCAGCTGTCGGAACCGGCCGCGGGTGCGGGACTCGTGGTCACCGTGGTGTTTTCCGCCGCGCCAGGATGAAGCGCCGCCGGGTGGCGTCCAGCTTCACTTCGCCTGGTGGACCTTCTTCACCATGTACCGGGGCCGGTCGCGCACTTCCTGGTAGATGCGGCCGATGTACTCGCCCAGCAGGCCGAAGGCGATGAACTGGCAGCCCACGAAGAAGAAGAGGATGGCGAACAGGGTGAACACGCCCTGGGCCGTGCCCTCGGGATGCAGGAAGCGGTAGACCACGAGGCCCAGGAAGAGCAGGAAGCCGAAGGCCGCCGTGATGACGCCGAACACGCTGAGGGCCTGGAGGGGCAGCAGGCTGAAGCTGGTGAGGAGGTCGAACTGGAGGTTGATGAGCTTCCAGAGGCCGTACTTGCTTTCCCCGGCGGCGCGCTCGGCGTGGGCCACGGGCACCTCGGTGATCCGCTTGGCGAAGCTGTTGGCCAGGGCCGGGATGAAGCTCGACCGTTCCTTGCAGAGCAGCATGGCGTCCACCACGTCGCGGCTGTAGGCCCGCAGCATGCAGCCGTAGTCGTGAAGCTTCACGCCCGTGGTCCTGCGGGTGACGGCGTTGACGATCTTGCTGGGCATGGTGCGGAAGAAGCTGTCGTTGGCCTGGCGGCCCTGGCGCCAGCCGCCCACCACGTCGTAGCCCTCCTCCACCTTGGCCACGAGCTTGGGGATCTCCTCAGGGGGGTTCTGGAGGTCGGCGTCCAGGGTGACGATGATCTGGCCCTTCACCTCGGCGAAAGCCCCAAAGATGGCGCTGTGCTGGCCGTAGTTCCGGTTGAACTCCACCACCTTCACCCGGGGCTCGGCCTTGGCGATGTCCACCAGCATGGCCAGGCTGCGGTCCCGGCTGCCGTCGTCCGTGAGGACGATCTCCCAGGGCTTCGCCGGGTCCGTGAAGTGCTCCGCCATCACCTTGGACAGGCGCTCCCACAGCGCGGGAATGTTCTCCTCCTCGTTGTAGATGGGGATGACGATGCTCAGATACGGGTCCATGGGCGCTCCGGAGCCCTCATTCTAGTAGGATCCGAGACGTCGCAGCCAAACCCGACAATGCCGCGATGAAGCCAGGCGGGATGCACCGCAGATGTCGGTTAGTCTCGGTACCGCCGCAGGCGATACCGAGAGGGAAGGGCCCGCAGGGCGATGCGGGACATCGTTCAAGGGCCCTGACGCCGCGGAGCGCCCGCCTGGCTTCATCCCTCCGGGCGAGGGGTGGCGGGCGTCGCGATGCCGCGTCACGCTCGTGGCGCGTAGTACCTGCTACGCTTTCACTCGCGTTCCTCGCCTCGCTCGCCCGGCACCCCTCGCGCGGCGCCGTGGGGTTTGGTTGCGACGTCGCTGTTGCTGGAGTCTGCCGTGTCCGAACCCAAGATCCTGCTGGTGGAGGACGAGCTGAGCCTCGCCGAGGGCATCAAGCTCAACCTGGAACTGGAGGGCCTCGCCTGCACCTGGATCCCCCGGGGGGACGTGGCCCTGAAGCGCATCCTCGCCGAGACCTTCGACCTGGTCATCCTCGACGTGATGCTGCCGGGCATGGACGGCTTCACTATCTGCGAGAAGGTGCGCGAGGCCAAGAACTTCACGCCCGTGCTCTTCCTCACGGCCAAAAACACGGATGACGACCGCGTGCATGGCTTCGAGACCGGCGCCGACGACTACCTGGGCAAGCCCTTCCAGGTGCGGGAGCTGCTGCTGCGGGTGCGAGCCATCCTCCGGCGCGAGGCCTGGTACAAGAGCCGCGAGATGAGCAGCCGGCAGCCCTTCGGCCCCCACTGGGTGGACTTCGACAACTTCTGCGGCGAAGGGCCCAACGGCGCCTTCCAGCTGGGGGTGAAGGAATGCATGATCCTCCGGCTGCTCATGGAGCGGCCCGGCCAGGTGGTGAGCCGCACGGACATTCTGGACAAGGTCTGGGGCGAGGACGCCTATCCCACCAGCCGCACCGTGGACAACTTCATCGTCCGGATCCGGCGCGTCATGGAGCAGGATCCCCACCATCCCCGGTGGGTCCACACCATCCGCAGCGTGGGCTACCAGTTCGATCCGGAAGGCAAGCAGCGGAAGGGCGAGGAGTGAATCTTCACGGTTGATTGGGACTTTTTGAAACTTCGGCCCGGATGGTTTCATTCAATAGGTGTCTTTTACCCACTCATCCCCAATGGATGCCATCAGGAGGGTTCATGCCCGTTAGTTCTCGTCTGTTCGCAGCGTTGGCCGTGGCCATCGCCTTCGGGGCGGTTCAGGCCCGGGCTGAGGAGCCGCGCTTCGGCCTTCAGCTTCACGCGAATCTTCCCACCGGCGATCTGAAGGAGGCGGTCGATAACAAGCCGGGTGCCGGCCTCGGTGCCCACGTCACGTTCGACCTGGGTGCGGGCCATGTCCTCAGGCCAAGGTTCGATGCCGTGTTCTATCCCGAGGGCACCGTCAACGGATTCAAAACGAAGGCGAGCGATCTCAGCCTCGGCGCGGACTACCTGTACTTCCCGGGCGGAAAACCAGACGGCCTTTACCTGACCGCCGGGCTTGGTCTCCACCGCTGGAGCGTGGACACCACGACCCCCGTCCTGGGTCCACTCCCTGCAACTTCGGGATCCCAGACATCCTACCGATTCGGATACGCGGCCGGGCTTGGGTACAACTTCAACCGGACAGTCGGGGCCGAGCTTCGTTTCGTCAGCAGCCATTATGCCAACCACACCGCCTGGGATCCGACCGCCAAGGCTCTCCAGGTGGGCCTGACCTACCGCTTCTGATCGCTTCCCGGGTCCCTGCCACCACATTCAGAGACCCCAAAAAAAAGGGGCGCGGCTGCGCCCCTTTTTTTTGGCCTGGAAAAGCTACTTGGCGTCGAACTCGCGGCTGCGTCCCAGCTTTTCGAAGGCGGCCATCTGCTCGGCGAGGCTGGCGGCGGGGGCGCCCTGCTTGACGTCCGTCAGCACCTGGCGTTTCTCCTCGCCCTTGCTGAACTTGCTTTCACCCAGCACGGGTTCAAAGGTGGGCAGCAGGACCAGCTCACCCACGGGGCCCTCGGGGGCCTTGGAGGCGCCGATGTCACCCGCATGGGCCAACAGGGCCGCGCCCGGCGTGGCGCCCAGGCGGCGCAGGTCGAGCCAGCCGAGGCCCGGATCCCGCAGCAGGTCGAGGTCCTCGTTCTCCAGCCAGATCAACAGCCCGTTCAGGGCCTTGGTCTGGGCGGGATCGGGCACGCGGCGCAGCTTCTTCTCGCCCTTGACCTCCACCTCCTGGGGCGTGTTCTCGATCCAGGCCTGGGCCCGCTTCACCCACAGGGCCGTGATGGCCTTCTGGGCCGCGAAGCCCTCAGGGGCCTTGGGTCCCTTCACGGCCTTGGCCTTCTTGCCCTTGGCCGGGGCTTCGGGGGCCGTCCAGGTGGGCGCCGCGGCATCCACCTTGGCGTCGAAGAGCAGGCCCTTGAGCTTCAGGAGCCGGGGTTCCAGTCCCTTCGGGCCGGTCTTGCCCGCGGCGCGGGCCGCGCTCTGGAGATCCTTCCAGGTGCCCTCGAGCAGGGTCTTCTTCCCTTCCGCATCGTAGAGGCCATGGTTGGCGCGGAACTTCGCCAGGTAGGCCTCCACAGCCGGGAGGGCCGTCCGGGCCTTCTCGGGCAGGTCGGCCTTCACCGCCACCAGGGCTTCCAGGGCTTCGCGCACCTCGATGGCCTTGGGGTGGCTGCGGTAGTAGCCCAGCTCGTGGGCGGAGAGAGCGGCCCGGTGCAGCGTGTAGGTCAGCTTCCGCTGGGTGGGCCGGAGCTCGCTGAAGGACTTCGGCTCCACCTTGACATCCGGCTTCGGCACCGGCGGAAGGTCGGCGGGCTTCACCTCGGCTGGCTTCGGTTCGGGCGCGGGAACCTGGGCCGGCTCGGGGACCGGCGCAGGGGCTGGTGCGGGTGGAGGTGCGGGCGGGGGCGTCTGGGCCAGGAGGCCCGAGCCCACGATGACTGCCAAGACCCAGCTGCGCTGCATAGGAGGCTCCTCGGTGAGGGTGCGGTGAGAGCCTCCATTATGCCGCAGGGAAGGGGCTCACGCGTCGATCGGTGTCTCTAGCAATCGCTCCAAGCTTTGTTTCAATTGTTTTAGATCGAAAGGTTTACCCAGGTAGGGCACCTGGTTCGTCTCCAGGAAGGTACGGGTCTTCGCATCGAAGGAATCACCCGTGGTGTAGAGGATGCGCTTGGTCATGGCGGGCCGCTGGGCCCGCAGCCACTCGAAGAGGTCCACGCCGGAAAGGCCAGGCATGCGGATGTCGGACACGATCAAGTCGAAACGCCCGCCCTCCAGGCGTTGGACGGCCTCGTCCCCCCGGCCCGCGGCCGTGACCTCCACACCCCACACCTGGAGCGCGTCCACCAGGCATTCGAGCAGGAATTCCTCGTCATCCACCACCAGGACCCGGCGTCCCTCCAGCCCTGCGATCGTGGTTGGCGTGTCCTCGGGGACCACCTGCAGTGGCACCTCCAGGAGAAAGGCGTTCCCCAGGCCCTCCTGGCTCCGCACCGACAACCGGCCGCCATGCTGGCGGGCGATGATCTCGGCCACGGGCAGGCCCAGGGCCTCGGGCGTCGACGCGGCCGCAGGATCGAAGACCTCCGCCTGGCAGGCTTCCGGGAGGGCGGGGCCCGCGTCCTGGACGACGACCTGGACCTGGCCCGTCATCAGGCGGGTGGCCACACGCAGGCGCTTTGTCGGGCTCTCATCCATGGCCTGGATCCCATTCAACAGCAGGTTGGCCAGGGCCTGGAGCATCAGCACCGGATCGAGCGAAGCCATCGGAAGGGCGGGATCCAGGTTCAGTTCCAGGGAGACCCCCGTGCGCTGGGCCTTCACCTCCACCAGGGCCACGGCCTCCTGGACCACCTGATTGAGCTGGGTGGGGGTGCGCCTGGGCGCGGGCGGGTTCAGCACGGTCTGGAGGGGATGCAGGAGGCTCTGCACGGAATCCACGGCCTTCACCAGGCGCGCCGCCTGCTCGGCCTGATGGGGATCCAGGGCGGATTCGGCGATGAGGCGGGCCTCCAGCAGCACCGGCGTGAGGCGGTTAGAGGCCTCGTGGAACAGCGCCGGGACCAGGCGGCCCAGGGCCTCATGCTTCTGGGAATGGACCAGCCGGTCCTCCAGGGCCTGGGTCTGGCTGGTGTCGCGCACCAGGGCCGACAGGGCGAGCACGCGGTCATCGGCCCCGCGCACGGGCGCGTAGGTGATGCTGGCGGGGAACGACTCGCCTCCCTTCCGGATCCGGACGGTCTCCGCATCGCGGACCACCTGGCCGTGGCTGACCCGCTGAGTGATCTGATCCATCTCGCCCAGCAGGTGGCTGGGCGCGAGCTGGGACATGTTGCGCCCCACGATCTCGGGCCGGGAGTACCCGAAGATGCGCTCCGCCGCGGCATTCCAGGTGAGGATCTTGCCGTCGGGCGCGAAGGACACCACCGCCTCGCCCATGTTCTGGATGAGCCCCTCCAGGTACTTCCGGGTCTTCTGGTTGTCCTGGTTCGCCCGGTCCAGCTGGGTGTAGAGCTGATTCAGCTCCTCGTTCTTCTTTTCCAGCGAATCCTTGACCTGCTTCAGCTCGGAGTAGAGCCGGGCGGTCTCCATGTTCGACTTGAGCGCGTCCTCCAGCAGGTCCTGCGGGTCCGCCACCTTTCCGGGTTCCAGGTCGGTGACGCTCACGTTGTTGTGCTTCAGGACCGTCGTCTCCACGACCGGCGTCGTCTCTGCCTCCGACGGCACGGGAAGCTCCCGGATGGTGGACCGCACATTGGATTCGATGAGGGCCAGCATCTCGTCGAAGTCCTTGATCTTCTTGTCCAGGTGGTACTTCTTGAAGGTGTAGGCCACCGTTTCCCGGGTGATGGCCAGGAAGGTGTCGAGCACCCCCGTGCCACGGTTGGCCACGGATTCGAAATAGGGGACGCTGCGGAAATTCAGGCGGCGGTTCATGACACCCACGGCCATGGCGTCCGGAAGATCCCGCTTGTTGTACTGGAGAATGAAGGGGATCTGCTTGATGTTCAGGCGGTTGGCGTTGAGGTTGTGGTACAGGTTCGAGAGCGAATCCACGTTGTCCTGCATCTTGGCTTCGCTGGAATCCGCCACGAACACCACGCCGTCGGCTCCGCCCAGCACCACCCGCCGGCTGGCGTCGTACTGCACCTGGCCTGGCACCGTGTAGATCTGCAGGTGGATGGCATTCCCGTAGATGTAACCCAGGTTGATGGGCAACAAGTCGAAGAAGAGGGTCCGGTCTTCCTGGGTGTTCACGGAGAACATCTCGCCGCGCTGCGCGTCCGAACACATGGCGTGCAACGATTGCAAGTTGGTCGTCTTGCCCGACAAGCCCGGCCCGTAATAGACCAGCTTGAGCAGAATCTCATTGGCGCGCGTATTGAACTGAACCATGGGTTCGCCGGGAAAATAGTGGAGTCAAGCCTAACACGGGCTTCTGAACTACAAGCTGTCCTCCAAATTCAGGGTGTAGCCCGTGCTAGCATGGCCTTTTTCACCCTTTCAGAGGTTCTTGGCGCGATGACCGTCCCGACCCATGTGGCCATCATCATCTCGGCATCCCCTCTGGGGATGCGCGAGGCCGCCCACGCGGAACCAGCCGGTTGGACCGGCCTTTAGGCACGCGATGACCGTACCGACCCATGTCGCGATCATTATGGACGGCAACGGCCGCTGGGCGGCCCAGCGTGGCTGGCCGCGCATCAAGGGGCACAAGGCGGGGGTACAGGCGGTCGAGCGCATCCTGGAAGCGGCCTCGGATGAGGGCGTCCGGCACCTGAGCCTCTACGCCTTCTCCACCGAAAACTGGAAGCGCCCCCCCCAGGAAGTGGCCGCCCTCATGGCCCTCCTCCGCATGTACCTGCGGATGTTCGTGCACCAGCTCGCCAAGAAGGGCATCCGCTTCCACCACCTGGGCGCCCTCGAAGGCATGCCCGCGGGCATCCAGGCCGACATGAAGGCCCTGGAGGAGGCCACCGCCCAGAACACGGGCATGGCCTTCCACCTGGCCGTGAACTACGGCTCCCGGCTGGAGCTGGCCCAGGCCGCCCGGCGCTGCGTCGAGGACGGCCTCCGCCCGGACCAGGTGGACGAGGCCACCCTGGGGGCCCGCCTCTGGACCGCCGGCGTGCCCGACGTGGACCTGCTCATCCGCACCAGCGGCGAGCATCGCATTTCCAACTTCCTGCTCTGGCAGTCGGCCTATGCCGAGCTCTACATGACGGACCTCCTGTGGCCGGACTTCGGCCCCGCGGAGCTGAAGGAAGCCCTTGAGGACTACGCCCAGCGCGAACGGCGCTTCGGGGGGATCTGATGGAACGGACCACGCCCAAGGTGGACACGAAGAACATGACCGTGCGCATCACCACGGCCCTGGTTTTCGGTGTCTTCTTCTTCAGCCTCCTCTGGTTCGGCGACCGGCCCTGGGCCCCCTGGACCTACCTGGCCGTCATGGCCCTGGCCATCGCCCTGGGTGTGCGCGAAATGACCCTCATGGCCCGGGTGCGGGGCTTCAACCCGTCCCTGGCCGCCGGAGTCCTGGTGGGCTGGGGCATCCTCGTCCACTTCTTCTTCGCCACCGGCGGCCGCGACCCCCTGCCCCTCTGGCTGGTCTTCGCCGCCGGGGCCCTCGTCATCCACTTCGGCGCCCTCTTCTTCGATTCGAAGCTGGAGGAGGCCCTGCCGAGCCAGGCCATCACCTGGCTGGGCGCCCTCTACCTGGGCTTCGGCCTGGGCTTCCAGCAGAAGCTCTTCATGCTCCAGGGCACCCTGCCCAGGACCGGCAGCCGGCTCATCCTCGCCCTGTTCATCATCACGTGGTTCGGCGACAGCGCCGCCTATTTCGTGGGCACCTTCTTCGGCAAGCACAAGCTCGCGCCCCGGGTGAGCCCCAAGAAGAGCTGGGAGGGCGCCCTCGGCAACCTGGGCGGCAACCTGCTCGGCGCCTTCCTCATGCAGGCCACGGTCTGTCCGGAATGGACCTGGGTGGATGCCGTGGCCCTGGGCCTGCTGCTGGGCATCGTGGGCCAGCTGGGCGATCTGGTGGAGAGCACCTGGAAGCGCAGCGCCGGCGTGAAGGATTCCTGTGTGGGCGTGAGCATCCCGGGCCACGGCGGCGTGCTGGACCGCGTGGACAGCCTGGTGTTTGCGGCACCGGTGCTTTTCGCCTATGTGCATTTTGTACATGGGTTTAACTGATCTCCACGAAGGGCACGAAGGGATCGAATGGACACGAAGGAGCTGCGCTTCAAAGACGAGGTGTTTGCCATCGTTGGCGCAGCCATGGAGGTTCACCGTACGTTGGGCCCAGGGTTCCTGGAGGCGGTCTACGCCGAGGCCTTTGCCAACGAGATGGCGCGATCCGGAATCCCCTTTGAGCAAGAGGTGCTCCTTCAGATCCACTACAAAGGTGAATCACTGAAGAAGACGTACCGGGCCGACTTCGTGGCCTTTGGGGTGATTCTGGTGGAGCTCAAGGCCTCAGATGGCATCGGCGATGCCGATCGCGCCCAGCTCCTGAATTACCTTAAGGCC
Organism: Geothrix sp.; assembly: GCA_036504495.1. Classification (GTDB taxonomy): domain Bacteria; phylum Acidobacteriota; class Holophagae; order Holophagales; family Holophagaceae; genus Geothrix. The sequence continues at coordinate 119,886 of DASXVC010000084.1, forward strand.
ACAGGGCATCCCGTCGGTGTGCTCCTGAATTTCGGCCATCACCCCAAGCTCGAATGGATCCGGATGGTGAATTGATTTCCTGAACATTCTTTCTTCGTGTTCTTTTTCTTTCCTTCGTGTCCTTCGTGGAGATCCTTTTTCGCATGCGCCACCTCGCCATCCTCGGCTCCACCGGGAGCATCGGCACCTCCACGCTGGACGTGGTGCGGGCCCATCCCGGGCGGCTGTCGGTGGTGGCCTTGGCGGCGGGGCGGAACCGGGAGCTGCTGAAGGTCCAGTGCGAGACCTTCCGGCCCCGCTGCGTGTCCGTCGGTTCCCAGGCGGATGCGGCCTGGCTGCGGACCAGCCTCTCCTACCAGCCTGAGCTCCACTGGGGTGACGAGGGCCTGCTGGCCTGCGCCCTGCACCCGGACACCGACACCGTCGTGGCCGCCATCGTGGGCAGCGCGGGACTGGCCAGCACTGAGGCGGCCCTGCGCGCCGGCCATCGGGTCTGCGTGGCCAACAAGGAATCCCTGGTGGTGGGCGGGGCCCTCATGCACGAGGCGGCCCTGGCCGGCGGCGGCGAGCTGCTGCCCGTGGACAGCGAGCACGCGGCCCTGCACCAGCTGCTGGACGGGCGGGATCCGGCCTCCATCCGCGAGGTCCGCATCACCGCCAGCGGCGGGCCCTTCCGCGACTGGCCCCTGGCCCGCATCCAGGCCGCCACCATCGAAGAGGCCCTCAACCATCCCACCTGGAAGATGGGCCCAAAGATCACCATCGACAGCGCCACCCTCATGAACAAGGGGCTGGAGGTCATCGAGGCCTCGGTGCTCTTCGGCCTCAGCGTCGACCAGGTGGCCGTCACCGTCCATCCCCAGAGCCAGGTGCATGCCATGGTGGGCTTCCACGACGGCAGCTACCAGCTGCAGGTCTGCGCCAACGACATGAAGCTGCCCATCCAGTACTGCCTGCTCTACCCGGACAAGCAGCCGGGCCCCGTGGCCCCCTACCCCTGGGACGAGGCCCGCGCCTGGACCTTCGAGGCCCCGGACCTGGACCGCTTCCCCTGCCTGGGGCTGGCCTTCGAGGCCCTGCGGGAGGGCGGCACGGCGCCGGCCCTGCTGAATGCTTCCAACGAAGTAGCCGTGGCCGCTTTTCTCCAGGGGAACCTTGGATTCTGGGACATCCAGGCCTGCAACCGGGACACCCTGTCCAGGATTCCCGCCACGCCCCTGGGGTCCCTGGCCCACGTGCTGGATGCAGATCGGGCCGCAAGGCGTCATGCTGAAGGATGGGTCCAAACCCGGACCTGACAAAAGAGCGCCTAACAGAACTCGACGGAGCCGCGATGAAGCCAGGCAGGATGCGCCGCAAGGAAGGGCCCGCAGGGCAACGTGGTTCGTTGTTCAAGGGACCTGACGCCGCGGAGCGCCTGCCTGGCTTCATCCCTGTGGGCGAGGGCTGGCGGGCGTCGCGATGCCGCGTCACGCTCGGGTCGCGTAGTACCCGCTACGCATCCCCTCGCCTTCCTCGCCTCGCTCGCCCGGCAGCCCTCGCGCGGCCGCGTGGAGTTCTGTTAGGCGCTCTTGTTGGGTGTCCATGAACCGTTTCCGCCTGCCCCTGTCGTCCGTCTTCGCGATCTTCGCCGTCTCCGTTCTCGCCTTCAAGCTGCCCGGCGCCGGCTTCTGGGGCCCCATCCTCATGCTGGGCGGCCTCATCTTCCTGCACGAAGGGGGCCACTTCCTGGCCGCGAAATGGATGGGCATGCCCGTGGAGGTCTTCTCCCTGGGCTTCGGCCCTCGCCTGCTGGGCTTCAAGTGGCGCGAGACTGACGTGCGGCTGTCGATCCTGCCCCTGGGCGGCTACGTGAAGCTGGCGGGCTTCAACCCCGAGGAACCGGGCGCCGAGGATCCCTACGGCTTCCTCCAGCAGCCCTTCCGCAAGCGCATGCTCTTCTACAGCGGCGGCATCCTGGCCAACCTCGCCACCACCCTGGTGCTCTTCGGCCTCGTGGGTATCCACCAGGCGCGGGTCACCAAGGTCCAGGAGACCTGGACGGTGGTGGAAGTCGTCCCCGGCGCGGCCGCCGAGCAGGGTGGCCTCAAGGTGGGCGACGAGCTGCGGGCCGTGGGCGACCTGAGCTTCCCCGGGGCCGAATGGGAGGCCGCCGTGGCCTACATCCAGGCCCATCCCGGCCAGGCCCTGCCCTTCCGCCTCATCCGGGAAGGCAAGTCCCTGGACCTCTCCCTCACGCCCCGTGCCGAGGGTGGCAAGGGCCGCCTGGGCTTCATGCCCCTGCCCATGGCCACACCCCTGGAATTCCGCCCCTTCCGGGCGGGCGACCTCCTGACGGGCGGCCGCTACGCCGCCGAAACCTCCTGGCGCCTCACGGGGCAGGTCTTCGGTTTCCTCAAGCGGCTCGTCACCTTCCAGGCCAAGAGCGCCGAGGTGGCCGGGCCCATCGGCATCATCCGCCAGGGCAGCCGGGCCGCGAAGCACGGCTGGGAGACCTTCCTCTTCATGTGCGGCGCCATCAGCCTGCAGCTGGCCATCCTCAACGCCCTGCCCATCCCGGCCCTGGATGGGGGCCACATGGCCCTGCTGGCCTACGAGAAACTGCGCCGCAAGGACCTCACCATCGAGCTGAAGGAGAAGATCCTCACGGGCGGTTTCGTCCTGCTGGCCTCCCTCATGCTCCTGGTGATCTTCCTGGACCTGATGAAGCTGCGGAAGTAGCGCCTACTCGTCCTTCGGTTCCTTCGGCGCCTCCACCACCACCTTGGCCTTGAGCTGCTGTCCCGCAGCTTCCAGGGTGAGGGTGTACTCGCCAGGCAGAACGAAGGGTCGCCGTCCCTCGGGCAGGCCGGGCCGGGTGGCGGGATCCACCAGGAGGTCCCAGTCCACGCGGCTCAGCCCGACCCCCGCCTTCAACGTCCAGGTGCGCTGCACGACGTCCTTCGCGTCCCGCAGGGTCAGAGTGGCGTCGCCGGGCTTGGCCAGGTGGAACCAGAAGGTGCAGGGCTCGGGCTCGCGGGTGGCGAACCAGCCGGGGCGGTCCTGCTTCCACCAGGCCTGGCCCTTCACCTTGGCGGGCTCGAAGAGGTGGGCGGCCTGGGCGCGGACCTCCGGCGTGAGCTGCTCCAGAGCCCCGATCGGCGCCACGAAGGCGCTGCGGCCGTGGGTGCCCACCACCAGGTCCTTGGCCTTGGGCTGGATGGCCAGGTCATGCACCGGCACGTGGGGCAGGTCGCGACCCAGCACCTCCCAGCGCTGGCCGCCATCCAGGCTGGCGAACACACCGAAGTCCGAACCGGCGAACAGCAGCTTCGGATTCGCGGGATCCTCGCGGATCACGTTGAGGTTCTCGTCGGGCAGGTTGCCCTTGAGGGAGGCCCAGGTGGCGCCGAAGTCCGTGGTCTTGAAGACAAGCGCCTCGCTGGCGTCGTTGCGGTAGGCGCTGAAGGTGGCGTAGGCCGTGCCCTCGTCATGGGCGCTGGCCTCCACCCGCGTCACCCAGCGGTCCTTCGGCAACCCCTTCTCGGCGCGCTTCCAGGTGAAGCCACCGTCCCGGCTCACGTGCACCAGGCCGTCATCCGTGCCCGCGTACAGCAAGCCGAAGCGCTTGGGGCTTTCCGCCAGGATGGTGATCGTCCCATAGGGCACGTCGCCCACCTTGGGATTCGTGGTGAGGTCGCCGCTGATGGCCGTCCAGGTGGCGCCGCGGTCCAGGCTGCGCAGCACCTTCTGGGTGCCGGTGTAGAGGATGTCGGGGCTGTGGGGCGACATCAGGATGGGCGTCATCCAGTTGAAGCGGTGGGGCACTTCCTTCAGCTTGTGGACGGGCCGGATGGCCGTGCGGCCCGACTTCTCCAGGCGGCTCATGTGGCCGAACTGGCTTTCGGTGTAGATGGTGGTGTTGTCCCGGGGGTCCACCTGCACGAAGCCGCCGTCGCCGCCGTAGATGGCGCGCCAGGTGTCCGTTTGCTGGTTCGGCTTCAGGGGCGTGGCGGGCCCTGTCATCACGCCGTTGTCCTGGAGGCCGCCATAGATGCGGTAGGCCTCCGCGCGGTCGGTGGTGACGGCGTAGAACTGGCCCACGGGAAGGTTCTTCACGTTGCGCCAGGTGCCGCCGCCGTCCGTGGAGACATTCAGCCCGCCGTCATTGCCCAGCACCAGGCGGCGGCCGTCCCGGGGATCGATCCACAGGGCGTGGTGATCGGGATGCATGACGCTCCAGTCGTCGCCGTTGATGCCCTTGAAGGTGGTGCCGCCGTCCTCGCTCTGGATGGCGGGCATGCCCAGCAGGTAGACCTTGCGATCGTTGGTGGGATCCACCCGCACCTGGGCGAAGTAGTAGCCGTAGGTGTAGGTGAACTGGTCCAGGCGGCCCTTGTGGGTCTTCCGCCAGGTGGTGCCGCCATCTTCCGTGACGTACAGCTCGGGCCCGATGATGTTGGTGTCGAACAGGGCCTGGTCCGCGTCGCCCAGCCAGTCCAGCAGGTCCTTCACCTTCACCTTGCCCGCCTTCAGATCCGCCAACAGGCCTTCGGCCGTCACATCCTTGGGGTAGCCGTTCTCCTTGAGGAAGGCCTTCAGGCGCTTGGGCTCCACCTGGGCCAGGGCCGCCTCATCCAGGGTGCGGAGGATCTTCGCGGTGAGGCGCTCCGGATCCTCGAAGAGGTCCTTTTCGCCGTCCGGCCGGAGGGCCTGGTTGTCGACAAAGGCGTAGAGCTTCTTCGGGTCCTGGCGGCTCTGCGCCAGGCCCACGCGGCCCAGGCCCTCGCCCTGGGGCAGCCCGCCCTCCAGCCGCGTCCAGTGCTTCCCGCCGTCCGTGGACTTGAACAGGCCCGATCCAGCGCCGCTTTCCAGGAAGTTCCAGGGCTTGCGGTCCTTCTCCCAGAGGGTGGCGTAGAGCGTCTCCGGGTCCGCGGCGTCCATGAGCAGGTCCGTGGCGCCGGTGCGGGCGGGCGCCTTCAGCACTTGGGTCCAGGTCTTCCCGCCATCGGTGGTCTTGAAGATGCCCCGTTCGCCGCCCTCGGTGTAGAGCGGCCCCTGGGCCGCCGCGTAGGCCACGTCGGGGTTCGCCGGGTGGGGCGCGATGCGGGCGATGCGGTGGCTGTCCGCCAGCCCGGCGGCCTGCCAGCTCTTGCCACCATCCAGCGAGCGGAACACGCCCGCTCCGGCGTAGGAACTGCGGCTGGCGTTGGCCTCGCCGGTGCCCAGCCAGATCACCTTGGGCACGCCCGGTGCCCCCCACACCACGGCCACGTCACCCAGGGCGATGGCCGCGCCCTTGTCGAAGAGGGGCGTCCAGGTGGCGCCCTCGGTGTCCGTCCACCACAGACCGCCGGTGGCGAAGGCCGCGAGCCAGTGCTGGGGCGCCCGGTCGTCCACCGCCAGGGCCACCACGCGGCCGCCCTGGCCCATGGGGCCCACGTTGCGGAGAGGCACCGCCGCCAGCGGCGTGGTGGCTTCCATGGCCGTGCGGAGCTCAAAGGCCTTTTGGCGCAGGGCAGGGGCGGGGGTGGCCACCTTGGGGTGGAAGGCCGCGGCCTCCTGGCTTTTCGTGAGGGGCGCGTCGCCCGCCACCAGCAACGCAGGAATCAGGGCCAGGGCGGCACATCGCATGGGAGCCTCGTGAGATGAGGCCAGCATAGCCTGGAGCCAGCCCCCACGGTCAGGTCAGGGCTGGGGAACCTCAACCAGCACCTCGGACCGGGACCGGGGAAGCAGGACCCGGAAGGCGCTGCCCTCCCCGGGCGCGCTCTCCACCAGAAGGAGGCCCTGGTTCTGCTTCACCACGCTCTGGACCAGGGCGAGCCCCAGGCCCGTGCCCTTCCCCGAGGGCTTGGTGGTGAAGAAGGGCTCGAAGATGTGGGCCAGCAACTCGGGCTCCATGCCGCAGCCCGAGTCCGTCACATGGAGGGCGACGTACTCCCCGGGCCCGGGTTCCCCCAGGGCCTCGCAGTCCGCTGCGGTGAGGACGGTGTTCCGGGTCTCCAGCTCGATGCGGCCGCTGCCCTGGATGGCATCCCGGGCATTCACCACCAGGTTCGTCACCACCTGATCCAGCTGGGTGGGATCCACCCGCGCAGGCCAGAGCTCCTGCCCTGGCTTCCAGGCCAGTTCGACGCGGTCGCCTGCCAGCCGCCCCAGGACGCCCAGCAGGTCCTCCATGGCCCGGTTGAGATCCACGGTTTTCGGGTGCACCGGCTGGCGGCGGGCGAAGGCCAACATCTGGGCCGTGAGCTCCGCGGAGTGGCGGGCGGCCTTGATGATCTCCTCCAGGTACTTCCGTTCGGACCGGTCCTCCGCCATCTGGAACAGGGCCAGGTCCGCATTGGCGAGGATGACCCCCAGCATGTTGTTGTAGTCGTGGGCCACGCCCCCCGCAAAGCGTCCCACGGTCTCCATTTTCTGGGCTTGGTGGAGCTGCGCCTCGAGCCGCGCCCGTTCGCGGGTGTGGCTGTCCTGGGCCGTGATGTCGCGGCCGATGCCCAGCACGCCCACCAGGGTTCCCGCAGCGTCATACATGGGCGTCTTGAGCGTCTCCAGGAGCACGCGCTCCCCGGTGTCGGCCATGGCCACCCACTCCTCGTTCACCCTGGGGCCCCCGGCTTCCACGGCCTCCCGGTCCTTCTGCCGGAAGAAGTCCGCCAGTTCCTTCGACACGAAATCGTGGTCCGTCTTTCCCAGAATGTCGGGTTCCCTGGCCCCGAAAAAGCGCTCGAAGGCCCGGTTGCAGGCCAGGTAGACCCCGTCGGGATCCTTCAGCCAGACCAGGTCCGGGATCGTGTGGATGAGGGTGTGAAGCTGGGCCTCGCGGCTGGCGACGCCCGCCACCAGGCGCTTCACCATGAGGAACAGCATGGCTGCGGTCACCGCCACGAAGACCCAGCCCTTGAGGATGCTCAGGCCGGTCATCCAGTCCGCATTCGGTGCCAGGGCCTGCACCAGACGGTCCGAGGCCAGGATCCACACCGCGGAGATCAGGGCGTAGAGCCCGGCGATTCTGGTCGCACCGGCGGTGGCGGCCACCGGACGGGGCAATGGGGTCTGGAGGGGTTCGGCCATGGACGGGTCCGCGTGGCAAGAGGCTAGCGCACTCCTGGGGCTTCCGTGGAAATCGGCATCAGGCCCTGTTGGCACAATTAAGAGGGTGTAGCCGAATAATCAAATCACACCAAATCGGTGAATCAGGATTGCGACGAGGGCCAATCGGACCCAGGCGAGGGAACTCGCAGGGCTCTGCTCATAGTCCTTGCTGAGCCGCCGATAGCGCCCAAGCCATCCAAATGTTCGTTCGATGATCCAGCGCCATTTGACGACCTTGAACCCCTCTGAGGTGGGCGGCTCCTGATCACCTTCCAACCAAACCTCACGGGGTGCATCGTCGCTACGGCGAACGATCTCCAACTCACAGCCCGTTGCCTCCTTCACAGCAATCTCGCAGCGCCCCGCGTAGCCTCCATCAGCCCATAGGCGCTTGAGTGTCTCGTATCGGGCGTGGGCGGCCTCGATCACATCCAAAGCCCCATCTCTGTCCTGCTTGTCCGCAGGCTGGATCAGGATTGCCATGGGGAGCCCCGTCACATCCGTCACTAAGTGTCTTTTCCGTCCTTTGACCTTCTTGCCCGCGTCGTATCCGCAGAGCCCCCTTTTTCAGTAGTCTTCACGGTTTGGCTGTCGATGATTCCAGCACTTGGGCTGGCTGAACGACCCTCCAGTTCTCTCCACATCGCGAACAGGGCTTCGTAGAGTCGCTCCAGGTTTCCCGAATCGCGCAAGCGCCTGAACACGCTCCACACGGCCGTCCACACGGGAAAATCTTTGGGGAGCTGGCGCCATTGGCACCCTGTGCGGGCTGCGTAGAAAATGGCATTCAGGATGTCTCTTGGCGGGTGAATGGGCTTTCGGCCACGCGGATCCTTGATCTTGGCGAGAAGTGGCTCCAGGACTTCCCATTCCCGGTCCGTGAGACTCGAAGGATAGGCTGAGCGCGTCGGTTCACGGCGGTGTTCAGGCCGATAACGGGGCGGCGTCTGAGGCGCTGGCACGGATGGGGGCTTCCGCCTTCGTTCCCGCGTGAACCCCATGGACTTCAAGGCCCGGCTGATCGTCATGCCGCTGGCCTTCTTTCCCCGCGCCTCGAGGAGGTGCACCAACTCGACCATCGGCGTCCCAGGATGACGGCGCACATGATCGCGCAGCAATGCGTAGTCTTGCTCATTCAGCAATGGCTTACGCCCGGGTCCGCCCTCCGGATGCTTGAGCTTCTCTCGCGCCATTCAGGCCTCCTGTTTCCTGGAGCCTTTGTCGCACGAATATGAGAAAAGTCAATTATTCGGCTACACCATCTAAGAGTGCCTAACAAAACCCCCCTGGGGCCGCGCGAGGGCCGCCGGGCGAGCGAGGCGAGGAATGCGAGGAGACGCGTAGCGGGTACTACGCGCGACGAGCGTGACGCGGCATCGCGACGCCCGCCGGACCTCGCCCGGAGGGAGAAAGCCAGGTGGGCGCCCCGCGGCGTCAGGGCCCTTGAACGATGTCCCGCATCGCCCTGCGGGCCCTTCCTTGCGGTGCATCCCACCTGGCTTTCTCGCGGCCCCGTCGGGGTTTTGTTAGGCACTCTTATACCGTGTTCGAGGCTGGGCCCGCCGCCCCACTGCAATCAAACCTCGTCGCCAGGGCCGCCATCAGGCACTCTGAAGAACGCTATGAATGTTGCCAGCCCTGACCTGAAGGATCTCCTGCGTTTGGCCGAGGCCCCTGCGGATGTCCTCACCGCCCCTGGAGCACGCCTTCGCTGGACCTCCCCGCCGGCGCTGGCCCTGGTGCTGGCCCGCTGGATCAGCAGCCAGGGCCGCGTCCAATCGCTGTGGGTGGATGCCCCCTCGGAGGCCGAGGCCCGCACCCTGGCCCAGGACCTCCAGGCTCTGCTGCCGGAGGCGGGCGTGGCGCACTTTCCGGGGTTCGCGCCCTATGCCGGAGGCGAAAGCAGCCCGCCGGGCATGGTGCTGCGGGACCGGCTGTCGGCCCTGGTGGGCCTGCTGGAGCGCCGCATCCAGGTGCTGGTGACGGGGCCTCTGGCCGCTTGCGAAAAGCTGCCCCATCCCACCTGGTTCCAGAAACAGAAGCTCGACCTGCGCCAGGGCGCGGAGGTGCCCCGGGAGCTGCTGCTGGAGACCCTGATCGCCCTGGGCTATCGCCGCACGGAGATGGCCTCGGCCCCGGGCGAGTTCAGCTCTCGCGGCATGGTGGTGGACCTCTGGCCCGATCATCTGGCCCAGCCTCTGCGTCTGGAGACCTTCGGCGATGAGCTGGAGCGCCTGTCGCCCTTCGATCCCGATACCCAGCGCCGCACGGGCGAAGCCCTGGAATCGCTCACGCTGTATCCCCGTTTCGAGGGGGAGCGCGGCGATGGGCAGGCCCTGCTGGACGCCGTGGCCTCCCGCGCGGACCGCACACCGGAGCCCGAGGATGACCTGGCCTTCCGCCGGGCACGGCTGGCCACCCACGGCCACTTCCCCGGTGAGGAGCTGTTCCATCCGCTGCTGGCCCAGCCCAAGGGGCAGCTGATCCACTGGGTGCCACCCTGCCTGCGCGTGCGGCTGGATGAAGCCTGGGAAGAGGCCCTGCGCGAGGCGGAGCGGGCCCGCATCGAGGAGGGGCTGGCGGCGCTCCGGCGGGGCGGCGTCGTGTGTCCCGATTTTGAAGACCGCTTCCTGGCCTCGGACCCCAGCCGGGGCACCTTCCACCTGACGGAGTGGCAGAGCGAGGCCACCGTGCCCCTGGCGGCCCTGCCCCTGCGGGAGTTCCAGGGCCGGCTGCCCGACCTCGCCACTCATGTGCAGGAGCTGGCGCTCACGGGCCATCGCGTGTTCCTCGCAGGCTCGACCTCCGGCATGAAGGGCCGCTTCGCGGAGTTCCTCCGGGACTATGACCTGCCCCAGGCCTACGGCACCGAGACGGGCTGCCATGCCATCCAGCTGTCCCTGAGCGCCGGTGTCCATCTGAAGGAGCCGGCCCTCGTCGTCTTCACCGAACGGGAGATCTTCGGCCGCAAGGCCGTGCAGGCCGCGCCCAAGAAATCCCGCAGCGCGGCCTTCCTGTCCGACCTCCGCGACCTCAAGCCCGGCGACCGGGTGGTGCACCTGGACCACGGCATCGGCGAGTTCGTCGGCTTCGCCACGCTCGTGGCGGGCGGCGAGGAACAGGAAGTGCTGCAGCTGCGCTACGCGGATGGCGGCCAGCTCAACGTGAGCCTGGAGCGGGCCGACCTCATGCAGCGCTACACCGGCGCCGAGGGCCACCTGCCGCCCCTGGACAAGCTGGGTGGCGCGAGCTGGGCCAAGGTCAAGCGCAAGGCCAAGAAGGCCATCCGCGACATGGCCGACGAGCTGCTGAAGCTCTACGCCCTGCGCAAGCTGGAGAAGGGCCATGCCTATCCGCCGGACGGGCCGGACATGGCGGCCTTCGACGCGAGCTTCCCTTTCACGCCCACGCCGGACCAGATCGAGGCCATCGAGGCCGTGAAGGCGGACCTGGAGTCGCCGCGCCCCATGGACCGCCTGCTGGTGGGTGACGTGGGCTTCGGCAAGACGGAAGTGGCCATGCGCGCCGCGGCCAAGGTGGCTTTGGAAGGCCGCCAGGTGGCCGTGCTGTGTCCCACCACCGTGCTCTGCTTCCAGCACTTCCGGACCTTCAAGGAGCGCTTCGCGGGGTTCCCCATCCGCATCGAGATGCTCAACCGCTTCGTGGACCCCACCGAGCAGAAGCGCATCCTTCAGGAAGTGGCGGATGGCAAGATCGAGATCGTCATCGGCACCCACCAGCTGCTGGGGGCACGGGTGAAGTTCGCGGACCTGGGCCTGGTGGTGATCGACGAGGAGCAGCGCTTCGGTGTGGGCCACAAGGAGAAGCTGAAGAAGCTGCGCCTCAACGTGGATCAGCTGGCGCTCTCCGCCACGCCCATTCCCCGCACCCTGCACATGAGCCTCACGGGCTTGCGCGAGATCAGCCTCATCGAGACGCCGCCCAAGGACCGCCTCGCCATCGAGACCGTGGTGGCCCCCTGGAGTGACGAGCTGGTGCAGACGGCCATCCAGTTCGAGCTGCGCCGCGGCGGCCAGGTCTACCTGGTGCACAACCGCGTGGAATCCATCGTCTCCATCGCCGCCCGGGTGCGCGAGCTGGTGCCCGATGCCCGGGTGGGCGTGGGCCACGGCCAGCTGACGGACGAGGGGCTGGAGCAGGTGATGCTCGGCTTCATGGAGGGCCGCATCGATGTGCTGGTGGCGACCACCATCGTCGAGAACGGCCTCGATGTCCCCAACGCCAACACGCTCATCGTCCACCGGGCCGACGCCTTCGGCCTCAGCCAGCTCTACCAGCTGCGGGGCCGGGTGGGCCGCAGCGACGTGCCCGCCTACGCCTACCTGATGATCCCCCCCAAGCACGAAATCAGCGAGGACGCCCGCAAGCGCCTCCAGGCCCTGGAAGACTTCTCGGAGCTGGGTTCGGGTTTCCGCGTGGCGGCCATGGACCTGGAGCTGCGCGGCGCGGGCAACCTGCTGGGCGGCGAGCAGTCCGGCCACATCCACGACATCGGCTTCGAGCTCTACGTGAAGCTGCTGGAGGAGACCCTTTCGGAGCTGCAGGGCCAGCCCAGCGGCGCCTTCGAGGTGAAGGTGGACGGCCTGGCGCCGGGCGCCCAGCTCAGCCGTCGCTGGATCGACCAGGCCGCCGAGCGCCTGGTGGCCTACAAGCGCATCTCGCGCCTCCGCGAGGAGAAGGATCTCGAGCTGTATCGCCTGGACCTGGAGGACCGCTTCGGCCGCATCCCCGAGGACGATCCGGATACGCTGCGGTTCTTCGAGCTGCTCAAGGTGAAGCTGCGGGCCCAGGTGCTTGGGGTGTCCGAGGTGGCCGTGGAGAAGGGCCAGCTCAAGCTGCGCCTCAGTCCCCAGACGGCCATGGATCCGGCAAGGCTGATGGCCTGGGTGGGCCAGCAGAAGGGCGCCAGCCTCAGCCCCGACGGCGCTGTGCGCGTGCCGGTGCAGGGCACCCAGGACGGTCCCGTGATCCAGGCCCAGCGCGTGCTGGCGGAGTGGGCGGGGCTGGGGGATTGAGCCTGGCGAGGCGCCCCGGGGGCATTGAATCCGCCGGATGATTTTTGTCGACTCCCCCGCTTGACGGGTCGGATCAGGGGCCTATGGTGTCTCTAGACTGATCAGTCTAATGCTGGAAAAAACCAAGGAGGAGGTCCATGCGGATTGCAAAGGAAGACGTTGAAACAAAATTGAAGGTTCCGGGTGTCACCATCCGCCAGCACACGGGGTTCGGTGACGTGAGCGGCTACACCCAGGTCAGCGGGGAGTACTTCAGCCTGGCGGCCGGGGTGGACACGACGCCGCTGTTCAAGGGGCTTGAGGGCGACCTGTGCCAGTGTCCGCACTGGGGCTTCGTGCTGAAGGGCCGGATCACCACCACCGATGCGGCCGGCCGCCAGGAGACTGTCGCTGCCGACGATCTGTTCCACTGGCCGCCCGGGCACAATGTGCGGGTGGATGCGGACGCGGACATCATCATGTTCAGCCCCCAGCGCGAACACAGCTGCGTCATCGACCACCTGATCGAAAAGACGAGGGGATGACGCATTCAACCAAGCAGCGCCTGATCGAGGCAGGGCTCCGCATGCTGCTGGAGCGCGGCTACAACGGCCTGGGCATCGAAGCCCTGCTCACGGCGACGGGAGTTCCAAAAGGCTCCTTTTACCACCACTTCAAGGACAAGGAGGACTTCGCGCTGCAGGTCGTCGACGCCTACATGGCGCAGGTCCATGCGGGCCTCGACGCCTGCCTGCAGGACCGGGAACGGCCTCCCCTCGCGCGGGTGAGGTTGTTCTTCGAACTCACGCAGCAGGCTTACCTGGAGCAGGGCTACATGGGCTGCCTCCTCGGCGGGCTCGGGCAGGAACTGTCGGGCGTCAGCGACGCGTTCCGGCGCAAGATCGAGGCGTGTTTTTCCGCCATCGCGGAGCGCATGGCTGCCTGCCTCGATGAGGCCCGGCAGCGGGGCGAGCTGCCCGAAGGCTGCGACGTGCGGCAGATGGCGGACCTCCTGGTGGACTGCTGGGAAGGCGCGGCCCTGCGCAGCCGCCTGCGCCGGGACCCGGCCTCGCTGACCGCGATGCTGGCGTTCTACCTGCGTTCCGTGGCCGGGAGTGGGGCCGCGGCGTCCACGAGCGCCTGAGCGCGGACCGGTGGCCGGTTCCGGTCCACCGTTCACCGATCAACGGCTCTGGCCGGATGGGGAACGGGCCTACCTTGGGGGAGTTCCGCCGGGAGTCCCCATGTTGTCCTTCCTGATGTCCGAAACCGCCGCCCTCGGGCGGGTGATCCAGACCTTCACGGCCTTCATCCTGCTCTCGGTCTTCGCACCCCTGGCCCTGCGCGGGGCGGAGGCGAAGCCGGAACCCCGCATCGTCTCCCTCAAGGGTTTCGAAGCCGCGGAAGTGCGCCAGCAGGGCTTCTCCCTCCCCAGGGCCATGAAGGTCCACGTCTACGCCAAGGGCGGGGGACTCCGCCGCTTCGGCCACGGCACCAGCGACAATCCCCTCTTCGCCTACGGCTGGATCCTCAACGCAGTCACGCGCGAGGTGGTCTGGCAGATGGACGGTTCAAACACCAGGCGTGACTGGGACTACCGGGTGGCCGACCAGTACCTGGATCTGCCGGCGGGCAGCTACGAAGCCTACTTCGCCAACCACGGCTTCGGCCAGAGCCTGCTCCTGGCCCAGTGGACCCGCAACATCGACCGGCGCGCCCTCCACACGGAGCAGGCCGAGCGGCCCCGGGGGTTCCTGGCGGCCTTCGGCGCCGACCAGGCGAGCCTCCTGCGCCACTGGCGGGAGCAGGTGGGGAACTATGGCCTGGAGATCTACCTCCCAGCGGAGGAACCCGCGGAGGTACCCATCTTCGAGGCCCCCCTGCGCTGGAAGAACATCGTGGTGGCCCTCGCCGCCACCACCGATAACGGCCACTGGGTCCAGGCCTTCCACGTGAAGAAGCCCGTGACGCTCCACATCTACGCCGAGGGCGAGGGCAGCGGGCGGCGCATGCATGACTATGGCTGGATCACGGATGCCCGCACCCGGACCCGGGTCTGGGAGATGAGCATGGAGAAGGCCCAGTTCGCCGGTGGCGGGCGCAAGAACCGCCGCCAGGTGGAGACCATCCAGCTGCCTGCCGGAGACTACGAGGCCGCTTTCGCCACGGATGATTCCCATTCGCCGGTGGACTGGAACACCGCGCCACCCTGCGATCCGGGCATGTACGGCTTGACCCTCGCCCTGCCCTCCGATGCGGACTTGGCCGCGGTCACGCTGACGAAGCCCCTGGCCTGGCCCGTGCTGGCCGAGCTGGTGCGGGTGGGCAACGACCAGGATCGCAGCGTGGCCTTCACCCTTGGAGCAGCCCGTGGCGTGCGGGTCTACGCCATCGCCGAAGGGAGCGGGGAGGACATGGCCGACGAGGCCTGGATCGAGGACGCTTCCGGCAAGCGGGTCTGGGCCATGGACCGCAGCCGCACCCTGCATGCCGGGGGGGCCACCAAGAACCGCCAGGCCGACGAGGTGATCAACCTGCCCAAGGGCAGCTACACCCTGCGGTTCAAGACCGATGACAGCCACGCCTACGGCCACTGGAACAGCGATGCGCCCTGGGATCCGGAACACTACGGGGTGACGGTGTACGGATCGCGATGAACTCAAAGCGGCAGGGGCCCCGGTGGAGACCGGTCCCCCTGCCGCTTTGATGAGCCGGAGGCTTCAGGCTCGGAAATCGTCCGCCAGCTTGGCGATCACGGAACCGATCTTGAGCTTGGCCATGCCGATGGACGAGTCGCTCTTCAGGATCAGGACGAGGTGGATGTGGGATTTCCCAGGCTGGGAGCGGAGGGGATCCGTGCCTTCGTTGAGGCAGCGCACGAGGATGTGGGCGTGTTCCGCCTCCACATGCACCTGCTGGCCCCGGCCGGTCCCCATGTCGAGGGAGGCCTTCTGGGCGTTCATCAGCACGTTGTTGGCCAGAACCCCGATGTCCTTGAGGTTCACGCCATCGGTGCCGAGGAGGGCAAGCGCCTCGCCGGTGGGGGTGAACAGGCCGCAGCCTGCGAACCCGTCGATCTGGGCCAGTTCTTTCAGTTTGTCAGCAGCAGCCATGGGGTGCTCCTTATGGGAAGTGAGGGTGGATGAAGGGGGCTTGAGGGGCAGGAGGTCTTCGAGGTCCTCGGGGGCAAGCGGGATGGCTTCCGAGGGCGGGGGTTTGGGATCAAAGGTCGTATTCATGTGGGACTCGTCCTTGATGCGACAGGCCTCCATGAGCAGGGTCGGCAGGGATTGCATGGGCTGTCCGCGGGTGGGGGTGCGGACCTTCAGGAGCTCGATGACGGATTCCTCCCAGGCGAGAATGGTCAGGGCCGCGGCATCCCCTGACGTTTCTCCGAGCTCGGCCTGGATGAGTTGACCCTCCTTGAAGTGGAGGAGCCCCTGGCCTGCCTTGGACGCCACGCGCACCACACAGGTTTTGCGCTCGATCTGGATCATCTGGAGGAAGGTGGCCAGGCTGATGCCAGTGAGGTGGCCGCTCGCCATGGCTGAGAGAGCTTCGCTGACAGCTTTCTGGAGGCGCGGAAAATCGAAGGGCTTGTCGAGCACACAGGTGACGCCCTGGTCCCGCAGGCGGCCTTCGATCTCCGGGGTGCCAAAGGCGGTCATGACGATGGCGGGGATGCCCGGATGGTGGTGGCTCATGTGGGAGAGGAGCCCGTAGCCATCCATTTCAGGCATCTTCAGGTCGGTCACGACGAGGTCCACATGCCGGTCATCAAGAATCTGGGCGGCCAATCTGCCGTTCTTCGCCGTGAGCACGGTCAGGTCCGAGGAAGATCCGGCAAAACCGTCCAACGCTGTCCTCAGGAACAGCTCCTCATCGTCCACGACCAGCACAGTCGGAGGGGTCATCGCGAAACATCCATGCCCTGAGGACAGCAGGGAAGGTGCCAATATTTAAATTGTTTAAAATCAATTATTAAACGATCTTGATCGAAGGGATTGATTCAAAACGAACCAGTCAATCCGGCCAGGGAAAGTCAGATTGACCCGAGGGCCGGGCGCTCTTTGACCCTGCGTTTGAGGGTTGAAAGTGAGATGCCGAGGGCCTCGGCGGTGCGCGTGTAATTGCCCTGGTGCAACCGGAGGGCGCGGAGGAGATGCGCCTGCTCCATTTCCTCCAGAGTCTGGAGGGGGGCCGCACCCGGGGCTGTGGGCGCGGAGACGGGCCCGGGCATGCCGGCGCCCAGCAGGAAGGTGGAGGGTGGCGCTTCGAGAAGGTAGGCGCGTTCCAGGACATTCTTCAGTTCGCGCACATTTCCCGGCCAGGCATAGGTGGCCAGGCGGGACAGTTCTTCCGGGGGGAGCGGCCGCGTGGTTCCATGGCCGGTCTGCTGGGATTGGAGGAAAACGCAGAGGTCAGGCAGGTCCTCGAGGTGGTCCCGCAGCGGTGGCATCTCGATGCGCAACACGTTGAGGCGGAAGTAGAGATCCGCACGGAAATGGCGGGACTCGATGGCTTTTTCGAGGAGAGCGTTCGTGGCGGCGACGATCCGCACATCGACCCGCTTTCCCACCCGGCCGCCCAGGGGCGTGACCGTGCGGTCCTCGAGCACCGACAGGAGCTTGACCTGGAGGTGCAGGGGCATCTCCCCGATCTCGTCCAGGAACAGGGTGCCGCCCTCGGCCATCTCCAGGACGCCCTCCCGGGAGGCGATGGCCCCCGTGAAGGCGCCCCGGGTCCAGCCGAACAGCTCGGCCTCGATGAGGTTCTCGGGCAGGGCGGAGCAGTTGAGGGTCACGAAGGGCGCCGCCGCCCTGGGACTGGCATGGTGGATCGCCTTCGCCACCAGGTTCTTCCCGGTTCCCGTCTCTCCGGTGATGAGGACGGACGCGTCGGATCCGGCCGCGAGATGGACGATCCTCCGGACCTCCGCCATGCGGGGGGATCCGCCCACCAGAACGGCGCTGTGGCCATCCGCCTGAGCCCGCCAGGCCTCCAGGCGGCCCACCCGTTCGAGGGCGGAGACCGACATCAGCCGGTCGACCGCGTGGCCCAGAGCCGCGACCTCGAAGGGCTTCGAGAGGTAGTCATGGGCGCCCACCTTCAGTGCGTTGACCGCGTGGTCGAAGGAGGGGAACGCCGTGACGTAGATGACCTTGGCGAATGGATGCAGCTGGAACAGCTGCCGGCAGAGGTCGAGGCCGCTGCCGTCCGGAAGGCGTTCATCCAGGATGGCGAGGTCAATGGACTCCCGCCCCAGGAACTCGTGTCCCTGGGCGCAGGTGCCTGCTTCCAGCACCCGGAACCGGTCCCCGAAGTAGTCCACCACGCATTTCCGGAAGAGGGGATTGTCGTCGACGATCAACAGCTTCTTCTGTAGATCCATGTCAGGCGCTCCCCAGGGTGAACGTCACGCAGGTGCCGCGGGGGAGAGCCGGTTCCATCCAGATCGTCCCGTTCATCCCGGTCACCATCTTCTTCACGATGATCAGGCCGAGCCCTGTGCCGTGTTCCTTGGTCGTGAAGAAGGGGGTGAAGATTCTGGGCATGAGGTGCTCCGGAACCCCCGGGCCATTGTCTTCCACCGTCACCGACACCCATCCCTCGCCGGGCACCACCCGGACCCGGATGAGGGGATCCGGCGTTTCACGGAGGGCATCCGCCGCATTCGCCACCAGGTTGATCAGGATCTGATGCAAGGCCCGGACATCGGCGCTCACGAGCGGGAGCCCGGGGTCGACCGCGATTTCGAATTCGATGCCCCGGTCCCGGAGGTCGGGCTCGACCAGAGGTATCAGCTGCGCGAAGAACGAGGCGAGATCCACGGCCTTGATCTCGGGTTTTTCGAAGAGTGAGAAATTCCTGAGGGACCGGAGGAGGTTCTCGGCCCGGGCCAGTTCCGTTTCGATGCTTTCGAGGTAGTCGGCGACGGTTTCCCGGGGGAACCGGTCGAGGCCGCTCCGGAGGACACTCACGGCGGCCTTGATGGAGTGGATCGGATTGCCCAGTTCATGGCGTACGGCCGAAAAGATGAATCCGAGGCTGTTCATCTGCTCCACGGATTCGGCGATCGCCTCGAGGCGGTCCCGCTCCGTGATGTCGAGCAGGAAGATCCAGACGAACCCCTCTGAGCGGTAGAAGGAGTAGCCGTAGAGACGGGAGCCCACGCGCAGGGATTCCCCCTTCACGTGGTCCCCCAGCAGGCCTTCGAACCTCATGCCACCTTTCATCAGGAGGGTGTTCAGCCCTTGGTAGGAATGATCCCCGACCTCATCCAGCAGCGCCCTTGCCGCCTGGTTCTCGAACACCACCTGGCGGTGCTCCACGTCGAGGACGAGGATCATGAGATGCATGGATTGCATCCCGTCGGCGAAGACGCATTCCCCCGGGCAGGGGGCCTTGCAAAACGGGCACGAGTGGCTGTGGGCGCAGGGATACCGGCTGAAGGAATGGGGGCTCGACATGGCTGGATGTTCCCGGGGATCACGTGGCTTGGATGGTCTCAACCATGAAGGGGCGGCGTGGCGCAGGTGCCCGGATCATGCGGCAGGCTCCCGCGCGGTGAACGGAAGTACGCGAAGGGGGTGGCATGGAGGAAGTTCGACACGCGGCTTGTGTAGATGTCGGCGTAGCGCTCGATCTGCCGGGTCAGGTGGCTCTTGTCATTGCCGGCCCGGGTGAGCAGGCCCCACCGTGAATTGGTCAACTCCGTGCCGGCCTTGGCCAGGGGACCGATCTCGGCATCGAGGGCCATCAGCTGGCCGCGAAGGTCCTGGACCCGCGCTTCCAGGGTGGCTGCGTCCTGGCTGGGAGTGGGGCCGTACCCCGTGTGGAGGCGCTGGAGGGCCAGGCGGGCCTGGGATAGGCGGGATTCCAGCGCCTCCTTCTCGCGCATCAGCACCATGAGGCGCGACTCCGTGCCCTGGAAATCCGCGAGGGCCGCCACCTCGGACTCCAGCTCCCGCAGCACCAGGGCTGTGCGCCAGCTGAGGGAGCGCTTGCTCACATGCACGTCGCCGAACATGTGGTCGCCCACGTAGAGGATCTCGTCGCCGGAGATGCCCAGGTCGCGTTCCACCTGGGCCGCGCAGCCGCCGAGATAGAGGCCGCCCGCATGCAGGGGCCCCATCAGGGGGCGCAGCAGACCGGCCTCGTCCACCACCTCGAAGAAGGGGCCGCGCTCGGTGAAGAAGGCGGGCTTCCGGGCGGCGACGATCACCAGGTCGAAGAGCTGCCGCCAGGTCATGCCTTCCGGCAGATGCCGGTCGTAGGCGTGGGCCATCATCTTCGAGGTGAAGCTCCATTCCGAGTTGGTGATGAGCAGCAGCTTCTTGCCCGCGGCCTTCTGGTCCAGCAGGGCCAGAGCCGCCTCGGG
>DASXVC010000085.1:0-33292 GCA_036504495.1 Geothrix sp.
GGCAAGCCCGACGCCCGGCTCAGCCGCCCCAAGGAGATCAAGGGCTTCCTGGATGACTACGTCATCGGCCAGGAATCCGCCAAGAAGCGCCTGAGCGTGGCGGTCTACAACCACTACAAGCGCATCGTCACCCCCCGGAAGTCCCTCGGCGGCACCGACGTCGAGCTCTCCAAGAGCAACATCCTGCTGCTGGGCCCCACGGGCACCGGCAAGACCCTGCTGGCCCAGACCCTGGCCCGCTTCCTGGACGTGCCCCTGGCCATGGCCGACGCCACCACGCTGACCGAGGCCGGCTATGTGGGCGAGGACGTGGAGAACATCCTCACCAAGCTGCTGCAGGCCGCCAACTACGATGTGGAGCGGGCCCAGCGCGGCATCGTCTTCATCGACGAGATCGACAAGGTGGGCCGCAAGAGCGAGAACCCCAGCATCACCCGCGACGTGAGCGGCGAGGGCGTGCAGCAGGCCCTCCTGAAGCTGGTGGAAGGCACCGTGGCCAACGTGCCGCCCCAGGGCGGGCGCAAGCACCCGCACCAGGAGTTCATCCAGCTGGACACCAGCAACATCCTGTTCATCTGCGGCGGCGCCTTCGTGGGCATCGAGGACATCATCAAGCAGCGCATCCGCGCCAAGGCCGTGGGTTTCGGCTCCACGCCCTCCTCCAAGGAGGACAAGGAGAACCTGCTGCGCCTGGTGGAGCCCGAGGACATCATCAAGTTCGGCCTCATCCCCGAGCTGGTGGGCCGCCTCCCCGTGGTGGCGGGCCTGTCACCCCTGGACCGCGAGGCCCTGGTGGCCATCCTCACCCAGCCCAAGAACGCCATCACCAAGCAGTTCGTGAAGCTGTTCGACATGGACGACGTGGACCTGACCTTCGAGGACGGCGCCATCGACGCCATCGCCGAGCAGGCCCTCACCCGCAAGCTGGGCGCCCGGGGCCTCCGCAGCCTCGTGGAGCAGATCCTGCTGGAGCCCATGTACGAGCTGCCTTCGGACAAGCGCACCTCGCGCGAGTCCCTGCGCATCACCCGCCAGAAGGTGGAAGAAGTGCTGAACCTTCCCTCTCAGCCCATCTCCGCCGCGGGCTGAACCCGGGGAAGCCATGGCCGTTCCGAAGACCCTGACCCTGCCGGCCATTCCCATCCGGGACATGGTGCTGTTCCCCGGCGCGCGGGTGCCCTTCGTGGTGGGCCGGTCGGCTTCCGTGCGCACGCTGGAACTGGCCATCAAGGCCGGCGACCACCTCCTGATGCTCACTCAGTCGGATGCCAAGGTGGAGACGCCGGGCCAGGACGACCTCTTCCCCATCGGCACCCTGGCCCTGGTGGAATCCGTCATCGCCCTGCCCAAGGACTACTACAAGGTGGGCGTGAAGGGCATCGCCCGGGTGAACCTGCGCCGCTACGACGACAGCGGCGAGGTCATCCAGGCCGAGGCCTACCTGCTGGCGGAACCCAGCCAGCCCTCAGGGCTCACCCTGCAGCCCTTCCACCAGGCCGTGCAGGCCTTCCTGGGCCGCAACCCCGATGCCTCGCGGCTCCTGAGCATGGATCAGATCCGCGAATTGCCCCTGGGCAAGGCCATCGACACCGTGGCCGGCCTGGTG
This sequence comes from Geothrix sp., assembly GCA_036504495.1. GTDB lineage: Bacteria > Acidobacteriota > Holophagae > Holophagales > Holophagaceae > Geothrix. The sequence continues at coordinate 1,607 of DASXVC010000085.1, forward strand.
CCCGCCGAGGTGAAGGCCAAGCAGGAGATCCTCGAGAAGGTGGAGATCGAGCCCCGCCTCGAAGCGCTGATGCACCTGCTGGAACTGGATGCGGCCCGCTCCGAGGTGGATCGCACCCTGGACGAGAAGACCCGCCAGCGCCTGGACCAGGACCACAAGCAGTACGTGCTGAACGAGAAGATGCGCGTTATCCAGCAGGAGCTGGGCAAGAAGGAAGAGAAGGACGAATCCCTGCGCCTCAAGGACCAGATCGAGGCCGCGGGCATGAGCGCCGAGGCCAAGGCCAAGGCCCTGGAGGAGCTGGAGCGGCTGGAGGCCATGCCGCCCCAGAGCGCCGAAGCCACCGTCAGCCGCACCTACCTAGATTGGCTGCTGGCCCTGCCCTGGAAGGCCATGGCCGACGAGCGCCTGGACCTCATGGAGGCCGAGCGCGTGCTGGACGAGGACCACTCCGGCCTCGACAAGATCAAGGCCCGCATCCTGGAGCACCTCGCCGTCATGGCGCGGCTGAAGCAGGGTGAAGCCGCGGAGGAGGGCTCCCGCTCCCCCCTGCGCGGGCCCATCCTCTGCCTCGTGGGCCCCCCCGGCGTGGGCAAGACCTCGCTGGCCCGCAGCATCGCCCGGGCCCTGAACCGGCCCTTCGTGCGGGTGTCCCTGGGTGGCGTGCGCGACGAGGCCGAGATCCGCGGGCACCGGCGCACCTACATCGGCTCCATGCCGGGCCGCATCATCTCCCTGATGAAGAAGGCCAAGGTCCGCAACCCGCTCATGCTGCTGGACGAAATCGACAAGATGGCCTCGGACTTCCGCGGCGACCCGAGTTCAGCCCTGCTGGAGGTCCTGGATCCCGAGCAGAACGCCAACTTCCAGGACCACTACCTGGATCTGGGCTTCGACCTCAGCCAGGTGCTCTTCCTGGCCACCGCCAACATCCGCCACCAGATCCCCGAACCGCTGGAGGACCGCCTGGAGGTGCTGGAGCTCAGCGGCTACACCACCAAGGAGAAGCTGGCCATCGCGGAGCAGCACCTGCTGCCCCGGGCCCTGGAAGGCCACGGCATGAAGGACATGGGCGTGCGCTTCGAGACCGCCGCCCTGGAGAAGCTGGTGCAGGCCTACACCCGCGAAGCGGGCGTGCGCCAGCTGGAGCGGGAGATCGCCAACATCCTCCGGAAGCTGGCCCGGCACACGCTCCAGCCCGAAAAGGGCGAGCCCTTCGATCCCCTCATCACCGCCGAGCGCGTGCCGAAACTGCTGGGGCCCGAGAAATACCTGGAGACCCGCGCCGAGGACACGGCCCCGCCGGGGCTGGTGAACGGCCTGGCCTGGACCCCCACCGGGGGCGACCTGCTCACCATCGAAGCCGCCGTGCTGCCGGGCAAGGGCGTTCTCAAGCTCACGGGCAAGCTGGGCGAGGTCATGCAGGAGAGCGCCAACCTGGCTCTGAGCTACGTCCGCGCCCGCGCCGAGCGCCTGGGCCTGAAGCGCGACTTCCTGGACACGGTGGATCTGCACGTGCACGTGCCCGAGGGCGCCATCCCCAAGGACGGCCCCAGCGCCGGCATCACCCTGGCCACGGCCCTGATCTCCGTGTTGACGGGCATCCCCGCCCGGGCGGACATGGCCATGACCGGCGAGCTGACCCTGCGGGGCCGCGTGCTGCCCATCGGCGGCCTCAAGGAGAAGCTCCTGGCCGCCCACCGCCAGGGCCGCAAGGCCGTGCTCATCCCCAGCGAGAACGCTCGGCACCTGGAAGAGATCCCCGCCGAAGTCCGTGAGCAGCTCAGCATCCACCTGGTGAGCCACATGGACGAGGTCATCCAGCTGGCACTCACCCGCATGCCCCAGCCCCTGGGGGCCGAGGCCTCGGGGCCCAGTCGGGAGAACCCGGCGACGGCGCAGTAGGGTAGTCCAGACTCCAGACTCGGACCCCAACCTTCCGCCTGCTACCCTGGCTCCATGCGCTTTCTCGCCAGCCATGTCATCCACTTCCTGGTCATGGGCCTGGGCATCGCCTTGGTGCTGGGGCTGCTGCACCCGACGACGCGGCCGGAGCGGACACGCGCCTCGATCCTCAAGCACGTGGCGGGGCTCGTCGGCATCGGGTTGGCCCTGGCCTGGCTGATGTACCTGCTGCCCCGGCATCCCGTCCGGTTCTGAGCCAGGAGGGACCGTGGTCGAGAAGGTCCTGGGCCTCTGGGCGAACCTGGTCGCCACGCTGGAGCGGATCGGGCGGGCCGGAGTGGCGCTGTGGCACGAGGTCGCCCGGGCGGTGCCCCCCCTGGGGCGGGCGGGCGCCTTCACGGCGGAGGTGCTCGGCAAGTACCACAAGGACGACTGCCTGAGCTACGCCGCGGGCCTCAGCTTCTGGCTCATCGTGAGTCTGGTGCCCCTGTCCACGCTGCTCTTCAAGCTGCTGGGCGCCATCCTGGGCAGTCGGGCTTACGGGCCCGGCATGCTGAAGACCATCCAGGAAATCGTGCCCTACCTGCCCCGTGAGTTCGTCGTCGATGCGGTGGCCAATAGCCAGAAGATCGGCGGCATGGGGTTGTCATGGGGCGTGCTGCTCTTCGGCAGCTACTGGGGCATCAGCCAGCTGGACACCAGCCTCGCCCATGTCTTCGGCCTGCGCATCAAGAAGCACCGGCAGACCCGCAAGAACCACCTGCTGCGCCAGGTGGCCTTCCTGGTGGGCGGCCTGCTGCTGATGGTGGTCTTCCTGGCGGTTCTCATCGGCGGGGCCCTGCGGAAGTTCCTGCCTGTGAAGCAGATGGATCTGCTGCCCTACCTGGGGCCCCTGCTGGGTCTGGTGGTGGTGACGATGGTGCTGCAGCACCTCCCCCGCCTGCACGTGAAGTTCCGGCACGCCTTCCTGGGCGCGGGCATCTCCACGGCGCTGTGGTGGCTGGCCAAGTGGGGCTTCGGCGTCTACCTTCGCCACACCATGACCTGGGGCATCATGTACGGCTCCCTGCTGGGCATCGTGGCTGGTCTCACTTTCCTCTACTACAGCTGCGCCATCCTCCTGCTGGGCGCCGAGATCACCGCCGCCTTCTACCGCCACGAGACCGGCGCCACCACCGTGCCGCCGTGGCTGCGGGCGAAGGCGGGGGAGCCCAAACCCTAGGACTTATTTACCGCAGAGAACGCAGAGAGCGCAGAGGAAAGAAGAGCAGGGGGATGGTGGATTGCGGATCCAAATCAGAATGGAGCCTTTGAACTTCTTATCCCTTCAACGGCGATCGGTAAGGGAGGCGGCCATGCACCATGTCCCGGCTCAATTCGAGAATCAGGCCATTCGGCGGGTCTACGACGAGGCCGCGGAGACCTGGTGGTTCTCGGTCGTAGACATCGTGCAGGTGCTCACACAGCAGCCTGATTTTCAAACAGCCCGCAAATACTGGAACAAGCTCAAGACACGCCTAAATGCTGAAGGCAGTGAGTCGGTGACAAAATGTCACCGACTCACTGCCTGCGGCGGATGGCAAGAGCTACCTGACCGATGTGGCCACGGCGGAAACACTTCTGCGTCTGATCCAATCCATTCCCAGTCCGAAGGCGGAACCCATCAAGCTCTGGCTGGCCAAGGTGGGGTACGAGCGGATGCAGGAAATCGCTGATCCGGCCCTCTCACTGGAGCGTGCCCGGGAGGCCTGGAAACTGCACGGACGCAGCGAGAAGTGGATCCAGCAACGGATGATGGGCCAGGAAACCGCGATCGAAATTCGCCCCGGAGCCATCGTCACCTTCTACAACCACGACGCCGGCGCCACCACCGTGCCCCCATGGCTCGGGTGAATGCGGGAGAGCCTGTGAATCCGAGCTAGACTGGGCCTGATGATCCCACGCACATCGCTGTCCGATTTTCGTAAGTCAAAGCGCATGGCTGGCTTTGAAGGCGGTGCCATCTACAGTGCCGACGAAGATGGAAAGTTCTTTCTCATCATCAATCAAACAGCGTTGTTCGATCTGCTCAGCGAAGATGATCAAGAGGGTCTACGGCCGATCGAAGTGCTGGAATTTTCTAGCAGCGTCGAAAGGCAGCAATACGCGTTCGCCCGTGGCTGGATAAGAACGCGAAGCCAAATAATGCAAGAAGTGAAGGCTGATTGCTCCGCCGACAATCAGGTAGGTACCAGTCAGGAGCAATTATGAAAATTGAGCATAACCTCATCATTGAAAAGGTATGCAACCACATAGCAGTCGGCGATTTCCATTCAGCAGGAGCTACGATTAATAATGAGTACCCGTTCATTCCTTTAAAGAATATGGGCAGAAGCTATACACCCCGAGAAATGACGAAGACATTCTTAAGAGATGGTTTTATAGATAGATATAAAGGTACTAAACTTGTGTATCCACCCGTACTTCGGATCATTTCTTGCTATTTACCAAAAGAATTTCCCTATCATAAAAATGGGAAAATGGATGTTGGGCACATGGCATACTGGGATGTATTTCCAACCATTGATCATCTGCTACCTGTAGCAAGAGGTGGGGCAGACATAGAATCAAATTGGATGTCTTGCTCAATGCTGACAAATAGCATCAAGTCAAACTGGACACTTGAACAGCTTCAATGGGAAATATTACCGTCTGGCAATCTTCAAGATTGGGACGGAATGATTTCGTGGTTTATCAAACAAATAGAAAAAGATAACAATTTATTAAATATTCCGTACATAAAAACGTGGTTTAACGCAGCCAAAAAAATTTACCACGGATGAACAACGGTCTCTATCCGTGTTCATCCGTGGCTAAACATGCTTTCCCTACCGAGTGAAACCGCCAGGTTTCACTCGTCGTCCCGCCCCCGCTGGCTGGGCGGAATGGCAAACCCGTCGGCCTTGTACTCGTTGATCTTGTTGCGCACGGTGCGGAGGGCGATGTCGAGCTGCTCGGCGCAGTGGGTGCGGTTGCCCTTGAGGGCGCTGAGAGTGGAGAGCAGCCAGAAGCGCTCCAGCTCCGGCAGGCTCAGGCCCAGGGGCAGCACCACGGGGGTGCCCATGGGGACGCCCACCAGGGGCTTCTGGGGATCGGCCACCACGGCGCCGGCGGGGGCCTCTGCCTGGGCTTCGCGATGCGGCGCGGCGCCGGCCGGAGGGGTCCAGGGCTCGATGGCGAGGGTTTCGGGCGGGTCTTCGGGCAGGCCCTCGAAGGCTTCGGAGGGCAGCAGCCAGTGGAGGTCATGCTGGCTGAGGCGGCGGCCCTGGCTCAGCACCACGCAGCGCTGGATGACGTTCTCCAGCTCGCGGATGTTGCCCGCCCAGGGGTGGTAGGCCAGGGCGGCGAAGAAGCTGGGCACCAGCTCGGGCACGGCGCGGTCATTCTCCCGGGCATAGCGCTCGGCGAAATGGGCGGCCAGCAGGTTGAGGTCGCCCGGCCGGTCGCGCAGGGGCGGCAGGTCCAGGGGGATCACGTTCAGGCGGTAGTAGAGGTCTTCCCGGAACCGCCCGGCCTTCACCTCGGCCTGGAGGTCGCGGTTGGTGAGCGCGATGAGGCGCACGTCCACGGGGATGGGGCGGGTCCCGCCCAGGCGATCCACGGTGCGCTCCTGGAGGACGCGCAGCAGCTTGCCCTGGAGGCCCAGGGGCAGCTCGCCGACCTCGTCCAGCACCAGGGTGCCGCCATCGGCCTGCTCGAACCGGCCCTGCTTCATGCCCGTGGCGCCGGTGAAGGCGCCCTTCTCGTAGCCGAACAGCTCGGATTCCAGCAGGTTCTCAGGGATGGCCGCGCAGTTGATGGCCACGAAGGGGCCGCTGCGGCGGGGGCTGGAGCCGTGGATGAGCTTGGCCAGCAGTTCCTTGCCCGTGCCGCTCTCGGCCTGGATGAGGATGGTGGCGCGGCTGTCCGCGGCGCGGCGGGCCAGGGCCAGGGTCTCGCCCAGGGCTGGGTCCTGGGTGAGGATCACCGGGGCCTGGGCGGGCTCCTCGGCCTTGAGGTGGCCTTCGGACTTCAGGGCCTTGTTCAGGGCGGCGGTGAGCTCCTCGGGACTGAAGGGCTTGGAGAGGAAGTCGAAGGCGCCCAGGCGCATGGCCTCCCGGGCCGTCTCCAGGCTGCCGAAGGCGGTGATGAGCAGGACGGGCAGGGCGGGATCCACGGCCTTCAGGCGGGCCGTGAGCTGCAGACCGTCCATGCCGGGCATGCGCAGGTCGGTCACCACGGCGTCGTAGGCGCCGGGGCGGACCATGCGCAGGGCCTCTTCGCCGCCCCGCGCCTGTTCCGCGAAGAAGCCGGAGCGTTTCAGGCTCAAGGCCATGCCATCCCGCATCCCGGGATCGTCGTCCACCACCAGCACCCGAAGGGGAGTCGCCATGTCTTTGCTTCCATGCAGCCAGCGCGGCTGCTCTCCCGTTATCGGGTTCCGGGCTCTGGACTGGAGTTTTGTGCCGGTTGCCGCTTCCTCATGCGGTGGGGCAGATCCCCGGCGGCGGATTCACCCCGGACGGGGTCGCCATGGCGGCGGATGAGCAGGTAGAGCTGGCGGCGGCTCACGCCCAGGCGGGTCGCGGCCTCCACCCGGTTGCCGTAGGCCCGGCGCAGGACCCGGTGGAGGAGGAAGCGTTCCAGATCATGCAGGTTGGTGGCCAGATCCTCGGCCTCGAAACGTGGCGGGCCGGCGGGCTCGGGGCCGGGCAGCTGGCCCAGCAACTTCCAGCGCAGCAGGCGGTTGCGCAGTTCCCGCAGGTTGCCGGGGCAGGGCAGGGCCGCCAGGGCCGGGGGCCAGGGGCCCGGGATCCCCTCCTCTTCCGCCAGGGCCGCCAGGAGTCCGGGGATGCAGGCAGGATCCTCCTCCAGGTCCGGGAGGCGAACCGCCAGGCAGGCCAGGGCGCCGGGGGCTGGAACCCGGGCCGCCACCACGCTTCCCGGGTGGGTGGCCACCCAGGCGGACCCTTCTTCCGCGTCACTGGCCTCCCGCCAGGGTGCCCCCCGGCGCTGGGCCAGCTCCGCCGCCAGGGTGGAGACGCCCGATCCAGCGGGACCGTGGATCCACAAAGCCTCCGGCCGGGCCAGCAGCGCCTCCAGGTGGGCGCCCCATCGGCTGAAGCCGGGCAGGAGGGGGAGGGGGATCACAGAGGCTCCGCGAATCCGGGAGGTCAATAGGTCCAGGAGAGGGTGCAGCCCGCATCCTTGGCCAGTTTCTCGGCCAGATCCGGGTCGTGCTTCAGGCGGAGGTCCCGGCCCGCCTTCACCCGGGCCACCAGGCCCTCCTTCGAGCGGTACTCGAAGGTCACGGGCAGGTCTCCCAGGTGGCCCTTGAGGATGGCCTCGAGGCGGGGCGGGCATTCGCCCGGGGGCAGGCGCACGAGGACGCCCGTGAACCCCTGGCCCTGGAAGGCATCGAGGGGCTCCAACAGGGTGGCGAAGACCTTCACCACGGTCTGCTCTTCCTCTTCTTCAATTTCACCGCTGCCGTTTCCGTTGCCATTCCCGTTGGCCTGGATGGTCTCCACCCGCAGTTCCCCCGTGATGCGCAGCATGGCCTCGGGCAGGGCGAGGTGGCCGTACTGCTCGAAGGGCCGCTTGCCGGGTTTCTTGGTGACGGGATCCCACTTGCTGGCCATGAGCAGCACTTCCATCTTCCCGGCGAGGTCCTCCACCTGGAGGATTGCCCAGGGCTCGCCCTTCTGGTTGGTCTTGAAGGCCACGCTCGTGACCATCACGCCGAGGGTCACTTCCTGGCGGTCCCGCAGGCGGCCCGCGGTGGCATCCTCCATCACCTTGGCCAGGGTGCCGTGGGTGTGCACCTGGATGGCGTCGAGGTATTCCTCCAGGGGATGGCCGCTGACGAAGAGGCCCAGCACCTCACGCTCGGCGGCGAGGCGGGTCCTGCGATCCCAGGGCTCGACATTTTCGGGCACGCGCCAGTCCTCGCTGAGACTGGCCAGTTCGGCGTCGTCGAAGAGGCTGGTCATGCCCGTGTCGCCGCCCCCGCGGGAGGCCGCGGACACGGCGTCCGGCAGGCCCTGGAGCAGCGCGGCCCGGTTGGGTTCCAGGCTGTCGAAGGCCCCGGCCTTGATGAGGGACTCCCACACCTTGCGGTTGGCCTTCTGGAGATCGGTGCTCTTCAGCGCGTGGAACAGATCCTTGAATGTCCCTTCGGCCTGCCGGGCCTCGAGAATGGCCTGGAGCGCGGCTTCCCCCAATCCTTTCACCGCGGCAAATCCGAACCGGATTTGCCGTTCCGAGGTGGCCGTGAAGTCCAGGGCGGACTCGTTGATGTCCGGGCCCAGCACCTCGATGCCGCCCTCCCGGCAGTTCTGCACGTACTTGGCCACGTCGTCCGTGCGGCCGGACTTGGTGGACAAAAGGCCCGCCATGAACTCCACGGTGTAGTTGGCCTTCAGGTAGGCGGTCTCGTAGGCCACCATGGCGTAGGCCGCGCTGTGGCTCTTGTTGAAGCCATAGCCCGCGAAGTACTCGATGAGGTCGAACATCTCCGCGACCTTGGCCTTGTCGTAGCCGCGGGAAGCCCCCTGTTCAATGAACTTGGTCTTCTCCTTGGCCATCTTCTCCTTGTCCTTCTTGCCCATGGCGCGGCGCAGCATGTCCGCTTCGCCCAGGGAGTACCCGGCCACGAGGCTGGCGATCTGCATCACCTGCTCCTGGTAGAGGATCACGCCGTAGGTGGGCGCCAGGATGGGCTCCAGGTCCGGGAACATGTAGGTCACGGGCTCGCGGCCGTGGCGGCGCTCCACATAGGTGGTGCCCATGCCCGCGCCCAGCGGGCCCGGGCGGAAGAGGGCATTCAGCGCGATGAGGTCGTCGAAGCGGTCCGGGCCCAGCTGGCGCAGCAGCTGCTTCATGCCGCCGGATTCGAACTGGAAGACACCATCCGTGTCCCCGGCGGCGAAGAGGTCGAAGGTCTTCTTGTCGTCGAAGGTGCGGATGGTGGTCATGTCCTTGGGCGCGCCGTGGCGCCGGGCGATGACCTCCTGGGTCTTGGCGATCTGGGTGAGGGTCTCCAGGCCCAGGAAGTCCATCTTCAGCAGGCCCGCGCGCTCGGCCTCCACCATGGTGTACTGCACCATCACCTTCTTGTCCTTGTCCATGGCGAGCGGCGCGAACTGCGTGAGTTCGTCCGGGGCGATGATGACGCCCGCGGCGTGGACGCCGGTGTTGCGGGACAGGCCCTCCAGGCGCGCGGAGATGTCGAGGATGTTCTTCACCTCGGGATCGCTCTCGTACAGCTCGCGCAGCTTGTCGCTCTTCTGCAGGGCCTCGCCCACGGTGATGGGCTTGCCGGGCTCCTGGGGCACCAGCTTGGTGAGGTTGTTGGCGAAGGCGAAGTCCTTCTCGAAGACCCGTGCCACGTCCTTGATCACGGCCTTGGTCTTGAGCTGGTTGATGGTGATGATGCTGCTCACCTTGTCCTGGCCGTATTTCTCGGTGACGTAGTCGATGACCTTCTGGCGGCCGTCACGGCAGAAGTCGATGTCCACGTCGGGCATGGACACGCGCTCCGGGTTCAGGAAGCGCTCGAACAGCAGGTCGTACTGCATGGGATCGATGTCCGTGATCATCATGGACCAGGCCACGATGCTGCCCGCCGCGGAACCGCGGCCGGGGCCCACGGGGACGCCCATCTCCCGGGCCTTGCGGATGAAGTCCCAGACCAGCAGGAAGTAGCCCGGGAACCCCATCTTGAGGATCATGTCCAGCTCGAAGGCCAGGCGCTCGCGGTATTTCTCCTCGGAGTGCTTGAGGGCGCCCTTCTGCCAGAGCGGTCGGCATTCCGCGATGCGCTGCTCGAAGGTCTCCTTCGCCACGTGCATGAAGTAGGATTCCAGGTCGTAGCCATCGGGCACGGGGAACCGGGGCGTGACGGGCTTCCGCGTGATGGGGAACAGGTCCACCTTGGCGGCGATCTCCAGGGTGCGCTCCAGGTATTCGGGATGGTCCGGAAACACCGCCCGCATTTCCTCGGGGGTTTTCACGAAGAACTGGTCCGTGGAGAAGCGCATCCGCTTCTCCTTGGCCTTGGTGGTCTTGGTGCCGATGCAGAGCAGCGTGTCGTGCAGGTCCGCATCCTCGTGGTTGAGGTAGTGGGCGTCGTTGGTGGCCACCAGGGGGATGCCGAGCTTCTGCGCCAGCTCCATCTGGTAGGGGATGATCTCCTTCTCCTTGTCGAAGCCCTGGTCCTGGATCTCCAGGTAGAAGTCCTCGCCGAAGATGTCGCGGAAGTCCCGGGACACCCGCTCCGCCTGGTCCAGGCGGTTCTGGAGGATGCGGGCCTGCACTTCGCCGCCCAGGCAGGCGGAGAGCGCGATGAGCCCCTCGCTGTGCTCGCGGAGGATGTCCTTGTCGATGCGGGGCTTGTAGTAGAAGCCTTCGGTGAAGCCCGCGGACACCAGCTTGGACAGGTTCGCGAAACCCGTCGGGTTCTTGGCCAGCAGCACCAGGTGGTAGCCCGCGTCCCGGCTCCCGCTGGGATCCACGCAGTCCTCCAGGCCCTCCTCGCCGGTGGTGTTCTTCGCCTCGAGCTTGCGGTCGAAGCGGGTCTTGGGGGCCACGTAGACCTCGCAACCCAGGATGGGTTTCACGGCCCAGTTGCCTTCGGCGTCCCTGGTCTTTTCGCAGGCGTCGAAGAGCTTCATCATGCCGAACATGTTGCCGTGGTCCGTGACGGCGACGGAGGGCATGCCCGAGGCCCGGCATTTCTTCACGAGATCGGGGATGCGCGTGAGGCCGTCGAGGAGCGAATGTTCGGTGTGCAGGTGGAGATGGGCGAAGCTCATGCCCCCATTCTCCGCCGGATCGCGCGTTCCCGGGCAAGTGCCCGGGGCTCAGCGACTCCGGCGGTTCCTCCAGATTCTTGCTGGTCACGGAGGACACGGAATTCCACGGAAGACGCGGAAGGGGCCATGGCGCTCGTCGCGCGGGCCCGCCGAAGGCGGCTTCCGGCGCAGCCGGAAGTGATTCCGGGGGCGCTAGCGCCGTGTCCCCAGAAGCACGGCCCTGGCGCCCCCGGGATGCAGCCCGTGCTTTCGGAACGGACGTCCCATGTTCTTTTTCCGTGCCTTCCTGCTTGCTTCCGTGGCTTCCGTGGCCAGCGCTTTTCTCTGTGGCCTATGCGGCCCTCTCGTCTTCTGCGTTCCGTTTTGGTGGCCCCTACCGGCGGGCGAGGCCGGTCTTGGGAGCCCGTCAGTGGCGTGAGAGCAGGTCCCGGAGCAAGTCCCGCAGGCTGGTGGCGTCCAGGTCCAGGTCCAGGCGGGCATGGGGGCCCGTGGTGGCAGGCCCGCCCAGCTGCACCCAGCGGGGTCGGCGACGCAGGAGGTCGTTCTCCCGCCAGACGGACAGGATGCTGGGCTCCCGGGCCCAGATGAGCACGCTGGGATAGGGGCCCTCCCGGGGCGGGACCGTGCCCCAGAGCTGCACGTCAGCCCCCCAGCTGCGCAGCCATCCCTGGATCCGGACGCTGGCGGCGGGATCATCCATGCCCAGGGCCACGGTCCACCCGGCCAGGAACCCGCGGGCCCCGGGTTGGGTATCTTCCTCCCGCTCGTACCAACCCAGCCGCTCCTGGTGGTGCAGGAGGCGGGTCCTGAGGCGGTAGGGCATGCCGTCCAGCGCCACCAGCGTTGACTCGGGATTCTCGCGGACCTGATCGGCCCAGCCTTTTCCGAACAGGCCTTCCATCAGCGCGGAGGGCCGGTCTGTGCGGAAGGCGTTGCCGGGCACGAGGCTGCGCCAGATCTCCACCTCCGTCTCGGCCTGCTGGATGCGGGTCTCCATCGTATGGACCACGAGCCACTGCCAGGAGGTGCCGATGGCCATGGCGAGGATGACGAGGCTGAAGCCGGAAATGCGGAACTTCAGACCGAAGAGGCTGTAGGCGGCGATCTCCACCACCACGGGCAAGGTTACGGCCACGATGCCCAGGAAGAGCCGGCGCCCCAAGGGGTCGCCCTCCTGCCGGGCCCGGAGCGTCCAGAAGATGATGAACCCGCAGCCGCCCAGGAAGGTGAGATGCGAGATGTGGCGCATCCAGGCCTCCAGCAGGCCCGGATGGGGCAGCGCGAGATTCCGGACATAGCTCGGGACCAGGGCCAGAGCCACCCATCTGGGGAAATGCCTGGGAACGTGGAGGGGGAATAGCCTGGTGAACGCCGTGCAGAGGGCGATGAACCCGAAGGCCACCAGCAGGCTCTGGGCGCGGTCCACCAGGTCGGGGTTCAGGGTGGGCAGCGTGCCGAGCGCCAGCACGGCGTGGCGCAGGCCGACCAGCATGCAGCCCAGGGCCAGCCAGCCCATCATGCGGTCCCGCCGGGACAGGGCATCCGTGGCGAAGCTCACGAAGAGGGCTGCCAGCGCCCCGGTCTGGAGGGCGTCGAGGAAGGGCCAATCCAGGAGTTGCATGCGGAACCTTCCAGGCGATGGGAGGATGATGCTGTCCAGCCTAAGTCGCTTTCATTGAACAATCCATGCCGCAACCGCTCGCAGGCCCTAATCCATTCCAGCCGCCACCCGTAGCCGCCTTCATCCTGGAGCATGCCGTGACAGCCATCTGGAGGCCCCGTTGATCGCCTTCGAGAACCTGGAAGTGCGCTACGCCGCCACCGCGGCGCCCGCCCTGAAGGGCCTGACCCTCACCTTGGATCGCGGCATCGTGGGCCTGCTGGGGCCCAATGGCGCCGGCAAGTCCACCCTGCTGAAGGCCCTGCTTGGCCTCCTGCGGCCCTCCGCCGGCGGCGGCACCGTCCTGGGTGTGGCGCTGGGGGCCCCGGAAGCGGCGAAGCTGCGGGGCCGCATCGGCTACATGCCCGAGTACGACGCGCTCATCGAAGATGCCTCGGCCTACGAGCAGGTGGCCTTCTGGGGCGAGCTGAGCGGCCTGGCGCCGGAAGCCGCCCGGGACCGGGCCCACGAGGTGCTCTATTTCGTCGGCCTCGACGAGGCCCGCTACCGGCCCGTCAGCGGCTACTCCACGGGCATGCGCCAGCGGGTGAAGCTGGCCCAGGCCCTGGTGCACAGCCCCGAGCTGATCTTCCTGGACGAGCCCACCAACGGCCTCGATCCCGATGGCCGCCGCCGCATGCTGGACCTGGTGCTGCGGGTGCATGCCGAGCTGGGCACGGGCGTCATCCTGGCCTCGCACCTGCTGGGCGACGTGGAGCGGGTGGCGGACCAGCTGGTGATCCTCGACCAGGGGCTGATCAAGGCCGCCGGTTCCATGGCGGGCCTGCGGAAGGCCCTGGCCCGGCGCGTGGAACTGCGTTTCCTCGATCCGCTGGACACCGCGCAGGAGGCCGCCCTGGCGGATCTGGGCGCGGTGCTGGAGGCCCGGAACGGCCTCTACGATCTGGAGCTGGCGGAAGCCGATCCTGCGGCCGCCTTCCGCTGGGCCGAAGGCCATGGCGCCACCCTCATCCAGCTCACGCCGCGCCACGACCGCCTGGACGAGGTTCTTTTACGGGCGCTCCACCCGGTTGTTCAAGGGAGCTGAGCCCCATGAGAAACGCCCCCAAGGCAAGTTCAGATGTCCTTTTCACCGTTTCTCACTGTTCCTCACCGGTGAACCTTTTTTGCTTTTCATTTGGCAAAGCCGAGCACAAAGCCAAGTGCAAAAGGAAACCGGTGAGAAACGGAGAAGAACGGTGAGAACGGCCCTGCATCTGCACATCTCCAGGGATGGCTCATGTCCAACCATGTCTCTGGCCGCCGATTGAAGGAACCATGCCCATCTACGCCCCCACCCTCCCTCCCGCGCCGGATTTGGGCCACGGCCATCCCCCGGCCCTGGTGCTGATGCGCTTCGACCTGGCCCGGCTCTGGCGCCAGAAGATCGGCCGCTTCTTCGGTTTCGCGTTCCTCCTGCTGCTGCTCTGGAAGGTGGCCCGCATCTACGTGGATCACCTGCTGCAGACCAACCAGACCTTCAAGCCCATGCAGGACTTCGCCAGGACCATCCTCACCCAGGGCGCGGACTTCCAGGCGGATCTGCTGAACCCCGCCAGCTACCTGCTCTGGTTCCTGGTGGCCCTGGTGGGCGGCGGCCTCGTGGCCCGGGATACCCTCTACCGCGTGCGGCCCCTGATGTACGCCCATCCCGTGGCGCCCCGGGACTACCTGCTCGCGAAGCTCGGTTTTGCCTCCGCCCTGCCGTTCGCGATCCTGCTCCCCTTCGCCCTGCTGCCCTGGCTCATGTCGCTGATGCTCGCTGGTGCCAGCGGCCCCGTGTGGGTGACGGCGCCCCTGCGGCTCCTGCCGGCCATGGCCATCAGCTCGGCCCTCATGGGCGCCCTGGCCGTGGGGGCCTCCAGCATGGCTTCTACGCCCCGGGCCGGTGTCGGCTGGGTGCTGGGCCTGGTGCTCGGAGCCGCCACCTTGGCTTCCATGGTCCACGGCCTCACGGGGATCGTGGCAGTCCAGGCCATCAACCCGATCCTCCTGGCGGAGACCTGGCCCCAGCTCTTCGTGGGCGTGGACCACCCCCTGATGGGCTGGGTTCCCGCGCTCTTCGGCACAGCCTTCCACCTGGGCCTGTGGACCTTCGTAGCCGCCAAGCGGACCATGCCCTCGGAGGCGGTGATCTGATGATTTCCCTCGATCGCGCCTCCCTCCGCTACGGCCCCATCCTGGGCCTCAGCCCCACCACCTTCGAGCTGCCGGACGGCGGCGGCATCACGGGCCTGTTGGGTCCCAACGGTGCCGGCAAGTCCTCGCTGCTGCAGCTGCTCTCGGGTCTGCTGCCGCCTTCGGGCGGCGCCGTGAAGGTCTTCGGTGAAGCCCCCTTCCGCAACCCGGCCGTGCTCGCGCGCCTGGGCCTCGTGCCCGAGGGCGACCGCCTGCCCACGGGCCTGCGGGCCGACCGCTGGCTCCGCATGATGGGCGAGCTGTCGGGGCTTTCGGGCGAGGCCCTGACAGCCGCCGTGGCCCGCGTCCTCGCCACGGTGGGCATGGGCGACCGCGCCCACCTCACCTTCGCCCGGATGTCCAAGGGCATGCGCCAGCGCATCCGCCTGGCCCAGGCGCTGCTGCACGAACCGGAACTGCTCATCCTCGACGAGCCCTTCAATGGCCTGGATCCCGAGGCCCGCCTCACCCTCATGGCCATGCTGCGGGATCTCGCCGCGAAGGGCACGCGCATCCTGGTGTCGAGCCACATCCTGGGTGAGATCGCCCAGCTCACGGACCGCATCCTGCTGCTCTTCCGGGGCCGCCTGCTGGCCGAGGGCACCGTCACCGAGATCCGCCAGCTGCTGGACCGCCACCCCGTGGAGCTGCGCCTCACGGGCGACGCCCAGGTCCTGGCCCGCTGGGCGGTGGAGCAGCCCGAACTGGCCGCCATGCGCATGGAGGAGGACGCCGTGGTGATCTCCGTGCGGTCGCCCCGGGAGATCCTCCCCCGCCTCCAGAAGGCCGCCGCCGACGGCGGCATTCCCCTGTGGGCAATGGACCCACTGGATCTCAACCTGGATGCGGTCTTCCAATACCTCACCAAGGACCACGCATGAGCGCCGCACCTTCTCCCCTGGCGACGATCCGAGCCACGGCGCGGGGTTACGCGCCCCGCGTCCTGCAGGGCCGGGGCTGGGTGCTGGCGGCCCTGGTCATGGCGCCCGTGGGCCTCAGCCTCGTCATCTTCACCATCAGCCGGATGCGGGGCCTCGACGCGGATCCCGGCGAGGCCCTCCGCATCTTCCACGAGGGACTGGTGAAGATGATGCTGCCCATCATGGCCCTCGTGGCCGCACCCGCGGGCATCCGCGAGGATCTGGAGCAGCGGACCCTGCCCCTGATGCTGGTGCGGCCCGCGCCCGCCTGGGCCCTGCCCCTGGGCAAGGGCCTGCCCTGGTTCGCCTGGGGCGCGGCCTGGCTCATCCTCGGCGCCCTGGGCCTCCAGATGGTCGGTGGCGATCCCGCCCTGCTGCCGGGCCGCATCCTCGCGCTGGTGGGGGCCTGGTGGGGCGAGCTGGCCCTCATGACCCTGGCGGGCCTGCTCTTCAAGCGGGGCACGCTCTGGGGCGCCCTCTACTTCTTCCTGTGGGAGCCGCTGGTGCGGATCTTCCCGCCCTTCCTCCAGCGCCTCACGTTCACGCATCACATCGAAAGCCTCGCCGGGAGCCGGGCGGCCCAGGTGCATGCCAACCAGCTGCTGGCCCAGGAGCAGGTGACCACCCATCCGGCCTTGGCCCTCCTGGCCCTCCTCGCCTTCGGCGCCCTCTGCTGGGCCCTGGCCGGCTGGAAGCTCCAGCGCATGCCCGTGGGGCTGGCGGGAAGCGAGGCGGAGGGCTGATCGGGAATCGCAAAAAAAAGTAAAAGCGGAACACCGATGAACACCGATCAAAGCTGATGAACACCGATAAAGACGCAAAAAAATAAGACGTTCATAAGCGGAGGTTGGCGGAGACGCGGAGGAAAGCGGAGGTCAGGAAAAGACACTGGGAGCCCCTTCCGTGTCCTCCGTGTGCGCCCAAAGGGCGCTTCTGTGGCTTCCGTGTTCCTGCTTTTTCTGGCTGAGCTTCCCCGATAATCAGGAAAGAATTCCTTTATCGGTGTTCATCATGTCTTTTCTGCGTTCATCGGTGTTCTGCTTTTCAAGTGAAGGGCCTTCTGGCCCGCACCGGTAAACTGACCAGATGCCCGAACCCCTCCGCACCCTTACGCCCGAAGGCACCGAGATCCTCATCGAGCCGCTGCCGCATGTGCGGAGCTGCGCGGTGGGGTTCTGGGTGCGCCGGGGCTCTCGCCACGAGGGCCCGGCGGAGGAGGGACTGGCCCACTTCCTGGAGCACACGGTCTTCAAGGGCACGGAGACCTACTCCACACCCGATGAGATGGCCGCGGCCACGGACCGCCTGGGCGGCCATGTGGATGCCTTCACGGGCAAGGAGGTGGCCTGCTTCTACGGCAAGGTGCTGGCCGACCAGCTGCCGGAGCTGGTGCACCTGCTGGGGGAGCTGGTGACCTCGCCCCGCTTCGACGCGGAGGAACTGGTCCGTGAGCGCGGCGTCATCCTCGAGGAGATCGCGCAGAGCGAAGACCAGCCGGATGACTGGGTGAGCGAGCTGTTCTACGGCGGCTTCTGGGAAGGCACGCCTCTGGCCCACCCCATCCTGGGTCTCCGCGACCAGGTGTCGGCCTACGGCCCCACCGAGGCCCGCGCCTTCTTCGACCACACCTACCGGGCGCCCAACCTCGTGGTGGCCGCCGCGGGCGCCATCGAACCGGGCCCCTTCCTCGACCTGCTGAAACCCGTGCTGGACCGCCTCCCCAAGGGGACGGACCACGCGCCCATCGCGGCAGCCCGCACCCGCCCCTTCCTGCTCAACGTGCCCCGCAAGGACCTCCAGCAGGCCAACCTGGTCATGGGCTTCCCCGCGCCAGACCACCGCTCCTCGGATCGCGCCGCGGCCCACCTGCTCAGCCATGTGCTGGGCGGGGGCATGGCCTCCCGGCTGTTCATGGAGCTGCGCGAGCGCCGGGGCCTCTGCTACCAGGTGGGCAGCTACCTGAGCCCCTACGCCGACACCGGGGCCCTCCAGATCAGCGCCAGCTGCGCGCCGGGCCAGTTGCGCGAGCTGGTGCAGCGGACCATGGTCGAGTGCGCCCGGATCCGGGAGAAGGGCGTGGCCTCCGACGAACTGGACCGCGCCAAGCTCCAGGCCCGCACCGGCCTCGTCTTCAGCCAGGAGAGCAGCAGCAGCCGCATGTTCAGCCTGGCCCACCAGGCCATCCACCAGCGGGAACTCCAGAGCCTCGATCAGCAGATGGCGGAAATCGAGGCGGTCACGCTCGACCATCTGTTCCGCGTCGCCCAGGATCTGCTCGATCCGGCCCAGGTGGGCCTCAGCGCCCTCGGCACCCGGAAGGGCGGCGAGATCCGCTTGAAGGATCTGGTGGCCTGATGTCCCTTGGCCCCATGCCCTGGGACCGCCCCGCTCCCGAGCGGGAGGGCCTGCCCTCGGCCTGGTCGCTGTTCCCGGAAGAACTAGCGGCCCTGGGTTGTCCCGGCAGCGCCCTGGAGACGTTCAAGCGCCTGCACCGCCCCTGGACCTGGAAGGACGGCGGCCCGGACCTGGGCTCGGGCATCCGCCGCTGGCTGGAGGGCGTGGCGGATCTGCGCCTGCCGCGCCTGGCCGAGCGCCAGCCCTCAGCGGACGGCTCCACCAAGCTGGCCCTAGAGCTGGCGGACGGCAAGCGCATCGAGGCCGTCCACATGCCGCGCCGGGTGCGAAACCCTCGCGTCACCTACTGCATCTCCAGCCAGGTGGGCTGTGCCATGGGCTGCACCTTCTGCGCCACCGGCAGCATGGGCATCCTGCGCAACCTCCAGCCCGGCGAGATCCTGGGCCAGGTGCTGGCCGTCATGGCGGAGCTGGGGCCCGATCGCGGGCACCTCCTCACGCTCGTGTTCATGGGCATGGGTGAGCCGCTTCATAACCTGGACCACCTGCATCGTGCCATCCGCTTGATGTGCCACCCCTCGGGGCTGGGTCTCGGCAAGGGGCGCATCACCGTGAGCACCTCCGGCTTGGTAAGCGGCATCGAGAAGCTGGCGAAGCTGGAGCCCCGGCCCCTGCTGGCCCTCAGCCTCAACGCCACCACGGACGAAGCGCGCAGCCGCACCATGCCCGTGAACCGCGTGTGGAACCTGGCGCGGCTGCGGCAGGCCCTGGATGACTGGCGACCGAAGCGCGGCGAGAGGTTCTGCTTCGAGTACGTGCTGATTGCCGGCGAGAACGACACCGAGGCCGACGCCCAGCGCCTGGTCGATTGGCTGGGCGACCTGCGCAGCGGCCACAACCTGAACCTCATCCCCATGAACGAGCACGCCGCCAGCGCCTTCCGCGAGCCCGGCGAAGACCGCGTGCAGCAGTTCGCCGAGTGGCTGAAGGCCCGGGGCTGCTTCGTCACCGTCCGCCGCAGCCGGGGCCGGGACGTGCAGGGTGCCTGCGGGCAGCTGGTGAAGGGGCGCTGATCCGCCGGATCGTACGGGTTCCTACTTATCGGCGAACCTCAGTGAAGAAAAGATCACCGCGAAGGACGCGAAGACGCCCTTCGGGCGCACGAAGGGCGCGAAGGGGACTCGACCCCTCGCGGACATCCCTTCACGGGCGGCGGCCATGGCGGCCCTTGTCAGCCGCCCGGAGCCGCCGCCCGTGAAGCTGGCCGCGCAAGGCGCGGCCAGGGGCCGAAGGCCCGGATGTCCTGTGCCGAAAGGCCGGGCTTGCTTTCGTGGCCTTCTTCTTTCCCTTCGTGCACTTCGTGGTGGCTTTGCAAGACCCTTGTTCAGCCTGGCCTTAACTTGGCGCTCTAGGCGGTGAATAGCCATCGGGCTGAGCGCACCTTGGGATCAGGGGGTTTCCTCCGAACGCCTGCGCAGCCGGATCCACTGGAAGGCGCGGGGCACGCTGAGCACCAGCAGGGCGGGGATGCCGATCCACACGACCTCGGTGCCCAGGGAGAACAGCAGCCAATCGAGGAGCTTTCCGGAGAGGGGGATGGGCGACACGAAGATGGGCTGCCAGACGCAGACGAACCGCGCGTCGGAGAAGGGGAGCAGGAAGGCCACGCCCGTCCCGCCGAAGGTGCAGGCGTCCAGCAGGCTGTGGGACAAGGCGGCCGAAAGCATGCAGGCCCAGAGGCGGGGGCTTCTGAGCTGATCCCGGAATCCAAGGACCATGGCCGCGGTGGCCAGGAGCAGCAGGGCGAGGAGGGAATGGCTCATCCCCCGGTGGGCCAGGCTGGTGCCGTCGAGCCCCAGGAAGGCGGTGAACCAGTCCAGATCCGGGGCCACGGCGCAGACGGTCGCCAAGGCCAGGACCCGGCGGGGAGGCCGGCCCTGGTGGAAGACCGCGCTGAGGGTGAGGCCAGCCAGGGCGTGGCCGAAGAGGGAGGACATCAGGGGATCCGGGAGGTCGGGACGGGCCAGGGCTCGCTGGAAGGGCGCCTGGCCGGACCCGCATCGGGTGCCTGTCCGCCGGCAGGGAGCGCGAAGCTCCAGGGTATCCGGTCCATCCCAGCCCAGCCAGGGGGGTCACTCCACCACGGCGAACACCACCTTGTCGTTCTTGAAGCGGGATGGAACCAGGAATTCCACCGTGGCCGCCTGCCGGTCGGCGCCGAGGGTCAGGCGGTAGTGCTCGCCCGCGAGGAGGGAGCCGGGAATGACGATGACCTGGCTGATGCGCGCCAGACCCAGGTCCTGGGCCCTGATGACAAGGGGGGTGCCGGTGCGGAGATCCAAGTGCTGGGTGAAGGCCGCGTCCCGCCAGTTCGGGCCCGAGTGGTCCAGGCCGAACAGGGGGACCTCGATGATCCCTTCTGCCTCCAGCGCACCCCGCACGCCCACCCGGTAGTGCAGGGAATTCAGCCGGGTCAGCTGGTCGGCGTTCTCCCACCGGAGCCGGGCCTGCCCCCCGAGGAAGCCCAGCTGCTCCGCCTGGAGGGTGGAGATCTCGCGCTCGATCTGCCGTTTCTGGTTTTCCAGGGCGCCGAGTTGCTTCTGGAGTCGCCGGCTGGTGGCCACCGCCGCGTCCCGCTGGCGGGGGAGCAGGTCTGGCTCCTGGCGGTCCAGATCCCGGGGCGAGATCGCGGCCGCACCCTGTGAGACCCAGGTGCCGTACTCGCCGTGGACGTAGAAGTGGTAGACCTCGAAGCCCGGAGCCAGGCGCTCCGACAGGGGCACGCGGCTGAGCGCCGTCCGGGCCGCCTCCTCGGAAAGGCCCTGGCCTTTGAGAAAACGCAGCGCCAGCCCGTAGTGGCTGTCGTGGACCCGGGCGATCTCCGGCGGGGGCAGGACCGCCTTCATGCCCATGAGCCGGTCACTCAGCACCTGGAGTTCCACTTCCTTGTCCAGGATCTCCTGGAGGAGGCCCCGGCGGGAGCTGTCCCGCTCGGCGCGGAGCCGTGCCTCCAGGGCCCGCTTCTGCTGCGCCGTCAGCAGCATGGGACTGGCGTCCAGCCGGTGGTTCTGGACGCCAACCAGGGCCAGCCGCCTGAACTGCGCGCTCCAGGCCTGCCGGAGCTGCCGGGCGGCTTCGTCCGCCTGGGACGCCTGCTCCGTCAGGGCGCGGATCTGCGGATCCTCGCGCTGGCAGGCCATGAACGTGGCCAGCAGGAGGAGCGACGCGAACCATGGGCGGGCGCTGCGAGCCATGACCCTCCAGAAAAGGACGGCCCGGGAGGTCCGGGCCAGAGGTCGAGTGTAGGCAAGGCCCGGGCCCTGGCCAAGGAAGGGAAATGACCTCCCCACCAGCCGGAGTCTGGGATTTCCCTTTGCGCTGCCCTGTCCCCGCCTGGGAACCTTGTGCCATGCGCATTCCCGTCCACCAGCTCCCCCACGGCCTCGGCCTCGACCTGCCCGTGGCGGCCACGGCCCATGCGGCGGGCATGGATCTGCGGGCGGCCACGCCCGAAGGCGAGACCTGGGCCATCGCGCCGGGCCAGCGGCGGCTCGTGCCCACAGGCCTGGTGCTGGCCATTCCCGAGGGCTTCGAGGGGCAAGTGCGGCCCCGCTCGGGCCTGGCCCTGCGCCACGGCCTCACGGTGCTGAACGCCCCCGGCACCATCGACGCCGACTACCGCGGCGAGGTGCAGGTGCTCCTCATCAACCACGGCGAGGCCCCCTTCGAGCTGCGCCGCGGCGAACGCATCGCCCAGCTCCTCGTGGCCCCCGTGGAGAGCTGGACCTGGCTCCCCGAACCCAGCGTCGAAGCCCTGGGCGACACCGGGCGCGGTGGCGGCGGCTACGGCAGCACCGGGCGCTGATCCGTCCCTGGTATTCCGGTTGGAACAGCTATAGCATCGGTCTCCCATCCCGGAGGTCCCATGCGCGCTGCCGCCCTCGCCCTCTCCCTGGCCGCCCTGCCCGTGTTCGCGGGCCAGCCGTTGAGTTACGCGGACGGCGCCACGAAGCTCTCGGGCTACCTGTCGAAGCCTGCCGCCGCGAAGGGCAAGGTGCCCGGCGTGGTGGTGGTCCACCAGTGGATGGGCCTCACGGATCACGAGCGCAAGGTGTCGGACGATCTGGCCAAGCTGGGCTACGTGGCCCTGGCAGCGGACATCTATGGCGAAGGGGTGCACCCCGCGAACACGGCCGAGGCTGGCAAGCTGGCGGGCGCCTACAAGGGTGACCGGGCCCTCTACCGGCGCCGCATCGCCGCGGCCATCGAGACCCTGAAGGCCCAGCAGGGGGTGGACGGCAGCCGCCTCGCGGTGATCGGCTTCTGCTTCGGTGGCACGGGGGCTCTGGAAGCAGCCCGGGCCGGCCTGCCCGTGAAGGGCGTGGTGTCCTTCCACGGCGGCCTGGATGTGCCGGCGGATTTCAAGCCCGGCCCCGTTACCGCCAAGGTGCTGGTGTGCCACGGGGCCGATGATCCCTTCGTGCCCGCCAAGGACGTGGCCGCCTTCCAGGACGAGCTGCGGGCTTCGAAGGCGGACTACGTGTTCGTGGCCTACGCCGGTGCCGTCCATTCCTTCACGCAGAAGGAGGCCGGCAGCGACAACAGCAAGGGCGCCGCCTACAACGAGGCCGCCGCTCGCCGCAGCTGGCAGCACATGAAGGATTTCTTCAAGGAGATCTTCTAGCGCGGTTCCGACTGCTTCAGCAGCTCGACGAGGTAGCCCTTCCACAACGCCGCCACCGTGTGGCTGCTGTGGCCGCGGGTGTCGGGCGTCAGGGGCAGCAGCACGGCCTTGCCCTTCGGCACCCGCTTGACCTCGCGTTCGAGGATGCCCAGCTCCGGCGGGTTGATGAGGTCGTCGGCGGAGTTCACGGCCAGCAGGGGCGCTTTGATCCGTTCGAGACCCGGGGCCGGGTCATAGTCCTTCGAGGCTTCCAGGGCGTAGAGCATGTCGTTGGCGTCGGCGGTCTTCACGTACCGGTCCACGAAGGCGTCCAGCTTGGCGTCCGCCTGGGCGAGGGTGGGCGCCTCGGCTTGGCGCAACACGGGATTGCTGCTCATGAAGTAGAGCATCTGGGCCGCCAGGCGCAGCGAGCCGGGCTGGACCTTGTAGTCGCCGCCCTGCCACTGGGGATCCTGACGGATGGCATCGATGGCCATGCGCCGCCAGACGCGGTTCCGTCCGGCGATCTGGGTGGGCAAGCTGGCCAGGGGCATGAGGGCGTCCATCATGTCCGGGTGGAGCTGGCCCCACAGCCAGGTGTGCATGCCGCCCATGGAGGTGCCCATGACCAGGCGCAGGTGGGTCACGCCCAGGGCCTCTGTCAGCAGACGCCGCTGGGCCTCCACCATGTCCAGGTAGCCGTAGCGGGGGAAGCGCGCGTGGAGGCCGTCGCTGGGTTTGCTGGATTTCCCGTGGCCGATGCCGTCGGGCAGCACGATGAAGTGGGTGGCGGCGTCCAGGGGCTGGCCGGGGCCGAAGAGCTGGCCCGCGAAGGCGGGGCCGGTGAATTGGGCCCCGCTGCCCGTGGTGCCGTGGGTGATGAGCACGGCGTTGCGGACCACCCCCGACGCATCGCGCCGGGGGGTGCCATAGGTGCGGTAGTGGAGGCGCAGCTCGGCCAGCACCTCCCCGGACCGGAACCGGAAGTCCCGGAGGACGGCATCGCCCTCAGTGGGCGTCTGGGCCGGCAGCAGGCAGGCGCAAAGCGCCGCCAGGACAAGGAGGGCTGGCCGAAGGTGGTTCATGTCAGTTGCCCGAGCGGTTGGGATACGGGGGCTTGGGCGTCGCCACGGGCGGGTGCTTCTTGAGGGACGCCTCCACTTCCTGGATGGCCCGGTCCAGCTGGGGATCCTTGCCCTGGGCGAGCAGGGCCGGGTCGTCCAGCACCTCGATGTCGGGGTCCACGCCGTAGCCCTCGACCACCCACTGGCCCTCCTTGGAGTAGATCCCGAAGGTGGGCACGGTCACGTTGCCGCCATCGATGAGGGCAGGGGCTCCGCTGATGCCGATGAGTCCGCCCCAGGTGCGGCGGCCGATGAGGGGGCCCAGGCCGGCCTTCTTGAAGTAGTGGGGGAAGAGGTCGCCGCCGGAGCCGCTCCAGCCGTTGATGAGCATGGCCATGGACCCGTCGTGGGCCACGGCGGGCCACTGCCAGTCCTTGCCGTCGCGCACGCCCCAGTAGTTGATCGTCCTGCGGCCCAGCATCTCGATGAAGCGGTCGGGGATCTGGCCGCCGCTGTTGAAGCGCTCGTCGACGATCAGGCCGGCCTTGTCCCACTGGCCGCGGAACTGGCGCACCAGATCGTTCTGGCCGCCGATGCCGGTGTCAGGCACGTAGATGTAGCCGATGCGGCCATTCGAGGCCTTCTCCACGTACTTCCGGTGGGCCTCGATCCACGCCCAGTAGCGCAGCGGATAGTCGTTGGCCACCGTGTCCACCAGCACATCCCGGGCGCCTTCCAGCGAGGGCTTGTCGTTGACGGTGAGGAGCACGGTCTTGCCGGCCAGCCCCTGGAAGGCCGCCCAGGGATCCGTGCGGACATCGAGAGGGTTGCGGTTCACGGCCAGCAGGTAGTCGCCTTCCTTCACCTTCAGGCCCGGCTGGGCCAGGGGCGCGCGGGTCTGGGCGTCCCAGTCGGCGCCACGGAGGATGGTCTTGATGCGGAAGGCGCCGTTCTCCAGCGCGAAATCCGCGCCCAGGAGCCCCACACCCAGCCGGGCGGGCATCTCCTGGTCGCCGCCGCCGCGGTAGGCATGGGAGGCGTTCAGTTCGGAGATGAGCTCGCCGATGACGAAGTTCACATCCTCGCGGGTGACGCAGTCCTTGAGCAGCTTCCCGTAGCGGACCTTCATGGCCTTCCAGTCCACGCCGTGCATGCCCGGGTCGTAGAACAGGTCGCGCTCCAGGCGCCAGGTGTCGTTGAAGATCTGCTGCCATTCCGCCTGGGGATCGACGGTCATCATCAGCTCGCCTGTGGGCAGCTTCTTCTCGAACTTCTGGTCGGGCTTGAGGTCCACCAGGGCGTACTCCTGCTTCCGGTTCACCAGCACCTTCTTGCCGTCGCCGCTGAGGAGGGCGCCGTCCACATCCGCCAGCACGGCCTTTTCTTCGCGCTCCTCCAGGTCATAGGTGTAGAGGGTGGCCTTGGTCTCGCCCATGGGATTCAGCTGGGCGGCGCGCCGGTAGATCAGCTTGCCCTTCGTGGCGGCCAGATCCATGTAGTAGCCGGCGGTGGGAGGCAGCAGCACCATGCGGGCTTCCAGCCCCTCCAGGTCGATTTCCACGGGCTTGGGGGCTTCCTTCTTGGCCTCGTCCTTCTTCTCGCTTCCGTTGGCGCCTTCCTTCTTCTCCTCCTTCTTGTCGTCCTTCGCGCCATCCGCATCGTTGCGGGGGGCCGTGGGCGAGGCCACATCCCTGCGCAGGGGGAGGGCGGCGAGGCGGGTGGTGGCCGCGTAGACCCAGGTGCCGTCGAGGTCGCTGTAGGTGGGGCTGAACTGCTGGCCGGTGGTGAGGAAGAGGTAGTTGCCTTCGCCGTCGAAGACGGGATCGCCGGCGCTGTAGAAGGGGGAGGTCACGTCATGCCGCTGGCCGGTCTTCGTGTCGTAGAGCCCCACCACGGTGTTGCGGTTGGCGGCATCCCGGGGGTAGGCGAACCAGCGGCTGTCGGGGGACCAGCTGGCGCGGAACTCATCCAGGGGCCCCTCGAACATGAAGAGGCCCTTGTCCACCACCTGCACCTTGCCGGTGTCCAGGTCGCAGAGGTTGATGCGCATGGCCTGGTCCGCGAAGACCACGCGCTTGCCGTCCGGGGACCACGAGATCCGGTAGCGGAAGCCGGGCCCCAGGTGGGTGATCTGGCGTTCCTGGCCGGAGCCGTCCGCGGGCCGCACGCACAGCTCGTACTCGCCGCTGCGGTCGCTGAAGTAGGCCACCTGCTTCCCGTCCGGGGACAGCGCGGGGTGGCGCTCGGCGGCGCCGGGTGTGCGCGTGAGGTTGATCACGTAGCCCTTGTCCGCAGGCACGGAGAAGGCTTCGCCGCGGGCTTCGAAGACCGCGCGCTTGCCCTGGGGAGACAGGGTGGGATTCTTCAGGAGCTTGCTGGCGTTCTCTTCCCGGGGCCTCAGGGTGGCCCGGTCGGTCACCACTTCGACCTTCACCTCCACGAGCTTTTCGGAGGGCAGCTCGATGCGGTGGAGCCGTCCGCCGGCTTCGAGCACGATGTCGGAGGGGCCGATGGCGGGGAAGTGGGCGTCATACTCCTTGAAGAAGGTGATCTGTTTGAAAGCCTTGGTGGCCAGATCGTAGGACCAGATGTTGGCCCGCTTCACGCCATCGCGGTCCGAGAGGAAGTAGAGCTTCCCGCCGTGCCACATGGGCTGGGAGTCGTTGGAGCCACCCTCGCTGGGCAGGCGGCTGGCGGTCTTCTTCTCCAGGTCGTAGAACCAGATCTCCGAGGCCATGCCGCCGCGGTAGCGCTTCCAGGTGCGGAAGTCCGTGCTGATGGGCTGGTAGGCCAGCACCTTGCCGTCCGGGGACAGGGCGCCGAACTCGGCGTAGGGCAGGGGCAGGGCCTGGGGCAGGCCGCCGCCCTTGGGCACGGTGAAGAGCTTGTTGAAGCGGTCCTTGCCGGATTCCATGCCCGAGGCGAACAGGATGGATTTGCCATCAGGGGTCCAGTCCACCATGCGGTCGGCCATGGGGTGGTGGGTGACCCGGGTGGGGACGCCGCCGCCCACGGGCAGGGTGTAGACATCCAGGTTGCCGTCATAGTTGCCGCTGAAGGCCAGCTCCCGGCCATCGGGCGAGAAGCGGGCGAAGGATTCCTCGCCCTTGGGTGTCGACAGCCGCTGGGCCATGCCGCCGGTCTTGGAGACGATCCACAGATCGTTGGCGTAGGTGAACGCGATCTGGGTGGCCGACACGTCGGGGTACCGGATCAGGCGGGCGTCGATCTGCGCCGTGGCGCTGACGGCAGCCGCCACGACGAGGGCAGTGGCGAAAAAGGGAAGCAGGCGCATACGGCTCTCCGGGTTCCTGGGGGGTCCAGGCATCTTACGCACGAGAGGGCGGGAAGGTTGAGGGCTCATGGTGACTTGCCTTGGGCAACACAGATCGCCCCGCTGCCTTCGCTGAAGTAAGGTGGCTCCTGGAGGCCGCCGTGCGAACCATGCTCTGCATCGCCCTTGCCTGTTCCTGCCTGCTGGCCCAGCGGTTCCCGGTGGATGAAGGAGCCCTCCGCGCCCATCTGGCCTTCCTGGCCGACGATGTGCTGGAAGGCCGCGGCACCGGCCAGCGGGGCGGGGATCTCGCCGTGCGCTACCTGGAAACCCAGCTCCAGGTGCTGGGCCTCCAGCCCGCCAATGGCCCCAGCTACCGCCAGTCGGTGCGGCTTTCGGGTGTCCGCCTGGACACCGCCGCCAGCGGCCTCGCCTTCGAGGGGCCGAAGGGCGCGCCGGTGCCTGTTTTGGGGACGGATCTGGTGATGGGCGCGGCCGGGGCCGAGCCCGCGCTGGCGGTGGATGCACCCCTGGTCTTCGTGGGCCACGGCATCACCGCCTCCGATGGCAGCCGCGATGACTACAAAGGCCTGGATGTGCGCGGCAAGGTCCTGGTCATGCTCGTGGGCGACCGCAAGGGCGGCGCGCCCATGCCCCTCTGCTGCCAGGCGGAGAACTACCAGGGGCGCTGGACCTACAAGTTCGAAGAGGCCCGGCGCCACGGCGCTGCGGGCGTCCTGCTGGTGCATACGGATGCCTCCGCCGGCTACGGCTGGCCCGTGGTGCGGAACAGCTGGACCCAGGAGCGCTTCCTGCGCGAAGGCTCGGGGCAGGCCAGCGCCGTGCAGGGCTGGATCACCGAAGCCTTCGCCCTCCGCCTCTTCGCCGCCGCGGGGCAGGACTTCCGGGCGCTGGCCGCCAGCGCTGATTCCGCGGCCTTCCGTCCCGTGCCCCTGCCCATCCGGGCCAAGGGCGCGCTGCGTTCCGCCGTGCGATCGTTGGAACAGTGGAATGTGGCCGGTCTCCTGCCGGGCACCGATCCGGCCCTCCGCGAAGAATGCGTGATCTACGCCGCCCACTGGGACCACTTCGGCAAGGGGCCGGATGGGGCCATCTACGCCGGTGCGGTGGATAACGCCTCCGGTTGCGCGGCGGTCCTGGCCCTGGCAAAGGCCCTGGTCCACCGACCCCTGAAGCGCAGCGTGATGTTCTTCTTCCCCTGCGGGGAGGAACAGGGCCTGCTGGGCTCCTCGGCCTATGTGGCCGCGCCCCTGCGGCCGCTGGCGAAGACCCGGCTCGTCATCAACCTCGAGAGCCTCAACGTGGTCGGACCCACCCGCGACATCGGACTGCTGGGCTCAGATGACCCGGCCACCCGCGCCCTCTGCGCCCGGGCGGCGGCGGCCACCGGCCTGATCATCACGCCCGCCAAGGCCGATCCCGCGGGCCTCTGTTTCCGCTCGGACCACTTCCCCTTCATGAAGGCCGGTGTGCCTGCCCTGTCGCCGGGCTTCTCGCTGGATGGCGGCTGGGACTATCTGGGCGACAAGGCCGCGGCCCAGGCCAAGGCGGCGGATTTCATGAACCACTACCACCGCCCCACGGACCGCTACCATCCCGACTGGAACCTGGAGGGCCTGATGCAGCAGGTGCGCTTCGCGCTGGAACTGGGGCGGCTGGCGGGTGGCGATCTCGCGCGGTGAGGGGCGTCTCAGGATCTCCACGAAGGGCACGAAGAAAAGCCAAGGGAGGACACGAAGGCCATCCCGGGGGCGCCGTTTGGGATCCTCCGGGATGTGCCAGCGTTTCTTCGTGGCGCTTCCTGTGCCCGCAGGGCGTATTCGTGTCCTTCGTGGAGGTCTTTATATGTGAACCTCTCCTCCGTCGTCAGGAGGTCCGCATCGCCCACCGCAGCTTGGCGCTGGTGGAGCGGGGGTTGGCGCGCCGCTCTTCGGGTGAGGCGCGGATGGGCTCGGGGGCGATCGAGGTGTAGATCCCCTCGCGCAGCCCCTGCTGGAAGGCCTTCTTCACGCGGCGGTCCTCGCCGGAATGGAACGTGAGGATGGCCACCCGGCCGCCCGGGTTCAGGCAGCCGGGCAGCAGGGCGAGGAACTGGTCCAGCACCGTGAACTCGTCATTCACGGCGATGCGCAGGGCCTGGAAGGTGCGCTGGAGGGCCTTCTTGGTCTCGTCCGCATCGGCACCCTCTGCCTCGAGGGCGCGACGCACCCGATCCGCCAGGTCGCGCGTGGTGCGGATGTTCTGACCCACGACCTCCCGGGCGATGGCCGCGGCGTGGGGCTCGTCCGCGTTCTCCACCAGCAGCTCCGACAAGGCCTGGGCGTCCAGCGTGGCCAGCAGCTCCGCGGCGGACTTGCCACGCTGGGGGTTGAGGCGCAGGTCCAGCGGACCCTCGGCCTTCCAGGTGAAACCCCGGGCGGGGTTGTCGATCTGCATGGAGGACACCCCCAGGTCCGCCAGCACCACATCGAAGCCACCGGCCTCGGCCTTCAGGCGGGGCAGGCCCGCGAAGTTCATGCGGCGGGCGAGGAACACCTCCTCGCCGAAGCCGAGCCCCCGCAGGCGGGCCTCCGTGCGCGGCAGCTCCAGGGGATCCACATCCACGCCGAACAGGCGGCCGCCGGGCAGCAGCCGGGGCAGGAGTTCGCGCGTGTGGCCGCCGTAGCCCAGGGTGGCATCCAGGGCCACCTCACCGGGTTTTGGGGCCAGGGCCTCCAGGATTTCCGCGACCATGATCGATCGGTGTGTTCCAGCAGGTGTGTGCCCCCGGGCGGCCACCTTCTCCAGTTCTGCGGCGTGCTGGTCCGGTGCCAGCTCCTTGTACTTCTCCTCGAAGCGCCGCGGATGGGTGCCCTTGTAGCGGGGCCGGCGCTGGCGGGGGGGATCGTCTTGGCTCATGTCCGAATGGTAAGTGCTTCCGGGAACTCTAGGAAAGTCGGGGCACATCGCTGTGATCGAGCAGGCCAATGTGATCGCGGCGACGCTTGACTATCTCAGCCAGAAGGAACAGCCTCCTGAGAGCTGAGTTCTCGCCGATATGGCCGGGCACTTCACATGCGGGTAATTCTTGACTTACGCAGAGTCATGAAAAAATATAAGTCGAAATTTTTTTATAGTTTTAGCTGAGATCACGAAAGTTCAAAAATGCCATCATGGGCGCTCAATCCAAAACCTGGCTTTGATGCGAATCCGTCCCGATTCCTGGGGACGAGACCTCCAGTAAGTCAAAATGGAGCGTTTGATTTCCATATCCTCGATTTTGCACGGAGGACTCCCGTGTCTAGGGATCAAGTTGAGAGAATTGTCAGAACCACTATTGAAGAAACTGGAGGCTGGCCCGCTGCGAAGGTCATTGGCATTGTGAGAAAGATCCGCGAGGAGTTTGGGGACGAAGCTTCCAAATTCGGCATGGACCTATTCACGGTTTGGATGAACACTCCAGAGGCGCAGGCCAAAAAACGGCAGATGGAATCAGAATTCGAAGAGGAATGGAAAGCCAAGGATCGGGCTCGTCTCGAAGTGATTGAAAAACGAAAACAGGAATGGATATTCAACTACGCCTATCGATGGATGGAATCACCTGTCCCGGTTTGGGATGAAGAAGCCGAAGCAATCGTCCCGATGATAGTGATTGAGCATATAGCGGAGGTGGAGGCCATACGGGCCTGCGCCAGAGAATGGGAGGCTGGCAACAAGGGCAGGAATCTCGCTGGCCACTTACTCGACCACCTTGGCCACTTCAACATGGATTGGCAAAACATTGTTCGCCGTGAAAACGGCCTAAGAAGAGAATTCGTTGACGGGATTGAGTTCGAAGAAAAAAATGAAGCCTTCAATTTGTGACTCTAAATTAGGCCCTCTTCAATCTGCTTGATCCGCCTGGAGCATCGCCTCCACCGCTCAGTCCGTTCCTCCTCAAACCGGGTGGGTTCCCTTCCTAACGCTGTTCCCATGGTCATTATGTCGGAAGCTAATGAGAGTCCTTCTGCGATCCCATTCTTTTTGGCAAGTGAAATAGCCCTGTCTAGGCCGAAGTTGATTTCCCGCTCATCGCATCCGTTGTCGATGGCTGTATCCACCCACAACCGAACCTCTCGCCTGTTGCGGTCCGTTAGCTTGCGCCCACAGCCCCGCTCGATGTAATCCTCAAGTTCTTTAGAAATAATGCGAGGGTCCTGTTTCTGGGGCACAACCTTGGAGAAGAAGTCGGTGGCTGGGGCCGTCATGGCCGCTGGAAGGGATGCCAACCCACCCGCCAAAAGAACGGTCCCACCAATGATGAAAAGCACCTTTCTATTCATGCCGTCCTCTGTATGTGGTTGCGCTCATGGTGCCTGATGCTTCGCCAGAAGTCACCCAACAGAGCTCATGAGCCTGGTCAACCTTCTGGTTGGCAACCCAGCCGATGCATCGCGGGAGGTAGAGGTAGGAGCCGCAGGACAGGCCAGGGGATATCCGGGGCGGAATCCCGCATGTCCTGGGGGATCTGCTTGGCTGCTTCACCGATGACCTCCAGGTTCCTGATCACGGCGTCATAGGTCATCCCGCTGGATTCAAAGGTCTCTTGGGTCATGCCGCTGGTGTAGGAGGACACCTTGGTTGCGGAATCCAGAGGGTCTTAGGAAGCAAACAGGATCAAAGCGGATGAGATCGTAGCAGGTTGAGGAGGGCCTGGTAGAGATCCTCATGGCGATAATTGAAGCGGAACTCGCACTCCTTGAGGTGGAGGTGGAAGGTCACCTTGGAGATGCCATTGAATCGGGCGAGGCGGCGCTTGGCGTAGCTCCAGAAGGACTCGATGCCATTGATGTG
>DASXVC010000086.1:0-86544 GCA_036504495.1 Geothrix sp.
TGGCTTGGGCGCTATCGGCGGCTCAGCAAGGACTATGAGCAGAGCCCTGCGAGTTCCCTCGCCTGGGTCCGATTGGCCCTCGTCGCAATCCTGATTCACCGATTTGGTGTGATTTGATTATTCGGCTACACCCTCTTAGAGCGCCTAACAAAACTCCGCGGCGACGTGGCGTTTTGTTAGGCGCTCTAAACACCCCTCCGCTGAGAAAGTAGTCTTGATCATCCTCCAGGAGTCCGCGTGCCGCGTTGTCCGCTCGTCCTGATCGCCCCCGCCCTGGTCCTCTCCCTCACGCTTGCGGCCCAGTCCCCAGACTCCGCGCCCCTGCGCAGCGGCGTTCCCGAACCCGTGGTCCTGGACCTCCGTGCCGTGGATGGGGCCCGATTGGTGCCGAAGGACAATCGGGATGCGGCCCAGGTGGAGGCGGCGCGGCAGGCCTGGGCACCCCTGGTGGCGGGGCTGAAGGAGGCCCCCTCCGTGCGGCTGCGGCTGCCCTCGGGCGAGGGGCGGATTCCCCTGCTGCTGGCGGCGGCCCAGGCCCTCAAGGCCCAGTCCCCGGCGCAGCGCCTCTATGTGGCCTTCGATCCTCAGGGCGCGCCCATCCTGGATGAGACCGCCTGGGGCGCCGTGGATGGCGGGGCTCTGGTGCCGGGGGATCTCAACCTGGATGCCGGGGCCTGGCGGGGTCAGCTCACCCGGGCCCAGGACGCCTTCCCCGGCCGCCCCTGGACCCTGTGGCTGCCGGCGGACCCCGGTCCCCTGGTGTCGGTGCTCATGGGAGATGGGGGACATGTGGTGGTGCCCGCCAGTGGTCCGGCGGCCCGGTTGGCGGAAACCTTGCCCGCGGGCTTCACCGAAGTGGAAGGTGGGCTGGGCGACCTGACCCTGCGGAACCGTGCGGGGGCCATGCGGCGCTGGACCTTCACCGGCGGCACCTGGTCGCCCGTGCCCCTGCCCAAGGACCGGACGGAGGTGGCCGTGAGCGCGGCCGAGGCCTACGACGTGGGGGCCCTGCTGGCCAAGGTGCGGGCCGCCCAGCTGCGGGCCCGGGCGTCGGCCCGGACCGTCCAGGCCAAGGCTGAGCTGGACCTCCACCTGCAGTCGACGCGGGGCCGCGGCGGGGACCTGGGCTTCAGCTTCGGCTACTTCGAGAAGGCGGGCGAGTGGCCCGAGCTGCTCCAGAAGCAGGTGCGCTTCAACGGGGTGACCGCCAAGCTCGACGGAGAGGTGCAACTGCCCCTCATCGAAAGCCGCCAGTCCATGTCGCTGCCCGTGGCCCTGGGCATGACCGAGCGCTACCGCTACCGCGATGGCGGCGCCGCGGGGCCGGGCCATCGCCGGCTGCGCTTCGAGCCCGTGGACGCGGATCCGCTGCTGTACTCGGGGGACCTTGACGTGGAGGAGGCCACGGGCCGGATCCTGGTGGAACGCCGGGAGCGCACCAACCTGCCGGGCACCGTGAAGAGCGAGCGGGAGATCCTCACTTACGGCGAGGCGGCGCCGGGGCTGTGGCGCCCCGTGTCGGTGCAGACGTTCGAGCGGTGGGTCAGCGCGGACGGCGTGGTGCAGGTCCAGCGGCGCTTCACCTACCAGGATTTCCAGGTGAACGGGGAAGGTTTCGAGGCGGCCCGCCAAGCCGCGCGGACCTCGCCTTCGACCATGCTCAAAGTGACGCCGGAGGGGGTCCGCTACTTCACGAAGCAGGGCGACGGCACCCGGAAGATCGAGGAGAAACCCAAGAGCAGCGGCCGGGCCCTGGCGGCCGTGGTGCTGGTGGATCCCGGGCTGACGCCGCCGGTGGTGCCCCTGGGCGGCCTGCTCTATTTCGACTACAACGCCTTCGGCAAGGGCGTGCAGCTGAACGTCCTCACGGCGGTGGTGTTCAACACCGCCAGCATGGCCATCCCCCGCGGACTGGGGGGCTTCGACGTGAGCGCCAGCGCCACCGCCCTGCTGCTGAAGGGCACCGAGCGGCCGGTGGTAAACGGCAAGTTGTCGGACCACGACGGCGTGGGCCGGCGCTTCGGCATGGTGGGCCTGGAATTGGGCCGCGACCTGGGCCTGGGGTTCCGCCTGGAAGGGCGGGGCGACTTCGAATACGACGACTACAGCGAAGGCGACAGCAAGTACCGGACCCCGGGCTATGTCCTGCCGCCCTCGGGTCTCACCCGCGTGGGAACCCTTCAGGGTTCCTGGCTGTTCCGGGGCTTCCAGGTGCAGGCCTACCACGGGTGGGGCCAGCGGCCCGATGGCGCCTACGGCACCCCCGCGGATCCCAAGGCCGTCCCCGAAGGTGGGGACTTCCGCCGCTGGGGCGGAAGCCTCGGCCTCGACCGTGAACTGAGGCCGGGGTTCTGGTTCCACGGCGAGGCGGGCTGGGCCGGGGGGCACGCCTTCGACCGCTTCAAGGCGCTGGATGTGGGGGGCATGGGTGGCGCCGTGCGCATCGCGGGCATCCGGGCCAATGCGCTCTCTGCGGATCGTGTGACCTATGGGAAGGCCGCCCTCGCCATCCCCACGGGACCGAGCCTGCGCCTGTCCCTCAGCCTCGAGTACGCCCGGGCCCGCAGCCTGGATGAGCAGAGAACCTACGGCATGAGTGGGCTTGGCATCACGGGGGATCTGCCGGGCTTCTGGGTCTTCACCGCCGTGCGCGTGGACCTGGGCGTGGGCCTGCAGAGTGACATTGCGGGAGTTAAAGCCGTGAACGGGTACGTGGCGCTACTCAGGGCGTTCTAAGGCGATTAGACCTAAAGATCTATGTATTTATTTGATTGAACTTAAATTGATATTTTAATTTGCGAAATTCACCTTCCGGATGGATGATACCTGTCCTGATGCCTATATTGCTTGGCATCAATTTGGAGGTGAACATGCTGAACTGGCGCACACCCTTTCTACTGGCGGCGGGCCTCGGGTTGGCCCTGCTGATGGCCTGCGGCGGCTCAAGCTCCGGTGGGGGCAGCGGAGCCATGACCGTGCATCTGGTGGACGGGCCCATTTCCGGCTACCAGGAGATCAACGTCAACATCCAGTCCGTGGAGATCGCCAGCGACGGTGGTTGGATCACCCTTGGAACGCCGAACAAGACCCTAAACCTGCTGAACCTGGTGGGTGGCGTGGAGGAGACCCTGGTCGCCAACAAGTCTCTTCCCGCGGGCCACTACGGCCAGATGCGGCTGATCCTCGGGGCGGACAATTCGGTGAAGCTGTCGGATGGTTCCGTCCAGCCGCTGAAGGTGCCCTCAGGCATGCAGAGCGGCATCAAGCTGATCGTGAACTTTGATGTGGCCGCGGGCACCACGAAGGATGTGTGGATCGACTTTGATGCCGCCCACTCCATCCAGGTGGTCCAGGCAGGGATGTCGGGCCAGTACATCCTCCGCCCCACCATCTGGGCCTTTGACAAATTGGCCACGGGCTCCATCCACGGGGTGTTGACCGATGCGGCCACCTCAACCGGACTGCCGGGGGCCACGGTCTACGCCGAGACCCTGGATGGAGCGGGCAAGGCCTCCATCCAGCGCACCGCCACGACGGATGCCACCGGGGCCTACACCCTGGATCTGCTCCCCGTGGGCTCGACGTATTACGTGGTGAGCCAGCCCCTGACGGGGTCCACCACTCTCAAGGCCTATGACGCCAAGGCCAGTGACGGTTACGCCTTGAACGCCACCACTCCGGTGTTCACCTACAACGCCGCGTTCACGGCCAACGCCTCCACGGGCGGTGTGTCCGGAACCGTCACGCCGGTCGCACTCACCAACCAGCATGACACCGTGAATCTGCTCCAGTCCCTGGCGACCTCCTCTGGCAGCCACAGCTTCATCGTCCAGACCATGTTGACCGTCGTGGGCGCCTCCACGGAGACCTATGGGTTCACTACGGTTCCGATCGGCGCTTACAACGTCCAGGCCGTGCGGACGACCGCTAACCTGGATGGGACCACCACCCTGACCACCTCTGCGGCCACGGCCGCCACGGTGACCTCAGGTGTGACCACCACCGTGAACCTGGGGCTCTGAGCCCCCACTGTGCCGAGGTCCGGAAGCCCTGGAATGAGGGCTTCCGGACTTCGCCTTTTAAGCGGGTGTGCAGACCCCTCGGCGGGAGTAGCATGGGCCCAACCGACCTCGGCCCATCTGATGACGAGTCCCTGTTCCAGGGGGCCCCAGCCCATGTCTGATCCGCCGGGTTCGTGTCCTGAACCCGGAGCGTGCAGATGCTGGATGTGGCCTTGGTCCTCGCGTCCTCCGGATGCTGGTTCGCAGGGGCCCTGCTCTCCACCTCCTCCCGGCCGCCGGAGCGCCTGGCCATGGGACTCGGCCTCCTGGGCAGCCTTCTGGCCCTGGGCGCGTCGCTCCACCTCCTGCTCGGGGGCACCACCTCGGGTCTGGTCTTCCGGGTCTGGGGCTTTCCGGCCCGCCTGGAATTGGACGCCCTCTCCGCGGCCTTCTTGCTGCCTCTCCACCTGGTGGGCGGACTCGGCCTGATCTACGGACAGAGCTACTGGCCGGTCCAGACGGCCTGGGGAGCAGGCCGCTCCCTGCGTTTCTTCTATGGCCTGCTGGTGGCGGCCATGACGCTGCTCTTCCTGGCCCGGCACGGGCTGGTGTTCCTGGTGGCCTGGGAGCTGATGGCCGTGTCCGCCTTCTTCCTGGTGGGCACCGAGCACGACCGGCCCGAGGTCCGGCAGGCCAGCTGGATCTACCTGGCCTGCACCCACACCGGCACCCTGTTGCTGACGGCCCTGGTGATCCTGCTGGCCCAGCGGATGGGGAGCCTCCAGTGGACCGTCCTTCCGGTCGCCAGCACACCCCTGTTCGAGGGCGGCATCCTCCTCCTGGCCCTGGCGGGCTTCGGCTTCAAGGCGGGCGTGCTGCCCCTGCACTTCTGGCTGCCCTCGGCCCACGCCAGCGCCCCCAGCCATGTCTCGGCGATCCTGTCGGCGGTCATGCTCAAGACGGGGATC
This sequence comes from Geothrix sp., assembly GCA_036504495.1. GTDB lineage: Bacteria > Acidobacteriota > Holophagae > Holophagales > Holophagaceae > Geothrix. The sequence goes on from DASXVC010000086.1 coordinate 4,970, forward strand.
TACGGCCTGCTGCGCGTGTCGACTCTGCTGCCGGGGATCCCCCAGGGGGTGGGCGGCACCCTCCTGGCCCTGGGCGCGCTCACGGCCCTCTACGGCGTGGGGAACGCCCTGGCCCAGCGGGACTACAAGCGCCTGCTGGCCTACTCCAGCATCGAGAATCTGGGCGTCATCCTCATGGGGGTGGGCCTGGGGTGGACGGGCCGGGCCACCCACGATCCCTGGCTGACGGCCCTGGGTTTCGGCGGGGCGATCTTCCATGTCTGGAACCACGCGCTCTTCAAGAGTCTGCTGTTCTACGGGGCCGGGGCCATCCTGCACGCCACGGGCACCCGGGACATGGAGGTGCTGGGCGGTCTGGCGCGGCGGATGCCCCGCACGGCCCTCGTCCTCTTCCCGGCGGTGCTGGCGGTGGCGGCGCTGCCCCCCTTCAATGCCTTCATCAGCGAGTGGTTCCTCTACCGGGGCCTCTTCAGCTCCCTGGCCCGGGGGTATCCCTGGTCCGCGGGCCTGGGGCTGGTGGCCCTGGCCCTGGCGGGGGGCCTGGCGGTGGTGGCCTTCGCCCGGTTCTTCGGCACCCTGTTCCTGGGCTCGCCCCGGAGCGCAGCGGTGGAGCATGCCCATGATCCCGCCGCCTCCATGCTCCTGCCCATGGCCATCCTGGCGGGGCTCTGTCTGGCGGTGGGGCTGGGGTCCTTCCTGCTGCTGCCCCTGCTGGACCGGGTGATGGCCGTGCTGGCGCCTGGGGCTCCGGCTCTGCTGGTTCCGGGTCTCCGCGCGGACCTCCACTTGCTGGCCGGTGTGGAACTGGGGCTCCTGATCTTTGTCGCCGGTGGCATCGCCTGGCTCCGCCGTCCGGAAGGCGAAGTCGCGGATGTGGCCCAGGGGGACCTCCCCACTTGGAATTGCGGCTACGCCGGGACCGCGACGCGGGCCCAGTACACCGGCAGTTCCTTCGCGGATGCCTGGGCTCCGGTCCAGCCGGGCCTGCGGAGGCGCATGCCGCATCTGCGGAACCTGTTCCCGGGCGGGGCCTCGTTCCGGCAGGCCTTCCGGGAGCCCTTCGGTGAGGTCTTCCTGGCACCGCGGGTGGCCCGCCTGGCGGAGCGCCTGTTGCGTTTCCGGCGGCTCCAGCCGGGCCACCTGCCGGTCTACATCCTCTACGTGCTGCTGACCCTCCTGGGCGTCTTCCTCTGGATGCTGCTGAGGGCGAGGCTGCTGGGATGAGGCTCTACCTCCTCGCCCTCCTGGCCGCGGCGGCCTCCGGTGTGCCGGGGTTCTTCCTGCGGCGGCGGGGCGGGGAGGTGGCGGTGGGGTTGCTGGGCGTGGCGGCTGTGATGGGCCTGGGGGCCTCCCTGGCCGTACTGTCGGGCAGCCAGGGAGGATCCATCGCCCTCCGCACGGCCGCGCTGGGATCGCCAGGGCTCCTGGTGCTCGATCCGCTGGCCGCCTTCTTCTCGATTCCGGTTCTGCTGCTTTCTGCGTGCGGGGCCATTTATGGCTTGGGCTATTGGGGGGGCCGCCGCGGCAACACGCCGGGCCTGCGCCTGGTCTATGGGCTGCTGACGGCCTCGCTGCTGCTGCTGGTGGTGGCCTCCCATGCGCTGACCTTCCTGCTGGCCTGGGAGGGCATGGCCATCGCCGCCTTCGTGCTGGTGATGGCCGAGGATCGCGAAGCCGAGACCCGGCGGGCGGGCTGGATCTACCTGGTGGCCACCCATACGGGCACCTTGTTCCTGTTCGCGGCCTTCGCGCTGCTGGCCAAGGTCCAGGGCCATTCAGGCTTCGCGGTGCTGCCGGTAGGTCTGGCCGCCACCCGCGGCGGTACGGCCCTGTTCGTGCTCTTCCTGCTGGGCTTCGGCTTCAAGGCCGGGGTGTTCCCGCTGCACTTCTGGCTGCCGCCGGCCCACGCCGCCGCCCCCAGCCACGTCTCCGCGCTGATGTCCGGCGTGCTGCTCAAGATGGGCATTCTCGGGCTGGTGCGGTTCCTCTCCTGGGTGCCGGATCCACCCAGCTGGTGGGGCGGTACGCTGGTGGCGCTGGGCGCCCTGTCCGGCATCCTCGGCGTGGCCTTCGCCCTGGGGCAGCACGACCTGAAGCGCCTGCTGGCCTACCACTCCATCGAGAACATCGGGATCATCCTGCTGGGGCTGGGGCTCGGCATCCTGGGCAAGAGCCTGGGAAATCCGCTGATGCAGGCCCTGGGCTTCGCCGGGGCGCTGCTTCACGTGGTGAACCACGGCCTCTTCAAGGGGCTGCTCTTCCTGTCGGCGGGCTCGGTGCTGCATGCCACGGGCACCCGGGAGCTGGAACGGCTGGGGGGCCTCACCCAGCGCATGCCCTGGACCTCCGGGGCCTTCCTCACCGGATCCTGGGCCATCTGCGGCCTGCCGCCCCTCAACGGGTTCGTGAGCGAATGGCTGATCTACCTGGGGGCGTTCCGGGGCCTTGGGCTTGGAAGGCAGGCATGGCCGGTGGTGATCCTCCTGTCCCTGGCCCTCATCGGAGCGCTGGCCCTGGCCTGCTTCGCCAAAGCCTTCGGCACGGTCTTCCAGGGGCTTCCCCGGACGGAGGGCGCGGTCCGAGCCCACGAAGCGCCCCGTACGATGCTCTTCCCCATGGGGCTGCTGGCCCTGGCCTGCGTGGGCATTGGGGTGGCTCCCGTTCTCATCGCGCCGGCCCTGGGCCGCGCCATGGAGGTTCTGGCCCCCGGTGCGGGCTGGGCCTTGTCCTCCCTGGCCGGCCTTCCCGTGATCTCCGGAATGGCCCTCGCCCTGGGTCTCCTGGCCCTCCTGCTGGGGTGGTGGCTCCGTCCCGTCCCCCAGAAAGGGGACCTGCCCACCTGGGACTGTGGCTACGCGGCGCCGAACGCACGCATGCAGTACACGGCCTCGTCGTTTGCCGACGGTCTGATCCGGGGGCTCCACTGGGCCTTGCGGCCCATGGTGCATCTCCCCCGGGTATCGGGCTGGTTCCCTCACGCCACGCGGTACGACAGCCACGTGCCGGATCCGGTCCTCGATCGTGCGGCGGCCCCGGCCCTCCGGCTTTCCGTCCGCGCTACCGCCCTGCTTCGCGTGGCCCAGGGCGGGGAGCTTCCCGTCTACCTGCTCTACGTCCTGCTCACCCTGCTGGCGCTCCTGATCTGGATGGTGGCCTGAGATGGTTCGATCCCTGCTCCCGACGATCCTTCCAACCCTGCTGCACGGGCTGACGGTCCTGCTGCTGCCGCCCCTGCTTCCGGGCCTCATCGCCAAGACCAAGGCCGTGATGGCGGGGCGTCAGGGCCCGCCTGTGCTGCAGCTCTACTACGACCTAGCCAAGCTCGCCCGCAAGCGGGCCGTCTTCAGCCGCACCACCACCTGGGTGTTCCTGGCCGGTCCCGTGGGGGGTGTGGCCGCGGGTCTCGCCGCCTCGTGCCTGGTCCCCTTCGGCCACACGCCCGCCCCGGTCTCCTTCGAGGGGGACGTCATCCTCTTCGCCTACCTCTTCGGGCTGGCGCGCTTCCTCACGATCCTCTCCGCGCTGGATACCGGCTCCAGCTTCGAGGGCATGGGCGCGGCGCGGGAAGCCACCTTCTCGGCCCTGGCGGAACCCGCGCTCTTCCTGGGCTTTGCGGCCCTGGCCAAGGCCACCTCCAGCCTCTCGCTGGGGACCATGCTGGCCTTCCCCGGCAGCCTCACGGCGCGGTTCACCGGGCCCCTGATCCTCGTCCTCGCGGGCTGGGCCATCGTCTACCTGGCAGAGAACTCGCGCATTCCGGTCGATGATCCCAACACCCACCTGGAACTCACCATGATCCACGAGGTGATGGTGCTCGACCACTCGGGCCGGCCCTTCGCCCTGGTGCTCTACGGCGCCAGCCTGAAGCTCCTGGTGCTGGGGGCCCTCATCCTGACACCGGCCCTGCCGCGGGCCGCGCACGCGTGGCAGAACTGGCTGGCGTTCTACGTGGCCCTGGGGGGTCTGGCGGTGACGGTGGGTCTGGTGGAGAGCTCCATGGCGCGATTCCGCATGACCAAGGTTCCGCAGTTCCTCGTGGCCGGGGTGCTGGCCACCGGTTTCGCCTTCCTGCTGCTGCTGGTGTAGCCATGCTGCCTGACCTGCTCATCGCCCTCACCATGCTGTCCAACTTCAGCCTCGTGGCCACCAGCCGCGTGAGCAAGGCCATCCAGTTCGCCGTGCTCCAGGGCGTGCTGCTGGGCCTGATGCCCCTGGCCATGGGCCTGGGCCGCCACTTCCACATCGTCCTGCTCGCCATCGCGGCGGTCACGGTGAAGGGCTGGCTCATCCCCTTCCTGTTCCGCCGGGCCCTGCGGCAGGTCCACATCCAGCGCGAGGTGGATCCCTACATCGGCTACACCGTGTCCCTGATGCTCTGCGCCCTGGGCACGGGCCTCAGCCTGGTGCTGGCCCACAACCTGCCGCTCAAGGCGGGCACGGAATACACGCTGCTGGTGCCCGCCTCGCTGGCCACGCTGTTCACGGGCTTCCTGCTGCTGGTGTCCCGCCGCAAGGCTCTCACCCAGGTGGTGGGCTACCTGGTGCTGGAGAATGGCATCTACCTCTTCGGCCTGCTGCTGGTGGAGGACATGCCGGCCCTGGTGGAGGCGGGCATCCTGCTGGACCTCTTCGTGGGCATCTTCGTGATGGGCATCGTCATCAACCATATCCGCGTGGCCTTCGATTCCACCGATACCCGGCACCTGGCCGAGCTGAAGGACTGACCCATGGCCTGGCTGCTCATCCTCGTCCCCCTCCTGGCCGCGCTCCTGGCCTTCGCCGTCTCCTCGCCCACCCTCCGCGCCTGGATCCTCCCGGCCGTGGGCGTCCTTCATCTGGGCCTCCTGCTCGTGGCGTTGACCACGTGGCGGACCCTTCCCGTGACCGCCTGGTTCGGGCTGGATGCCCTGGGCGGCTGGGTGCTGCTGGTGATCAGCGTCCTGTTCTGCATTTGCGCCTTCTACGCTCCGGCCTACCTGGGGCTGCGTCCGGAGCGGGACCACCGCGTGCTCTCCACCTGCCTCCTGGGCTTCCTGGGCCTGGCCTCGCTGCTGGCCCAGGCCCGGCACCCCGGCATCGCCTGGGTGGCCATGGAGACCACCACCCTGGTCACGGCGCCCCTCATCTACTTCAACCACAACCGGCGCTCCCTGGAGGCCGCCTGGAAGTACCTGGTCATCGGGTCCGTGGGCATCGCCCTGGCGCTGTTGGGCACGCTGTTCATCGCCTACGCGGCCCACATGGGCGGGCTGCAGGAGCCGCTGCGCTACACGCGGCTCATGGAGAACGGCGCCCTCCTGTCGAGGCCCTGGCTGCGGGCGGGCTTCGTGCTGACCCTGGTGGGCTACGGCACCAAGATGGGCCTGGCGCCTCTCCACACCTGGAAGCCCGATGCCTACGGCGAGACACCGGGCATCGTGGGGGCCCTGCTGGCCGGGGGGGTCACCAGCTGCGCGTTCCTCGCCCTGCTGCGGATCTACGCGGTGGTGGGGGCGGCGGGCGAAGGCGCCTTCGCCCGGGAGCTGCTGGTGGCCTTCGGCATGCTCTCCATGGCCTGGGCTCTGGTGTTCATGGTCCGGCAGACGGACATCAAGCGGCTGCTCGCCTACTCCAGCGTGGAGCACATGGGCATCCTCGTGTTCGGCATCGGCATCGGCGGACTGGCGGCGAAGTTCGCTCTCTTCCACCTGGCGGCCAACGCCCTGGTGAAGAGCGTGCTCTTCCTGTCGGCGGGCAACATCCACCGCAGCTACGCCAGCAAGCAGCTGCCCTTCGTCACCGGGGCCCTCCGGCGGACGCCGGTGTCGGGCTGGCTCTTCCTCCTGGGCTTTCTGGCCATCACGGGGCTGCCGCCTTTCGCGCCCTTTCTGAGCGAGTTCAATATCGCCTCAGGGGCCCTCGGCACGGGCCACCTCCTCAGTGGCTCAGCCTTCCTCATCCTGCTGGGCTGTATCTTCCTGGCCATGAGCGAAACCGTGGTCCAGGTGGTCTTCGGCACCCCCAGCGCCCAGCGGGTCCGTACGCCCTACAAGGACACTCCGGCCACCACGGCGCCCCTCATCGCCGCCCTGGCCCTGGCCCTGGTCCTGGGCATCTGGATGCCACGCCCGCTCCAGGCCATGCTCGACCACGCGGCCACCACGGTCGAAGGCGTCCTCTCCGCCCGGATGGAGGTGCAGCCATGAGCGCCGATCTGCCCATCCTCCGCAACGGGCAGCGCCTGCCCCTGCGCGAGGTGCCGGAGCTGCCCGTCGGTGACTTCCGCGAGGCCATCCTGCGGCGCGTCCAGGACGGGGACCGCCTCGCCTGCCTGTGCGCGGACTTCGACCTGCACCTCGTCGCAGTGCTCGCGGATGACGCCGGAAAGGTCCTCCGCGTCCTCCGCGCCAAGCTGGACGTCCCCCGTTATCCGGCGCTCACGCCGGACTGCCCCCAGGCTCATCTCTTCGAGCGGGAGATCGCCGAGCAGACCGGCATCGTCCCCGAGGGCCATCCCTGGCTCAAGCCGGTGCGGTTCCACCTCCCCTGGAACGGCGCACCCGACCCCTGGAAGCGCGATGGAGCGCCGGTCCCCGGGGTGATGGACTTCTACCGCGTGGAGGGCGAGGAGGTCCACGAGGTGGCCGTGGGGCCGGTCCACGCTGGTGTCATCGAGCCCGGCCACTTCCGGTTCCAGTGCCACGGCGAGCGGGTCTTCCACTTGGAGATCGCCCTGGGCTATCAGCATCGCGGGGTGGAGCAGGCCCTCCTCGGGGGTCCCCATGCGCTCAGCCTCAAGCAGGCGGAGACGGCCTGCGGGGACAGCAGCATCGCCCACGCCTGGGCCTACTGCCGCCTGCTGGAGGGCCTGGCGGACATCCAGGTGCCGGACCGGGTGGACCTGGTGCGGGGCGTGGCCCTGGAATTGGAGCGCGCCGCCAACCACATGGGCGACCTGGGCGCTTTGTCCGGTGATGTGGGTTTCCTGCCCACGGCCTCCTTCTGCGGGCGCATCCGGGGCGACTGGTTGAACCTGAGCGCCGAGGGCTGCGGCAGCCGCCTGGGCCGCGACTGGCTGCGCCCTGGCGGCCTGCGGCAGGACCTGGAGCCGGCGCGGGCCGCGGAAATGATCCCGCGCCTGGAGCGGGCCTGGACGGACACCAAGGACGCGGTGGAGTTGTTGTGGGGTGCCGCCTCCGTGATGATCCGCTTCGAGGCCGCGGGGCGCGTGGATCCCGAGAAGGCCCGCGAGATCGGGCTGGTGGGCGTGGCGGCGCGGGCCTGTGGCCTGGGCCGGGACGTGCGCCACGACCATCCCTTCGGACCGTACGGGGATCGCCCCGTCCCCGTGGCGCAGGCCGAAAGCGGCAACGTGCATTCCCGGGCCTGGGTGCGGTGGCGGGAGTTGGGCGAAAGCTCGCGGTTCCTTTCCGCGGCCCTGGCCGCCCTGGCGGACAGCGAGGCCCCACCCAAACCGGCGCCCTTGCCGCCGCTGGCGCCGGAACACCTGTGCGTCTCGCTCACGGAAGGGTGGCGCGGCGAGGTGCTCCACTTGGCCTGGACGGACGCCCAGGGCCGCTTCGCCCGCTACAAGATCGTGGATCCCTCCTTCCACAACTGGTTCGGCCTGGCCCTGGCCCTGCGTGGGGAGCAGGTCTCCGACTTCCCCCTGTGCAACAAGAGCTTCAACCTCTCCTACTGCGGGCACGACCTATGATCCACATCCTGCTCTCCCGCTGGCGCCAGGGGTACCGCACCTTCCCCTATCCGAAGGAGCTGCCCGAGCTGCCCGCGCTGCCCGAGCGGTTCCGGGGCCGCCCCCGCATCAAGGCGGAGCGCTGCCCGGAAGGTTGCCGGGTGTGTGCGGACGCGTGCGCCACGGAGGCCATCCACCTGGGTTCCGCCGGCCCCGAAGTGGATCTGGGTCGCTGCCTGTTCTGTCCTGATTGCGTGGAGGCCTGCCCTGAGGGTGCCATCGCCTTCACCGGCGACCATCGCTTGGCCACTCGGCGGCGCGAGGATCTGCTCCTGAAGCCAGACGCGGAATACCACTTGGCCGCAGCCCTAGAGAGGGAGCTGAAGCGCCTCTTTGGCCGTTCGCTGAAGCTCCGGGTGGTGAGCGCGGGCGGCTGCAACGGCTGCGAAGTGGACGTGAACGTGCTGGGCACCCTCGGCTGGGACCTGGGCCGCTTCGGCATCCAGTACGTGGCCTCGCCGCGCCATGCGGATGGCCTGCTCATCTGCGGTCCCGTCACGCGGAACATGGAGCTGGCAGTCCGCAAGACCTACGATGCCGTGCCCCATCCCAAGCTCGTCATCGCCGTGGGCGCCTGCGCCATCGCGGGAGGCCCCTACTTCCGCCAGGCGGAGCAGCTCGGAGGCGTCGCCAGCGCGCTGCCGGTGGACCTCTTCATCCCTGGCTGTCCGCCTCACCCACTGACGATCCTCGACGGCCTGTTGCGGCTGCTGGGAAGGCTGGAGGCCGAGGGCCGGGTGGGGGTCTGAACGGATCCTAGGGCGCTTTGACGGATGGAGATTCCAGCAAGAACTGTTCGAGGACGTGGATCACTTCCTCATCCCCGGGCCGCTGGTCGGGGTCTTTCCGGCAGAGCCGTTCGATGAGGTCCACGAGCGCCGGGGGGACATCGGGGCGGAGGGCGGACAGGTCCGGCAGGGGGGTCCGCTGGTGCTGGTCGAGGATCTCGAAGGGCGTTTCCCCGTCGAAGGGCGGATGTCCGGCCAGCATCTCGAAGAGGATGATCCCGAAGGCGTAGCGGTCTGCGGCAGGTCCCACCTGGGCCTTGCGCTGGGCCTCGGGCGCGGCGTACCGGGGCGTGCCCAGAAAGGCGTAGGTGGTGGTCAGGGTGTTGGAATCCACGATGCGCGAGATCCCGAAATCCATCACCTTGGACTGGTCGCCATCGAAGATCACATTGCCGGGTTTCAGGTCGCGGTGGACGATGCCGAGGCTGTGCGCATGGGCCATGGCCCCGGCGATCTGGAGCGCGATGCGGAGGAATGCGGGCAGGGAGGGGGAGCCATCCTCCCGGAGCACCTGGTCGAGCCGCCGGCCGGACACGTATTCCATCGCCAGCCAGGGGGGGCCGGTCTCGGGCCCGGGATCCAGCATCCGCACCAGATTGGGATGGTTCAGCATGGTGCCCAGTTTCGCCTCCTGCCGGAAGCGGCGCAGGAACTCGGGATCATCGTGGCGGTACGGGTGCAGCAGCTTGAGGGCCACGGGCGTCTTGGTGGTGGCGTGGTGGGCCAGGTAGGTGCTGGCGAACCCGCCCCGGCCCAGAAGGCGCTCGATGCGGTAGGGACCGAGTTGCTGGGGATCCTTGAAGGAGGACTCTTCGAGGGGACGGCGCCGCCATCGGCGGAGCAGGAGTGCCCCTGCCAGGACCAGGAGGATCCCGATGGGGCCCACCAGCCGCCAAGCCCGCGACGGTTCTTTCGGAGCCACAGACGGCTGGGCAGGCGCTGGGGTTGAGATGGGCGCCTCTGCAGAGGCTGGACCTGTGGCCTTCGGCTTGGCGGGAGGGGGTGGCACCGCGCTGATGGGGGCTCCCATTCCGGGAGCGGGCTGAAGTGGGGCGGGTGGTGGCGGGGGTTCCGGGGCCGGTGGCTGAGAAGGTGGGTGGGCCTGAGGAGCGGGTTCCGCAGGGTGGGCCGGAGAGGCGGGCTCCTTGGGAGCCGGCACAGTCTGGATTCGCTGATTGATCGAGTGATGGAGGCCGTCCCGCTCCGCCTTCGGTTCACCGTACTGGGCTGCCTTTTCCAGGGCGGTCTGGGCCCCATTCACATCGCCCGACTCCAGAAGACACCGCGCCAGGTGGGTGTGGGGAGAATAGTTGGTGAGCAGGTTGTTGCCGTAGATGACCACCCGCGCCGCCGAGGCGGGCCTGAGTTCGATGGCCCGGCGATAGGCGATGGCGGCGGCCTTCCATTGACCCTGGTGCTCGGCATCGAGGCCGTCCTGGTAGGCCGCGTAGAACGTGAGCTGGGCCTGGGCCACCAACAGGGGGGCCATCCCCAGCCCCAAAGCGGCGCGAATCCGGAAACCCAAGGTCAATCTCCCACGAAGAGGTAGCGCAAAGCCCGTTCCAGAGGCCTGCGGTCGAACTGGAGGATGGTGGAGACGTCCAGCCGATGCTCCCGGATGTGTTCGGTCCCCACCGAGGGGGACCCGGTCCGATTCAGGATCTGATCCACGTCCAGCGACTGGGAGGCGCGCCGGCTGGACCATCCATATCGGTAGGCGAGGTCCACCCCGACAGAGCCCCGCTTGAGGCCGCTGCCCAAGGAGGCGCGGTACATCACGCGCTGAGTGCCTGTGACTGCATCGACCACGGGCTGCGGCTCGCGGCTCAGTCCCGCCCGGAGCGGGATCACTGAACCGCTCGGGGTGATCTTCAGGTACTCGAGGCCCAGGTGGGCATCGGTGGCGTTGGGGGTCCGGTCCCCTTTGTCGAAATCGAAGAAGCTCTGGCCGTTGAGCCGCGGGGAGGAGGACATGTACCGGGTGGTGGACCAGAGTGTATGGGACAGATCCGCCGTGATCAGCCACTGGTCCGAGGGGCGGTAGGCGAAGCCGGCCCCGGTCCCCGAGGGCCAATGGAGTCCGGTGGTCATCGGCGCGCCGGTGAATCCGCCCTGGCTGAGGTTGGTGGAGAGTTGCGTGGCGAAGGTGTAATCAGCGTGGAACCCCGTGCGGTGGACGAGTCCGAAGCTCCAGGTGGGCCAGCGCCAGATGAGGCCGAGGTTGAAGTTGGCGCCATCCATCGCATTGGTCTGGCGGAAGGCCACCACGGTATTCGTCGTGCCTGTGGTGCTGAGGCTCGCCGAGGCCAGATCCCAGCGCCCGCGCCACTGGTTGTAGGAGAGGCCCAGCAGGATCCGCTGCGACACTTCGTAGGCGGCGGCCAGGGAGTAGAGGTCAATCTGCCCGGTCTGACTGACGTCTTGGGCGATTCTGGTGGGAAGCCCGGGAGTGCTGGTGACTGGGGATTCCGTCAGGTTGCGCTGGGTGTGGTCGGTGAGGGCGAAGGCGCGCTGGACAGATAGCTGGAGCACCAGGTTCCGGCCCCCCACCTGCAGGGGAGCCGTCGCGGAGATGAACAGGGGGTCGAACCTAGTGGAGCTGACGAGGGCGTCACTCACGGCCAGGACACGGCCCCGATTGGATGTTTCGAAGTCTTCATAGCCCACTGAACGCTGGGTTCCGGCCGCCACGAAGCTGACCTCCGGGTGGAGGAGCTGCGCCAGTCCCGCGGGGTTGAAGGAGACGGCGGTGGCATCATCCGCCACCGCGATGAAGGCCCCTCCAAGGCCCATGGCGCGGGCCCCGGCCCCCTGGACGGTGAAGTTGGTGCGGGACTGCTCGGAGATCAGGGTGCCGATGGGGCTTTGGGCTGACAGCATGCTGCCGCCACCGGCGAGGAGCAGCCAGGGCAGGAGCAGGGGCGGGCAGCGATGGAGGGGTTTCACCCATCCATCATGCCTCTGATCCACGGCCACTGGGAATCGAGGCCCTTGGGACCCCCGGCTGGTCATGAGGCCGTGAGCACGGTCCGAATCTGCCGTGAAAGCGCGTCCATCAAGAGGTATCGCTTGGCATACATCGACCGCTTGTTGGGCTTGATCTCGTCGCCGGACCGCCGGGGCGACTTCAGGGGCAGCTGGTACCAGCCATCCGGCTGACGCTCGCCTCCTGTCTCCAGCCAGAGTTCGTCGTAATCGAAGAGGATCTTCTTGGCTGGCCCGAGAACCCTGGCCCGGGCCACGTGGATGTCGTTTCCGATGCCCAGCAGGCTGGATACCCGCAAAGACCGGGTGATCTCCTGGGCCACGAAAACCATCAGGGCCTTGGGCCGGAGGCCATGCATGGCCTTGGTGGCCACCTTGATGGTTTCCTCATCGCCACCCTTCCGCCCTTGGAGGGCGCCGATGTAGCAGGACCAGCCGGAGGGATGGCGCTCGAGGGAGTAGGCGAACGAACTGATGGCGCCTGGGATGCCTTCGATCTCCAGAAAAACCCCGATCTCCCCTTCCTTGCGGAACTGGGCGTCGGCCCGCATCCGCAGGTTCATGGTTCCAGCCTTGTCCAGGGGGATCCGAGCCAGCAGGAGGCCTTCTTCCCGGAGCAGGGATCCCTGGAACACCCCACCCTTCGCGTTCACGAAGATGTAGGTGTCGCGGATCACCTTGAAACGCCTGGACCAGCCCCATCGGCGGGACATGTAGGTCCCCATCGGGCGGAAGGCCAGCCTTGGGTTGGCCAGCACGAAAGGCCGGAAAACCGGATCATCGAGAAAGGAGAACCAGCCGTGGACAGAGGCCTCCCGGAGGACAGCCAGGGCCGCCCAGCGGAGATGCCGTTTGACCTTCTTCCGTTCTCCGGGGCGGGCCTCGTAGGCCTGGGTGCTGTAGTGCCAGGCCTTCCTGGAAACCTGGATGTAGCTCTGAATCAAGCGTAGAACCCGCGGTACTTCATGGCCTGGGCCACGCGGTCCAGGGCCAGGATGTAGGCGCCGATGCGGGGGTTGGTCTTGTACTTGTCCGTGGTGGCGAAGGTGGCCTGGAAGGCGTGGGTCATGTAGTCCACCAGGCGCTCGTTGACCTCGCGCTCCCGCCAGTAGAAGCCCTGGCGGTTCTGCACCCACTCGAAGTAGCTGACGGTCACGCCGCCCACGTTGGCCAGGATGTCGGGCACCACGAGGACGCCATGCTCCAGCAGGATGGGATCGGCCTCGGGCGTGGTGGGGCCGTTGGCGCCCTCCACGATGACCTTGGCCCGCACCTGGGCGGCGTTGGCTTCCGTGATCTGGTTTTCCGACGCGGCGGGTACGAGGATGTCCACGGAATAGGTGAGGAGGGCGGTGGGATCCAGGGGCTCAGCGCCCTTGAAGCCGGCCACGGTCTTGGTTTCAGCCACATGCTTGAGGAGGGCGTGGATGTCCAGGCCGCGGTCGTTCTTGATGGCGCCCTGGATGTCGCCGATGGCCACCACCCGCGCGCCGGCCTCGTGCAGCAGGCGGGCGGCCTGGCTGCCCACGTTGCCGAAGCCCTGCACGGCCACCGTGGCGCCGGCCAGGGGCTTGCCCAGGCGCTGCATGGCTTCCCGGGCCGTGATGAGGATGCCGCGGCCCGTCGCCTCGTTGCGGCCCAGGCTGCCACCCAGCCCCAGGGGCTTGCCGGTGACAATGGCGTTCTCGGTGCGGCGGACGTGCATGGAGTAGGTATCCAGCACCCAGGCCATGGTCTGGGCATCGGTGCCCATGTCCGGGGCGGGCACGTCGCGGTCGGGCCCGAGGATGTCCATGATCTCGGCGATGTAGCGGCGGGTGAGGCGCTCCTTCTCGCCCAGGCTCAGCTTGGCGGGGTCGCACACGATGCCGCCCTTGCCGCCGCCGAAGGGCACGTCCACCACGGCGCACTTCCAGGTCATCCAGGCCGCGAGGGCCTTCACTTCGTCCAGGGTCACGTTCAGGTCGTAGCGGATGCCGCCCTTGGCGGGGCCGCGGGCGATGTTGTGCTGCACCCGGTACCCGGTGAAGACCTCCCACTGGCCGCTGTCCATGAGCACAGGCAGGCTCACGATCATGGACCGGCTGGGGGCCATGAACACCTTGAAGAGGGCGTCGTCCAGGCCGTAGAGCTGGGAGGCGACCCGCAACCGGGCCTGCATGGCTTCGAAGGCGTTGGTCTGATCGGTCGGCATGGAGGTCATCTCCTACGGACGTGCGTCGGATGCGGGAAGGACTTCCACGGGCAGTTCCAACTCGCGGCCTGTGTTCCAGAGCCCCTCGAGGTTGTAATGGCGCCGGGTCTCCTCGTCCATGACGTGGACGACCAGGTTGCCGTAGTCGAGGAGGACCCAATTGGCATTGGCCTCGCCCTCGCGGGAGATGGGGCGTTCGCCGGTGAGCTTCAGGGCATCCTCGACGGCGTCGGCGATGGCGCGGTTCTGGCGGTCACTGCCTCCGCTCATGAAGGCGAAGACGTCGGTGAAGCTGGCGATGCCCTGCACGTCCACGAGCCGGATGCGGAAGGCTTTCTTGGACCGGGCGGCCTCGACGACAGTCGCGAGCCGTGAATCAAGGGTCATGCGGTCTCCAGAGCAGGCTAACGATACAGGTTTTCGGATCGGATGGCAGCCAGAACTTGGGCTGGAATGCCGCCGGGATCATGGGCAGGATCCGCCGCCAACCGGCTGCGGAGGTCCGTCGAGGCGAGGTCCAGGTCCGTGGTGGGAAGCCAGACCAGCTCGCCGGAATTGCCGGACCAGGCGGAGGCGGTTCGCAGCCCCGGGTATTGCGCAGCCTGCACTGCCGCACCAGGACGGAGGGCCACGGCCAGCGAGGCCAGCTGGAAGATCCGTTCCGGCCGCCGCCAGTCCGGCAGCCCCGGCAGCTGGTCGCTGCCCATGACGAGGATCCAGGCCGAGTCGGGTTCGCGGGCGGTGAGGGCTTCCAGGGTGTCCACGGTATAGCTGGCGCCGCCGCGGTCCACCTCGAGGCGCTCCACCCGGCAGCGGGGATCGAAGGCCTGCAGGGCCTCCGCCAGCAGGTGCAGGCGGGCTTCGGCGCCGGGGCCGCCGGGATCGGGCTTGTGGGGGCTGACGGCCGTGGGCACGAAGCGGAGCTCGTCGAGGCCCAGGTGCTCCAGGGCGAGGCGCGCCAGCTTGAGATGGCCGTTGTGCGGAGGGTTGAACGCGCCTCCGAGCAGCCCGATGCGTTTCACCGGAGCTCTCCGGCGATTCCGTCGCGATCTGGGCGTGGGGTGTCCCAGTCCTCGCTCTCCTCGATGGCGAAACCGGCGCCGCCCTTGAGCATCGCGTTCACGGCAAAGGCCAGATCGCGCAGCCCCTCGCCGGTGACACCGGAAATGAAGACGGGCTTCTGGCCGCGGTCGGCGCAGAGGGCTTCGAAGGCGGCCCGGCGGTCCTCGTCCTGCAGGGCGTCGAGCTTGGTGGCCACGAGCCAGCGGGGCTTGGCGGCCAGCACGGGGCTGAAGGCCATCACCTCCCCCTCGATGACGCGGACGGCCTCCGCGGGCTCGGTGATGGGGTCCGAAAGGTCCACCAGGTGGAGGAGGACGCGGGTGCGCTCCACGTGGCGGAGGAACTGGATGCCCAGGCCCGCGCCCCCGGCGGCGCCTTCGATGAGGCCCGGGATGTCGGCGATGACCCAGCTGTCGAGGATGTCACCGCCGAAGCGGTCGAGGCTCACCACGCCGAGCTGGGGCTCCAGGGTGGTGAAGGGGTAGTCGGCGATCTTGGGCCGGGCGGCGCTGAGGCAGCTCACCAGGGTGCTCTTGCCGGCATTGGGGAAGCCCACCAGGCCCACGTCCGCGATGAGCTTCAGCTCCAGATCGAGGCTGCGCTCCTCGCCATCCTCGCCAGGCTGGTGGTGGCGCGGGGTGCGGTTGGTGGAGCTCTTGAAGTTCGTGTTGCCCAGGCCGCCGCGGCCGCCGCGGGCCACGCAGACGGATTCGCCGTCCGCCAGCAGTTCCGCCAGCACCTCGCCGGTGTCGCCGTCCTTCACCACGGTGCCCAGGGGCACTTCCAGCACCACGTCCAGGCCGTCCTTGCCGTGGCGCATGCAGCCTTCGCCCTGGCGGCCGCGCTCGGCGGTGAAATCGCGCTTGCTGCGATAGGGGTTCAGGGTGTTCAGGGCGCGGTTGGCCTTCAGGAAGATCGAGCCCCCCTTGCCACCGTCGCCGCCATCAGGGCCGCCCTCGGGGGCGAACTTCTCGCGGCGGAAGCTCATGGCGCCAGAGCCGCCGTGGCCGGCAGCGACGCGGAGCTGGACGTGGTCAAGGAACATGGTTTTAGAATCCTAAAAGATCACCACGAAGGACACGAAGGGGAAAACAAAAGAGCACGAAGACCTGCATTCGTGCTCTTCGAAATCCCTTCGTGCCCTTCGTGGAGGCTTTTCACGCCGGAAAGGCCTATCCCTCGATGGGATCGATGTGGATGAAGCGGCCGGATTGGCCTTTGTCCTGGAAGCGGACCTTGCCGTCGATGAGGGCGAACAGGGTGTGGTCCTTGCCCATGCCGACGTTGACGCCGGCCTTGAACTTGGTGCCGCGCTGGCGGACGAGAATGGAACCGCCGGGGACGAGTTCCCCGCCGAACTCCTTCACGCCGAGACGCTGGGAATGGGAATCACGACCGTTGCGGCTGGAACCGACGCCTTTTTTATGAGCCATGAGAGTACCTCTTCAGATTTTTCGCGTTTCACTTACGTTTTTCGCCGCAGGCGAAAAACGCATGACTAGGCCTTAATCGCCTTGATGCGGACCTCGGTGTACCCCTGGCGGTGGCCCTGGGTGCGCTGATAGGTGGTGGTGCGCTTCTTCTTGAAGATGATGACCTTCTTGGCGCGGTCGTGGGTGATGACCTCGGCCTCGACCGTGGCGCCCTTCACGGTGGGCTGGCCCACCTTCAGGTCCCCGTCGTTGTCGATGAGGAGGACTTCCTCAAAGGTGAAGACCTGCTTGGGATCCTTCTCCAGCGTTTCCACGCGGAGGAGATCGCCCTCGGCGACGCGATACTGCTTCCCGCCGGTCTTGATGATTGCGAACATGAAAACCTCTATGGTTTGGGGCGTGTGGGCGGCAATCCATCGGACGCGCTTGGGGGGCCCACGGCCAGGGCAAGGCCCATCAGTATGCGGGGAAATCCCTGTCGCCTCAAGGGAAATTCCTGACCCTGGGAGCATTGGGTTCCAGAGATTCCCCCGGGGATGGGATGATCGGAGTCCGGAGATTCCCATGGGCCGCGACTTCCAGACCTTCCTGAAGCAGCTCGAGGCCGCAGGCGAACTGAGCCGCGTGTCTCCCGAAGTCGATCCCTTCCTTGAGATGGGCGCCATCGCCGACCGGGTCTCCAAGCAACCCGGGGGCGGCAGGGCCCTGCTTTTCGAGAAACCCACCGGCAAGGCCATGCCCGTGGCCATGAACGCCTTCGGGAGCCTCAAGCGCATGGAGATGGCCCTGGGCGTGGACCAGGAGCCCCGGGGCCTGGATGCCATCGCCGACCGCATCGAGAAGCTGGTGCAGGAGGCCATGCCCAAGCCCGGCACCGGCTTCTTCGAGAAGCTGGCCAAGCTGCCCATCCTGGCCGAGGTCTCCAACTGGATGCCCAAGACCGTGCGCAAGGGCCTCTGCCAGGAGATCGTGCTGAAAGGCGACCAGGTGAAGCTCACGGATCTGCCCGTGCTCACCACCTGGCCCGAGGACGGTGGCCCCTTCATCACCCTCGGGATGAGCCACACTCGCAACAAGCAGACCGGGCACCGCAACGTGGGCCTCTACCGCCTGCAGGTCTACGACGACCGGACCCTGGGCTTCCACACCCAGCTGCACCACGACGGCGCGCGGAACCGCCACGGCTACGACCGGGACGAGCGCATGCCCGTGGCCGTGAGCTTCGGCGGCGATCCGGCGCTGACCTACGCCTCCACGGCGCCCCTGCCGCCCTTCCTCAGCGAGGTGATGTTCGCGGGCTTCCTGCGGGGCGAGGGCATCGAGATGGTGCCCTGCGTGACGAACGACCTGGAGGTGCCCGCCGACAGCGAGCTCGTCATCGAGGGCTACGTGAACCCCGGCGAGCTGCGCCGGGAGGGCCCCTTCGGTGACCACACGGGCTACTACTCCCTGGCAGACGACTACCCGGTGCTGCACGTGGAAGCCATCACCCTGCGGAAGAATCCCGTCTTCCCGGCCACCATCGTGGGCCGCCCGCCCCAGGAGGACGCCTACCTGGGCCTCGCCACGGAGCGGATCTTCCTTCCGCTGTTGCGCATGGTGCTGCCGGAGATCCGCGACATGCACCTGCCCGCAGCGGGGGCCTTCCACAACCTGGTGATCCTCTCCATGCGCAAGGAATACCCCGGCCACGCGCAGAAGGTCATGAACGCCATCTGGGGCACGGGCCAGATCATGTTCACCAAGGGCATCGTGGTGGTGGACGAGGACATCGATCCCCACGACCTGAACGAGGTGCTCTTCCGCCTCACCAGCAACGTGGACCCCAAGCGCGACATGCTCTTCACGGAAGGGCCGCTCGACGTGCTCGATCATTCCGCCGACCGCTTCGCCTTCGGCTCCAAGGTGGGCATCGACGCCACCCGGAAGAACCGCACCTGGGATGGCTTCCAGCGTGAATGGCCGCGGGACCTGGTGTTTCCGGAAGATGTCCTGGCCTGCGTGGAGCGGCGCTGGTGCGAGTACGGTCTCTAACGAACGCGGGCCCCGACCGGGGCCCGCGTCAGAAATGGGGTAATGCTAAAACCGGATGGTCACACCCGCCTGGAGGGCATCGGCCTGGAAGCCCCTGGCGATGCGGGAGTGCACGTACCGGGCTTCCGTCCCGACAGTGGCATTCCACTGGTAGCCCGCCCCGATGGCAAGGCCCAGCTTCGTGGTATTGCTGGTCACCTTCGAAAGGGCGTCCTTGCTCTCGAAGGACCAGCGCATGGCCGCGAGGCCCCCGGTGAGGTAGAGCCCCTCAGGCTTGCCGGCGATGAAGTAGAGGTAGTCGCCGCCCAGGCTGAGGCTGGTGGCGGACTGCTTGACGCTGGCGAAGGAGGCTTCCGGATAGAGCGTGTAGTCCAGGCGGGGACGCAGCATGTGGCCGTCCCCCAGATCGAAGGTGCCATGGACGCCGACACCGGGGCCGGGCTTGCTGTCCACGAAGTCCTTGAGGTCGCCCAACGGGATGTTCACGAGGCCCTGCACGCCGTAGCGGGGGGCTTCAGCCTGAAGGGACAGGGCGGCAGCGGCCAGGATGGCCAGGATCACAGGTGACGGGGTCTTCATGGTTTCTCCAGGAAGGCGCAGCCCAAGGATGAGCCGGTCGGGCGCCCGGGGCCATGGTCCCACAATCCCGGTGAATCGCTTCCCCCCGGATGAATCCAACCGGTGAACTAGAAATAAAGGTCTACCTCAAGTTAAACCCCTTGAAGGGCCATTTATTCCAAACAAAAAGGCGCCCCGAAGGGCGCCTTTTTGAAACGCTGACAGGTCTACTGGGCGCCGTCGGTGCGGCGCTCCTTGAGGCGGCCGGCCTTGCCGAGCTTCTCGCGCAGGAAGTAGAGCTTGGCGCGGCGGACCTTGCCGTGGCGGACCACTTCCAGCTTGTCGATGGTGGGGCTGTTCAGGGGGAAGATGCGCTCCACACCCACGCCGCTCGCGACCTTGCGGACGGTGAAGGAGGTGCGCATGCCGCCGCCCTTGATGCCGATGACGATGCCCTGGAAGAGCTGGATGCGCTCCTTCTCGCCTTCCTTCACCTTGACGTGCACCTTGACGGTGTCGCCGGGGGCGATGCGGGGCAGGTCGGAACGAAGCAGGCTGGCTTCGAGGTTGTCGATGATGTGGCTCATGTGGGCTCCTGGGCCAGCGGTCCCAAGCCTTCGATCAGGCGGACATGGCTCGAAAGTCCCCGGATGGGGAGTCCAACAGTGTATCGAAATGGCGGGAAATGGGAAGGGGCGTTTCCCCGGTGGGACCCCAATGCTGAAAAGGGCCGCGCAGGCACGGCCCTTTTCAGCATTGGGGTGGTTCCTAGAACTTGAAGGTCACGCCGACCTGGATCATGTCGAGGTCGCCTTCCCAGGCGCTGCTCTTCATGTAGCGGACTTCGCCGCCGACCGTCTTGTTGAACTGGTAGCCGACGCCGACCGCCAGGCCCAGCTTGGTGGTGGTTTCGCTGGCCGAGGCGCTGTAGCCCGGGATGGAGACACTGGATTCCGCCTTCCATTGCACGAGGGCGAGGCCACCGGTGAAGTAGAGGCCCTGGGGCTTGCCGTCCACGAAGTAGAGGTAGTCGGCGCCGAGGGAGAGGCTGGAGAACTTGGCGCTGGCCGAGGCCCCACCACCACTCACGCTGTACTCGGGGAACCAGGTGTAGTCCACGCGGGGGCGGAGCATGTGGCCGCCCCGGAAGTCCAGGGCCATGTGGGCGCCGATATTGATCCCCGCCTTGCTGTCGACGGCATCCTTGAGGTCGCTCTGGGGGAGGTTCACGCCGGCCTGCAGGCCGAAGCGGGGTCCTTCCTGGGCGACGAGGGCGGGGGCCACCAGGGCGAGGGCCACCAGGGCAAAGCTGCGAAGTTTCATGGGATCTCCAATGGGCCCAAGCGGGGCCTTCCCTTGGAGAGCAGCCCTGATGCCAAGATGTTTCGATCATTTGGCGGGTGTTCGAAACACCTTGAAAATCAATTCCAGTCATAAGTAAAAAACGTGAAGTCGAGCGTCCAACCTGCCATGACGATGATGTGGTAAATTATGCCTTGTGGTGTTTTGTGCAACAGATTGCGAGGCTTAAACGCGCCGCCAACCCTTCCAACCTTTGGGCTTCGGCCGTTCCCGGTCTTCGGGATGCTCCACCTGCCAGGCGCACCACTGCGCGGGACGATCCAGGCTCTGGAGGCGATCGCGAAGGTAGGTCTCCCACAGGTCCGGCCGCAGGCGCTTGGTGCGGGCCATGGCCTCCCGCAGGCGCCAGAGGCGGATGGCGCCGTGGTCGCCGCCCAGGAGGACCGGCGGAACGTCCAGACCTTCAAAGACCGCGGGTCGCGTGAAGTGCGGGTGGTCCAGCAGGCCCGTGGCGAAGCTGTCCTGCTCGGCGGAGGCCTCGTTGCCCAGCACACCGGGCAGCCAGCGGCAGACCGCGTCGATGAGGAACAGGGCCGGCAGTTCCCCGCCGCTGAGCACGGCTTCGCCCACGCTCAGTTCCTCATCCACGAAACGGTCCACGGCCCGCTGATCCAGGCCCTCGTAGCGGGTGCAGACCAGGATCAGCTGATCGAGGCCGGCCAGTTCCCGCACCTTCGCGTGGGTGAGCGGCGGCGCGGCGGGGCTGAAATGGATCACACGCCCCTGGGCCATCTTCGGCACCGAGGCTAGGGTGTCCCGCAGCACCTCGGGCCGCAGGACCATGCCGGGGCCGCCGCCGAAGGGGGTGTCGTCCACATGGCCGAAGGCGTTCCCCGCAAAGGGCCGGTAGCTGTGGGTGTTCAGGCCGTGGCCCAGCTCCCGGAAGGCCCGGCCCGTGACCCCCAGGCGGGCCGCCTCGAAGAACTCCGGGAAGAGGGTGAGGGCATCGAAGCGCATCACTTCACCACGGCGTGGAAGGCCCGCACGCAACCCCGGGTGATGAGACCGAAGCTGGAGGCGAAGTAGAGGGTGTTGGCGAGGGCGCCTGCCGCGCCAATCCAGGCCCAGGTGGGGCGCTCCTCCAGCAGGGCCGCGCCCAGGAGGCAGAGGATGGCGGCGGGGAGTTGGTTGCCGAAGGGGAGGGGGACGGGCACGGCCAGGAGGAAGCCGGTCCAGGCGATGCAGGCGCCCACCCAGCGACGGTTGATGGGCCGGCGCTCGGCGCTGCGCCACCGCAGGCGGTCCAGCTGGGTTTCCAGCCGGGCGAGGGCGTTCTTGATGCGGCCCTTGTGGATGGCCTGGTCCTGCACCCGCCGGGGCACCCAGGGATGGGGGGTGCCCCAGGCCAGCTGGGCCCCAAGGGCGACGAGGCCGATGCCGCCCACGGGGGCGAGACCCACGTTTAGACCCGGCACCAGGTTCGGCAGCGACAGCAGCAGCACCAGCAGGCCATAGGTCTGCTCTCCGGCCGCATCCAACAATTCCCCGAGCGTGATCTCACCCTCCGCGTCGAGCAGGGTGTGGAGGGTTTCGAAGAAGGGCTTCTGCGTGGATTGCACCCGTCCAGGATGACGGGAAAAAGGTCTTCAGTCTCCAGACTCCGGACTTCAGGCCTCTTGCGACTGCCCTCGCCGCTGCCCTTCCCGCACCAACTGGCCGCAGGCGCCCGCCACGTCCTGGCCGCGGCTGCGGCGGACGCTGACCGGAAGCCCCACGTCCGAAAGGAGGCGGCAGAGGGCGCCGATACGGGATTCATCGGGAGGTTCGAAGCCACTCCCCTCGTGGGGGTTGAATGGGATCAGGTTCACCTTGGCGGGGAAGTGGCGGGCGAAGGCCGCGAGGCGGCGGCCGTCCTCCAGACTGTCGGTGACGCCCTTCAGCAGCACGTACTCGAGGGTGATGCGCTCGCCGGATTGCAGCGGGAACCGTCCCAGCGCCTCCGCCAGGGCCTCCAGGTCCCACACCCGGTTCACGGGCATGATCAGGGAGCGGCGGACATTCGTGGTGGCGTTGAGGCTGAGGGCCAGCCGGGGCCGCTTGGCGAAGGCGCCCATGCGCTCGATGCCGCTCACCAGGCCGGAGGTGGACACGGTGATGCGCCGGGGCGGAATGGCCAGGCCCTTCGGATCCGTCAGCACGCCGAAGGCGGCCATCACGTGATCCAGGTTGTGCAGGGGCTCGCCCATGCCCATGAAGACAAGGTTCACGGGGCGCTCCGCTGGATGCCCGTGGTGGTTCAGCATGGCCATCACCTGGCCCACGATTTCGGCGGCGGTGAGGTTGCGGATGATGCCCATCTGGCCCGTGGCGCAGAAGGTGCAGCCCATGGCACAGCCCACCTGGCTGGACAGGCAGAGGGTGACCCGGTCGGCATAGGGCATGAATACGCCCTCGATCTGCTTCCCGTCCGACAGCTCGAAGACATGCTTGGTGGAACCGTCGGCGGAGGATTGGCTCTGGGCGATGGCGGGCCAGACCAGATCCACCTCGGCCTCCAGGCGGGTCCGGAGGGGAAGGGACAGGCTGGAGAACTGCTCCCAACGGGTCCACCGCTGCCGGTAGAGGCCATCGAAGAGCTGGTTCCCCCGCCAGGCCGGCTCGCCCAGGGCGGCGGCCAAGGGCTTCAGCTCCGCCCCGCTCATACCCGCGGCATTGGGACGCGGAGCGCGGCCGGCTTCCGGAGCCGGGAGATCCCAAGGCTGGGTCATGGTCAGTCCATCCGGATCTTGAAGGATTTCATCAGGCGCTTGTCGTCCTCGGAGAAGGGCTGCTCCGGCCCTTCCTGAGGAAGCGCATCGCCAGTCCCCTCCCCCCGCAGCCGGATGGGCGCGGCTTCGAGGATGAGCATGAGGCCGTAGCCATGGGCCTGGATCTGGAAGGTGAGGTCACGGCAGTGATCGTCCTCGGCCAAAGCCTTGACCAGCGAATCTCCCAGCTCACTCACCAGGTGATGCAGGTTCTCAGGCAGATCCATGAAGCCTCCCCTGCCAGGATACCAGCGAGAGACTAGACCAGACTGAACCAGGCCCGGACCTGGCGGGTCCACTGGGCCCGGCGTGATTCCTTGGGGAGGTCCGCCTCCGCCTCCCCGTGGGCGCGCTGGTCCATGAGGTCCACCAGGCGCTCCAGGAGCTCGGGTTCCCGCCGGAGCGAGGCTTCGAAAGCCTCCTTGGGGACTTCGGCGACTTCGACCTCGGTGAGGGCGACCACCGTGGCGTTTCGCGGGGCGCCCGTCAGCAGGCTGGCTTCGCCGAACCAATGGCCGGGACCCAGCTCCGCCAGCGGTTTCCAGAAGATCCCCGTGTAGGGCTCCAGGCGCTCCTCCGCCCGGACCACCTGGAGGGTGCCGCGGTGGACGGCGAAGAGGGAGTCGCCGGGATCCCCCTCGCGGATGACGGCCTCACCCGGCGCCAGGCTGCGCAGGCGCAAGCGTCCACACAGATCCTCCGCCCAGTGCTCCGGGAGGCCCATCTGGCGGACGAGGTCGTGCATCAGACCCAATTCCGGGGCGGTCTCGGGTCGTGCCACCAGGGGGCTGGGCCCGTGGGGACCCATCAACCGGAAACCCTCCCGGGGCAGGATCGTGGCTGCCAGGCGGGTGGCCTGGAAGGCGCCCTGGCGGCCGTGCCGGAAGCCCAGGGCCCAGAAGCGCATCTCCAGGACGGCGCCGCCCAGGTCGGAGCTGTGGACCACCACTTCTGGGCGGTGATGGGCGTGGTGGGGCAGCCCCGCCAGGGCGAGGGCGAGGTGATCGAGGGCGCGGTGGAGGTCGGGGCGCGGTTCGACGATGACCTTGGCCGTGCGGCGGTGCAGCCCCGAGGGGGCATAGAGGTTTGTCACCACGGCCTGGGCAATGGCGCGGTTGGGCAGCACGTCCATGTCGCCGTTCTCGGTGCGGAGCTGCACCGTGCGCCAGGTCATGGCCTCCACCTGTCCGATGAGCGTCTCCCGGCCGGGGCCGCCCCGCAGCGTCCCCGTGATCTCCACCCAGTCCCCCTCCTGGAAGGCGGGATCCAGATGCAGGGAGATGCCCGCGAACAAGTTGCCCAGCACCTCCTGAAGGCTGAGGCCCACCACGGCGGCGGCGATGGCGCCTGTGCCCAGGAGCTGGCCGAGGCTCACCTGCAGGCCCTCGCGAAGCAGGCCGCCGGCGGCCACCAGGTACAGCGCCACCACGATGAGGTCGCGCGCGAAGCCCGGCGTGGCGGTCTTGCGCTGGCTCAGCAGCGGGTCCAGCAGCAGGAAGGAGGTCAGGCGCACAGCCCCGTAAGCCAGCAGGGACCACCAGATGAATTTCGCGGCCCGGAGGACCATGGGGTTGGTGCTCACGCGGGGCAGCACGAAGGCCGCAGCCACGAGCAGCAGCGCGAGGAGGACCCAGGCCAGGGCCCGGCGTGGTGCGCTGACCTTCTCCCTCAAGTCCCGGAACATGGGGGAGAGGATACGCTCATTCGGCCGCGCGGAAGGCCGCCACGGCGCGGCGGGGATCCCCTTCCCAGAAGGGCCGGATGGCGGCCACGCCTGCCAGGCGCAGGTGGCGGAGCAGGGCCGCGTTCACCGGATCCACCCCACCGAGGGCCAGGAGCCGGGGACCTTGGGTGGGTAGGCCGTCCAGGAAGCGGTGCAGCCGGTCGACCCCCCAGGGGGCGCTCTTGCCGGGGCTGGGGAAGATGGGGGATACCAGCAGCTGGTCCACGGTGGCCCTGGATGCCCACTGGTCTTCGTCGTGGAGGGGGCGGGACAGGGGCACCAGCCCCGGGTCCACCTCGGGGTGGGCCTCCGGCGCGTGGAGGCCGCAGCCCGCCGCGAAGGCCACATCCAGGCGGCCGGCCACCCAGAGGGCCACTTCCGGCGCGGTGTCCTGGCACCAGCTCACGGCATCCAACAGGGCGCGGGCCTCCAGCTGCTTCTCCCGGAGGAGGAAGCCGTCCACGCCGGCGCGCAGGACGGCTGTCCAGCGGTCGCGGTCGAAGCCGAGGCCCGGCGTGATGGCCAGGAGGATCATCCGAACAGGCTCTCCAGGGCGGCGGGGTCGAGCTTGGGAAGGGCCATGACCGCCACGTTCTCGGCCACATGGGCGGTCTGGCTCATGCCGCAGAGGGCCGTGGTGACGCCGGGGCAGGAGCGCGTGAACTGGAGTGCCGCCTGGGCCGGCGTCTGCAGGCCGAGCGCCTCGGCAAAGCCCTCCGGCAGCTGGCGAAGGATGCGCGCCTGCATGATAGAGGCGGAAGTCTGCACCGAGAGGCCGCTGGCCTGCGCGGCAGCCAGGGGCGTCATGGGTGTGCCGTCCAGGACCTGGGTCGGGGCGAGGAAGGCCTCGGGCATGGCCAGGTTGAGGGGCAGCTGGATCCACCGGAAGTGGTGGTCCCGGCCTCCGGCGGCAGTGGCGGCCTCCAGCAGGCGGGCGAGGCTGAGGTGCCCGGTCTGGCCGGGCGGCACCCGGAAGCCGTTCCAGGTGGCCACCCCGTAGGCCCGGATCCGGTTGGCCGCCACGAATTCTTCGCAGGCCTCGAAGGCACGCTCCACCTGGGCGTAGAAGGCCTCGGGCCCCAGGTGCTGGAGCTGCTGTTCGGGGTTGTGCAGGTGGAACAGGTCCAGGGTCTCGAGCCCCAGGGCCTCCAGGCTGAGTCCCAACTGGTGGGCCAGGTACCGGGGCGTCATGGCGTGGCAGCCATCCACCAGGTCATCCACGGACAGGATGCTGGGCGCCTCCAGGACCCGATGGAACCAGGACCGGGGGCTCTCGGCGGAATCCACGCCAGAGGGCATGGGGATGTAGCCGGCCTTGGTGGAGACGAAGACCTCTCCGCGGGGCAGATCCTTGAAGGCCGCGCCCAGGTTCCGTTCGGAGCGCCCGTCCCGGTAGTTCGCGGCGGTATCGAAGACGGTCCCGCCGGCCGCGTGGAAGGCGCGGGCGGCCTCGGTGTAGGCCGCGTCGGCAGCGTCCGTGGGTGGACCGAGGTAGGTGCCGAGGCCGAGGCTGCTCAGTTCCATGGCGCCTCCGAGTCAAGGTGATGGGCTGCCGGGGCGGGTTCATCCCGACCCGGCAGCGGGGGCCCGGGGGGACATCGCGAGCGAAGCGAGCAGGCGGTCCTCCCGGACAGTATCAACTGTCCAGCTCTTCCTTCACACCGCTGGTGCCCATGGTCACCAGGCGATCCGCGGCGCGGCGGGCCCACTCGGAACCGGGGTAGCTCTCCACCAGCTTCTGGTAGTAGCTCTTGGCCTCGGCCCGGTACGCCTTGATGCGCTCCGTGGTGAAGGTGTTGAAGTCCTTTTCGAATTGCTCACCTTGCTCCTTGGTCAGGACCTTCAGGTCGGGTTTCTGGAGCTTGGCGGCGTAGTCCTTTTCATACTGGGCGATCTCTTCCTGGGTGAAGAGCCGCTCGCGCAGGGCCTCGCCCAGGTAGAAGTAGGCCCGCTCGCGGTCCACGTAGTCCGGGTAGGTTTCCAGAAGCGCCTTCAGGCGCTGTTCGGCCCCGGGGTAGTAGTAGACATTCACATAGAAGATGCCCACCACCAGCTCGTGCTCGGCGATGCGCCGCCAGCCCTGGAGGATCTTGGCCTTCGCCTCCCCCGCATAGGGGCTGCCCGGCGATTCCGTCAGCAGCTGCTGGAAGCCCTCCAGAGCCTTGCGGGTCTCGGTCTGGTCGCGCTCCGCGCTCTCGATGGAGGAGAAGTGGCAGAGGGCCCGGTGGTACAGCGCGTAGTCGCGGAGTTCGTGGCGGGGGAAGTAGTTCAAGAAGCTGGAGTATTCCACTTCGGCCTCGGGGAAGCTGGGGCTGCCCTGGAAGAAGAAGCTGTCGCCGAGCATGAGCTTGGCCTTGGGGAACTCCGGGGAGCCGGGAAGGTACTGCTCCAGGTGGCGGAGGGTCAGCCGGGCCTCGACGAACTTGCCCTGCTTCATCTGCTTGTCCGCCGTGGCCATCAATTCGGTGGAGCTGATGGTCGTGTCGACGGTCTTCGGCTTGCGGCAGCCCAGCCCCAGCCCCGCGATCAGGAGGCTCAGGGACAGAGCGGTGAGAATGCGCTTCATGCGGACTCCGGAGACAGCATTTCAGACATGGCGGGACGGTGTGAAGGGTTCCAGGATTGGAGCAGTTTTTCGAGCCAGGGCTCAGCCAGGGCCTGGGCCTCCAGCCGCCGCCGATCGTGGAAGATCTCGTGGTAGAAGGCCGGCATCCGGTGGCGTTCCAGCAGGCTGGGCCTCACGGCGGACCACAGCATTTCGGAGGCGTCGGGATCCACCACGGTATCCGTGCCGGACTCCAGCAGCAGGATGGGGCGGTCCAGCTCGTGGCCCAGGGGCAGAAGTTCCACCCGGCCTTCCTCCAGCGCGGCTCCGAAGGCGGCGGTGGCCCAGCGGTGGCAGAGCGGGTCCGCTTCGTAGCGCTGCACCAGGACGGGATCCGAGCAGACTCGGCTCTTGTCGCCATGGAGCTGGATGGGCCGGTGGGGCATCAGCCAGCGGAGGATCCTGGAGAGCAGAACCAGGGCCCTGGAATTGGAGCGCACGGCCACGCTGGGACTGGAGAGAATCAGGCCATCCAGGGTGTCCGCATGCCAGAGCAGGGTCAGGAGGGACACCAGCCCGCCGAAGCTGTGCCCCAGCACCACCTGGGAGCAGACGGGAAGAGGGGGCATGGGCACCCCGTCCACGACCCGGGCCGTGGCGCCGGTGCGCGCTGCGTCGTGGCGGCGCTCCTGGCGGAGGAAGAGGGCGAAGTCGTCCACGAAGGCGCGGATGCCGCCCGTGGCATCGCCCCGGTTGCCGCCGGACCGCCCGAACCCGGCGTGGTCCATGCTGGAGACGGACCAGCCCAGGTGGTGGAGCCAGTGGGCCGTATGCCGGTACCGCTCGCCGTGTTCGCCGTAGCCATGGGAGATCACCACCCGCCCCTTGGGCGCGGGATGTTCCCAGCGGGCCCAAGCCAGGGGCAGGCCGCCATGGCCAGTCAGGACCCCACGGATGGTGGGCTCCAGATCGGCGGGTAGCACAGGGGTGGGGTCATGCATCTGATCAGAATACCGTGGGGACCGAATCTGCCGGATTGCTTTAAACTCGAAGGTTCCCCAGGACCCGGAGACTGGCCCGGGGCGGGAGATGCGGACAATGGATTTCGAGACCCTGGTGCGGGCCAAGAACGAACTGGAGCCCCGGGTCCGGCAGCTGGTCGGCCACCTGGATCCCGAGCGCAAGGCCCTGGAACTGGAGCAGATCGAGGAACGGACCACGGTGCCCGGCTTCTGGGACGATCCGGATGCCGCCAAGCCCCTCCTCCAGAAGCGGGGGACCCTCACCAACGACATCGCCCTGGCCAAGCGCCTGACCGGCGGCATGGAGGACCTGGAGACCGGGCTGGAGCTGGCCCGGGAGGACGCGGGCATGCTGACGGAGGTTGAAGCCGTGGAAGGCGGCCTGCGCAAGGCCGTGGAGGATGCCGAGCTGCGCATGATGCTCAGCGGCGATCTGGACAACAACCACGCCATCGTGGCCATCGCGCCCGGCGCCGGCGGCACCGAGAGCCAGGACTGGGCGGCCATGCTGCTCCGCATGTACCTTCGGTTCTGCGAATCCAAGGGCTGGGCCACGGAGATGATCGACTACCAGGATGGGGAGGAGGCCGGCATCAAGGGCGCCACCTTCATCGTCGACGCGCCCTTCTCCTACGGCTACCTGCGGGCCGAGGCCGGCGTCCACCGTCTGGTGCGCATCAGCCCCTTCGATTCCGCCAAGCGCCGCCACACGAGCTTCGCCGCCGTGTACGTGAGCCCGGAGCTGGACGACACCATCAACGTCGACATCCCCGAGAAGGACCTCAAGATCGATGTCTTCCGCGCCAGCGGCGCCGGCGGCCAGCACGTGAACCGCACGGAATCCGCGGTGCGCTTCACCCACCTGCCCACGGGCATCGTGGTCAGCTGCCAGAACGAGCGCAGCCAGATCAAGAACCGCGCGACGGCCCTGAAGGTGCTGCAAGGCCGGCTCTACGAGCTGGAGCAGCGCAAGTTTCTGGACAAGGTGGCCGCGGCCAGCGGCGACAAGGCCGATGTGGCCTGGGGCAGCCAGATCCGCAGCTACGTGCTCCAGCCCTATCAGATGGTGAAGGACCACCGCACCGGCGCCGAGACCAGCCAGACCCAGAAGGTGCTGGACGGCGACATCGACGTGTTCATCCGCACCCAGTTGCTGGCGAAGAGCCTGAAGGCCGAAGGGTAGAGGGACTCGCCGTGGCCCCAGCCGCCCTCGGGCTGACCCTGGCCTCCGCGGTCCTTCATGCGGCTTGGAATGCGCTGCTGAAGCGCACGAAGAACCTGGATGCTGCCTCCATGCTGGTCTTCGCCACGGCCCTCGTCATCACGGCCCTGCTGGCCCTCGTCTGGCCTGGGCCAGCGTTCCCCCGGGCCGCGGCCCTGGGCTGGGCCCTGGCTGCGGGCCTCGGGGAAGGGGGCTACTTCATCGGTCTGGTGGGAAGTCTGGAGCGGGCCCCCCTCGGCTGGTCCTATACCTGGATGCGGGGCGGCGCCCTTCTGGCCGCCTGGCCCGCCGGGCTCCTCATGGGTGAGCGGGCCGACGGTCTGACAGTGATTGCCGTGGCCGGCATGCTCGTGGGTCTGAGCCTCCTAGGGTTGAGCGCGGGGGGACGGGGTGGCCGCCGGGCGCTCCCCTATGTGTTGGGGGCCGCGGTGAGCATCGCGGGGTTCAACGCCTGCTACAAGCTGGCCCTGGGGGCGGGCGCCTCCCCACCGGCCCTCTTCGCCACGTCCATGGCCGTGGGCCTGCCCATCCAGGCCCTGCACCGGCGGATGCGGCGCGGAACCTGGATGGGGCCGGTGGAATGGCGCCCCGCGCTGCTCGCGGGACTCATCTGCACGGTGGCCTTCCTCTTCTACCTGGTGGCGCTCCGGACGTCCTCCAGCGCGGCGGTCCTCACGCTCCGGAACACCTCCATCGTGTTCACCTTCCTGCTGGGCTGGATGCTGGGTGAACGCCCCCATCGGCGCCAGGTGGCCGGAGCCGTGCTGGTCAGCCTGGGCGCGGTCCTGCTGGGCTGGCCGCGCTGATCCACCGGTTTCCGGTGTGGGGCGGCTACTCGCCCCGGGCGATCTTCTCTTGTTCGTCCTTGGGGAGGCGGAAGACCCAGCGGCCCGTGATGCGATCCCAGAGATCGAAGCAGCAGAGCCAGTTCAGCAGGCCGGCGACCATCACGTAGGTGGCCCCGTACTCCTGGGTGAGCGTGCGCACGGGTTCGGTGCCGGCGCCACCGAAGGCCCAGGCGAAGGCGCCGTACACGGGCCCGATGCCCAGGGTGCCGAAGGCGCCAAGGGTGGGCAGCCAGGCTCCCTGCACGGGCACGAACACACCGCCCTTCACACCGTCCACGGCGCCGTACTGCAGCTGGAGCGCCCCCAGCACACAGAAGACCAGCCACACGCCGAAAAAGACTTTGGCCCGGCCCTTTTCGCCGATGGCCCAGTACCCCGCGCCTGGCACCAGCCACTGGAGCAGCAGGGGTTTCCATGCGGCCTTGAGGGCTTTCTTGCGGCGGAGGGGCATGGGGAGCTTCAGGGTGGGCACGTTTTCGGACATGGCCCCAGATTACCCCAGTCTTGGAATGGGACAGCCACTCCCGATCCCGCACGGAGCCTGGGGTCCACGGCCCCTTCGCCACAACGATCTGCCGAACCGGCGGCTGGGGCCTTCGATTCCCCGCGGTGGACCGGGGCGAACCGACGGCGTGGCGCTTCAGCTTCAGAAAAATTTCAGCCTGGGCCGG
Source organism: Geothrix sp. (assembly GCA_036504495.1). Lineage (GTDB taxonomy): Bacteria > Acidobacteriota > Holophagae > Holophagales > Holophagaceae > Geothrix. The sequence continues at coordinate 35,899 of DASXVC010000086.1, forward strand.
GGTGTTCCGCATCCGCGATCGTTGTTTAAAAAAGGGCGCCACGGCCCTTAGCTGGAAGGCCTGTAATGTATGACTGGTAACTGGTAGTCCAATCGATGTAGATACTTAAAGTTGCAGGAAGGGACTTTGAGCACCACTCTTTGGGGTCCAGATCTACCCCTGCTTTTCCAAGGAGGTGCCCATGAAGATCCTGAGATCGATGGCCCTTGGGGCCACCCTTGCGGCTACGCCCCTCGCCCTCACCCTGCTTCCCTTCGGTTGCGACAAGAAGTCGCAATCCGAATCCACGGAAGCCAGGGACCTCGTCAGCAAGGTCACTGAGGCTGAGAAGGCCCAAGGCCAGGCCCAGGGGGCCGCCAAGGCCCAGGCCGAGGCCATGGCCAAGGCGGGTCTGCAGCCCAATGCCGCGGGGATCCAGCTGACGCCAGAGCAGCGGACCCTTCTCGAAGCGCGCGTCAAGGATGAGAAGGACAACAGCACGGCCGCGCTTCTCCAGGAGATCCTGAATCGAGACAAGCAGATCGGCGAGCTCACCACGAAGGTGGCCAAGCTCCAGTCCGAGCTGCCCAGGCCCCAGATCGCCTCTGAGAAGGACAACCACTTCGCCATGGCTGTGCGCTACCTGAAGGGCCGTGGCCTCTCGGAGGAGAAGGCCAGGACGCTTGCCGCGAAGGCCAACATCCTGGAAGACCTCCAACCCGGCTGGCAGGTCTACCACCAGTATGCGGGCGGCACGTACCTCACGGCGGTCACCCAGGGGAAGGCAGTGATCGGCCCCACCGAGTATCTGCACAACCAGCGTGCGGCCCTGGAACGTGAACGCGATGACAACATGGCCAAGGCTCATGACCTCGCGGACCAGGTGGAGGGGCTGGTGGCCCAGCGGGTCAAGGTGCAGGAGGAAGTCGATGCCCTGCATACCGAGAAGGCCTCCCTCATGTCCCAGGTGAGCGAACTCAGCAGCCTGAGCCAGTCCCAGAAGGCCAAGCTCAACTCCCTGCATTACCTGGTCGGGCAGCGCAAACAGCTGGTGAGCGAGGGGGTCATCGTCGTGCCCGTCTTCGCCAAGGACCGCATGGGCCCCAAGGCCGTGGCCACGCGCTTCGTCAAGGACCTGCCCCTGGATGAACCGAACCCTGAGCTCCAGATCCAGGCCTCTGACCTGGGCCTCACCAAGATCAGCAAGGTGAATGTGGTTCCAGGATCCCTGGTGAAGGACCAGCACTACACCGTGACCCTCGCCCAGGATCGGAAGTACGCCACCGTCCGCATCCTGGATCCCGAACGCCTGCGGAACGACCGCGTGGTGTTCGCCGTGACGGACTAACCGGCACCCTGTTGATCGTTACGCACCACACGCAAAAAGCGGGGGCCGAAGCCCCCGCTTTTTGCGTGAAGTGCCAACGGATCAGTCCGCGGCGAACGGCAGCAGCGCGATGTTGCGGGCGCGCTTGATGGCTTCGACGAGGGCGCGCTGGTGGACGGCGCACACACCGCTGGTGCGGCGGGGCAGGACCTTGCCGCGCTCAGGGGTGAAGGCCTGGAGGGTCTTCACGTCCTTGTAGTCGATCATGATGGACTTCTCGACGCAGAACTTGCAGAACTTGGCGCGTCGTCCCCCAAAGGCCTTCTTCTTCTTGGGCTTGCCCTTCTTGGCATCGGCGCGGCGCTTCATCCCATCACCTCTTCAGCGGAACGTTCCTTGATTCCGGCCTGGGCCTTGCGCTTGGCCTCGCGCTCGATGCGCTGCTTGGCGCGGCCGGCGGCCTTCTCAGCCTCGTCCATGCGGACGCTGAGGTACTTGATGACCGCATCGTTGTTGCGGAAGCGGCGCTCGAGCTCAGCGATGAGGTTGGGCCCGGCGTTCATTTCGAAGAGCGTGTAATAGCCCTCGCTGAACTTCTGGACTTCGTAGGCCAGCTTCTTGCGGCCCCACTTGTCGGTCTTGAGCAGTTCGCCACCCTGCTCGGCAATGATCCCCTCGAACTGCTTGACGAGCTCATCGCTCTGCTCGTCCGTCAGTGTCGGGGAGGCGATGAAGATGGTCTCGTAGTGACGCATCTGTCCTCCTTGTGGATGTGAAGCCCCCCAACTGGATTCCGGGGAGCAAGGAAGAGTCCTCCAGCGGAGGACGCGAACAGCCAGTTTCGCGTGGAAAGGCAGGAAATTCAATGAAAAGTCTAGGGTGTGGGCTCCCAGAACGAAGCCGGATTCACCCGGTCCGCCAGGGTGCCCAGGTCCTCGGTGGTGGCGAGAAGGTCCAGAAAACGCGCGAAGGGGGCGTCCAGAGCGTTGATCCGCTCCCACTCGGGATCGGTCCAGGGTTCCAGCACGAAGTCCACCAGGGGCCGCTGGAAGGGGCCGATGCCCAGGCGCAGGCGGGCGATGTCCGCGGTGCCCAGGCACTCGAAGACCGAGCGGAGGCCGTTGTGGCCGCCATCCGAGCCGTTCAGCCGGAAGCGGCCGGTGCCCAGGGGCAGGTCCTTGTCGTCATAGAGGAGCACCAGCTTCCGGGGGTAGATTCCCGCGGCTTCGGCCTGGGTGCAGACCTCTCCGGACAAGTTCATGTAGGTGGCGGGCACCAGGGCCTGGAGGCCGGGGATCAGGGGATAGAGCGTGCCGGAGGGGAAGCGCTTCGAAGGCGCCGGCGCCAGGTTGCGGTCCGCCATCCAGCGCTGGAGGAGGAGGCGACCCAGGTTGTGGCGGGTGTCCTGATATTCGGGCCCGGGGTTTCCGAGCGGTACGAGAGTCCACATGGTTGTTTGAATCCTCAGTCTTTAGTCTTCGGTAAAAGCAGCGGGCGCCGCAAGGCGCCCGCACTGAGGACTGAAGACTGGTGCCTGAAGACTGAAAACTACTTCTTCTCTTCCTTCTTGCCCTTCTTGGCCACTTCGGGCTCGGCGGCAGCCGCGGGGGTGGCGGCTTCCTCCTCGGCGGCCTTGCCGCGGACGGAGCAGACCGTCTGGTGGGCATCGCCGGTGAAGATGACGTTGGGCATGAGGGTGATCTGCTCGAAGCGGATGCTGTCACCCACGGCCATGTTGGTGATGTCCACGTCGATGTGGGCGGGGATGATGCTGGGCAGGCACTCGAGCTCGATTTCGCGGTGGGCGAAGTCCAGCACGCCACCCATGCTCTTCACGCCGACGGCGGTGCCGATGAGGCGCACGGGCACCTTCACGCGCACCTTGTGGGTCATGTCCACGCGCATGAAATCGATGTGGCGCAGGCGGCCGGTGATGGGATCGCGCTGCAGGTCCTTGATGATGACGTGGCGCTTGATGTCCGTGCCCTCGCGCTGGAGGAACATCACGGAGTTCATGCCGGCGTCGCTGGCCAGCACCCGGGCCACGACCTTGGGGCTGATGGCGATGGCGACGGGGGGCTCGTTCAAGCCATAGACCACGGCCGGGATCACGCCGCTCTTCTTCAGCTCACGGACGGCGGCCTTGCCGAAGGTGTCGCGCTTGGGAACGATCAAAACTTCCTGAGACATGTCTGTCCTCCTACCTGGCAGCCCCGGCCTAAACCTGGCTGCCCTCTCGTTGGTGATGGGTCCGGGCGGACCGCACGGCCACTCCCCATGGAGGGCCGAACCATCGATTCTGCCTCAGAAAGCCCCGAAAACAAAGGAAGATCTTGGCAGACGACGATCTATGGCCTGTACCATCAGATTGTTACATCTGGAAGCTACGCTCCGGATACCGAGGCGCCCGTGTTCCACCCCATTCCCCGTCCTGAAGAACTGCTCAACCGCGAGCTGAGCTGGCTGGATTTCAATGCCCGGGTGATGGAGGAGGCGGAGGACTCCACCGTGCCCCTGCTGGAGCGGGTGAAGTTTCTCAGCATCGTGTCCAGCAACTGGGACGAATTCTTCATGGTGCGGGTGGCGGGCATCTGGCGGCAGATCGATGCCGGCATCACCCAGCCGGGGCCGGACGGCTTGACGCCGCGCCAGCTGCTGGAGCGCGTGTCATCGAGGATCCACGCCTATTCCGCCCGGCAGCACGAGCTGTTCCACGCGATTCTCGAACCGCAGTTGGAGGCCGTGGGCATCCGCATCCTGGATCCGAAGGATCTGAATCCGGCCCAGGGGGTGTTCGCCCTCGACTACTTCGAGCGCAGCCTCCTCCCCCTGATCACCCCGCTGGCCGTGGACACGGGCCACCCCTTCCCCCGCCTGGGCAACCGGGCCCTGGTGCTGGTGGTGGAGCTGGAACCGGACGAGGACCTGCTGGATGGCGGCCTGCCGGCTTCTGAGCTGTCCTTCATCCATGTGCCCACGGGCCTGGCCTCGCGGTTCCTACGCGTGCCCTCGGAGCCTGGCACCCATGCGTTCGTCATGCTTGAGGATGTGGTGCGCCACCACCTGTCCCGCCTGTTCCTGGGCTACACGGTGAAGAGCTGCCACGCCATCCGCGTGACGCGGGATTCGGACCTGCCGGTGGAGGAGGATCCTTCGGAGGACCTGCTCAAGACCGTGGAGGAGAGCCTGCGGGACCGCCGCCGCGGCGCGGTGGTGCGCCTCCAGTACGAACACGGGCTGTCGTCCAAGGTGCTGGATCTGGTCATCGATGAGATGGAGCTGAGCCCCGAGGATCTCTACCCCAGCTCGGGGCTGACGGCCTTCTCGGACCTCATGCAGCTCTACGGCCAGCTGGACCTGCCCCACCTCAAGGACACGCTGCTGCCCCCTTTGCCGGTGCCCCAGCTCGATCAGGCCGGGAGCATCTTCGACGCCATCTCCCGCAACGACATCCTGCTGCACCATCCCTACCAGAGCTTCGACGACAGCGTGGTGCGCTTCGTGCGCGAGGCCGCCGAGGATCCCAAGGTGCTGGCCATCAAGATGACCCTCTACCGGGTGACGGCGAGCAGCCCCGTGGCGGCGGCCCTGGAGCGGGCGGCGGAGCGCGGCAAGCAGGTGGCCGCCATCGTGGAGCTGCGGGCGCGCTTCGACGAGGCCGCCAACATCGCCTGGGCCCGGCGCCTGGAGAAGACGGGCGTCCACGTGGTCTACGGCCTGCCCAACCACAAGATCCACTGCAAAGCCTGTCTCGTGGTGCGCCAGGAGGCGGGGGGCATCAAGCGGTACTGCCACCTGGGCACGGGCAACTACAACGAGCGCACCAGCCGCCTCTACTCGGACCTGGGCCTGCTCACGGCCAGGCCCGAATTCGGCGAGGACCTGTCGAACCTGTTCAACATGCTCACGGGTTACACCCGCCCGCCCCGCTTCCACCAGATCCTGCTGGCGCCCCAGCACCTCAAGAAGGCCCTCAAGGCCCGCATCCAGCGGGAGATCGCCCACGCCCGGGAGGGCCGCCCCGCACGCATGATCCTCAAGATGAACGCGCTGGTGGACCCCCAGATCATCCAGCTGCTCTACGAGGCCAGCCGCGAGGGCGTGAAGGCCGACCTCATCGTGCGGGGCACCTGCTGCCTGCGGCCCGGCGTGCCGGGGCTGTCGGAGAACATCCGGGCCCTGTCGATCCTCGACCGCTTCCTGGAGCACACCCGGATCTACCACTTCGCCAACGACGGCCACCCCGAAACCCTCCTCTCCAGTGCGGACCTGATGCCCCGCAACCTGGACCGACGGGTGGAGCTGGCCTTCCCGTTGGTGGATCCGCTGCTGGCGGCCCAGGTCATGGAAATGCTCGAGCTGCAGCTGCACGACACCCTGAAGGGCCGGGTGCTCGGCCCCGAGGGCGACGTGCTGCGCCGGGGCCTGGATCCCCAGGATCCGCCCCTCCGCAGCCAGCTCCGCATCTACGAGCACACCCTCCTCGCCAGCGGCGTGGGCGCCCTCACCCAGAAGCTGGGGCCGCTGGACCCGGATATCTGATCCGCGCTGTTGCAGGACGGTAAAGACCTCCACGAAGGACACGAATGAAACAACAAGGGCACTAAGGGAACCCGCAAGAACCACGCGCGAGTGCCAAAACGAGGAAGAGGAACCGCCTGAGACTCCGGCTACCAGCCGCGATCGTTGCGATTGAGCTTTCCCTTCGTGTCCTTTTGTCCTTCCTTCGTGTCCTTTGTGGAGATCCTTTTGCATGTTCAAACCTTGATTCCGCCCGTGTCAAACTGTCCGGCTGGAGACACGCATGACGAAGATCAGCCGCGCCGCCCTGTTCGAAGCCCTGAATGCCTACACGGTTCCCGGAACCAATGCCACGCTCACCACCCTCAAGGCGGTGAAGGGCATCGATGTCACCGAGGGCAAGGTGACGGTGCTGCTCCAGCTCATGGACGCCTACCGGGACCGCGTGCAGGTCATCAAGCAGGCCCTGGAGGAGCTCATCCTCAACCAGCCCGGCGTGGCCGCGGTGGACATCGAAATCGGCTGGGAGAAGACCGCCCAGGTGGAGTTCAAGAACCTCATCCCCGGCATCAAGCGCTGCGTGGTGGTGGGCTCCGGCAAGGGCGGCGTGGGCAAGAGCACCGTCACGGTGAACCTCGCCATCGCCATGGCGGAGCAGGGCCTCAAGGTGGGCCTCCTGGATTCGGACATCTACGGCCCCTCCATCCCCATGATGCTGGGCCTGAAGGACTCGCCCCTGGGCACGCCGGAGGGCCAGATCCTGCCGCTCGAGAAGTTCGGCATCAAGGTCATGTCCATGGGCCTGCTCATCGAGGAGGACCGGCCGGTCATCTGGCGCGGCGCCATGCTCAACAAGGCCCTCCAGCAGTTCCTGAAGGACGTGGCCTGGGGCGACCTGGACGTGCTGCTCATCGACCTGCCGCCCGGCACCGGCGACGTGCAGCTCACGCTCATCCAGAACGCCCAGGTGGACGGCGCGGTCATCGTCAGCACCCCCCAGGACGTGGCCTTCCTCGACGCGAAAAAGGCCATCGGCATGTTCGGAACCGTGAAGGTGCCCGTGCTCGGCATCATCGAGAACATGAGCAGCTTCATCTGCCCCGGCTGCGGCCAGGAGACCCAGATCTTCGGCCATGGCGGCGTGAAGGCTGCCGCCATCCGCATGGAGCTGCCCTTCCTGGGCGAGGTGCCCATCGACCTGGCCATCCGCGAGGGCGGGGACAGCGGCAAGCCCTTCGTGGCGGAGCATCCCCACAGCCCCCAGACCAAGGTCTTCCAGGACATGGCCGAGACCCTCAAGGGCGTGCTGAAGCTCTGATCACGGCGTCCCGAACGCCTCCATCCGGAGGGGCCTGGCCACAGTGATCGTGGCGCGGCCCCCGTCCAGGATGGTGAGCCGGGTTCCGGGACCTAGGCGGAAGCCCTCCTCCGGGGCCGCGAGGCTGCGGCCGTCGGGGAGGGTGAGGGATTGGAAGGCCACGAACCGGTACTCACCCCGCAGCAGGTGGACCAGACCCACCAGATGGGTACCCACGGGAAGCAGCAGCGCCCGGTGGCGTGCATCGTAGATCGGCGCCTCCAGGGTGAAGTGGATCAGGGTCCGCCCGGGGTCCGTCTGGGGTTCCCTGAGGCCCCCCATGATTCGCAGGGGCACCTCGAGCCCCGCTCGTACCGGATACAGCGACCCGTCCGGCCGCAGCCGCAGGTCCACGGGCCCCTTCTCCGGGGAATGGAGGGGCAGCTGCAGGACCATCGGCTGGGGCGAGGGCTGGGGCGAGGGCAAGGGCAGGCGCTCCGGCCCCGCGTCAAGCAGGCCCGCGAACAGCAGCGGCGTCAGCAGGGGGACCAATGGGGGCATGGGAACCTCAGTTGAGCTTGCCTGCGCTCATGGCGGCAAAGTCGCCGGGGATGGCCACGGCGCCGAAACCGGATACCGCCGCCTGGCCCTCCCGTGACAGCACGAAACGGAGGAATTCCTTCACGGTGGGGTCCAGGGCCCGGCCCGGGGCCTTGTTCACGTAGATGTAGAGGAAGCGGGTCAGCGGATAGGTGGCCTTCTGGATGGTTTCCAGGGTGGGTTCCACGAAGCGGTCGCTGCCGAAGGAGGCCACGGGCACCCCCTTCACCATGCGGTTCGCGTACTGGAGCGGGCCGTAGCTGATGCCGCCGCCATCCACGGCCGGCGCTTCCACCACCGCGAACTGGTCCAGGAAGGCTTTCACCGAGGGCTTGAAGTCGCCCTTCTTCATCACGTGTTCCCGGAAGAAGGCCCGGGTGCCGGAGTTCTCGTCACGGCCATAGGCCTGGATTTCGCGCTGCTTCCAATCGCCTCCGAGTCCCAGGTCGCCCCAGCGCAGGATGTCCTGTTTCGCACCCCCCTTGCGGGTCACGGAAAAGATGGCGTCGATCTCCTCCATGCGGAGCTGCCGGATGGGGTTGCTCGCGTTGACGTAGACCACCAGGGCATCCACCGCCACCGCGATGCGGGTGGGTGCGTAGCCGTACTTGGCCTGGAAGGCCGCCAGTTCCTGGTCCGTCATCTCCCGGCTCATCTGGCCCATGATGGCGCTGCCATCGAGAAGGGCTTTGGGGGCCGTGGCGGAGCCCTTGCAGATGAAGAGGGTGGAGATGCGGGGATGGAATTTCTTGAAGTCCTCGCCCCAGAGCACCATCAGGGGCTCCATGGAGTCCGAGCCCACACTCTTCAGCTCACCGGACACGGGATGTTCAGCCGCATAGGCGGGCAGGGTCACCTCCTTGGCGGGAGCGGCTGGCGGTGCGGGCCGTTGCGGGGCCTCCACGGGCACTTGGCAGGCCAGGGTGAACAGGAGCAGAAGGGGGGCGGCGAGGGCGCGAAGGGACATGGGGATCTCCATGGCGATTACCCCATGGGCCCGTGACGGCTCCGTGAATCCCGGGATCCTTTGTCGTGACCCTGCGCGTACGAGCGGCATCGGGCTATCCTGGTCCATGCCTAAGCCGCAGATTCCCGAGACCCTGGCGCCGGATCTCCTGGAGCGTCTGCGCGGGCGCTTCCATCCCTGGCCCCTCATCAGCGACTGGGGGCTCACCATCGAGTCCGTCCGCCCGGGCGTGGCCGTCATGGTGCTGGTGCCCACCAAGGCCGTGATCAACGGCAGCCGCGGCAACGTGAACGGGGGGGTGCTGGCCACCATGGCGGACATGGTGAGCGCCCTGGCCCTCAGCACCGCCTTCGACGGGGCCATGCCCTTCGCCACCTCGGATCTGCACATCCGCTACCTGGAGCCCGCCCGGGGCGAGGTGCGGGGCGAGGCCCAGGTGGTGAGGATCTCCGGCCGGGGCGGCATTCTGGAGTGCCGGCTCACCTGCGGCGATCACCTGGTGGCCCTCAGCACGGCGAACTTCGCCATCAAGCACGGGCTCGGGGGCTGACATGAGGCCCGGAACGCCCTTTCCCGTCGGGCGGGACGAGCAGCAGGACGCTCCGCTGAAACGCCTGCGCTACGCCCTGGCCCTGCTGGTAGCGGTCATCGTGGCGGGGGCCCTGGGCTACCACGGGCTTTCGCATCTCGACGCCCTGGACAGCCTCTACATGGCCATCACCACGCTGTTCACGGTGGGGTTCCGGGAGCTGGGCGAGGTGAACGCCCGGACGAAAATCTTCACGATCTTCTACCTCGTCATCGGCCTGGGCGTGGCCACCTACGCCATCTCGAATCTGACCGCCCTGATCCTGGAAGGCGACCTCAGAGGCTACATCTTGGAGCGCCGCATGCAGAAACGCCTGGACGACCTCACGGACCACATCATCGTCTGCGGCTTCGGGAAGATGGGCTTCCAGGCCGCCTGGGAGCTGAAGAAGGCCGGCGTCCCCTTCGTCATCGTGGAGCAGGACGAGACCAAGGGCCGCAGCCCCCGCTTCGCGGGCGAGTTGATCCTCTACGGCAATGCCATGGACGAGCTGACGCTGGAGCGCGCGGGCATCCGCCGGGCCCGGGGCCTCATCACCGCCTTGACGACGGATGCCGACAACGTCCTGGTGACGCTCACGGTGAAGCAGATGCGGCCGGACCTCCCCGTGGTGGCCCGCAGCGCCAAGCTGGGCACCGAGCGCCAGCTGAAGGCCGCAGGGGCCGACCACATCGTGAGCCCCTACGAGATCGGCGGCCGGCGCATGGCGGGCCTGCTGCTCAAGCCCGAGATGATGAACTTCTACGACATCGTGCTGCAGCAGGAACAGCTGGAGCTTGGATTGGAACGCATCGCCATCGCGCCCGGGTCCCCCCTGGTGGGCCAGACCCTGCGGGAGGCCCGCCTGCGCCACGCCACGGGCTCGCTCCTGGTGGGCCTGGTCCACCCGGGCGCCGGCCTGCGCTTCAACCCTTCCGGCGAGGAGCGGTTCCAGACCGGCGACGAGCTGCTGGTGATGGGGCCTTCCGAGGCGTTAGAGACCCTCACCCGGCTCGCCAAGGGCTGAGACAGGCTTCGTCTCATTCGGTTTGCGTTCAAAGAAAAAGATCACCGCCAAGGCGCCAAGAAACCAAGAACTGAAAGGGTTGATTGACTGCTTTACTTGGCGCCCTTGGCGCCCTTGGCGTCTTGGCGGTGAGTGTTCTTCCTATCGAAATGAACGCACCTTGGTATCAAATCACGGCCGCCCGGGAGGATTGATGGCTCCCGCCAGGGGCCGGGCCGGAAGGCGGCCGTGGGGCAGGCGGGCGTCCATCTCCGCCAGTTCCCAGGCGGTGACGGCCATGGCCTGGGCGCCCTGCACCAGCTGGTCCGGCAGCAGGTGATCCGGGTAGTCCATCTGGCTGTGGTGGGTGCCCAGGAAATAGTCCGCAGGATCCTGGATGGCGGCGAAGGCGGGCACGCCGGCCCGGTCGAAGGGGGCGTGGTCGGTGCTGCCCATGACCCGGAGGGAGAGGTCCTTCACGCCCAGGTCGTTGAGGGGCGCGATGGCCTGGGCCATGAGTCCCCGGCAATTCTCGCGGCCCTGCAGGGTGAAGCCCTTCACCATGCCCGTGCCCATGTCGTCGACCAGCACCGCCTGGATGGCGTCCAGCTCGGTCTTGTGGGCGTCGACATAGGCGCGGGAACCCAGCAGGCCCTGCTCCTCGCCGCTCCAGAGGATCACCCGCAGGGTCCGCCGGGGCTTCAGGCCCGTGGCCTGGAAGGCCCGCAGCACCTCCAGGGCGACGGAGCTGCCCGTGGCGTTGTCCGTGGCGCCGGTGCCCAGGTCCCAGCTGTCCAGGTGCCCGCCCACGATGACCACTTCACCGGGCTTCTCCCGGCCGGGGATCTCGCCCACCACGTTGGTGGCCTGGACCGGGGCCGCGGAGAAGCTGCCGCCGAGGGACAGTTCGAGCCTCGCGGGCTCCTTCCGCGCCACCAGGCGCACCAGCATCTTGTAGGGTTCCTGGGGAACCGTGGCGGACGGGAGGCTCAGGTGCTTGGGGTCGCGGCCGGGCCCGCCGCTGGCGAAGCCAAGTCCATTCTTGCGGCCCGACATCTGAAGGAGGGCCAGGGCGCCCTCATCGAGGAGGAACTGCGTCATGGCTGCCTGCTCCGCCTGGAAAGCTTCCATGTCGCGGCCCCGGCGGTCCAGGGCCGGGCGCTTGTCGTCGGGGTTGGTGCGCAGCAGGATCCGGCCCTTCAATTGGCCCTTGAAGGCCTTGAGCTCCTCCAGGTTCCGGGCGTCCACCAGGAGCAGATCGCCCTTCACGGTGCCCTTGGTGCTGACGGTCCAGGCCGCCTGGTCCACCCGGAACCGGATGCCGTTGTGGGTGAGCAGCCGCGCGCTGTCCACGCCCCGGGTCCAGGCCAGGCCGAAGTCATAGGTTTCTTCGTGGACGTTCACGGCGCCGAGCCGCGTCATTTCCGCTTTGGCCCAGGCCTGGGCCTGCCGCAGCTGGTCCGAGCCCGTGAGGCGGGGGCCGATCACGTCGCACAGGTATTCCACCCGGGCCACCACCTCCGCGTGTTCCTTGATCTCCCGGAGCAGCTTGCCGGCGGGGGTGTCGGGGTAATCCTTCAGGACCGGCACCGGCGAAGCCGTGGGTGGAGCGGGCGGGAAGGGGGCCTGGGCCTGGAGGAGGGTGGCCAGGGCCAGCGACAGCAGGGCGGAGGGGGTCCGCGGCATGGGAACTCCGAATGGGAAAGCTGGTTTCAGCAAATATCAAATGGCGAGGTATGGCAAGGCCCGAATGGCGGGGTATGATCACGTTGTTTCGGGAAATAGCGAAATGACCTCAGACCCCCTCCGTCCCCTCGTGGACACCCTCAAGACCCTGGCCCATCCCGTGCGCCTGCGCATCCTCGCGCTGCTGCGCGAGGGGGAGCTGTGCGTCTGCGAGGTGGCCGAGGTGCTGGAGCTGGCGCCTTCCACCGTCTCCGAACATCTCACCGGCCTGCGCCGGACGGGCCTGGTGCGGGAATGGAAGGTGGGCCGCTGGGTCCACGTGGCCCTGTCCGACCAGATCCCCGCCCATCCAGTGCTGGAGGCCCTGTGGCCTTTGATGGCCGGCGCCGAGGCCGATCTGGCCCGGGACCGGGCCCAGGCCCTCGCCCTGCGCTGCGCTGCCTGCAACCCCTCCGATTGTCCCCCCTCTCGAACCCCCAAGGAGCCTGCATGACCACCCAGAACGACACCCCGACCGAGCCGCAGACCGAGACCGGCCTCAGCGAGACCACCCTCAACCTCATCGCCCTGGGGGCCGCCATCGGCTCCAACGCCGAGCGCGCCTTCCGCGCGCACCAGAGCCGCCTCGCCGAGCTGGGCGTGTCCAACGACGACATGATCGAGGCCGTGAACATGGCCCTGCGGGTGAAGGGCGATCCCCACTCGATCATCATGTCGCTGGCCCAGTCCGCGCTGGTGGGCGAAGGCGGCGGCTGCTGCGGCGGTTCCTGCGCCTGCGAAGATGCGGGCGGCCAGAAGGGCGACTGCGGCGACGACTGCGACTGCAAGTAGGAGGATCCATGTCCACGGGTCGGCTGTCTTTCCTGGATCGGTATCTGACCCTGTGGATCTTCCTGGCCATGGGGCTAGGCGTGCTGCTGGGCTTCGCGGTGCCCGGCTTCAACCGGGCCATCAACGCCTGGAACGTGGGCACTACCAGCGTGCCCCTGGCCGCGGGCCTGATCCTGATGATGTATCCGCCCCTGGCGAAGGTGAAGTACGAGGAGTTGCACCTGGTCTTCCGGAACAAGAAGGTGCTGGGCCTGTCCCTGCTCCAGAACTGGATCATCGGGCCCCTGCTCATGTTCGGGCTGGCCGTGCTCTTCCTGCGCGACCGGCCCGAGTACATGCTGGGCCTCATCCTCATCGGGCTGGCCCGCTGCATCGCCATGGTCATCGTATGGAACGACCTGGCCAAGGGCGACACCGAGTACTGCGCGGGCCTGGTGGCCTTCAACTCCATCTTCCAGGTGCTCTTCTTCAGCGTGTACGCCTGGTTCTTCGCTACGGTGCTGCCTGCCAAGCTGGGCCTCCAGGGCGCGGTGGTCGCCATCACCATCGGCCAGATCGCCCAGAGCGTCTTCATCTACCTGGGCATTCCCTTCATCGCCGGCTTCCTCACGCGCTTCCTCCTCGGGAAGCTCAAGGGCCTGGACTGGTACCACCGGGTCTTCGTGCCGAAGATCAGCCCGCTCACGCTCATCGCGCTGCTCTTCACCATCGTGGTGATGTTCAGCCTCAAGGGCGACGCCATCGTGAAGCTGCCCTTCGACGTCATCCGCATCGCCATCCCGCTGCTCATCTACTTCGTGGTGATGTTCCTGGTGAGCTTCTGGCTGTCCAAGAAGGCCGGCGCCACCTATCCCCAGAGCGCCACGCTGAGCTTCACGGCCGCCAGCAATAACTTCGAGCTGGCCATCGCCGTGGCCGTGGCCACTTTCGGCATCGCCCACGGCGCGGCCTTCGCCGCCGTCATCGGGCCGCTGGTGGAGGTGCCCGCCCTCATCGGCCTCGTCAACGTGGCCCTCTGGCTGAAGGGGAAGTGGTACCCGGAGGCTTCGGAAGAGGTGGCCAGCGCCGGCTGCTGTCCGGCGATAGATCCTGCTAAGAGGTGAGCCGATGATCCGTCCCGTCCTGCCCACGGATGCCCCGGCTCTGGCCGACATCTACAACCCCTATGTGCGGGACACCATCATCACCTTCGAGGAGGAACCGGTTTCGGTGGCCGAGATGGGAGCGCGCATCGCCAAGATGACGGCCGCGTTTCCCTGGCTCGTCTGGGAGGAGGATGGCGTGGTGCTCGGCTACGCCTACGGCTCCACCTGGCGGACCCGGCACGCCTACCGCTTCGCCGTGGAGACGACCATCTACCTGGCGGATGGTCACCACGGGAAGGGCCGCGGCGCCGCGCTCTACGAGGCGCTGCTGGTGGAGCTCAAGCAGCGCGGCTTCCACTCGGCCCTGGGCTGCCTGGGCCTGCCCAACGCGCCCAGCGTGCGGCTGCACGAGAAGCTCGGGTTCAGGAAGGTGGGCCACATGACCGAGGCCGGCTGGAAGTTCGGCGCCTGGGTGGATGTGGGTTTCTGGGAGCTGCTCCTGTGAGTGACCTCCAGGTTGGAATAGAAAATGAGCACCACCAAGACACCAAGGCACCAAGAAAGACAAAAGCAGTTCTTGGTGTCTTGGTGGTGAGTCCTTTCTTGTGAGCTGAACGGAGCCACCGTGACCTCGATCCTCTTCCTGTGCGTGGCCAACAGCGCCCGGTCGCAGCTGGGCGAAGGCCTGGCGCGCCAGATGTTCCCGGGCATCCGCATCCAGAGCGCCGGCAGCCGGCCCAGCCGCGTGAATCCCTACGCCATCGAGGCCCTGGCAGAGCGGGACATCGACGCCTCGACGCATGCCTCGAAGCCCGTGTCGGACATCGACCCGGCCTCCGTAGATCTGGTCATCACCCTCTGCGCAGAGGAGGTGTGCCCCGCCTTCCTGGGCAGGGCCGAGCGCCTGCACTGGCCCATCCCCGATCCTGCCAGCGACGATCCTTTGCTGACAGCTGATGATCTGAGGGCCCGCTTCCGCGACGCCCGCGACGAGATCACCCACCGGCTGGAGGCTCTGGGCCACGAGCGTGGCTGGGTTTCATAAATTTCGAAAAAAATCGAAATTAGGGCTTGCATGCTATTTCGACAATTCTAGAATTAAGTCGGGAGGAGATCATGACAGGGCGTGTGGAACAGGCGGCAGAGCGGCTGAAGGCCCTTGGGCATCCGGTCCGCTTGGCCATCCTGCGCCGCCTGGTGCAGGGCCCCGAGGCGGGGACGCCCGCCGGAGAGCTGCAGTCGCGCCTGGACATCCCGGCCTCCACCCTCAGCCATCATCTGGCCACCCTCGCCGACGCCGGCCTGGTGCTGGTGGCCCGGGAAGGCACCACGCTCCGCTACCGCGCCGACTACGGCACGCTGCGGGCGCTGACCGAATACCTCTGGCAGGACTGCTGCGCCGGTGGCGCGGTGGATGACCCCCAACCTTCGCCCTGCTGCCGCAGGGATTGACCTTCCATCTCTCTGGGACGTGGATGCCACTGGCGTCCCAGGGAACCTCCATCCGAAAGGCCCCACCATGGAACCCGAAATCCTCAAATCCGCCGTCCGCGACCGCTATGCCGGCTTCGTCACCAAGAATCAGAGCTGCTGCGGTCCCTCGACTTCCTGCGGGTGCGCTCCCGGCGAAGCGAGCCTGGACGCGGGCTATGACGCGAAGGACTTGGCCGCCGTGCCCGAAGGCGCCAACCTGAGCCTGGGCTGCGGCAACCCCGTGGCCCTGGCGGCCCTGAAGCCCGGCGAGACCGTGCTGGACCTGGGCTCGGGCGCGGGCTTCGACGCCTTCCTCGCCTCGAAGCGCGTGGGTCCCGAAGGCCATGTCATCGGCGTGGACATGACGCCGGAGATGATCGCCCGGGCTACCTCCCTGGCCCGGAAGCACGGTTATGGGAACGTCGAGTTCCGTCAGGGCGACATCGAGGCCCTGCCGGTGGACGACGCCAGCATCGACGTGATCCTCTCTAACTGTGTGGTGAACCTGGCTCCGGACAAGGCCAAGGTCTTCCGTGAGGCCTTCCGTGTGCTGAAGCCCGGCGGTCGCCTCCAGGTGTCCGATCTGGTGCTGGCCCGGCCCCTGCCCGAGGCCCTCCTCGAGGACATGGATGCCTATGCCGCCTGCATCTCCGGCGCCATGCTGAAGGACGACTACCTGGCCGCCATCCGTGCCGCGGGCTTCGAGGGCGTGGCCGTGGCCTCCGAGCGCTGCTTCGGCCTGGCGGAACTGTCGCCGGAGCTGATGGAACTGGCCAAGCGCCGCTACCCCAACATGAGCCGGGAGGAGCTGGAGCTCCTGGCCAGCTCGGTGCTCAGCGTCCAGGTGGAAGCCACCAAGGGTGTGACGATATCCAGCCGAGCCTGCTGCGCGCCCACCTGCTGCGGATGATGAGGAGATGACGGTGGAATCAAAAGGCTGTGCCTGCGCCGCGCCCGCAACTGGGCCCGCTTCCGGCGGCTTCTGGAAATCGGGGGGGTGGCTGCTGGCCGCCCTCCCGGCCTGGATCGGGTTCTACCTGGTCCTCCAGCCCAGCGCCGGCTGGCTGGCCTTCCGGGCCCTGGGTCTGGCTCCCGGCAGCCGCCTGGGGGAGGCCGTGGCCTTCTTCGTCTTTGAAGCCCCCAAGGTGCTCATGCTCCTCGGGGCCGTGGTGCTGGGCGTCAGTTTCGTGCAGACCTTCCTCAGCCCCGAGCGCACCCGCGACCTGCTGGCCAAGCGCACCGGGGCCTGGAGCAACCTGCTGGCCTCGCTGCTGGGCATCGCCACACCCTTCTGCTCCTGCTCGGCGGTGCCGCTGTTCATCGGCTTCGTCAGAGTGGGCGTGCCCCTGGGCGCCACCTTCAGCTTCCTGGTGTCGGCCCCCATGGTGAACGAGGTGGCGCTGTTCCTGCTGTTCGGCCTCTTCGGCTGGCGCATCGCCCTGCTCTACACCGTGACGGGTGTGGCCGTGGCCTTCGTCTCGGGCTGGATCCTCGGCAAGCTCCGCATGGAGCGCCACCTGGAACCCTGGATCCTGGAGATCCCCTTCGAGGCGTCCAGGGCGTCCGACGCTCCCGTGCGGTTCGCCGCGCGCCTGGAGCTGGCGCTCCAGGCGACGAAGGATATTGTGGGGAAGGTGTGGATCTATGTGCTCATGGGCATCGGCGTCGGCGCCTTCCTCCACGGCTATGTGCCCGCCGAGCTGATGGCCCGCGTCATGGGCAAGTCCGCCTGGTGGAGCGTGCCCCTGGCCGTGCTCATCGGCGTGCCCCTGTATTCCAACGCCGCCGGCATCATCCCCATCGTGCAGGTGCTGCTGGCCAAGGGCGCGGCCCTGGGTACGGCCCTGGCCTTCATGATGGCGGTGACGGGCCTGTCCCTGCCTGAGACGGTCATCCTGCGGAAGGTGCTGAAGCCGCGGCTGCTGGGCGTCTTCCTGGGCGTCGTCGCGGTGGGGATCGTGCTGGTGGGCTATCTTTTCAACGTGTTGATGTAGGGATTTCAAGACCTCCACGAAGGGCACGAAGGAGCAAGGGATAAGGCCACGAAGGCAGTCGTCATGGAAGTGGCTGAGCGCTTGACCTTGGTTTTCCTTCGTGGCCTTCAATGGCCCGAAGGGCCCTCTTCGTGACCTTCGTGGAGATCTGTTTCAGTCACAGAACCTGACACTCAAACCGGAGGTGCCATGAAGATCGAAGTGCTGGGCAGCGGCTGCGCCAAGTGCAAGCTGCTGGCGGAACGGGCCGAGGAGGCCGCCAAGGGCCTGGGCGCGGATTTCACGCTGGTGAAGGTCACGGAGTACCCGGACATCGTGGCCCGGGGCCTGATGTCCACGCCGGGGCTGGTGGTGGACGGTGTCGTGAAGAGCCAGGGTCATGTGCCCACCGTGGCGGCCATCCGCGACCTGCTGCGGTAGGATTTCCCCACACCACGAGGGAATCCCATGCGCATCGGCATCCTGGGTTATGGCCGCTTCGGGCGGGCTCTGGGCGAGCTCCTCCAGCAGGCCGGCCACACCTACCGGGCCTGGGATCCGGCGGTCGAGATTCCGGCGGAGCACCGCGCGGCCGGGATCCAGGACCTGACGGAGGCCGAGGCCCTGGTGCTGGCGGTGCCCATCGCCGCCCAGGCCGCCGCGCTGGCCAGCCTGCGGCCCCACCTGCGGCCGGGCCAGCTGGTCCTCGACGTGGGCAGCGTGAAGTCGGGGCCCTGTGCCTTGATGGATGCGCAGCTGGGGGCTGCCGTCCCCCACGTGGGGACGCATCCCCTCTTCGGCCCCGTGAGCCTGGCCCGGGCGGAGCGGCCCCTGCGCGTGGTGCTCTGCCCCTCGGCCCAGCATCCCGCCGCGGCCGACCGGGTGCAGGCCCTGTTCGAGAGCCTCGGCTGCGAGGTGCTTCGCCAGAGCCCCGAGGACCACGACCGGGTGATGGCCACCACCCACGCCCTCACCTTCTTCATCGCCAAGGGCCTGCTGGCGGTGGGCGCCGGGGCCGAGCTGCCCTTCACGCCGCCCTCCTTCCACGCCATCGCCCGTACGCTGGAGTCCGTGCGCGAGGACGCCGGCCACCTCTTCGCCGCCCTCCAGAACCAGAACCCCTTCGCCGCCGGGGCCCGGGAGGGCCTGCTGGAGGCCCTCTCCGCCATCCACCAGAGCCTGGCCGAGGCCGTGGCGGGGCGCGCGGACGAGCAGCAGCTGTCCATCCCCGGCCTGGGCGAGCGCTCCCCCGTGTTGCAGGAAGCCCGCGATCACATCGACGCCCTGGACCAGGAGCTGGTGGCCCTGCTGGCCCGCCGCACCGAGCTGGTGCTCCGCGCCGGCCGCGCCAAGGCCGAGCTGGGCCTGCCCGTGCACGATCCCGAGCGCGAGGCGGCCCAGCTCCAGGCCCGCCGCGCCTGGGCCCAGGAGGCCCACCTGGACATGCAGGGCGTGGAGGATGTGTTCCGCGCCGTCCTGCGGGCCTCGCGCGCGGCCCAGGGACGCTGATACCAAGGTTCGTTCAGTTCGATAGGAAGAACATTTACCGCCAAGGCGCCAAGAAAGGCAGCCAATCAGTCCTTTTCAGTTCTTGGCTTCTTGGCGCCTTGGCGGTGATCTTTTTCTTTGAATGCAAAACCGTATGAGGCCTCAGAAGGGCAGATCCAGGGCCTTGCACAGGAAGGCCACCAGGGGAGAGGCCTGCCGGCAGGCGGCGGCCACCTGGTCGACGAAATCGGGCGCCAGCACCTGGGCATTCGTGAAGCCGGTGGACGTGTAGAAGTCCTTGAGCTTGAGATCCTCCGCGCAGGGGTGAGCAGGGTCGAAGCCCTGGGGGACCCGCATGAGCGCGTCGCCTTCGATCTCCATTCCCGATTTCCGGAGGGCCTTCCAGGCCGCGGGCTTGGCGGCGATGGCCTGGCGGACCTTGAATAGTGAATCGGGGTCCGGGTGCCAGAGGCCACCCCCCGCGAAGCTGCCGCCGGGCTCCAGGTGGAGGTAGAAGCCGGGTCCGTGGACGCCGCCCGCCTGCATGGTCCGGTGGGGGAAGTGGGCCGCGACGTGCGTCTTGTAGGGCGTCTTGTCCTTGGCGAACCGCGTATCGCGGTAGATGCGGAACATGGACCCGCCCGACGGCCGCGGGTCGGCAATGAAGTGGCGGCTGATGGAGGCCAGCGGGCCGCTGAAGGCGGCGATGAGCCGGAGCATGGGCTCCCGGGCCTCGGCTTCGTACCGCGCCTTGTTCTCCAGGAACCACGCGCGCTCGTTGTGCGCCTTCAGATCCTTCAGGAACCGGAAGAGGCCGGGCCCCAGCGGGTTCTCCAGTCCAGAGGGAGTCGTCTTCGCGGGCACATCGCCTCCTGCGGGGCCTCCAGGGTAGGACGGATCCTGCACGCTCCGGGGGTGCTTCGTGGGGTGGGTGCGACAGACGGGAAAACGACAAAGAACACCACCAAGACACCAAGGCACCAAGAAAAGCAAAAGCAGTTCTTGGTGCCTTGGTGTCTTGGTGGTGAGTCAGTTGATCAGTTACTTGCCGAAGCGTTTGCTGACTTCGCTCCACTTGATGTTCTCGACAAACGCATCGAGGTACTTCGCGCGGGCGGTGCCAGCGGGGCCTGCGATCCGGGGGGCCATGAGGCCCGTTTGTGCCTTACTTGCCGAAGCGCTTGCTGACTTCGCTCCACTTGATGTTCTCGACAAACGCATCGAGGTACTTCGCGCGGGCGGTGCCGTAATCCACCATGAACGCGTGCTCCCAGCTATCCAGCACCACGAGCAGGTCCTGCTCAATGGGCAGGCCCAGGTGGTGCTCGGCCACGAAGTAGGTGTGCAGCTTGCCGTCGCGGCGGTTGCGGGTGAGCACGGCCCAGCCGGGGCCGCCCATGGCGGTGGCCTTGAGGTCGGCGATGACCTTGTCCTTGCCGCCCACGGCGTCCAGGGCGGCCTTGAGGCCGGCGCTGATGTCGCTGTCGGCGCCCAGGTTCTCGAAGTAGAGCTCGTGGAGGAACGAGCCGTTGAAGGCCACAGCCTCGCGGCGCTTCAGCTCGCTGTACTCGTTGTAGGAGTAGTTGGGCTTGGTGTTGTCCGCCGTCGCCAGCTTCTCCTCGATCTCATTCAGCTTGGTGACGTAGCCCTTGTAGAGGCCGAAGTGCTGGTCCAGCTGGGAATCGCTGAGCCCCTTCAGGGCGCCGCCCTTCAGGTGGTCATAGGACTTGGCGGTGTAGGCCATGACAGTCTCCTTTAGCTGCGCGGGGCGCGGATGATTAGTTTACCAAAAAAGTCGGAAATCAGAAAAAGAAGCTATAAGGCTGGAGACTGGAGTCTGGAGGTACTGCCTTCTGTGGGGGCCTACGGCCCCACCAGTGTTGGCTTTTGGGCCGCTCAAGCACGGAGGGTGCGACAGATCCATCGAACTCAACCCCCAGACTCCGGACTCCAGACTGATCTAGCCCAGCATCTCTCGCAGGAACCAGGCTTCCTTCTGGTGCACCTGCACGAAGCGGGTGAGCAGGTCGGCGGTGCCGGGATCGCCAGCGCCATTGGCCAGGTCGATGCCCTCGTGCATGAGGGCCACCACGGCCTCCTCGTTGGCCAGGGCCTCCTTCAGCATGGCCTCGGGATCCAGGCGGGCCGAGGGGTTGGAGATCTCGGCCTTGGTCTGGGCCTCGATCTGGGCCGGGGCGTGGAGGGGGACGCCTCCCACCATGCGGATGCGTTCCGCCAGCTCGTCCACGGTGCTGTCCGCGGCGGTGTAGAGGTCCTCGAAGCGCAGGTGGTAGTCGCGGAAGTGCGGGCCGGTGACGGTCCAGTGGTAGCGCTTGGCATTGAGCGCCAGCACGAAGGCGGTGGCCAGCTCGGCGTTCAGGTGGTCGATGATGGTGCGATTCACGAAGCTCTCCTCAGGAAGGCCAGGCGGTCCAGGCGGTGGGGGCGGGCCACCGGCCGGGGGCTTCGGCGTGGTTGGAGACGAGGGCGGCGATGGCGTGGCCGTCCGGGATCAGGTAGCGCAGGGCCAGCACCGAGGGCAGGCGATCCTCCGGTCCGGCGGTGCCGCGGTCCACGGCGGGTTCCACGAGAGAACCATCCGACAGCTCCAGCGCCAGCTGGTCCGGGAAGGTGTGGAGGAGCGCCAGGCGACGATCCCGCACCTCATCCGGAAAACCCAGCATCAGCGTGGCGGCAAGGCTGCGGGCGGCCCCTTCGCGGCGGGGAGCCAGCACGGCGAACGAGGCGCGGGCCTCAGCCAGCTCATCCGCATCCACGGTGTCCGGCGTCTTGCCCTCGGCCCAGAGCGTTTCGATGATCTGGTCCTCCACGCTCTCCGCCGTTTCCGGCTGGAAGGTGATGCCCTGCGCCAGCTCCAGCCGCAGGGCCGCCTGGCGGCCCAGGAAGGCCTGGCGGGCCTGGAAGCGGGCGCGCTCGGTGGCGGGATCGAAGGCGAGCGTCACCGGGTGCTCAGACGTGCTTCGCGATGTCGGCGGCGGGCTCGGCAAAGGCGGGCTTGGCACCGGCCTGCAGCTTGGTGAGGGCTTCCTGGAAGCGGCCGGCGTGGAAGCGCTCGACCTTGGCCAAGGTCTCGAACCAGGCGGCGATCTCGGCGTAGCCCTCTTCCTTGGCGAGGCGGGCGAACTCGGGATACATGTCCGTGTACTCGTAGGTCTCGCCGGCCACCGCGGACTTCAGGTTGGTGAGGGAGTCGCCCAGGGGCAGGCCCGTGGCGGGATCGGCGGCCTTCTCGGCCAGGAACATCAGGTGCCTCAGGGCGTGGCCCGTTTCGCCGTCGGCGCTGTGCTTGAAGAGGTCGGCGACTTCCTTGAGGCCTTCCTTCTCGGCCACCTGGGCCATCCAGGTGTAGCGCCGGTTGGCCTGGCTTTCGCCCGCGAAGGCGGCCTTGAGGTTCTGATGGGTTTTCGAATCGATGAAGGACATGGGATCTCCTGAGGGGCCGTACTCGGCGGCACCAAGGTAGAGCCATCCCCATGCCAAAGCAATAAGTCAAATCATTGAATAAATTCGAGAATTTCCAAGGGGTACGGCCCCACGGGAATCCCGACCGGCCGAGAGCCGGATCCGCGACATGTCGAGAGATCCCTGGTTCAGCGGCCCGGAGAAAGGGCGGTCCGGATCTGGGAGACATCCAGGCTGAGGGCCCGGCCGAAGCCGAGCACCAGGCGCCCGGTGGCAGGCCGGAGGAGGAAGAAGGAGAAGTCCCCCAGGCCGAGGGTCATCTCCGCCTGCGGGAACCGGGCCAGATAGGCCTCCGCCGCCGCCTCGCGGGGCTCGGAATCCGCGGGGAGTTCCTCGGCCGTCCCCTGCAGGGTCAAGCGGGGCAGGGCGAGGGGATCCTGGTCCTCCGTGAGCGGCGCCATGAGCAGCAGGCTCACCCGGGCGTCCGCCAGCAGGTCGCGGGTGTGCTGGGCCAGGCGGCTCACATGGATGAGAAAGCCCGACCCGTCCGGCGCAGGCGCCACCGGCACCATGGACACGAAGGGGGCGCCCTCATGCAGCGTGCCCAGGGCGGCCACCGGGGGCCCGGTCAGCAGGGCCTGGAGCATCGCTTCCGTGTTCGGATCCATGGGGGGCTCCTTTCGGGGCGGGTCCCTCCATCATCCTCCCAACCGGAAGGAAAGCTGCGCATGGCGCTTGGCTTGGCCTATTCGGGCGTGGACGTGCCTTCTTCCGTGCCCTCTTCGGTGGTCTCTTCCCCGTCCTCGGACTCGGGAATGTCGTTGCCCAGGGCGTCCTTCTTCAGGGCCTTCTTCTGCAGCTTCTCTTCTTTTTTCTTCTGGCGGGCGAGATCCTTCTGCCGCTTCTCGAAGTTGTAGTTGGGCTTTCTGGCCATGGGGAGTCCGATCTCGAAAGAGGTTGAAGCTGATCCACGAATCTTCTGAGTCTACCTTCTCCCGCGCCGCAGCGCCTGGATCAGGTCGTCCAGCCGTTGCAGGAAGGTCGAACGGTCCCGGGCCGAGAAGGGGGCGGGGCCGGTGCCCATCTCGCCCATGGCGCGAAGGTGCGTCATCAGCTCGCGGCTGGCCAGGGCATCACCGATGGAATCGGGTGAGTACACCTTGCCCTTGGCGTCCAGGGCCCGGGCGCCTTTCTCGAGGCAGCGGGCCGCCAGGGGGATGTCCGCCGTCACCGCGATGTCCGTGCCCGTGATCTGTTCCACGATCCAGTCGTCGGCCCCGTCGAACTGGCCCCGGGCCACCACCACCGACTCGAACAGGGGATTGCGCGGGACCCGCAGGGACGAGTTGGAGACGAGGACCACCTTCAGGCCGTAGCGCGTGGCCACCCGGAAGATCTCGTCCTTCACCGGGCAGGCGTCCGCGTCCACGAAGATGCGGGTGGCGAAGGACTGGCCGGGCTCGCCTGGATTCATGCCTGCTTTCGGGAGCGCAGCAGCAGGAACGTGCCCGCCGCCACGGCGCCGATGCCCGCCCACACGGGAATCCGCACCGACTCCTTCTCTTTCACCGTGAACTCCAGGGGACCGAGCTTGGCGTCGTGGGTGTCCTTGACGTAGCTGAACTCGGGCCAGGCCAGGGCGGCCACGCCCAAGACGATGAGAGCCAGGCCCGCGAGGGATGCGAGGGTGGCGGCCTTCATGCCGTCTTGTCCAGGCACCAGGTCCCGCCGCCGCGGCAGGCGATGTACAGGAACAGGAAGCAGTAGACCACCGCCAGCTCGCCCTGGTTCACGGCGGGCCAGAACGCCGCCCCGAACTGGAACTTCCAATGGAACTGGATGTAGGCCACCGCCATCATGCCGCTGCAGACGAAGGCCGCCAGCCGCGTCTGGAGCCCCACGAGGATGGCCAATCCGCCCACCAGCTCCAGGATGCCGCCGACCCAGATCTGGGAGCCCACCGGCGGGTGATGCTCGGTCAGCAGCCCGAAGACCTTCTGGACGCCATGGAAGGAGAGCAGCAGCCCCGACACGATCCGCAGCAGGGCATAGGCGGGGTCGGAGTATTTCTCAAGCCACTTCATGAATGCCTCCCGGGGACGGTGTCCAGACATTCTGCCCACGTTGGTGCGGAAGGATGGAGATCAAACCCTGGGATGGGCGGGGGAGGAGGCGTCGGCGCCCACCACCGTGATCCAGGGCCGCACCCGCCACCGGTGCACCAGGCCGTGGAGCACATAGGGATCGGCCGCCGCGAACCGCTGGGCCGCCGCGGATGATTCGCCGCGGAACAGGAGCAGCGCCATGTCCACCGGGTCGGCCACCGCCCCGCCCAGCACCAGCTCGCCCCGCAGCTGGGCCTCCCGGGCGAGGGCGAGGTGCTCCTCCCGGAATTCCGCCCGGCGTTCCACGTATTCCGGGCCGACCTCGTAGACCAGTAGGAAGTGCATGGGTCCTCCAGCAGGAAGATGGACTGCCCGGAAAGAAAGATACGTCCCGGATGGACTCAGATGAACACGGATGCCTATTTATCTGAGTTCATACGGGTTCCTTCGTGACAAGACCCCGGGCTGCCGGGCCTCAGCGGATCAGGGGCCGGTACAGCTCCGTGCGCCAAGTGGCGGGATCGGGGCCCGATTCCGGGCCCACGGCGTAGCACTCCCACAGGTCCGGGGCCGGGGTGTGGCCCTCGGCCTGGAGCCAGGTCTCGAACTCGCCCCAGGCGGGGCCCAGGCCCTCGTAGCCCCCGTGGTAGGTGGTCCGGGCCACCGTGGCCGCGGGCAGCTGGCCGGGCCTCACGCGGCCGTGGGCCTTCACCGGCTTGGAGGTGGGCACGCCGAGCTCGAACTCGAAGAATTCGGGGTCCATGCGGAAATGGTGGGAGAACACGGGGCCCGCAGGGGTGATCCCCTGGGCCGCCACCGTGGCCAGCAACTCCTGGATGCCCGGGCCCATGACCTGCTGGATCTCCGCGCGGGGAATGCGGAAGGGGATCACCGCCGCGGTCTTCGCGGCCGCCAGGACGATTTGCGGCACGTCGAGCATGGGACCTCCGCAAGGGCCATTCCGGGCCCGGGAAAGGAAGGATAAGCCACGGATGGACTCAGATGGACACGGATGCGTTTCAAGCTGCGTTCGTCCGTCCAGCTTGGGCGCCGGGGAAGGTGCAACCTCTTGGTTGCGTTTCGTCCGGGGCGGGCTAACCTGCAACCAGGAGGTTGCGCATGAGCCCATCGGGTACCGATCGCATCGAGAAGCAGATCCTGCTGCGGGCGCCGCAGGCCCGCGTCTGGCGGGCGCTCACGGATGCCGCCGAGTTCGGCGAGTGGTTCCGGGTGAGGCTGGACGGGCCCTTCGTGCCGGGGGCCCACACCACCGGCCACATCACCTACCCCGGCTACGAGCACCTCCGGATGGATGTGCTGGTGGAGCAGATGGAGGCCGAAACCCTGTTCTCGTTCCGCTGGCACCCCGCCGCCGTGGATCCGAAAGTGGACTACCACCACGAGCCCAGCACCCTGGTTGAGTTCCGGCTGGAGGCCGTGGCCGAGGGCACGCTGCTTCGGCTGGTGGAGTCCGGCTTCGATCAGCTGCCCGCGGAGCGGCGCGAAACGGCCTACCGCATGAATGAGGGCGGCTGGGCCATCCAGATGGACAACATCCAGCACCACGTCGGGGGATGAGGCCATGGCCGCCCGCGGGCTGCGCCCCGTAGCCACGCAGGAGGCCGCGCCCCTCTTCGCGGCGCTGGGCGACGAGACGCGGCTCCAGCTGCTGGCGCGCCTGTGCTCGGGCGGGCCCCTCTCCATCACGGGACTGAGCCGCACGTCGGCCGTGTCCCGGCAGGCCATCACCAAGCACCTGGACGTGCTCTCCGGGGCCGGGCTGGTGCGCAGCCGCCGCCACGGGCGGGAGCGCATCTGGGAGCTCGAACCGGCGCGGCTCGACGACGCGCACCAGTACCTCGCAGGCATCTCGCGGCAATGGGACGAGGCCCTGGGCCGCCTCAAGTCCTTCGTCGAGCGGTGAGCGGCCCTTGGTCCCGGACGCGACGCCCGGCCGGGCGTTCCGGTCAGGGCTTGGCCGGGGAAGGCTTCTTGGGGCTCTTCCGACGGCGGTCGGGCTTCTTGGCGGCCTTGGCCTGCGGCTGGGTGGCGGTGTCGTAGAGGCCCTCCAGCCGGATGGCCTTGGCAGACGTATCCGCCGCCTTGTGGATCTCCTTCAGCACCGAGGCCACCAGGTCCAGGTCCGCCGCGTCACCCTTCAGCAGCTCCTGGAAGGCCTTGGACGTAGAGCGCCCAGCAGGACCCCACGGCGCCGCGCGAGGGGTGCCGGGCGAGCGAGGCGAGGAACGCGAGTCGAAGCGTAGCGGGTACTACGCGCGACGAGCGTGACGCGGCATCGCGACGTCCGCCACCCCTCGCCCGGAGGGATGAAGCCAGCCGGGCGCTCCGCGGTGTCAGGTCCCTTGAACAACGAACCACGTTGCCCTGCGGGCCCTTCCTTGCGGTGCATCCCGGCTGGCTTCATCGCGGCGCAGTCGGATCCTGCTGGGCGCTCTGCGCTCCTCCAGCCGCTTCGACTGCCGCTTCCCCGCCGCCCAGTTCAGCAGCTTGGAGAACAGCTCATAGCCGAGCTTGAGTTCAGAGGTGGGAAGGGGCATGGAGGGATGGTAGCCGGTGAAAAAGAAATTTACCGGTGATGAACGGTGATGAACAGTGATGTTAAAAAAAATATCTTTATCACCGTTTATCACCGTTTATCACTGTTCATCACCGGTTCAATGCTCTTTGCGCCGGGAGCTTCGCAGCGCTCCCCCCTATTCCCCGAAAAGGTTCTGCACCTTGTCGTCCCAGATGAAGGTCTGCAGCTCCCAGCGGTCCGTGGCCTTGTAGAGCACCACGGAGTAGCGGAGGGCCGTGTTCTGCAGCTTCTCGATGACGACGAATCTCAGGAGGGAGGTTCCGGCCCGCTGCTGGCTGATGAACTCGTAGCCCAGGCTGGCCCCGTACCGCTCCTTCACCGCCGCGCGGGTGGTGATGGTCTGCATGGTGAGCGTATTGATCTCATTCATGGAGACCTTCCAGTGGGCCTTGAGCAGGTCCAGGCCCGCCTTGTAGTCCTCCGCCACGAACTGCTTGAAGCAGCTTTCGACCAGGGCCTTGGCGTCGGCTTCGGTCTTCAGGGGCCGGACCTCGGCCCCATCGGCCGCCACCAGGGCGGCGGGGAGGAAGAGGCAGAGGGCGAGTTTGCCAGGCATCGTCATGGTGTCTATCCAGGTAAAAGGGTTTAAGGGTTGAGGCTAACTAGTTCCCTCCGCACCAGGGCGCTGAGCGGAGCCGAGGAAACGGGACGTTAAGAAGAGAAGCCAATGCAGGCGGGGTCCGAGTTGAGCTAAGGGTTAGCACGATCAATAGCCTAAGACTTTTTTCCGGCTGCCTCGATAAGGGCACTCATCCTTACCTTTCGTTCCTCTCGAGCGATGTACCACTCTCGGAGTAGGGTTTCGACGAGGCCAATTAGTAATTCGGCTTCTTCTGGGTCAACATCAACGATTGTGTCGATGTCCTTCTCCATATGAGCACCGATGTTCCCCAATTTGCGTAACGAGTCGATTGCTCCCCATGTGAGTGGATCAATGCGCTCTTTGATTTGATCGATTTCATTCACCAACCGGCCTGGTTTAACTTCCCAGAAATCACGGAGAATCCCTTGCAGGCATCTTCGCGATAGTGTTGCTGAAGCCTTGGGGCTTAGCTTCCGAATCTGGCAGGCCTCTTTGTAATCGGCCAAAATTACTGCTGGGATATAATCAGGAAAATTCCTGTAGTGTGCACTGGGAACCAAATCCCATTTCTCAATCAATTTGCCAATCTCACCATTTGGACGATTCCTATTTTTGAAATGTAATGAAGCGGTCAAGGTGAATTTTTTACACTCAGGATTTGGGCAGACGTAAAAATACGAGCATAGGGCCCGATCTCCGTCTGCATTGGTAATCCAAAGGTTGTGTTCATTGGCTGAAAATCGATCCTCTGTGATGGTTACGTGTCTTTCACAGTGCGGGCAGGTCCAGTTTATGCCTGACATGTTGACTCCAGTGGGCGAATGCTAACTTTGGATTAGAAGAACTTCCTGATGAATGGATCCGTGGATCGGCATGAACCAGAGCCATCGGCCCCTGCTCAAGCTGATTCGCTCGGTTTGGGACCTGAACATTCCTTGGATTTGAAAACGCGAAGCCAGCATACCCACGCCTTGGGTCATCTACGCCCTGGAATCGCTGAATGGTCTCGGTTCAGCTCCTGAACGGTAGGAGTGGCAGGGTTTCCCTGCTTCCGCCCTTCGGCGCCGTCCGTATGGGCCGCCGGGGGGGCTTCATGCCGGGATGTCTCAGGCCGGTAATGACGGCCACGAGCCGGACGCCCCGGGCGGGGCGGGGCGCAGGTGGATCTGAAAGTCATCGGTGCTCTGCTAATCCATCATTCGTGGTAATCCACCAGGTCCGTGACGATGAACGATGGCTTCACCAGGATGTGCAAGCGGTTCCCGCCATCGAAGGCGGCCTTGTAGGTGGGGGAGTCGACGGAGGGAACGGGCAGGAGGCTCTCGACCCAGCCCTGGGCAGGCTGGGTGAAGAGGAACAACCCGTTCTTCTGGGCGAAGACCGCCGCGACCCTCGTCCCGTCCGGAGACAGGGCGACCGATGGCGAGTCGGCAATGCCCGTAGATGGGAACGATTTCAGGAGGACCGGTGACTGCCAGATGCCATTCACCTTCTGCATGGCCCAGAAGGCGTCATTTGCGAGGTTGTTCACATCGGGAATCTTGTAGAAGACCCAGGCCGTATTCGCGTCCGCCCACACGCCATCCTCGAAGTGGACACCGACGAACGAGCTCAGCGTGTTCGGCAGGATCTGGCGGGTCCAGGTGCCATCCGCATTCCGGCTGTATTCCCGGCTGTCGATCATGGTGGTGAACAGCACGTGGGGTGTGTCCGAAGGGTCGAGGAGCAAGCGCCAGTTTCCGTTGAGGGTATTCGAAGGGTCGATGTCCTCCTGGACCCAGGCTCCGGCCACCTTGCGGGTATAGCGCAGGCCTGCGGCCGTGTACAGGAGCGCCTGGGGGCTGCCAGTCCGGTCCAACCCGTAGGTGTTGGCGAAGGAGAGGGCGCCGGTCGAAGGCGCCTGGGCCATCACCTCGGTGATCCAGGCGCTCCCGTCGAACCAAGTGTGGTTCAGGGTTGTCGTCGACGCGGTCTGGCTCGCGTAGAGGACATGGGGCCGGGATTGGGCGTCCAGCCGCAGGGGGTCTTTCAGACCGAAGTACACGCTGGTTGGTGGCGCCCAGGCAGGCCAGGTGCCCCAGGGGGCGGGAAGGACCGTGAAGGGGGAACTCGTGCCGAAGGCCCAGAGCCCGCCGGGGGAGAGGGCGAAGCAGCCCACAGACAGGCCGGTTGCTTGCGCGCTGGCCGTCAGGCTGGGCGCATTGGCAGGATTGGCGGGGGCGGCGTAGAGAGTCGGGCCGGTGGTGCTGCTCTGGCCGTCGGAGACACTGATGGCGTAGCGGTAGTAGCCGAGGGGCAGGCTGGCGTCCTGGAACGAGGTGTCCGTGCCGGGAAGGGTTGCCACGAGGACCGTGGGCCCATAGCCTCCGGAAGCCACCCGGGTGATCTGGATCTGGGTGGCGGTCCTGCTCTGGTTCACCCAGGTGAGCCCCACTGCGCCGGGAAGGGCCTGGGCGGCGAAGGCGGCCGGCGCCAGGGGTGGAGTGACGGCCCGCGGGCTCGGCCCCCGCGTCGTGCTGGAGGCGGTTCCCGACCAGGCAGTGATCCGGTACACGTAGCCCTGGGTTTCAGCCACGGCCCTGTCCACGAAGGTGGTGGCGGCCGGAGTCGGCAGGGCAAGGCTGGCCCAGGCTCCGGTGGGGGCGCCCGCGGCGTCGCAGGGTGCGCGTTCCAGAACATACCGATCCGTGAGCAGGGAGAGGGTCTCCCACTTGACGAGGATCCCTCCATCCGCCACGGAGTAGGCGGCAGCAAGGTAGGTTGGGGGGAGCAGGGGGGTCTTGATCTCCGCGACATTGGAGTACGGCCCGTTCACACCCTTCGTGGTGGTGTAGATCCGGAAGCCGAAGGTGGTCAGTTCCGGAGGCGTCGCCGTGAAGGTCAGGGTCGCCGTGGTCACGCCGCTGAAGATCGGGCTCGGGTTGATCAGGGTATAGGCCCCCGAGTTGGCCCTGAACTCCAGGTTGTAGCCGTCGAAGTTGCCCGAGGCCTGGGTCCAGGTGAGCGTGATCTGGGTCTGTGCCGGGTCGTAGGTGGCCTGGAGCTGGATGGCGGCCGGGTCGGCGGGCGTCGAGCCCCCACCGCCGCCGCAGCCGAGCATCAGCAGGCAGAAGGCCAGGCATAGCCCCCAGGGTCGCGTCATGGGAATCCTCGCTTTTGAAGAAAGAAGCA
This sequence comes from Geothrix sp., assembly GCA_036504495.1. Taxonomy (GTDB): domain Bacteria; phylum Acidobacteriota; class Holophagae; order Holophagales; family Holophagaceae; genus Geothrix. The sequence goes on from DASXVC010000086.1 coordinate 66,581, forward strand.
GCGGGTCCAGCATACGCGCGCCCGGGGTCGTCTTGGCCTGCCTGGGGCTGAACCCGCCCGATTGGCCCTCTGAACGGTATGAGTGGAGGGGTTTCCCTGCTTCCGCCCTTCAACACCATCGCCTACTGGTCCACGCGCGGGCCCCGGAACCCGAGCCTCAGCCCTCGGCCTTCGCCTCGGCCCGCAGGGCATCCAGCTGTCGTTCGGCGTCCTCAAGGCTGGTGGCGGAGCCTTCGTGGAAGCCGGCTTCTCCGGAGATGCGCTCCACCTGCATGCGGCTGAGGGGGATCTTCACCACCCGGATGATGGGGCCGGCGCCCTTGAGCTTGAGGGCGGTCTTGGCGCGGAGGAAGTCCTTGAAGGCTTCCTCGTTGGAGGCGTGCAGGCCCGAGATGTCCGTGACGATCTGGAAGCCGCGCGTGAGCTTGGCCACCTCGGCCATGATCGCCCTCACCACCTCCTGGCGTTCGGCCCCTTCCATGTGTCCGGCCAAGGTGATGTACAGCCGGTTCTTGCCGAGGTCGGAGGTGACGCGGAACATGCCGGGCGCTCAGCTGCGGAAGGGCGGTGGCGGCTGGGTTTCCCAGGCGCCCCCCAGGAGGGTGGTCCGCACGGGCACGCCGGGAGTCTTCACGCCGCGGTGCCCCATGCAGGTGTGGACGGCCACGAGCTGGACGCCCCAGGCGGCGGGGCGCAGGTGGGTCTGGAGGGCGTCGGCGATCTGCCGGGCCATGCGTTCCTGCACCTGCAGGCGCCAGGCGTAGGCCTGCACCACGCGCACGAGCTTGGACAGGCCCACGGTGCCGCCTTCCCCTGGCAGGTAGCCGATGGTGGCGTGGCCTTCGAAGGGAGCCAGGTGGTGCTCGCAGGTGCTCACGAAGGGGATGCGCTCGAGGATCACGGGCACCGGGGCCAGGTCGCCGGGCAGGGGCTTCAGCTCGGCCGCCAGGTCCACCCCGTAGCCCGCCAGCCGCTCGGCCCAAAATTCCGCCACCCGTCCGGGCGTGTCCTTCAGCTCCGGGGCCGCGGGATCCAGCCCGAAGCTCTGCAGCAGGGCGCGGATGGCCGTTTCCGCCGCGGCGCGATCCATGGCATGGGACGGGCGGGCTGGGGGCAGGGCGGACGGATCGGTCATGGTCACCAGTCTACCGCTGCGGACGGTGGCGTCAGGCCGTGAGGTTGAGCCCGGAAGTCAGCAGGGCCTGCTGTCCAGCGGTGATGGCCAGCTGTTCGGCATTCTTCGGGTTCTGGCTCTGGTCGTAGGCGTAGCGCACCAGGGCCTCGGTGGTGCTGGGCGACAGGATCGCCGCGGACAGGGGCAGGCTGTCCGACGTGGAGGACAGGGCGGAGGTGCCGCCGCCCAGGGTGGCCAGCATGGCCTGCAGGGCTTCGGGGCCATTCCCGGAGGCGGCCGAGGCGGAATAGGCCAGGGACGCCAGGGCCTGGACGCCGGAACCCCCCGCCAAGGCGGTGGCGCCATCCAGCGAGCCCGCGCCGGCCAGGAGGGCGCTGGCCTGGCCGACCTGGGACTGGCTCGTGGCCAGGGCCTGGGTGAGGGCCTGGCTCGCGCTGCCGGTCTGGGCCAGGGTGCTCTGGTAGGTGTAGGCGCTGAGAGCGCCCGCCACGTTCATGTCCATGGGGCCTCCCCCGTTGCCGCCTCATCGGCCCCTGGGCGCGAAAGGATGAGCCGTCCGGTGGATCGGGGAGTAAAGAAGGGGGTTCTTCAGCCTCAAAAGATCTCCACGAAGAACACGAAGGCACCCTGCGGGCACAAGTAAGGGCACGAATGGGTCTCGACCCACCGTGGACATCCCTTCGCAGGCGGCGGCCATGGCGGCCTTTTGGAAGCCGCCCGGAGCCGCCGCCCGCGAAGCCGGTCGCGCCACGCGCGACCGGGGGCCAGAGGCCCGGATATCCCAAACCGAAACCCTGGTACCTACCTTTGTGGCCTTTGCATTCTTCTTCGTGTTCTTCGTGGAGGCTGTTGAATCCTTTGATCAGGAAGGCGTTATTTCAGGCCATGAGGTCCAGCTGGCCGGGCTCGGTGACGGTCGGGGCCAGCTCGTAGGTCCGCAGAACCCGCTGGACCGGATGGGCGGCCTGGGGATGGGCGAAGGCCTCGGGGCCGGGGCCACCGGCGTGGGGCTGGAGGTTCCCCAGGCGCTGCACGGCCGCGGGATCTGGGATGAGGCCCGCCGCCAGGTCCGCGGGCTGGAAGGGGGGAGTGGCCTGGGTGACGACCCCGGCGCCGAAGCGCAGGGCCGTCTGCAGGGCGAACTCCAGGCTGGAGCTGTCCTGGACCGCTGGAAGCTCCGCGGTGAGGGCGGGCGTGGTGGCCGCAGCCGTGGTGACCGCGTCCTGGGCCTGGGTGGCCAGGGCCGTGCCTGCCGCGGCATTGGAAGTGGCATTGGAGGAGGTGGCCGCAGAGGTCGCCATGGGGGGTGCCGTGGCCTGGGGGGCGGTCAGGGCCAGCAGGGAGGCGGCGGCGTCCTGGGCCAGGTTGGCGCCCGCGGGTTCGGCCAGGGGGAAGAGGACGGCCTTCTGCAGGGCCTGCTGGAACAGCGTCTGGGCCAGGTCCTGGGTGGACAGCTGGGTGGCGAGGCCCGCGGTGCCCTGATCCTGGGCCACCGGCGCGGCCAGGGCCAGGGGAGGCCGCAGGGCGCTGAGGGTGGCCGGGCTGACGGGACTGACCGCGAGGGCATCCATGACCCTTCCCAACATAGGCCGTTCCGGCGGGAAGGTTTTGCCTCAGCACGAAAAGGGGGCTGTGGGATCATGGGGGATTGGGGAGTCGGCGATGAGCGAGAAGGTCAGTTACGCGTCCAGCGGCGTGGACATCAACCGCCAGGACGAGGCGCTGAAGCGCATCAAGCCCCTGGTGAAGGCCACCAAGACCCCCGGCGTCCGCAGCGACATCGGCCTCTTCGGCGGCCTCTTCGACGCCCGGTTCCCCGAGGCCAAGCCCATTCTCGTCAGCAGCATGGATGGCGTGGGCACCAAGATGAAGGTGGCCCGGCGGGCGGGCATCTGGGACACGGTGGGCCAGGATCTGGTGAACCACTGCATCAACGACATCCTGGTGCAGGGTGCGCGGCCGCTGTTCTTCCTGGACTACATCGCGGCCCAGCAGCTGGAGCCCGAGGTCATCGAGCAGATCGTCAAGGGCATGGCCACGGCCTGCAAGGACTCCGGCTCGGCGCTCATCGGCGGCGAGTTGGCGGAGATGCCCGGCGTCTACGCCGAGGGCGAGGTGGATGTGGCCGGCACCATCGTGGGTGTGGTCGATGAGGCCGACCTGCTGCCGCGCCTGGACGCCATGGGCGAGGGCGACGTGCTCATCGGCCTGCCCAGCTCGGGCCTGCACACCAACGGCTACTCCCTGGCCCGCAAGGTCTGCTTCGAGCTCGAAAAGCTCGGCGTGAATGACACCCTGCCCGGGACGAATCAGACGGTGGCGAACGCCCTGCTGGCCATCCACCGTAGCTACCTGGCGCCCGTCATGCCCCTGGTGAAGGCCCACAAGCTGGTGGCCATGGCCCACATCACCGGCGGCGGCCTGACGGACAACATTCCCCGCGTGCTGCCCAAGACTCTGGACGCCGAGATCGACACCGCCAGCTGGGAGATCCCGGCCCTGTTCAAGTTCCTCATGGCCAAGGGCGGCCTGGGCCTCGACGACGCCCGCCAGGCCCTGAACCTGGGCGTGGGCATGGTGCTGGTGGTGAAGGCCGACCTGGTAGGCGACGTGCTGGCCCACCTCCACGCCGACGAGGAACCCGCCTGGGTGCTGGGGCGGCTGGTGAAGGGCTCTGGGACGGTGAAGTACCGCTAGAGCCAACCAAAGCAGAACGCCGATGAACGCCGAAAAGGCATGACACACACCGATTAAAGAAGGACCTGGGTTGCGCGCTTGGGTCCTATCCTGATCGGTGTTCATCGGCTTTTGATCAGTGTTCATCAGTGTTCTGTTTCAGCTCCCTTGGCGGTGGAGGTTTTTTGGCGGAAGTGCTCGTGAAAACGCCCGCCCGTCTCGGCCTGCTGGACCCCCTTCGCGGGATCCTGGCCCTGTGTGTGGCGGTGTACCACCTGGGCGTGTGGTTCGCGATCTCGCAGTCGGGCAGCGGTGAAAACATCGCCATGGCGCGCCTGGGCAACTACAGCGTGTCGGCCTTCTTCGTGCTGAGCGGGTTCCTCCTCTTCCGGACCGCCTCCTGGGCGCGGGTCCGGAAGGAGGGCCTGGGCCGCTTCTGGCTGCGGCGGTTCCTGCGGCTGGCACCCCTGTTCTACCTGGTCTGCGCTCTGAACGTGGTCTTCCGGCTGGGCATGGGACCCGATCCCACCTGGGTGCGGATCCTGGAGAACGTGACACTCACCTTCGGCGCCATCCACCCCAATCACGCCCTGGTGACGGGCGGCTGGTATGTGGGCCTGGTGGCGCTGCTCTACTTCGCCTACCCGGCCCTGGCCTGGCTGCGGGAGAAGGGCGGGCCCAGGGGTGGACTTGTCTTCCCGGTGGCGCTGGCCCTGGGCCTGTGGGCCTGGAGCCTGCCCTCCACCCTGCATGGCGTGATGGAGCAGCCCCTGTGGAACCGCTTCCACACCTACGTGCTGGCGCCCAATCAGGTGTTCCTTCTGGCCTGGGGCGGCCTGCTGGCGGGGCTGCACGAAACCACGGAGCAGCGGCTGGAGCCCAAGCTGGCCCTGCTGTTGGCGCTGCCGCTGGTGTGGCTGCTGATCAAGCCCACGCCCCAGTTCTTCGATCACCTGGCGGCCCTCACGGGCTGGCTCCGCTATGGCTACCTGCTGGTGGTGACGGGGCTGGTGGCCCTGGCGGCGTTCACGCGGGATGGGGAGCCGGGCCGGATGGGCAGGGCGCTCACCCGCCTGGGCGCCTGGAGCTACGGCCTCTACCTGCTGCACCCCTTCACCATGAAGCTGGTGGCGCCGCACGCCTCCGGCCGCTTGGGTTTCAGCCTGGCCCTGGGTCTGGCGGTGCTCGCGGCAGCCGCGGCGCATCGCTGGATCGAGGAACCGCTGGGGAAGCTGGGGCGGCCCAAAGAAAAGCGCTGACCCGGGGATCAGCGCTTTTCGGAAAGGCCAGCTGGCCTCAGCCCTTCTTGTAGATGCCCGTGGCGAACACCAGCCCGTCATGCAGCTCGTAGTACATGGCCTTGGGCTCGGCCGTGCCGCTCTTGGGATTCTTGTACTTCACGTCCTGCCAGCCCTTCCCGTGGGTCTTGGCGAGGGCGATGCGATCCTTGATGATCAGCTTGCCATCCGGATCCTTGGAGTTCAGGGCACCGATGCCGACCTTGGTCGGCTCCTGCCCGTGGGCCAGGCACTTGCCGTCCAGGTCGTAGACGGTGATGTACAGCTCGCCACCCATGCGCCGGAACTTCCCGGAGGGGATGGTGAACTCGCGCATGGCTTCCGCACGCCCGTGGGCCTGGTAGTAGGCAATGGCCTCCTTCAGGAAGGCCACGACCTCCCCTTGCTTCATGGATTGGGCACCGAGGGGCGAGACGAGGGCGGGGACGGCGAGCAGGGCGATCCGAGCGGACCAGGACATGGGGACTCCTTCAGGCACCTTCCGCGGTGCATAGAACAGGGATCGGTTATTTCCCCGAAAAGTTCATAAAACACCTTGCAGTCGTGATTCATGTCACGTCCCGACACCGATGGCAATTTGCCGGGTTCAGGCCCGTTCCCCGCCTTCGATGCGGGCGTAGAAACTCGTGCGGCGCAGGTTCTCCTCCACCCTGAAGGCCTGCTGCATGGGCGGGAAGGCGCGCTGCTCGCAGTCCGTGCGCTCGCAGAGGCGGCAGGTCACCCCCACCGGGACCGGAGGCTGGTCCAGGCGCAGGCCATCGGCGTAGATGAGCTCCTTGGCGTGCCCCATCTCGCAGCCCAGGCCCAGGGCCTGCATGGCGTGCTGGCCCCGGTAGCCGCCCGTGTCCTTCTGGATGGTGCGGGCGATGCAGAAGTACTTGCGGCCATCCGGCATCTCGCTGAGCTGGGTGCGGATGAGGCCCGGCGTGAGAAAGGCCGCGTGGGCGTTCCAGCGGGGACAGGCGCCCGAAAAGCGGGCGAAGCGGATACCTGAGGCCGAGAAGCTCTTGGAGATGTTTCCGGCGATGTCGATGCGCAGGAAGTGGAAGGGCACGCCCTCGGCGCCGGGCCGCCGCAAGGTGGTGAGCCGGTGGCAGACCTGCTCGAAGCTGGCCTGGAAGCGCCGGGCCAGGATGTCGATGTCGTAGCGTTCGGCCCTGGCGGCCCGGAGGAACCGCTCGTAGGGCATGAGCACGGCGCTGGCGAAGTAGTTGGCCAGGGCCACCCGGGCCAGGGCGCGGGAGGCGGCCGTGCGCAGCAGCGGGTGGGACGCCAGCCGGTCCAGCAGGTCGCCGTGGTCCAGCAGGGCGAGCTGATGGGCCAGCTGGAAGGTCCGGCTGCGCTGGGGCAGGAGTTCCGACAGGCTGAGGGTGCGGCGATCGGGGTCGAAGCGGCGCAGCAGGCCCGGACCTTCCGACACCCGATGGATGTGGACGGTGATCCCCCGGGCCTCGAAGGCCGCCGCCAGGCCGGGGTAGGGCTGATCCACCTCCAGGCCGGCGCTGGCCCAGAGGGCTTCCGCGGCGGCCTCCAGCTCGGGGAAATGGTTCATGGCCTGCTGGATGAAGTCGCCCACTTCTTCGGAAGGCAGACGGGTCGCCTCGGGGTCGTAGCCCTGGCCGTCGCTGAGCTTGGTGGCCAGGGTATCCAGGCTGTCCTGGGCATGCTGGTAGGCCCGGTACAGCTCGAAGACCCCCCGGGCCAGCTGGGGGTTGTTCTGGACGAGCTCGCGGACGTCCTGCGCCTGGAGGCCGTGGGACTCGAAGAGGGGATCCCCGAAGGCCTCCATGAGGTCGTCGGACAGGCGCTGGTCCTCCTCCGGGGCCAGGGCCTTGAGGTCGAGCTTGAACTGCTGGGCCAGCCGGATGAGCAGGGGGGCCGTGAGGGGGCGCTTGTTCCCCTCGATGAGGTTCAGGTAGCTGGGGCTGATGCCCAGGGCCTCGGCCAGCTGGACCTGGCTGAGGCCCTCCTGGCGGCGGAGGAGGCGGATCTTGGCGCCGAGGCGGGTGGCGGGCTTGCTGGGGGCGGCGGAGGGCATGGGACCTCGTTTACAGATATTTACAAAATACAAAATGCGAATTGACTTAAATTTTCAGTTCAACCCCTATCAAATCAGCTGTTCATTGACTCGCTAAAGAATAAGTCAATCTTTGACACAACGCCACCCCCCAACCCCTTCCCTGAGGTGAACCATGACCCCCCGCTTCCCCATCCCCCCCATCGAGGATGACTTCTCCGCCCACCGCTGGGAGGGCATCACCCGCCCCTACGGCCCTGAGACCGTGAAGAAGCTTCGCGGCAGCCTCCGCATCGAGCACACCCTGGCGCAGCAGGGGGCCCGCAAGCTCTGGAAGCTCCTCCAGAACGAGGAGCCCACCCGGGCCCTGGGCGCCCTCAGCGGCGGCCAGGCGGTCCAGATGGCCAAGGCCGGCCTCAAGGCCATCTACTGCTCGGGCTGGCAGGTGGCGGCGGATGCCAACCTCTCGGGCCAGACCTACCCGGATCAGAGCCTCTACCCCGCCAACTCGGTCCCCGCCCTGGTGAAGCGTCTCAACGGGGCCCTCCAGCGGGCGGACCAGGTGGAGCACGGCGAGGGCGGCGTGAGCCGCGACTGGTTTCTGCCCATCGTGGCGGACGCGGAGGCCGGCTTCGGCGGCCCCCTCAACGCCTACGAGCTCATGAAGGGCATGATCGAGGCCGGCGCCTCCGGCGTCCACTTCGAGGACCAGCTCTCCAGCGAGAAGAAGTGCGGCCACCTGGGCGGCAAGGTCCTCATTCCCACGGGTCACTTCATCCGCACCCTCGTGGCGGCCCGCCTGGCGGCGGACGTCATGGATGTGCCCACCCTCATCATCGCCCGCACGGACGCCGACTCGGCCCGCCTCATCACCTCCGACATCGACGAGCGGGACCGGCCCTTCCTCACGGGGGAACGCACCCCCGAAGGCTTCCACCGCATCACCGGCGGCGTGCAGATGGCCATCGCCCGCGCCAAGGCCTACGCGCCCTACGCGGACCTCATCTGGTGCGAGACCTCCACACCAGACCTGAAGGAGGCCCGTGAGTTCGCCGAGGGCGTCCACGCCGCGTTCCCCGGCAAGCTCCTGGCCTACAACTGCTCACCCTCCTTCAACTGGAAGAAGAAGCTCAGTGACGAGGAGATCGCCACCTTCCAGAAGGAACTGAATGCCATGGGCTACAAGTTCCAGTTCATCACCCTGGCGGGCTTCCATAGCCTCAACCACGGCATGTTCGAGCTGGCCAATGCCTACCGCACCGAGCACATGACGGCCTATTCCAGGCTGCAGGAAGCGGAGTTCGCCTCCGAAGCCAAGGGCTACACGGCCACCAAGCACCAGCGCGAGGTCGGCACCGGCTACTTTGACGAGGTGGCCCAGGCCATCAGCGGCGGGCTGGCCTCCACCCTGGCCCTCGTGGGTTCCACGGAGGCCCAGCAGTTCCACTAGGCTGTCGATCGCAGGCAGAAGGCCGTGGGTGCGCTACTTCGGGGCGTCCGCGGCCTTTTTCTCGGCCAGGGTCTGGTCGTTGATGACGTTGCGCGGGGTGCCGCCGGCCTTGGCCGGCGCGGCGGCGTAGGTCTTTCCCGTGTGGTGGTAGGTGAGGTATTCCCCGAAGTAGACGGCCATGAGGTCGGCGCAGTCCTTGAAGTAGGCGAACCCATGGGCCTCGCCCTCCTTCAGGTCCACGGCCACGCCGGGCAGGTCCTTCACGGTCTGGGCGTTCTCGGCCGCGTCCTTGTCGCCGCTGGAGGCCAGCACCAGCACCGAGGCCCGGCCACGGAGCAGGGCGCCCTTGAGCCGCTCCCGGGCGCTGTCCCCGAAGGCGCCGGTGCCCGCCGGGCTTAGGCTGAGGACGGCGACGGGCTTGACCTCGGGGGTGGCCAGCAGGACCGAGAAGGCGCCCACGCTGGAGCCGGCCATGCCGATGCGGCGGCCATCCACGCCCGGCTGCTTGCGGAGCCAAACCGCGGCCTGGGCCAGATCAGCCGGGATCTTGTCGAAACCCACCGCCGTGGCGGAGGTCGGGAAGTCCGCGGAAACCGCCACCTCGGCGCCACCCTTCTGGGTGCTGGCGCCATGGCCGCGGAGGTCCAGGGCGAGCACCCCGATGCCCCGAGCCAGGAGCTTTTCGGTGAGCGGGGCCCAGCCGGTGCGGTCCGAGCGGAACTGGTGGGCGAGGATCACGACGGGAACCTTGGCCTTGGCCGGGGCGGCGGGCAGGGTCAGCGTGCCCTTGAGGGCGTAGCCGTCGGGGCTGGTGAGGGCCATCTCGCTGGTGGCCGTCGCGGCGAAAGCCAGGGGGGCGGCCAGGATCAGGGCCGCGAGAGGAGCCAACAGGCGGGGGGTGCGCATGGGGACCTCGGAGAAGTGCCTCACTCTAACACGCATGGAACCAGCCCGATCCTAGGGTATAAAAGAGAGCTTCCGCTCTTTCGAGGTGCCCATGTCCGCCCAGACCCCCGATGCCATCCTGCAGGAGACCAAGCGCCGCATGCATGCGTCCGTCGAGGCGTTGAAGAAGGAGATGGGCACCATCCGCACAGGCCGGGCCAACGCCAGCCTGCTGGACAACGTGCACGTGGACTACTACGGTTCCGTGGTGCCGGTGAACCAGATGGCCACCGTCTCGGTGCCCGAGGCCGGCATGCTCGTGATCCAGCCCTTCGACAAGAGCGCCATCAAGGCCATCGAGACCGCCATCCTCAAGTCGGAGCTGGGCATCAACCCCGGCAACGACGGCAACGTGATCCGCCTGCCCATCCCCATGCTCACGGAAGAGCGCCGCCGGGAGCTGGTGAAGGTGCTGCACCGCCTGGGCGAGGAGATCAAGACCGGCGTGCGGAACATCCGCCGCGACGCCAACGAGGACGTGAAGAAGCTCGAGAAGCTCAAGGAAGGCCACATCTCCGAGGACGCCGCCAAGAAGGCCCTGGACGACATCCAGAAGCTCACGGACGCCCACATCAAGGAGATCGACGAGGCCATGAAGCACAAGGAAGCGGAGATTTTGAAAGTCTGACGACTTTCAGGCTGGAGTCTAGAGACCGGAGGCTGGAGGTTGGCGCCGATGCAGGCTTCGCCGCTTCGCGCTTGAACGGCCCGAAGCCAGATACAGATGCGGCCCGCAGGGCCGCCACAAGGAAGCAGTGCCTCCAGACGCCAGACTTCGGACTAGTCGATGCCCACTCTCCCCGCCCTCGCCCTTCTCATGCTCGCCGCCCTGCTGGCGGGGTTCATCGATGCGGTGGTGGGCGGGGGCGGGCTGATCACGGTGCCCGCCCTGATGATCGGGCTGCCCGCGGGCACGCCGCTGCCCACGCTGCTGGGCACGAACAAGGTGGTGGCCGTCACGGGCACCACCATGGCGGCGGGGAAGTTCCTGCGGTCGGGGACACTCTCTTGGCGGGAAATGGTTGGTCCGGTGGTGGCCTCGGCCCTGGGCGCCTCGGGCGGCGTGTGGCTCACCTACCGGGTGCACGGGGACTTCCTGCGGCCGGTCATGCTGGGGCTGCTGGTGGCCATGCTGGCCTTCACGCTCCTCAAGCCCGACCTGGGCGACCTTCACGCGCCCCGGTACGGCCTCAGCCATCAGCGGGGCCTGGCGGCCCTCATCGCGGCGATGCTGGGGTTCTACGACGGCTTCTTCGGCCCGGGCACGGGCTCGGTGCTGATCTTCCTGTTCGTGGCGGTGCTGGGCTTCGACTTTCTGCGGGCTTCCGCGCTGGCCAAGAGCGTGAACTGGGCCTCGAATCTCACGGCCATGGGCCTTTTCGTGTGGCAGGGGAGCTGGATTCCCTCGGTGGCCCTCAGCATGGCCGTGGCCAACGGCGTGGGCGGCTACCTGGGGGCCCATGTGGCCCTCAGCAAGGGGAGCCGCTGGGTGCGGGGCGTGTTCATCACGGTGGTGGGCGCCCTGATTCTGCGCCTGGGCTGGCAGGTCCTCCGCGGCTAGGGCCGCGGAGGGAGATGCAACGGGGCATTCCAATTCCCCGGGCAGCCGCCTAGGCTAGTGCGATGCCCTCCCGCCACCGTCCCTTCGCCTGGGATGTCCTCTTCCGAGCTTTGAGATTCTTCTACCTGCTGTGGGGAGGGATGCTGCTGTCCACCCTGGCCTTCTACGGCCGGCTGAAGCTCCCCTCGGCCTTCTGGCACTGGCCGGACCTCTGCCGCGCCCTCATGGGCCCCTGGGGCCGGGCCCTGGCCCTGGGTTTCGGGCTGGTCATGTGCCTGGCGGCCCTCCTGGAAGTCTGGGAGCTGGTGGATCGCCTGCTGGTGCGTTTCATGGGCGAATCGGAGCGCTAGTTGGAACACTCTGCTTGGTGAATCGGGCCCTTTTGGCGATCCTGGAGCCTTGGGCTTGAACCCTTCCCGGGTTCGGGCCATTCAAGAAGCGTGTCTTGGAGGCGTGGCGATATGGCGCAGGCGGTTCGTGGAATGTTCGGGGTAGGACTGATGCTGGGCGTGGCCGCCCTGCCGGTGGCAGCTCAGAGTCTGGCCCTTCCGGCCGCCGATCCGGTGGGCATTGCCCGCAGCGGCGCCCAGGTGGCCTACGGCTACAGCCTGGAGGCCGCCTCGGCCAATCCAGCCCTGCTGGCCTCCCTGAAGGAGAAGACCGGCTTCTACCTCGCCGCCGGGATGGAACTCTCCGCCACCCAGCAGACCCTGGAATCGAACCAGAAGACCCTGTACAGCTTCGACCGCAACCGCGCTATCGGAGGCTTCGGCCTGGCAGCGCGCCTGTCACCCACGCTCACCCTCGGGATGAAGCTGGACGAGCCGTACCTCCGCCACGGGAAGCTCTTGGATAACGCTCCCAGCCGGTACCTCGGCGATGGCATCGACCTCTCCGCCCGCCGCCTGGAAGGGCAGGCGGCCTGGTCCCTGAACCCCAACCTGTCCGTCGGCCTGGGGCTCGGAGTGGCCCGGCTCGGCTTTGAATCCAGCAGCGTCATGCGCTTCGGCGTGCCGCTCGATCCCTCCCAGCCCGTGTTGGGTGCCAATCCCGTGCAGGGCCTGGTGGAGCAGCGTGTCGTCCAGAGCGGGAACAAGGTGGTTCCCAGCTATTCGCTGGGCCTCCGCTGGGCCATCAGCCCGCGCTGGACCCTGGGTGCCACGCACCAGTCCGGCCTGAAGGGGGACCTCTCGCAGGAGGCGAGCTACCGGGATGCCAGCCTGGGGCTCTACGCCAATGATGGTCTGAGCACCGCGCCCCTGGGCACCGCGCCGCGGGCCGCGGCGCTGCTGGCGGCCTCCACCCCCGTGAGTGCCGGGTCCAGGACCCTGGAACTGCCCTCGCAGACCACCCTGGGCATGCGGCACCGGGCCACGCCCATGGTGACCTGGGAGGCGGACCTCCGCTGGACCTCCGCAGGCCTGAGGATGCCTTCCTTCGCCCTGGTGGACACGCCCTCGGGCCCCGTGACGGCGCCCATGGAGCTGCCCCGCGGCAAGAGCCACCTCGCCCTCGGCGCTTCGGTGGAAGTGGAGCTGGGGAAGTTCTGGACCCTCCGGGGTGGGCTGGCCCTGGATCAGCGTTCGGTGGAAGAGTCCACGACAGAGCCCCTGCTGGGCGGCTCCCGGACGGCGGCCTTCTCCTTCGGCGCCGGGTACAAGGTCTGGGGTGGTGAGCTGAGCCTCGGCTACCAGTACCGCCAGAGCGAGGATCAGGACACCCGCCGTCTGGATGGCGTCTGGAGCTCGGCGGGATTCCGTTCCACGGGCACCCGTACGCGCATGGAGGGCGTGGGACACCTCATGGCCCTTGGTTTCCGGAAGTCCTTCTAGCATGCGCTACCTCGGCCCCCACGCCTGCGAGGAGGCCCTGACCCGCGGCGAGCTGCACACGGTCTGGATCGCGCCCGCCGCCTTCGCCCGGCTGGCGAAGTTCGTCTCCGAGGCCCGGGCCGCAGGCGTGGTGGTCCACCGGGAACCCATGGAGGGTCTGGACCGGCGGAGCCAGGGGCTGCGCCACCAGGGCGTGCTCGGCGAGGGCGGAGCCTTCGCCTATGCGGACCTGGAAGCCGTTCTGGCCGCCGTGAAGGCCAAGGGCGACGCCGCCCTGGTGCTGGCCCTGGATGGCGTCACCGATCCGCACAATCTGGGCGCCATCCTGCGCTCGGCCGCGGGTGCCGCGGTGGATGGTGTGATCCTGCCCGAGCGCCGCTCCGCCGCTGTGAACGAGACGGTGGTGCGCGCCAGCGCGGGAACCGCGGGCCGTGTGCCCGTCTGCCGCGTGGTGAACCTGGGCCGGGCCCTGGACGAGCTGAAGGAGGCCGGCGCCTGGATCTACGGCCTGGCCGCTGGCGAGGGCAGCCGGGACTATCTGGAGGAGCCCTTCGACCGCGCCACGGTGCTGGTCATGGGCGCCGAGGGCGAAGGCCTGCACCTCAAGATCCGCGAGCGCTGCGATGGCCTGCTGCACATCCCCATGCCCGGCGGCATCGAGAGCCTGAACGTCTCGGCAGCCGCGGCGGTGACGCTCTTCCGGGTGCTGGCCCGCCGCCAGCCGTGAGCGCGTCCGGAAGTTTCCACTTGAGACGGTTTCTGGGCCGTGATACCTTTCGAGTTCCCTGTCAGGAAAGCCCTGCCTCGCAGCGCCCCTGACATGGAGCCCCGAAAGGGGTTCCGGGAGACATTTCTAGGAGTGTCTCAGGGAGCATTGACAAGCCCCGGGAGGGGCGCCGGACTAGCATGCCGAGATGGCCGAGTGGTTAATGGCAGCAGACTGTAAATCTGCCACGCATCGCGTTACGGAGGTTCGAATCCTTCTCTCGGCACCAGTCCTCCGGAGTTCTTCTGGAGCCCTGGATCCCGTCTTCGGGATTCCATCGCGGGAATAGCTCAGTTGGTAGAGCGTCAGCCTTCCAAGCTGAATGTCGCGGGTTCGAACCCCGTTTCCCGCTCCACCCTCCCCGTCATCCGGATCCCGGTTGGCGGCAAGGTTCGAGGCCCACATAGCTCAGTGGTAGAGCACTTCCTTGGTAAGGAAGAGGTCACCGGTTCAAGCCCGGTTGTGGGCTCCACCCTTTGCACTTTTCACCCCCATATCTCTCATCCACCTTCCAGGAGGTTCCCGTGGCCAAAGAGAAATTTGACCGTTCCAAGACCCACGTCAACATCGGCACCATCGGACACGTGGATCACGGCAAAACCACGCTGACTGCGGCCATCACCTACGTCCTGTCCAAGAAGTTCGGTGGCGAGACCAAGTCCTACGACCAGATCGACTCCGCGCCCGAAGAGAAGGCCCGCGGGATCACGATTAACACCGCCCACGTCGAGTACCAGACCGAGAAGCGCCACTACGCGCACGTCGACTGCCCTGGTCACGCCGACTACGTGAAGAACATGATCACCGGCGCGGCCCAGATGGACGGCGCGATCCTCGTGGTCGCCGCCACCGACGGCCCCATGCCCCAGACCCGTGAGCACATCCTGCTCGCCCGTCAGGTTGGCGTGCCCTACATCGTCGTCTTCATGAACAAGGTCGACATCGCCGACCCCGAGCTCACCGAGCTGGTCGAGATGGAAATCCGCGACCTGCTGTCCTCCTACCAGTACCCCGGCGACGATATCCCCATCGTCAAGGGTTCCGCCCGTCTGGCTCTGGATCACGCCGAGACCCCGGACCATCCGGACTGCGCCTGCATCCATGAGCTCATGGCTGCCGTCGATTCCTACATTCCCGATCCCACTCGCGCCATCGACAAGCCCTTCATCATGCCCGTCGAGGACGTGTTCACCATCACCGGCCGCGGCACCGTGGTGACCGGCCGCATCGAGCAGGGCATCGTCAAGGTCGGCGAGGAAATCGAGATCATCGGCCTCAAGGACACCGTCAAGAAGGTCGTGACCGGCGTCGAGATGTTCCGCAAGTCCCTGGACCAGGGCCAGGCTGGTGACAACGCCGGCATCCTGCTCCGCGGTGTGGAGCGCAAGGACGTGGAGCGCGGCCAGGTGCTTGCCAAGCCCGGCAGCATCACCCCCCACACCAAGTTCAACGCCCAGGTGTACGTGCTGACCAAGGAAGAGGGCGGCCGCCACACCCCCTTCTTCAACAAGTATCGTCCCCAGTTCTACTTCCGCACCACTGACGTGACCGGCTCCATCGAGCTCGAGGCCGGCCGCGAAATGGTGATGCCCGGCGACAACGTCACCCTGACGGTGGAGCTGATCCAGCCCATCGCCATGGACAAGGGCCTGAAGTTCGCCATCCGTGAGGGTGGACGCACCGTGGGCGCCGGCAACGTGGGCGAGATCCTGGCCTAAAGCCAGACCGCCCTCCGACTTAGGAGGTTCCCATGCGCGACATCGTCCACCTGCAGTGCCAAGACTGCAAGCGCAAGAACTACAGCACCACCAAGAACAAGAAGACCACCACGGGCAAGCTTGAATTCAACAAGTTCTGCCGCTTCTGTGGCGGGTATAAGATTCACCGCGAGACGAAGTAGGTCTCCGGTCGAGGGGTTTCCCGCCCGGCTCTACCAACAGCCGGGCGGTCCCACAGGGGAGTAGCTCAGTTGGTAGAGCAGCGGACTCCAAATCCGCAGGTCGCGGGTTCGAAGCCTGTCTCCCCTGCCATTCCGGCCCCGGCGATCCCGCTCGGGGCCGGGTTTTTCAGACTGAATCCTTTCCACGGGGTCCATCGTGATTGGCGCCATCAAGCAGCAGGCCAGGGATCTGTTCGCAGAACTCGACCGAGTGGACTGGCCCAGCAAGGAAAAAGTGCTGTCTTCCGCCTGGACGGTCGTGATCGTCTCGGTGTTCGTCGGCGTTTACCTGTGGTCCGTGGATTGGGTCCTCTCCAAGGCCTTCGCGGCTTTGTGGCTGAAGACGCGTTGAGCCGGAGGCAGCCATGACCGATCTCGTGAGCACTCCCTTGGATGCAGTGGTCCCGGCGCAGCCGCAGGGCCATGAGCTCAAGTGGTTCATCATCCACACCTATTCCGGCTACGAGGCCAAGGTGATGGAGCATCTCCGTCAGCGCATCCAGATGGAAGAGCGCCAGGACAGCTTCGGGGACATCCAGATCCCCGAGGAGACCTACGAGGAGATGAAGGTCGACGCCAAGTCCGGCAAGAAGGAACGCGTCGTCAAGAAGCGCAAGTCGTTCCCTGGCTACCTGCTCGTGCAGATCCAGGTGGAGCGCAAGCCGGATGGCTCCGTGGAGATGGCGGACGCCGACTGGCACCTGGTGCGCAACACGCCCAAGGTGACGAGCTTCGTGGGCGCCAACAAGAAGCGGCCCACGCCCCTGACGGACGAGGAAGTCCGCCAGATCATGCACCACACGGAAGAGACCCAGGAAAAGCCCAAGCCCAAGTACCACTTCGAGAAGGGCGAAAAGGTCCGCATCATCGACGGCCCCTTCGCGAACTTCGAGGGCGACGTGGAGGAGATCCACGAAGAGCGCTCCACCATCAAGGTCATGGTCACGGTCTTCGGGCGATCCACCCCCGTAGAGCTCGACTTCATCCAGGTCGAAAAACGCTAAAGCGGTTTTTGACCTTTTCAAGTAGACTTTCTAGTCCCGGTCCATTTGGACCGGGACCTTTCAACCCGGTCGGTGGAACCTCAGGCTCCACCACCCTACAAGGCGGGCGTCGCCGGCATGCGCCGGAATCCCCCGCGGGAGCACACCCATGGCAAAGAAGATCACTGGCTACATCAAGCTGCAGCTGCCCGCGGGCGAAGCTACCCCGGCTCCTCCCGTCGGTCCCGCGCTGGGCCAGCACGGCGTCAATATCATGGAATTCGTGAAGCAGTTCAACGCGAAGTCCGTGGGCTCCGTGGAGAAGGGCACGACCCTCCCCGTGGTCATCACCGTCTACGCCGACCGCAGCTTCAGCTTCATCCTGAAGACCCCTCCCGCCGCCGTGCTGATCATGAAGAAGCTCGGCCTGGCCAAGGGCAGCGCCACGCCCAACAAGGACAAGGTCGGCAAGATCACCAAGGCCCAGCTCGCTGAGATCGCCAAGGTGAAGATGCCCGACCTCACCGCCGGCAGCCTCGAGGCCGCCGTCCGTTCCATCGCCGGCTCCGCCCGCTCCATGGGCGTCGACGTCATCGATTAGTGCAGCCCTTCTCGCGCGGGTCTCAAGCTCACGCGAATCGCTTTTGTTGGAAAGCCGCGCCGTGCGGCGATCCCGGCCACCGCGACCGTCATCGCGGGAGATTGTTCGAATGGAGCCAATATGGCAAAACCTGGAAAGAAGTACCGGGCTGCCGCGGCCAAGATCGAAGATCGCCCCTACGAGCTGAAAGATGCGCTCGCTGTCGTGAAGGACGCGGCTTACGCCAAGTTCGACGAGACGGTTGAAGTGCACATGCGGCTCGGAGTGGATCCCCGCCACGCGGACCAGATGGTCCGTGGCACCATCGTCCTGCCCCACGGAACGGGCAAGACCATGCGTGTGGCAGTGATCGCAGGCGGCGAGAAGATCAAGGAAGCGGAAGCAGCGGGCGCCGAGATCGTGGGCGGAGACGAGCTGGTCGAGAAGATCGCCGGCGGATTCCTCGACTTCGATGCCCTGGTCGCGACCCCCGACATGATGAAGGGCGTCGGCCGTCTGGGTAAGGTGCTGGGTCCCCGCGGCCTGATGCCCAACCCCAAGACCGGCACCGTGACCTTCGATGTGACCAAGGCCATCAAGGAGATCAAGGCTGGCAAGGTGGAATACCGCGTCGACAAGACTGGCATCATCCACGCGCCCGTCGGCAAGCTCTCCTTCGGCGTTGAGAAGCTGGAAGAGAACGCCAAGGCGCTCATCGATGCCGTGCACAAGGCCAAGCCTGCCACGGCCAAGGGCAAGTACGTGAAGACGATGTACATCGCCTCCACGATGGGCCCCTCGGTCACCCTCAACACCAGTGTTGAGAAGTAGGAGGCCGACCATGGAAAAGACTCAGAAGATCGTCGAAATCGCCGCACTCAAGGAAACCTTCGCCTCCGCCACCTCGGCTGTCGTGATCGAATTCAAGGGCCTCGTGGTCGAGAAGGACACTACCTTCCGCAAGAACATCCGCGAGAGCAAGGCCCAGTACCGTGTCAGCAAGAACACCCTGCTCCGCCTGGCCGTGAAGGACACCTCCTTCGAAGCCCTCGGCGGCTCCTTCAAGGGCGCCAGCGCCATCGCCACCACCAACGATGATGTCGTTGCCCTGGCCAAGGCGATCAATGGTTTCCTGAAGGATAATCCCGCCGCGACCTTCAAGGCCGGCATCATGGATGGCAAGCAGATCACTGCCCAGCAGCTTCAGGCCCTGGCCGAACTGCCGAGCCGCGATGTGCTGCTCGCCAAGCTGCTCTACCTCATGAAGTATCCCATCTCCGGTCTGGCGGTCGTCCTTGAGGGCATCCGCAAGCAGAAGGCCGGCGAGTAGGACGAGTCGCTCAACCCCGAATCCCTGAACCCATTTCGAATTAGGAGGCCATCATGGCTCTCACTGCCGATCAACTCATCGCCGAAATCGAAACCATGACCGTGCTCGACCTGGCCAATATGGTCAAGGCCCTCGAGGACCGCTTCGGTGTCTCCGCCGCCGCCATGGCCGCCCCCGCCGCTGGCGCTGGCGCCCCGGCCGCCGCTGCCGAAGAGCAGACCGAGTTCAACGTCATCCTGACCGACGCCGGCGCCAACAAGCTGAACGTCATCAAGGCCGTCCGCGAGATCGTCGCCGGCCTGGGCCTGAAGGAGGCCAAGGATCTCGTCGACGGCGCTCCCAAGGCTGTCAAGGAAGGCGTCGCCAAGGATGAGGCCGCCAAGATCAAGGAAAAGCTCGAAGCCGCTGGCGCCAAGGTCGAAGTCAAGTAGGCCATTTTCCAGCATTAAAGCAAAGCGTAGGGTGCGTCCCGCACCTTGCGCTTTGCGATTTTGTCTGGATATGGTACGATTATTCCTTCCGCCCGATCTCTCGGGTGGACCTGCCACTTTTAAAGGCCCCTGGTTGCGAAACGCCTTCCGCCGCAGCGCCAATCACCTTGCCGGGCCGCTCCCTCCACCGATGGGTAGAGGGGTGGCCTTCGGTGCGCACGCCCGCGCGATCTGCGCTGACCGCACTTGATCCTTTCCCCGGGGCCGCGGCTCTGGGGGTACCGCCGTCTTTGCTCAAGGCCCGCAGCATCGCCCCATTGCGCCGCGCGCCGTTCATAGAAGGTTCCGCCAACTTCACCTGGAGCGAACCATGAGTGTTCAGCAGAACATCTACCGCCAGCGCCACAACTTCTCGAAGATCCGGTCCCTGGTCCCCATCCCGAACCTGATCGATATCCAGAAGCGCAGCTACGACGAGTTCCTCCAGATGAACCTGCTCCACAGCGAGCGGGAGACCCGCGGCCTCAAGGCCGTGTTCGAGTCGATGTTCCCCGTGCACAACGGCAAGAGCGCCGATGGCACCGACGCCTCGCTTGAAGTCGAATTCCTCGACTACACCGTGGGCCACTGGGCCTGCAAGTGCGAGAAGTATCTCGGCCTCGAGCACCTGCGCACCCAGTGCAAGCACTGCGGCCACAGCATCGTGTCGGACCACCCCAAGGATCCGACGGTGGACTGCCCCAAGTGCGGCACCCGCAATAAGAACGCCGCCACCATCTGCGATGTGTGCCAAGAGCCCGTCGCCATGAAGCAGAAGATGGGCATGGACGAGTGTGTGGAGCGCGGCTCCACCATGGCCGCCCCCCTCAAGATCCGCGTGCGCCTCAACCAGTTCGACAAGGACGACAAGGGCAACCGCCGCTTCAAGCAGAGCCAGGATTCGGAAGTCTACTTCGGCGACCTGCCGATCATGACCGACCGCGGCACCTTCATCATCAACGGCACCGAGCGCGTGATCGTG
>DASXVC010000087.1:0-59033 GCA_036504495.1 Geothrix sp.
GACAGAGGATGATCCTCTGTCGCGACAACCGGCCTCTTTCCGGAAGAGAATCAGCCGCGGCTGGCGGCACTCGCCTTCACGAAGGCGGTGAACAGAGGGTGCGGATTCAGGGGGCGGCTCTTGAACTCGGGGTGGAACTGGCAGGCCAGGAAGTACGGATGGTCCTTCAATTCCACGATCTCCACGAACACGCCATCGGGGCTCATGCCGGTGAACACGAGGCCCTTGTCCTCCAGGGCCTTCTTGTACTCGTGGTTGAACTCGTACCGGTGGCGGTGGCGTTCGCTGATCTCCATGTTCCCGTAGGCCCTGGCGGCCTGGCTGTCCGGCGCGAGGCGGCAGGGATAGGCCCCCAGGCGCATGGTGCCGCCCAGTTCCTCCACATCCACGAGCTCACGGAGCTTGAAGATGACGCGATGCTTGGGCGCATCATCGAACTCGGTGGAGTCGGCGCCTTCGAGGCCGACCACGTTCCGCGCGAACTCCACGGAGGCCATCTGCATGCCCAGGCAGATGCCGAAGAAGGGAATCTTGTGCTCGCGGGCGTACTGGATGGACCGGATCATGCCGCGAGTGCCGCGCACGCCGAAGCCGCCGGGCACCAGGATGCCGTGGCAGTCCTGGAGGAAGGCCGCCGGGTCCTGGTTCTCCAGGTCCTCCGCCTCGATCCACTTGAGGTCCACATGGGTTTCCAGCCCATAGCCCGCGTGGTGGAGCGCCTCGATGAGGCTCTTGTAGCTCTCCTTGAACTCCACGTACTTGCCCACGATGCCGATGCGCACATTGCCCTTGGGGTTGCGGATGCGGTGGAGCAGGTTCTGCCAGGCGCTGAGGTCCGGCACCTTCTCCCCGAGCCCCAGCAGCGCCGCCACCTTGGTGTCCAGGCCTTCGAGGTGGAGGTTCAGGGGCACTTCGTAGATGGAGTGGGCGTCCCGGCAGCTGAACACCGCGTCCGGCGTGACCGAGCAGAACAGGGCGATCTTGTCCTTCAGGTCGCGGGGGATGTCCTGCTCCGCGCGGCAGAGCAGCACATCCGGCTGGATGCCCAGGGCCCGCAGCTCCTTCACGCTGTGCTGCGTCGGCTTCGACTTCAGCTCGCCGGCGGCCTTGATGAACGGCACGTAGGTGAGGTGCATGTTCAGGGCGTTGGCCTTCATCTGGGAATCCAGGCCCGCCTCGAGCTTGAACTGGCGGATGGCCTCCAGGAACGGCTGGCTCTCGATGTCGCCCACCGTGCCGCCGATCTCCACGATCACCACGTCCATGTCCTTGGCGACCTTCTTCATCACGCCCTTGATCTCGTCCGTGATGTGGGGGATCACCTGCACCGTCTTGCCCAGGTAGTCGCCGCGGCGTTCTTTCTGGATGACGGTGTTGTAGATGCGGCCCGTGGTGATGGTGTGGTTCTGCGTGGTGGGCACGGAGGTGAAGCGCTCGTAGTGGCCCAGGTCCAGATCCGTCTCCGCGCCGTCATCCGTGACGAAGACCTCCCCGTGCTGGAAGGGCGACATGGTGCCCGGATCCACGTTGAGGTAGGGATCCATCTTCATGAGCGTGACCTTCAGCCCCCGGGCCTCCAGCAACGCGCCCAGGCTGGCCGCCGCGATCCCCTTGCCCAGCGAGCTCAGCACACCACCGGTCACGAACACGTACTTAGTCATCACCCACTCCTAACAACAACTGATCACCACCAAGACACCAAGACACCAAGAACTGCAAAAAGGCTTACAACACGAATCTCGAGATCCCGTTCTTCATGACAGGGACATTGAAATTGAGAAGGAAACCGAGTCTTCGGCCTGAAAGCTTTAAATAGGTAAGGAGCTGCGCGTTATGAACGGGGAGCAGTTTCTCCACGGCCTTCAACTCAATGAGGGCGATGCCACCCACGAGCATGTCCAATCGAAGCCCACCATCAAGGGTCAGTCCTTCGTAGTGAATGGGGACTGGAACCTGAGTCTCGACGGACAGCCCTCTTTCCTTCAATTCATGAGCGAGACACGCCTCGTACACACTTTCCAGCAGTCCAGGCCCAAGGGCCCGGTGCACCTTGATCGCCGCGTCCACGATGAGGGTGGCAACCTTTTCTTCATCTTTAGAAAGATCTTTTCTTGGTGTCTTGGTGTCTTGGTGGTGATCTTTTTCTGTTTCCCGGTTCACATCTCCTCCGGGGCCTGGATGCCCATGAGGAAGAGGCCCTGGCGGAGGGCGCGGGCGGTGGCGACGCAGAGTGCAAGTCGGGCGTCGCGGACTTCCGGTGTGTTCTCCGGGGCCAGGATGGGGCAGTTGGTGTAGAAGCCGCTGAAGGACCGGGCCACCGCCACCAGCTGGCGCGCCAGGGGCGTGGCCATGCAGCCGTCGGCCACAGTGGCGATGGCGTTGGGCAGGCCCGCCAGTTCGAACAGCAGCGCCTGGGCTTCGGGCGCGGCCAGGCCCTCAAGGTTCGCGGGAACCGCGGCATCCGCGAAGGACAGGAAGGGACCCGTCGCCGCACTGGCCTGGGCCTTTGCCGCCCAGTCGCCGCCGGCCTTGCGCAGGACGCTCAGAATGCGGGCGTGGGCGTACTGCACGTAGGGGCCGGTGTCGCCGTCCAAAGCGATGACGCGGTCCCAGGTGAAGGTGATGGGCTTCACGCGGTCGTTCATGGCGTCGAAGAACACCACGGCGCCCATGCCCAGCATCTCGGCCACTCCGGCCTTGTCCTCCAGCGCGGGATTCTTTTCCTCGATGATGGCGGCCACGCGCTCGCGGGCCTCGTCCAGCACATCCTCCAGGAAGATGACATTGCCCTTGCGGGTGCTCATCTTCCCTTCGGGCAGCTTCACCATGCCGAAGGGCGTGTGGAGCATGCGCCCCTTGAACCAGGGATCCAGCTTGTCCAGCACGGCGAAGATCTGCTGGAAGTGGAGCACCTGGTCCGTGCCCACCACGTAGAGGCAGCGGTCGAAGCCGTAGGCCTGCTTGCGGTAGAGCGCCGCCGCCAGGTCGCGGGTGGCGTAGATGCTGGTGCCATCGCCCTTCTGCACCAAGCAGGGGGTGGCGATGCCCACGTCCTCCAGGTTGATGATGCGGGCGCCCTTGTCCCCCTCCACCAGGAGGCCTGCTTCCGTGAGGCGCTGCATGGTGGGCGCGAGCTGGTCCTCGTAGAAGGCCTCGCCCTGCTCCAGGGTGTCGAAGCTCACGCCCAGGCGGTCGTAGATGCGCTGGAATTCCTTCAGCGAGATCTTCCGGAACCAGCTCCAGAGGCGGCGGGCCTCGGCATCGCCGGCCTCCAGCCGCTTGAACCAGTCGCGGGCCTCGTCGCGCATGGCCGGATCGTTCTCCTCCTCGGCGTGGAAGCGCACGTAGAGCTGGAAGAGGCGGAACAGGGGCGTACGGCGCTTCTCGGGCGCGGGCTCGGCCCAGTCGAAGTCCTGCTCCAGGTCCGCGTTGTCCGCCTGGGCCCAGCGGGTGTAGGCCGCCAGCAGCGTGCCGAACTGGGTGCCCCAGTCGCCCAGGTGGTTGAGGCGGATCACCTCGTAACCCAGGAACTGATGGGTCTGGGCCAGGGCATGGCCGATCATGGTGGAGCGAAGGTGGCCGATGGTGAACAGCTTGGCGATGTTCGGCGAGCTGTACTCGACGATCACCTTCTTGCCGTTGGCGGGACGCGAGCCGTAGGGCCGGTCCAGCGGCGCATCAAGAATGGCCCCCAACACGGCCTGGGCGCGGGTCTCCGGCGCCAGCTGCAGGTTCAGGTAGGGGCCCGCCGCCACCAGCGTGGCGCCTTCGATGCGGATGGCCGCCGCCAGTTCCTGCGACAGCTGCACGGGGTTCTTCCCCAGCTGCTTGGCAGCGCGGAAGCAGGGGAAGGCCAGGTCGCCCAACTCGCCGGACCGGGGCCGCTCCAGCGCGAGGTCCACGCCGGGCAGGGCTGCCGCCAGCTGCTGTTCGAAGGTGTGTCGCAAAGCATCCATTCGGGTCAGTCCTCGGTCTTCAGTCTTCAGTGCTCAGTCAATCAGCCAGTTCGGCTAGGGCCTTTTCGTAGTCATCCTGCTTGGGGGCCACGCCGTGCCAGCCGGCCTGGTTCTCCATGAAGCTCACGCCCTTGCCCTTCACGGTGCGGGCGCAGATCATCGCGGGCTGGCCCGTCACGGTGCGCGCCCAGGCCAGGGCCTCCAGGATCTGGGTGAAGTCGTGGCCGTCGATCTCCTTCACGGCCCATCCGAAGGCGCGCCACTTGTCGGGCACCGGGTTGATGTTCATCACCTTCTTCACATCACCGTCGATCTGCAGGCCGTTGAGGTCGTGGAAGACGCAGAGGTTGTCCAGCTTGTGGTGGGGCGCGGCCATGGCCGCCTCCCAGATCACACCCTCCTGGCTTTCGCCGTCGCCGATCACGCAGTAGACCCGCTGGAGCGCCTTCTGCACCTTGAGGCCCAGGGCGATGCCCACGGCCTGGGGCAGGCCCTGGCCCAGGCTGCCGGTGGTGACCTCCACCCCCGGCGTGTAGTGGTTCTCCGCATGGCCCTGGAGCTTCGTGGGGTACTGGCGGAAGGTCTCCAGCCAGGCCCGGGGGAAGAAGCCCTGGTCCGCGAGGATGGCGTACTGGGCGGGGCAGGCGTGGCCCTTGGAGAGCACGAACCGGTCCCGGGCCGGGTTGGCCGGGTCCTCGGGGAATACAGCCATCTCGTGGTAGTAAAGCGCGATGCCGATATCGATCCAGCTGAGGCTTCCGCCCGGGTGGCCGCTCTGGGCCTTGTAGACCTGCAGCAGGACATCCCGGCGCAAGGCTTTCGCCTTCGCCGCCAGATCCTCGACGGACTCCAGTTTCTGCTGCGGCATGACCCCATCCTTCCCGGGAGGCCATTCGCCTCCGATTAGGATGCCCTGGGGAGGGCCTCTCTGGAAGGGGCGAATGACCCCTGGGGCCCGCCTTTTGCCCTTGACCCACGCGGTGTTTGCGATAGGATGGTCATTCGCGCTTCCCCAAGTCCCCCACGGGGGACCACCTCGGAAGCTGGAGATCCGACCCATGGCCAATCACAAGTCTGCCGCCAAGAAGGCCCGCCGCGATGCCGAGGCCCGCCTCCGCAACCGGGGCAATCGCTCGACCCTGAAGACGGCCGTCAAGAGCTTCCTGGCCCTGATCGCCGGGGGCAAGAAGGACGAAGCCGCCAAGCTGCTGCCCCTGACCCAGGGCCTGGTGGACAAGGCCTGCCGCAAGGGCGTGATGCACAAGAACGCTGCCGACCGGACCAAGTCCCGCCTGGCCGCCAAAGTGAACAAGCTGGTCTAACGGGCCATCAAGCCTTACGAATGGACCCGGAGAGCCGGGTCCTTTTTGCGTTTGAAGTTCTTCATAAGCGGAGGTTGGCGGAGGAACCGAGGAGAGCGGAGGGAAGGCGCACTGTTGTTGAATGGCTCTTTCATTTTCCGCTTTCCTCAGCCCCTTCGGTCTCCTCCGCTTCCCTATTTCTTTCATCCACGCCGCCCCTGCCATGCTTGAAGCATGATCCCAGTCCTCCTTTTCGCCGCCCCAGCCCCGGTCTCCGAGGCCCAGACCATCGAGGCCCTGATCCAGGCCGTGGCTGACCTCCAGGGCGCCGTCTTCCTCCGGAACGGCAGCGGGCACACCCCGAAAGAGGCGGCGGAGCACCTGCGCATGAAATGGAAGAACGCCGGTCGCCGGGTAAAGACCGCCCAGGAGTTCATCCAGCACTTCGCCACGGGCAGTTCCATGAGTGGCCAGCCCTATGAGATCCGGTTCAAGGATGGCCGCACGGTGCTGGCCCGGGACTGGCTCTGGACGGAACTGAAGCGGATGCAGGCGAAGCCCTGAATCAGGCCCAGGTTTCAGGCACCCGGACCTCGCCCTTCGGCACCCGGGCCCAGGCAAACCCCTGGATGAGCTCCGCCGCGGCACAGGCCTCTGGGCGGTCCAGGCAGCCCAGGCTCCACCCCAGCCAGCCCAGGATGTCCGCCGCGGCAATCCCCCGGGACCCCAGGGCCTCGAGGCCCAGGGCCCCGGCCCGCTTCCCCAGGCGGCTGCCGTCCGGGGCCATGACCAGGCCGAGGTGGGCGTAGGCGGGGCGTGGCAAACCCAGGGCCTCCTGGAGCCGAAGCTGGGTGGCGGTCACGGGCCGCAGGTCCCCGCCCCGCACCACCTCGGTCACAGCCTGGCCGCCATCATCCACCACCACGGCCAGGTGGTAGGCGAAGCAGCCGTCCCGCCGGAAGAGCAGCGGATCGCCGGTGAGCCTCACCGGATCGTCCACCTGGGGACCGAGCAGCCGGTCCTCCCAGATGACGGCGCCTGCCGGTAATCGAAACCGCAAAGCCCGGTCGAAGCCCTCCCAGATCCGTCCCCGGCAGCGGCCCGGGTAGGGGCGCAGGCCGTCCTCCGCATGGGGCGCCGAAGCCAGCTTCTGGAGATCTCTTCGCGTGCAGACGCAGGGGTACAGGCGCTCCGCTTCGTGCAGCGCGGCCAAGGCTGCGCGGTAGGCGACTCCGCGCGTGGATTGCCACATCACGGGAACGTCGGATTCCAGGCCCAGGTCCCCCAGATCCTTCAGCTGCGCCTCACCCAGGTCCCGGTGGCAGCGGGGCCCGTCCACATCCTCCATGCGGATGAGCCAGCGTCCACCCGCAACCCGCGCGGACAGCCACGAGGCCAGGGCCGTGCGCAGGTTCCCCAGGTGGAGGATTCCGGTGGGCGAGGGGGCGAAGCGGCCGACGAGCATCCGACTAGGATAGGTCCATGCTCCTGGTCCGCCGTCTTCCACCCGTTCTCCGCGCCCTGCTGGCCCAGGCCCTGGCCTTCGCGGGGATCGTCGCCCTCGCCCGCCTCGGACTGCGCTTCCCGCCCCTGGTCTGGCTGCTGGCGCAGGCGGTGGGCGCGGTCTTCCTCTCCCGCTGGATGGACCTCACCCCCCGCTGGATCCTCATGCAGGGCGCCCTACCCTTCCTGGTGTGGCTTCTCTGGGGCCTCCAGCTCCCGGCCTGGATCTACCTCGCCCTGTTCCTGGCCACGGCCGCCGTCTTCGGCGGAGGGATGCTGAGCCGCGTGCCCCTCTACCACGCCAGCCGCGATGCCTGGGAGAAGCTGGAAGGCCTGGTTTCCGAACGGCCCGGCCTCTGCTTCGTGGACCTGGGCTGTGGGTTCGGCGGCCCCGTGGCGCACCTCGCCAGCCAGCGCCCCGGCGGCATCTTCGTGGGCGTGGAAGCCTCGCCCTTCACGTGGCTGGTGGCCTGGCTGCGCTGCCTGCCCCACGCCAACGCGCACATCCGCCTGGGCAGCCTGTGGCGCACGGACCTCACCGGCTTCGACGTGGCCTACGCCTTCCTTTCCCCCGTGCCCATGGCCGCCCTGGGGGCCAAGGTCCGCCGCGAGATGCAGCCGGGCAGCCGCTTCATCAGCCACAGCTTCGACGTGCCCGGCGAAACGCCCCACCGCGTGATCCCCGTGAAGGGGCGCGATGGGGCGCGGTTATTGGTTTGGGATCTCTGAAAGAGAACTGATCACCGCCAAGACGCCAAGAGCGCCAAGTTCTCTTTTGTCTCGCGTATCGCCAAAGGCGATACGCGAGAAGAACTGCAAAAGCAAGTGCAGGGCTTTTCTTGGCGTCCTTGGCGTCTTGGCGGTGAATCTTTTTCTCTCTACCAGCCCAGCAGATACGCGAAGACCAGCGGGGCGACGATGGTGGCGTCGCTTTCCACGATGAACTTCGGGGTGCCGATGCCCAGCTTGCCCCAGGTGATCTTCTCGTTGGGCACGGCGCCCGAATACGAGCCGTAGCTGGTGGTGCTGTCGCTGATCTGGCAGAAGTAGCCCCAGAGGGGAACCTCGGTCAGTTCCAGATCCTGGTGCAGCATGGGCACCACGCAGATGGGGAAATCCCCAGCGATGCCGCCGCCGATCTGGAACATGCCCAGGGTCGAGGTCTTGGTGACCTCCTGGTAGTGCTTGGCCAGCCAGGTCATGTACTCGATGCCCGTGCGCACGGTGTGGACGTTCTTGACCTCGCCGCGGATGACGGCGGCGGCGTACATGTTGCCCAGGGTGCTGTCCTCCCAGCCGGGAACGACGATGGGCACGTTCTTTTCAAGCGCCGCCAGCATCCAGGAGTGTTTGGGGTCGATCTGGTAGGAGGGCTTCAGCACGCCGGATTTCAGCACCTGCTGGAAGAACTCGTGGGGGAAGTAGCGCTCGCCGGCCTGATCGGCCTTCGTCCACACGTCCAGCATGGCCTTTTCCATGCGGCGCATGGCCTCCATCTCGGGGATGCAGGTGTCGGTCACGCGGTTCATGTGGCGGCCGAGGAGCTCGGCCTCGTCCTGGGGGGTGAGGTCGCGGTAGTGGGGCACGCGCTCATAGAAGTCGTGGGCCACCAGGTTGAAGATGTCCTCTTCCAGGTTGGCGCCGGTGCAGACGATGAGGTGCACCTTGTCCTGGCGGATCATCTCCGCGAAAGAGAGACCCAGCTCCGCGGTGCTCATGGCCCCGGCCAGGGTCACCATCATCTTCCCGCCCTGCTCCAGGTAGACCCGGTAGCCTTCGGCGGCGTCCACCAGGGCCGCGGCGTTGAAATGCCGGAAATGATGCTTCACGTAACTGCCGACGGGGCCGAGCTTGGGGCTGGAAGGCGCCATAAATCCTCCGAATCCTTTCATTGTGCCAGCCGCCCGGCCCAGACCGGAGTCCAGAATTCAGTCCCGGCTGATCATGGCCGATGACATCGGCAGGAGCTGCCGCATGTTCTTCATCATCGGGCTGGTCGTGGTCTTTGGCGCGGTCATCGCCGGCTATCTCATGGAGGGGGGGAGCATCCCCAACCTCCTGCATCCGCTGCCCGCGGAAGGCACAATCATCTTCGGCGCCGCCATCGGCTCGTTCCTCGCCGCCAACCCCATGTCCCTCATCAAGCGTGTGGCGGCCGACCTGGCGAAGCCCCTGAAGGGAAGCCCGTACACCAAGCCGGTGTACATGGAAATGCTGATGATGCAGTACGAGGTGTTCGTGAACATCAAGAAGGGCGGTCTGCTGGCCCTGGAACAGGATGTCAACGACCCCCACAACTCCGCGATCTTCAAGAAATACACGGCCTTCACGAACAACCACCACGCCCTGGACTTCTTCTGCGATTCCATGAAGCTGCTCATCAACGGCAGCGCCAAGATGGACGAGATCGACCTGGTGATGGACGCCGACCTGGATGTCCACCACGCGGAGAACGCCGCGCCGGGGGCGGCCGTGAGCACGCTTGCGGACGCCTTCCCCGCTTTCGGCATCGTGGCCGCCGTCATGGGCGTGGTGATCACCATGGGCTTCCTGGACCAGCCGCCCAACGTCATCGGCGGCAAGGTGGGCGCCGCCCTGGTGGGCACCTTCCTGGGCATCCTCCTGGCCTACGGCGTATTCCAGCCCCTGGCCAAGAACATCGACGCCGTGAATGCCGCCGAGTCCTTCTACTACAACTGCCTGCGGGCCGGCCTCACCAGCTTCGGCAACGGCGCGGCGCCCGTCACCGCCGTGGAATTCGCCCGCCGCAACATCCCTTCCACCGAACGCCCGGGTTCGGGGGAGTTAGAGGAAGTGGTGCGGCAGATCAAACCAAGGTAGGTGGGAGTGGCTGAGCAGCAACCGGAAGTCAAAATCCGGATCGTCAAGAAGAAGGGCGGCCACGCAGCCGCCCACGGCGGCGCCTGGAAGGTGGCCTATGCCGACTTCGTGACTGCCATGATGGCCTTCTTCCTGCTGATGTGGCTGCTCAATAGCGCCGACCCGAACACCAAGGCCGGCATCGCGGGGATGTTCCAGGATGCGAATTTCTTCAACACCGAGCGCGGCAAGGAGATCCTGGCAAATCACGGCAAGGGCATCCTGCCCGGCGGGCGGGGCATGGCCCCGGGCCCGGACGGAGACGGCGGCACGGACGTGACCATCGAGGCCCCCGGCGCCGCCGAGGAAGAACACAAGGCCCTGGAATCCACGGCAGAAGCCATCGAGAAGGCCTTCCAGCAGGACGAGCTGCTCCAGGCCTTCCAGGACCAGATCAGCATGGACTTCACCGACGAGGGGCTGCGCATCCAGATCCAGGACAAGGCCGCCCAGGTCCTCTTCGATTCCGGCAGTTCCAAACTGAAGCCCTACACCCTGACCATCCTCAAGGAGATCGCCAAGGAGTTGGGCAAGCTCCCCAACCGCGTGGTCATCGGGGGGCACACGGACGCCGCGCAGTACACCAACCATGCCTACACCAACTGGGAGCTCAGCGCGGAGCGCGCCAATGCCGCCCGCCGGGTCATGGAGAGCGCCGCCGGAGGGCTCCGCCCCAACCAGGTGCGCCGCGTCACCGGCTACGCCGATACGATCGCCCTCGAAGGCAAGGATCCCAAGGATCCCCAGAACCGCCGCATCTCCATCGTCGTGGTGTCCGCCGCCACCGAGGTCGCTGAAACCAAGCACCAGAAGGCCCAGCCGAGAGAGAAGGAAAAGAAATAATCGGAAGGGGAGGGCGAAAAAAGAAGCGCCCGGAGGTTCGGGCGCTTCGGGAGGGTGATTTGGCGGGATTTCGAGTGGTGGGGCGTTTTAGCGGGAGCCCTGCAAACAGGACTGGGATCGATTGGTGGGATGGTTGGTGGCGGGAAGCCCTTGCGGGCACCTCGCTTTCCAGTCTATCACCGGTCTCCGCCGGGGAGTTCGAAGAGCGCGGCATCCACACCGCCCCGGGACCATTTCCCGAAGGCCAGTTCGACCGTGGCCCCGCCGGCTTCCTCGATCTCCATCTGCGACAGCACCGCCTGGCCCAGGGTCCGGGCCGGCGGGCCGAACCGGGCCGTGCGGGCCAGCCGGCCTGAAGCGAGCCGGAACTCGGCCTTCAGGGGCAGGGAGCCCTCCTTCGCCACCCACAGGATCACCTGGCGGGCGCTGATAGCCGGACGTTTCGCACGCAGTTCCAGGCGCCAGCAGGGCCGGTCCTCCAGGGACCCCTCGTCCAGCACCTCCACGGCGTAGTCTTCGCGGAACCGTGTGCGGGCGACATCGCCACCCGCGGCGGGGCCCATCATGCGCTGCTGGGGCGTGACCTTCACGGGCCGCTTCGTGCCCGGCAGCAGCAGCCACATCTGGTCGCCCTTGAGCAGCACAGCCCGGCCCTTCTCCTTCCCCGAGAGCCCATCCAGGCGCGCATCACCGTTCTCCCGTGCCGACACCTTCCAGCGCTGGACCGCCTTCGGATCCTTCACCGTCAGCTCCACGGTGAAGGCGGGCCAGGGGTGGCGCAGCCGGTCCACCCGCGCGAGGATCTCCTCGCCACTCTGGGCCAGCAGCGGGAGGGTAGCCGTGAACAGCAAGATGGCAGGCCGCATCAGCGGCGCCCGTAGTCGTCCTGGAGCCGCTCGATGTCGGCCTCGTCGAAGGTGCCGAGGCTCACCTCCAGCACCCGCACGGGCCGGCTCGTGGCCGCATCGCAGCGCAGGCGGTGGGTGCTGCCCTGGGGCAGCCAGATCTCCTCGCCCACCACCGGACGGAGTTCCACGCCATCGCGGTCCACCACCACGCCCGGATCGAGGGCCACCCACAGCTCGCCCCGGTGCGCGTGGCGCTGGAGGCTCAGCTTCTGGCCCGGATGGCAGGTGAGGATCTTCACCGTGCAGGGCGTGTTCAGGGCGTACTGGTCAAAGGAGCCCCAGGGCTTGTCCACGTGGAGGGTGGTCGGTCGGTCCATGGGAGACAGCTTATCAAGTCTGGAGGTTGGAGTCTGGAGACCGGAGGTACTGCTTTCTGGGCGGCCCGAGGGCCGCGCCGAACATCTTCCTTTGGCGCCGCATGCCCACAGGACAGGAATGGACCCAAGGCCAAATAAAGCAGCGCCCCCGAAGGGGCGCCACAGGAAGCCTTACCTCCAGACTCCAGTCTCCAGCCTAGAGCAGGTCCTCCCGTCCTTCGGCCTTGAGCCGCTCGACGATCTGCTTGACGCTCTGGGCGCGGTCGCGGTGGCAGATGAGGAGGGCGTCGTCGTCGTCCACCACGATGAGGTCATCCACGCCGCTGGCGGCGATGAGCCGCTTCCCGCCAAAGAAGGCGCTGTTGCGGGTGTCCAGCAGCAGGGTCTCCCCCTGGCTCACATTGCCCTCCGCATCCGTCTCCTGGAACTCGATGGCGGCAGGCCAGGAGCCCACATCGGACCAGCGGAACCGCGTGGGCACCACGGCGACCGAGTCCGCCTTCTCCATGAGGGCCACGTCGATGGCCAGCTTGGGCAGCTGGCGATAGGCCGCGGACAGGGCGGCCGGGTCTGCACCCGCCGCCATCCACGTGTCCAGGGGCGTCAGCATCTCAGGCGCATGTTTGTGCAGGCCCGCGCGGAAGTCCTCGAGGGTCCACACGAACATGCCGGCGTTCCAGTAGTGGCGCCCAGATTCGAGGTACTGGATGGCGACCTCCACCGGCGGCTTCTCCCGGAAGGCCTTCACCTTCTGCACGGGACCGTGGCCCTCGGATTCGATGTAGCCATAGCCGGTCTCGGGATAGGTGGGCTTGATGCCGAAGGTGACCAGCTCGTGCTCCCAGGCGGCGTGCTTCACCGCCGTGTCGAGGTCCTCCAGGAAGATCTCCCGGTCCCCGATCCAGTGGTCCGCGGACAGCACCGCCATGACGCCCTGGGGGAACTTCCTCTCGATCTGCACCAGGGCCAGGGCCAGGCAGGGCGCCGTGTTGCGGCCTTCGGGCTCCACGATCACGTTCTCCGGTGGCAGCTCCGGCAGCATGCGGCGGGTCTCGACCGCCAGATCCTCGGTCGTCACCACGAAGATGCGTTCGGGGGCCACATGGCCGTCCAGGCGCCGCACGGTCTGGTGGAGCAGGGTCTCGGTGCCCACGATGGCCAGGAACTGCTTGGGACGGGCGTTGCGGCTGCGGGGCCAGAACCGGGTCCCACGGCCTCCGGCCATAACAACCGCGACTAGAGATGGATGACTACCCGTGTCCGACATCATGCTTCCTTCCGTACCGCCCAAATGCGGGAGGTCTCGCGTATCGCCGCAGGCGATACCGAGAAGACGACCGCGACTATAGATGAATGACTACCCGTGTCCGACATCAAGCCCCCTTCCGTGCCACCCAATGGCGGGAGGTCTCGCGTATCGCCCCAGGCGATACCGAAATAACGACCGCGACCAGGGACTGATGACTACCCGTGTCCGACATCATGCGTCCTTTCGTGCCGCCCAAATGCGGGAGGTCTCGCGTATCGCCGCAGGCGATACCGAGATGACGACCGCGACTAGAGATGGATGACTACCCGTGTCCGACATCATGCTTCCTTTCGTACCGCCCAAATGCGGGAGGTCTCGCGTATCGCCGCAGGCGATACCGAGAAGACGACCGCGACCAAAGATGGATGACTACCCGTGTCCGGCATCGCCGACCTCCCGCCACTTTGCGGCCCCTCCAGGGGACCACGGCGGCCTCGTTCATCACAAGGTGCCTAGCGCGAAAGAATGTCCACCAGATCACCCAGGTCTCCCGGCGGCGCCGGGCGGGGATCCAGGATGCGGGCCAGGGGCTGGACAGCCAGAGCCCCCCCCACTTCACCAAGGTAGAAGCCGCCCTCGCCTACGCTCAGGCGACGCACGGCCTCGGCGCCCCAGCGGCTGCCCCAGATGCGGTCCAGGGCCGAAGGGCTCCCACCGCGCTGGATGTGGCCGAGCACGACCACGCGCAGATCCAGCCCGTAGTCCCGCCGGAGCCGTTCGCCCACCACCATGGCGTTGCCCAGGTCATCCCCCTCGGCCACCACCACGATGGAGCTGCGCTTGCCCCGGAGCCAGTTGGCGTGGAGCCGCGCCACGAGGCTCTGGTAGGAATCGTCCGGGGATTCGGGATACAGGACGGCTTCGGCCCCGCAGGCCAGGGCCGTGTGGACCGCCAGCATGCCGGAGCTGCGGCCCATGACCTCCACCAGGAAGAGCCGCCCGTGGCTGGAGGCGGTGTCCCGGATGCGGTCGATGGCCTCCACGGCGGTGTTCAGGGCCGTGTCAAAGCCCAGGGTGCGGTCCGTCCCCGGCAGGTCGTTGTCGATGGTGCCCGGAATGCCGGCACAGAGGATGCCCTGCTCCCGCTGGAGCGCCTCGGCGCCCCGGAAGCTGCCGTCCCCGCCGATGATCACCAGGGCCTGGATGCCCGCCTCCCGGAGGTTTGCCGCCGCCTCGGCGCGCCGGGCCTCCTGGTGGAACTCCGGGCAGCGGGCCGTGTGGAGCACGGTGCCGCCCCGCTGCAGGATGTTGGCGCAGGCCCGGCTGGGCATGGGCGCCCAGTCCTTCTCCAGCAGGCCCTGGTAGCCCTGCCGGATGCCCCAGGCCTCATGGCCCAGGGCGTCCGCCTGGCGCACCGCCGCGCGGATGGCGGCGTTCATACCCGGTGCGTCCCCTCCAGAGGTGAGGACGCCGATCCTCACTTCGACTTCCCTTTGACTGGGGTCTTGGGCCGGGAGACCGCGCCCTTCTTCGAAACGGCCTTGCCCTTCTTCCGGGTGGCCTTGCCCTTGGCGCGCCGGGCTTTCCGGGTGTCCTTCACATGGGCTTCGGGCGGCGGCAGCGGGGGCGGCTCGATGATGCCCCGGGGCACCGGCGGCAGGTCGCCCTCCGAGATCCCCTGGGCCGCAGCCCGCTGGGCCCGGGCCCGCATGACGGGATCTTCCTGGGCGCGCGGGGCGGCCACAAGCCCCAGGGCCAGGCTGCTGATGAACAGGACGCGTCGCGGCATGATCCCTCCGAGGATCTGATTATCACGCATCCGGCCAGATCAGGCCTTCGGCGGCTTGATCTCTTTGTCCTTCATGGCCTTGGCAAAAAACTCGGCCACCACCGAATCCGCCTCCGCCTTGGTGACATCCGCCAGCTGCGGCTCCCGGTGCAGGATGTCCCGGCCCGCCGGAGCCATCTTGGGCATGTGGTCCTCATTGGCCTGGAGGCGGGACAGCACGTACTGGGAAACCTCGATGAGGCTCCGTCCCACACGCTCCAGCTTCTGCCGCACCACGTCCTGGTACTGGTACAAGTCAAAGGCGCCCTGGATGTTGTAGGCGCCGTTGTCCGCATGGAACCCGATGGCCTCCAGCTTGGCCGTGAGGGCGGCCAGATCCTCCGAAGGGGGCACCAGGCCCCGCAAAAGCTCCTGGCATTCCCGGGCCAGGGTCTGGATCTCCTCGAAGCTGTGCTGGACCACCTCGATCTGGCCGAGCACCCGGTCCGCCCCACCCTCCTGCTCCTGGAGGATCTGCATGAGCTGATCTGGGATGGCCTGATCTTCTTTGGACTTGTTCTGCATGGGCAGACTCCGTGTTTCCCCTATCGACCGGACGACGGCAATCTTTGAATTCGTCGCCCCTGGCCCCTCGCGATAAACTTTCTAATTCGGGCATCAATCCTAGCCTGATTTTCTCAAGTCCGGAGTTTTCATGACCATGCAATCCGGTTCCACCCCCGTGGACGGCACGGCCCTGGCGGCCTGCCTGAAACCCTTCCCCGCCTCCACCAAGATCCACGTGGCCGGCACCCAGCCCGGCGTCCAGGTTCCGTTCCGGCAGATCCAGCTCCACCCCACCCGCGACTTCAAGGACCAGCTTACGGAGAACGAGCCCGTCGTGCTCTATGACACCTCCGGCCCCTACACCGATCCCGCCGTCACCATCGACGTGGCCAAGGGCCTGAAGCCCCTCCGCCAGGACTGGATCCTGGGCCGCGGGGACGTGGAGGAGCTGCCCGGCGCCACCAGCCTCTACCGCAAGCTCCGGGAGCGCGACAAGGAGCTGGACGCCATCCGCTTCCATGCGGACCGCAAGCCCCTGCGCGCCAAGGCCGGCCGCAACGTCTCCCAGATGCACTACGCCAAGCAGGGCATCGTCACGCCCGAGATGGAGTTCATCGCCATCCGCGAGAACCTGGGCCGCGAAGCCGCGGGCCTCAAGAGCCGCATCACGCCCGGGTTCGTCCGCGACGAGGTGGCCCGTGGCCGCGCCATCATCCCCGCCAACATCAACCACCCGGAGACCGAGCCCATGATCATCGGCCGGAACTTCCTGGTGAAGATCAACGCCAACATCGGCAACTCCGCCGTGGCCTCCAGCATCGAGGAGGAGGTCGAGAAGATGGCCTGGTCCATCCGCTGGGGCGCCGACACCGTCATGGACCTCAGCACGGGCAACAACATCCACGAGACCCGCGAGTGGATCCTGCGCAACAGCCCCGTGCCCATCGGCACCGTGCCCATCTATCAGGCGCTCGAGAAGGTGAACGGCAAGGCTGAGGATCTCACCTGGGAGATCTTTCGGGACACCCTCATCGAACAGGCCGAGCAGGGCGTGGATTATTTCACCATCCATGCCGGCGTGCTGCTGCGCTACGTGCCCCTCACCGCCAAGCGCGTCACCGGCATCGTCAGCCGCGGCGGCAGCATCATGGCCAAGTGGTGCCTGGCCCACCACCGCGAGAACTTCCTCTACACGCACTTCGAGGACATCTGCGAGATCATGAAGGCCTACGACGTGGCCTTCTCCCTGGGCGACGGCCTGCGTCCCGGCAGCACCGCCGACGCCAACGACGAGGCTCAGTTCGGTGAGCTGGAGACGCTCGGCGAGCTCACCAAGATCGCCTGGAAGCACGACGTGCAGGTGATGATCGAGGGCCCCGGCCACGTGCCCATGCACCTCATCCAGGAGAACATGACCAAGCAGCTGGCCGTCTGCGACGAGGCGCCCTTCTACACCCTGGGCCCCCTCACCACGGACATCGCTCCGGGCTACGACCACATCACGAGCGCCATCGGCGCCGCCATGATCGGCTGGTTCGGCTGCGCCATGCTCTGCTACGTGACGCCGAAGGAACATCTGGGCCTGCCCAACAAGAAGGACGTGAAGGACGGCGTCATCGCCTACAAGATCGCCGCCCACGCCGCCGACCTCGCCAAGGGCCATCCTGGCGCCCGCATCTGGGACGACGCCATGAGCAAGGCCCGCTTCGAGTTCCGCTGGGAGGACCAGTTCAACCTGGCCCTGGATCCCGACACGGCCCGCGAATTCCACGACGAGACCCTGCCCGCCGAAGGTGCCAAGTCCGCCCACTTCTGCTCCATGTGCGGCCCCCACTTCTGCTCCATGAAGATCTCGGATGACGTGCGGCAGTACGCCGAGAGCCACGGGTACAACGAGGAAGAGGCGCTGGAGAAGGGCATGGAGGAAATGGCGGAGACGTTCGTCCAGAAGGGCGCCGAGGTTTATCAGAAAGCCTGATTCGCTCTCTGTGGGTCCCCGGTCGGCACAGCGCCCCGCGCTGTGCACTCCCGACCCACATGGTCGCGAGGGCGCCGAAGTCTACCAGAAGGCTTGATCCGCTTCCCCACCGTCGCGAAAAGCCCCGCCCACCAGCGGGGCTTTTTGCGACTTGCGTTCCCATCCGCGGCGGGACGCGTATCATCAGGGCGGTCTCACCACCCCAAGGAGGCAGACATGGCTGCTCAAAAGATCCTCATGCTCGTGGGCGATTTCGGGGAGGACTACGAAATCATGGTGCCCTTCCAGGCCCTGCTGGCCGTGGGCCACACGGTCCACGCGGTGTGCCCCGACAAGAAGGCCGGGGAATCCATCGCCACCGCCATCCACGACTTCGAGGGCCACCAGACCTACTCCGAGAAACCGGGCCACCGCTTCGCCCTCAACGCCACCTTCGCGGACGTGAAACCCGACCAGTACGATGCCCTGGTCATCCCCGGCGGCCGGGCCCCTGAGTACCTGCGCCTCAACCCCAAGGTGCTGGAGATCGTGCGCCACTTCTTCACGGCGAAGAAGCCCGTGGCAGCCATCTGCCACGGCGCCCAGATCCTCTCCGCCGCCGGAGTGCTGGAGGGCCGCACCTGCTCGGCCTACCCCGCCTGCCGCACCGAAGTGGAAGTGGCCAAGGGGAAATACGCCGACATCGCCATCGATGGGGCTGTCACCGACGGGAACCTCGTCACCGCCCCCGCCTGGCCGGCCCACCCCGCCTGGCTCGCCCAATTCCTACAGGTGCTTGGGACCCGCATCACTCTTTGATCCTGACCAGCCAGGCAGCGTTCTTCAGAACGCCACCTGGCTGTGGTCAGTACATCCGGCCGGTAGCCTCCTTCCTCTTCGGAAGGAATCGAAGAACCTGTCGGGTGTGTTGCCGCTGATGCCTTCGAGGGCGTGAAGCCCCTCTGGATGCCAGCTTTCACGCCCAGGACGAAACGATGCCGAATGACTTCGCTTTCTTCAAATTCCACGCGCTCGGAAACGACTACGTCGTGATCGATCCCACGCGCACGGCCTTCGACCCGACGGTCAAGCTGGTCCAGGCCCTCTGCGACCGCCATCGCGGCATCGGATCCAATGGCCTCCTCCTCGGCCCGCTCCCTGTGCCGGGCGCCCCCCAGGCCTTCGGCCTCCGGATCTTCAACCCGGATGGCAGCGAATCTGAGAAGAGCGGGAACGGCCTGCGCATCTTCGCCCGGTACCTCCTGGAGGCAGGCCACGTCCAGGGCACGGAATGCCACATCCACACCCTCGGCGGTTCCGCGGAAGTCCACTACCTGGCCCCGGACGGCAGCGTGGTGCAGGTGGACATGGGGAAGCCGACCTTCCGGGCGGGCGATATCCCCTTCACCGGGATCGCCGCCCATCTGGAGGTCCTCGAGGCGCTCCTTTTCCTGCCCACGGGACCCGCCACCATCACCGCCCTGAGCGTGGGCAACCCCCACTGCGTGCTCTTCCCGGGGAGCGTGTCCGCCGCCGAGGCCCAGCGGCTCGGACCCAAGATCGAGCGGCATCCCGACTTCCCCAACCGGGTGAATGTCCAGCTGGTCGAGGTCATCGACCGGCGGCACATCCGCATCGAGATCTGGGAGCGGGGCGCCGGTTATACTCTCGCCTCCGGCGGCAGCAGCTGTGCGGCGGCGGCGGCCTGCCGCCGGCTGGGGCTGGTGGACGACCACCTGCGCGTCAACATGCCGGGCGGCGCCATCGATATCGCCTTCACCAGCGAAGGGCGGATCCTCATGACGGGCCCGGTCCAGGCCGTCTACCAGGGCCACCTCCACGCAGGATGGGCGCCATGACGGTCCAGCAGCCTGCTCGCGCCTGCACCATCTGAATCCCCCTTGGCAGGGGGTCCAGTCCGTCAGATACTGTTCGAACACAGGATCTTTGTCAGTTTCATCACGCGATATCCAGAAAGGTGGAGGGACGGGCCCTGTGAAACCTTGGCAACCTGCGAAAGCAAGGTGCCAATTCCTGCCGCAAGCCATTGCGGAGAGATGCTGACGTGTCAGAAGCTGACATGCGAAGGGGCCCGAGGAATCGGGCCCCTTCTGTCTTTTGGATCGCAATGGAACGACGGGGATCCTCCCTTCCAGGAGGCTTTCATGAGCGAGCAGTACCTTGATACCAACGTGCCGGGCAACCCGGCCTACCACTTCAGCATCCAGCCCCCGGCGCGGGAGGGCCGGGCGGGCTGGATCCACCGGCCGGGGCTGGTGCCCGACGCGGCCCTGGCCACCCAGTGCGTGCACGGAGGCGTCCAGCCCGACCCCGCCTACGGGGCCGTGATGCCGCCGCTGTATCTCTCGTCCACCTTCGCCTTCAAGGACATCTGCACCAACGCGGGCTACGACTACACCCGCAGCGGCAACCCCACCCGCGCGGCCCTGGAGGAGGCCCTGGCGCTGCTGGAGGGCGGCCATGGCGCCACCTGCACCAGCACGGGCATGAGCGCCATCCTGGTGGCCCTGAACCTGCTGGAGCACGGCAGCCATCTCATCTCCACCGTGGACTGCTACGGCGGCACCTTCCGCCTGCTGGAGCACGCCAAGCGCTTCTACGGCCTGGAGGTCACCTACCTGGATCTGGCGGACCTGGAGGCCGTGGCGGCCGCCCTCCGGCCCAACACCCGCATGATCTGGATCGAGACGCCGTCGAATCCCCTGCTGCGTCTCACGGACATCGCCGCCGTGGCCGAGCTCGGCCATCGCCAGGCTGATTGTCTCGTGGCCGTGGACAACACCTTCCTTTCGCCCTACCTCCAGCGCCCCTTCGACCTCGGCGCAGATCTGGTCATCCACTCCACGACGAAGTACCTCAACGGCCACAGCGACGTGGTGGGCGGGGCCGTGGTGGCGGGACCGGGCCGCCTGGCGCTCACCCAGCAGATCCAGAGCGTGAACAACCTGCTGGGCACCTCACAATCGCCCCACGACTGCTTCCTGGTCCACCGGGGCCTGAAGACCCTGCCCCTGCGCATGCGCCAACATGAGGCCACGGCCCAGGTGCTGGCAAAGTTCCTGGCGGCCCATCCCGCCGTGGGCAAGGTCCACTTCCCGGGCCTGCCCGGCCACCCGCAGCACGAGCTGGCCAAGCGCCAGCAGCGGGGCTTCGGCGCCATGCTCAGCTTCGAGCTGAAGGAGGGCGGCCCCGAGCGGCTGAACCACGTGCTCCGGAAGCTGCGCTGGTTCACGCTGGCCGAGAGCCTGGGCGGCGTGGAGTCGCTGGTGGCCCATCCCGCCTCCATGACCCACGCCTCCATGACGCCGGAGGCCCGCCGCCGGGCCGGCATCACCGATGACCTCATCCGGCTGTCCGTGGGCCTGGAGGATGTGCAGGACCTGCGCGCCGACCTGGCCCAGGCCCTGGCGTTCAACTGATCTCAATCTGCATTCAAAAGAGCTAAGGACCACCACGAATGGCACGAAGACGCCCTTCGGGCGGAGGAAGTTCCACGAAGAGGCCTCGTCTCATCCTGGACATCTCCTTTGCGGGCGGCGGCCAAGGCGGTTCTCTGGAGCCGCTCGGGCCGCCGCCCGCAAAGCCGGTCGCGCCATGCGCGCCCGGGGGCCGAAGGCCCGGATGACCGGCACCGGCGAGCTGGACATGCCTTCGTGCCCTCGTTTTTCTTTTCTTCGTGGCCTTCGTGGAGATCTTTAAGATCCGGAATCTACTGGATCCCCAGCAGCTCCACATCGAAGATCAGCTCGGCGTTGGGCGGGATCTCGCCGCCCGCGCCGCGGGCGCCGTAGCCGAGGGCCGCGGGGATGACGAGGGTGCGCTTGCCGCCCACCTTCATGGTCATCAACCCCTCATCCCAGCCCTTGATGACGCGGCCCACACCGACGGGAAAGACCAGCGGCTCGCCGCGATCCACGGAGCTGTCGAACTTCTTGCCCTTCTTCCCATGGTCCGAGAGCCAGCCCGTGTAGTGGACCGAGCAGCGCTGGCCGGGCTGGGGCGAAGCCCCCGTGCCGACCTGGGTGTCGGTATATTTCAGGCCGCTGGCGGTGGTCATCATCACGGGAGCCTTTCCTTTCAGGGTTTTTGCTGTTTTCGAGGAGGGTTTCGCCGCCTGGGCCAGCAGCGGCAGACTGACCATCAGCACAGCCACGGCGAGCAGGTTCTGGGTCATGTCATCTCCAGGAATTCCGGGTCAGGCAAAGGTTCGAATAATTAACAGTCCGGCAGGGCTGCGCGTTGGAACATGGTAGCAGTGCATGTTTCAGTACATTGTCTCTCTTGTCCGCGCGGCTTTTGCACGGGGTGGACCTGCTCTTTGGCGGACCGTGATGGACCGGGACTGTGTCGGTCCATCCGTCCACTATTTGAGAACAGCCTTGATCTTCTTCTGGTCCTCGGAGGTGAAATAGGTGCAGCAGCCTTTTTTGGCTGCGGGGACCAGGCCCAGTTCAAGGATGGCCTTCTTGACCTTGGCATCAGAGGCGCTCAGGGCCTTGGCCATGGCACTGGCGGTAAGCAGGGTCGGAGTCTCGGCGGGCATGGGGCCTCCAGGAGGGATAAGAAAGAGGCGTCAGAGCGTCTGTGTGATGGAATCTGGTGAAATCGCTAAGGTGGCCCTGGCCCAGGCAAACCTGGCTTTGAGCACCTCGAAGTCGGGTCCTGAGGAGATGAAGGTCGCCCGGCCTTTGATCAGGAAGCCCGTTCCCGCTCCATGCAGGCCGGCCACCTTTGAACTTCCCAGGGTGACCAGCACCTGGTCGTTGAAGGCAACGTTGGCTTCGGTGGTCTGCATGTAGCCAGCGGGGATCAGCAACCGCCCATCCTCCGTCACGTGGATATAGCTATTCCAGGTGTTCACCATATGCGGCCCGTTCTGGCCGAGGGTCGCGATGGCGACTACGCCATCCTTTTCCAAGACCTGCTTCATTTTTCCGGGGATTTCCATTGCTGCCTCCTGGCATGGGGTGAGTCGGTTTTCCTTTTAGGGTAGATCAGGCTTTCAGGCGATCGCGTCACTCAAGCCTGGAGCCATTCCGGGCGGCGGGGGTTGAAATCCAGGGCCGCCTTGGCCTTCGCGTTGGTGGCGCCACAGAGCTTCGTGCCGAAATACAGCGCATCCTGACCGGCACCATCCAGAGCTTCCTGTTCGGTGCAGGAAGACGGAGGCGGGCCCCCAACCCATCGTGCGAACTCCGGCAACCAAGCCCTGACCGGGGCGGGATGGTCGTCGACGACGTTATAGGTTCCCGGATCGGCCTTCAGGGCTGCGACCGTGGCCAGGGCTGCATCGTCAACGTGCACGAAGGACCAGACGCCTCCCCCCTGGCCGATGATGGGAAATTCCCCCCGGCGGACACTGGCTCCGGTGGCCCCATCAGGGTGGTACCAGGTGTTCGGGCCATAAAAGAACCCGTACCGCAGGAGGATGCCTTCCATCGTTCCTGAGTGGTTCCGCAGTCGCGCTTCGATCTCGGCATACATCTGCGCACCTGCGGCAATGCCGGGGCTCGCATCAATCGCCAGAGGCGCGGATTCGTCCGCCAGGCCTGATGCCGCCTTCAGGAAAAATCCGCTTGCCTGTTGGATGTAGCGGCGGACTCCGGAGGCCTGAGCGGCGCGGTGGAGGTTCCCGCCACCTTCGAGGCGCAGATGCCGGTCCCCCGGAAAGGCCGCTCCGTACTGCGCCGGGTCCTTCGGCAGTGCCGTCAGCTCATCGATGACCACTTCCGCTCCGGCCTTTCGCAGCGCTTCCTCCAGCCCGGAGGCATCGAAGGCGCTCACCCGGGCGACCCGCGCTCCCAGGGCCAGGAGTTTTTCCGTTCCGGGTTCTGAACGGGTCATGCCCGTCACGTCGTGGCCTTGGCGAAGCAAGGCGGAGATTAGAGGCAGGCCGATGGCCCCACTTGCTCCTGCTACGAACACCTTCATGTTGATCCTCTACTGTTATTCGGCCGTGCTGGCCGAACGGTTTTTTGGGACACGCGATTTCTTGCGCTCTTGGAACCAGGCTCCTGTTTCCTGAATGAATTTTTTCGGGGCCTTGCTTTCGAATTCACAGACCAGGTCCGCCAGAGATTTGGAAGCCAGAAAATCCTGAAGGACGCGCTCAGCATCGAGCATGAAGGCATGGATGCGGCAGGTCCCAGCCGTGGCCCAACCGGGAGCCGTTGCGTCGAAGAGAGCGCAATTACTGCGGATCTCAGCGCAGGCAAACAGGGTGCGATCTGGGTCCACCGCCGCCAGCACCTCCATCACCCGGATTTCTCCAGCGGGACGGGCCAGGGCAAAACCGCCGGAAATGCCTTCGATGCCAACCACCAGCTTTGCCTTCTTGAGGCGCGTGAAGATCTTCGCGAGGAACCGTTCAGGGATCTTCTGGTAGGTCGCAAGGTCCCGGACGCTGACCGGCTCCGGGCGAGTCGCAAGCGTGAGCAGCGAGTGCAGAGCATACTCAGCGCCGGCTCCATACATGGATGAATTCAAACTAGTACCTCTCGAGGTGTAGTTTGTGATGTTACCCATACGGGGGTCAAGTCCCTTCCTCCTTGCCTGACGCGCCCTGCCCCGCAGGGCGCTCCTGCTCCTCGCTGCGCTCACTCACAGTGAGGAGCCTCCGGGGGCCCTCGTGAGGCCCAGGCGGTTTGTTGGGCGTGAGGATTTGAACCTGTTGCCGGCAACCACTCGCGCTTGTTTCCGCTCCGGCAGCGCGCATGCGCTGCGGGAGCGGCGCGCTCTTGGGCCGGCTGCCATTCGGGGGTTCAAATCCCTCATTACCTCAACCAAAACTGAAAGGGGTCCCGATGGGACCCCTTTCAGTTTTGGCTCCGGAGGAGGTATTTGAACCCCCGACCTAGTGATTAACAGTTGTTGATTACCACCTGGCCCAGGATGGCCCGAGATAGTTTGCGATTGCTTAGTATTGTAATATTTATATATTAACACGAT
This sequence comes from Geothrix sp., assembly GCA_036504495.1. Taxonomy (GTDB): domain Bacteria; phylum Acidobacteriota; class Holophagae; order Holophagales; family Holophagaceae; genus Geothrix. The sequence goes on from DASXVC010000087.1 coordinate 24,219, forward strand.
TCAAGATTGGCCAACATGGGCCAAGCTGGGTGCAGGGTGTGGTAATTGTGTGGTAACGGCCTATCCTTGGGACTGGCTCGAGGCAACATGGGACGGACCACAGGACAGAACCTAACCAAAGCGCTGGTAGAGGGGCTAAGCCCGAGAGAAAAGCTCTACCGGATTCCGGACTCAAAGGTCAGGGGGTTGGAGATCCAAGTGACCTCTGCTGGATCTCGCTCTTGGGTCCTGAGGTTCAGGGTTCACAGCCGCCAGAAAACTCACACCATTGGACGATGGCCGGAAATTACGGTGGAAGGCGCACGGAAGGCGGCCCTCGCTTTACTTGCAGATATCGCAAGTGGGGCGGACCCTGCCGCCAAGAAGAAGGCTGAACGACAATCGAAAACAGTGAGGCATCTGGTTGAGCAGTTTCGGAAGGAACACCTCCCGACCTTGCGCCAGAACTCTCAGACTCAGTACAACCGCCTCCTGGAGCATCGAATCCTCCCGGCTCTTGGGTCTAAACGGGTGAAGGATGTGGATTCGTCAGATGTCGCCTCACTGCTCGCTCGGATTCGAGCTGAAACTCCGAAGGGCGTAGAAGCAAACCGAGTCCGCGCTGTCATTTCGAGGCTCTACAGCAAGGGCGCCCTCTGGGGTTTCTGCCCCCCCGGCATGAATCCAGCCCTTGGGCAGGTAAGGGCCGAGGAGCAAAAACGAGACCGCCACCTATCGGACGATGAACTCGTTGCCCTGGGCATCGCTCTGCGCCACCTTGAGCCAACAGCCCCTGGGCGTGAACGCCCCCCCAAATCCTTATCTCCTGAAAACACCTATGCACTAGCTGCAATCCGTTTGATCCTGCTCACCGGAATGCGGAAGTCCGAGATTATCGGGCAAAGGGGCAAGGATAAATTGACAGGGAAATCCTACGAGATCATCCCCGCACTTCGCCGAGATGCCATTGATCTGACAAATCGGCGTATTCGACTGGAGCAGCACAAGACCTCTAAGAAATCAGGGGCCAGAATCATCCCACTTTCCACCGCTGCATGCCAGTTGATCCAGTGCATCCCCGCCATGGTAGGCAACCCGTTTCTAATCCCGGGGGCAAACCCAGGAGAGTCCCTGGTTGGGTTACAAAAAATCTGGGAGAGGATCCGTTGCTCTGTTCCAAAGATTCAAGCTCTACAGAACATTTCGAGAAAGGACCGTGTCGATCTTTCCGATGTGACCATCCACGATCTCCGTCGGTCATTCGCCAGTGTTGCAGCGCGAATGGGATACCCTGAACTGATTATTTCCGCACTTTTGGGGCATGCCGCCGGCACGGTTACGGCTGGGTATGCTCGCCTTGGCGCTGATCCACTTCGAGAACATGTTGAAGCTATATGTTCTAGGATCACCTCCCTTCTTGATGGAACTACGAATGTCGAAAACACTCAGAATCTCCTTGGCCCACACCAGGGCTTGACGCTTTGGAGGCCGAATGGAGCCTGATATTCCCGATTCAGTGTTCTTAACAAGCGTTCAGCAGCGCAAATCCCGTGAAAGTAAACTGAGTTCATCAGCAAAGAAGCTTGCCAAAGAATTAGAGATCGATGATCCTGGGCCACTCTTCGAAGCTATGGAGTTCATTTGGTCTAGGTATTCCATGAATTTACATGGTGATTCTGGAATTGAGAATGCCTCCCTTGTCAGAGATGATCTACAGCAACTCGCAGCCAGAGCTGACGAGCTTGCCGCGACAATTCTCCGGCTGGGCCAGGGAAGTGTGGAGGTTCTCAACCTCCCCGGTGCCGCTCAAGAGTTATGGTTGGAGGCTGAGATTGCCAGCCTGCCGTCCAGGGATCCATTCGGACCTGCCTGTGAAACCTCCGACCGAAGTGTTGAACGCGGCGGGCAATGGATCATCCGACTCCGAGCTCTGGCTGAACTGGCGAGGGAGAAGCAGCGCTGGGTGGGCGCTCAAACAAGGAAGGGAGGAAATAAAACCCTGGCTCCCACCATTCGTAAGGCAACTTCAGAGGACATCCTTGCTGAAGATTGCATCCGGTTCGTTCTTCCGTATGGGAAGGCAACTCAGGCAACTGCCTTGAGGATGATGCAGGCGATTAGGGGGGTCGAGCAAAGTACCTCAGGTGGAAGGACACCAATCGCCTCCGCCACTACCGAAGCCTGCCGCGCAGCCATCCGGAAGGCTTATCAGCGGGTGGTTCAAACCCAGGGCGAATAGCCCGATCTTCAAACCAGACGCCACATCCGAGTCTTTCTGCATGGCCCTAGGTGGGCCTAAGGAGACCAAGATGGTGGAAGTTCGTAATACAGATACCGAAGCGGAAAAGCTTCAACTGATAAGCGCCGATGCAGCTGCAGCGTTGCTCGGTTGTGATCCAGAAACAATGGCCTGTTGGCGCTGTGAAGGGACCGGCCCACGGTTCGTCAAAGTGGGTCGCCTCGTTCGCTACAACCGGGCCGACATTGAGAAGTGGGTTCTGGCTAGAACCTTCGAGTCGACCTCTCGCGCTTCGTCCGCGAATGGAGGTCGCTGATGACCTGGAGTGAGCTCCCCTACGATTTTCGGAATCACGTGAATAGTGGTAGAAGCCAGGATTACAAGCATCGTGTGAAGGTGGCTGAGGTCAGCTGCTTCGGCGGGCGCCAGCTCCATCAAGCTTTCACCGTTGGCGAGGATGGCGCTGAGCTCATCCTCGTGGAGACCCACGACCTCAAGGATGGTGTGTGGAGAGTGTCCCGTTCACTCACCCACCACCACGAGCAGGTCCATGGCATCATCGCGGGGCTTCAGGCCGTAGCCAAGCTGGCTGCAGACCTCGACGAAAAGTCCGAGGACGAATGGCCAGCACTGCCGGTTCGGTGCGGCATGGCCGCAGGTGAGCGCTACCAAATTTTTGTTCTGCTCGACCGCTACAACGGCCGACTCGATGCCCGCCTCTCCAAGGCCCTGTCCTATGGCAGTGGCCGCAGCACGGAGTGGCTTAAGTTCAGCATCCAGGACATCGACCCGATGGTTGACCTGTTCGTACAGTCCCACGACGCCTTCCGCCCCGCAGAGGATGCCACCGCGAACGTGGACCAGGACTCGGAGTCCATCCCCTTCTAGCACCTACAGGGCCACGGCGGCGAAACCCCGCCGTGGCCCTTCACTAATTCATCTCTCGCCTTGGCGAGGGGAGGAAATTCCATGCAATTTGTTGAATTTATTAATCTTCTTTATGGTGACATCAGGGCCATCTTGGCGATGTCCACAGATTTCGCCCTGACCTTCTGGTTGAAACAAACCAAGGGTCACCGCTCCTTTACACAGAACGACTTTGACCAAGCCTTGCCGTGGATTACCCAGGAGGTGGGCTGCCACCGGGACGTTTACTATACGGTTTCGATTCAGAACCAGGCGCTGAACAAGGCGACTGAACAGTCCCGGTCCAAAGAAGCAGCCGCAGCCATTCCCGGCGTCTGGGCCGACATTGATTGCAAGGATGCCACGGGCGCCCACAAGACCAACGACCTCCCCACACAGGAAGAAGCACTCGCCTTTCTGAACGGCCTCCCCCTTCCGCCCTCCCTCGTGGTGGCGACCGGCCACGGGTTCCACCCCTATTGGATACTGAACCAGCCCCGAGTATTCACTGGAGACTCAGACCGGCAGGAGGCAGCCGACTTGGTGCTTGGATTCCAAACTCGCCTCCGCTCCCTGATGACTGCCAAGGGTTGGAAGCTAGATGCTACCCATGAATTTGCTAGGGTGCTGAGAATCCCCGGCACCAAGAACTTCAAGTCCGCCCCCGTCCTAGAGGTGAAGGTCCAGCAGCATGTCCCGGAACGCCGCTACACCTGGGCGGAGTTACAGGCTCAGACACAGCCTCAGGAGCTGAAGGGGAAGAAGAAGGGAGACAATCCCAAGAAGAATGAGAAGAACCGCCCCCCCGCCAGCAGTGCCACCAGCATGGAGGCTGTGAAGCGTTGCCTCTTTCTAACCTATGCCAAGACTGATGCTGCCTCACTATCTGAGCCACTCTGGTGGGCGATGGTCAGCGTACTGGCCCACGCCGGGGACGGCGCGGCTCTCATCCACAGCCTTTCAGAACCCTACCCGGGCTATTCCCGCGAGGAGACAGACAACAAGATTCAGAATGCCTTGGCTGCCGACGGTCCCATGACCTGCGCGAAGATCTCGGAGCTGACCGGCGCGGAATTCTGTCGCGGTTGTCCCTATCTCGACAAGGTCGCAACCCCTCTCCAGCTCGGCACCAAGGCCTGGGGTCATGGCAAGGACCCCCTTCTCCTCAGTAATGACCTGGATGAGGAGGTCAAGGCCGCACTCTCGGCTCTGGTGAAGGTTGAGGAGGTCTACCACCGTGCGGGGCGCCTGGTGCGCGTCATGCCGAACCAGTTGGCTGCGCAACCTGGGCAGCCCTCCCCGCTGGAGATCCAGCCACTGAACGCCTCGGCGCTGAAGGTGCTGCTCTCCAAGCACAAACGCTTCCTCCGCGCGACTCAACAGGGAGTTCGCCCTGTGTATCCCCCCGATCCGCTGATCAACGGCCTGCTGGAATATGGCATCTACGCGAACGTCCGGCACCTCAAGGGCGTGACCCAGGTCCCCATCCTTTGCGTGGAGGGCAGCATCCTCCAGAAACCAGGCTACGACCTGCACTCAGAGCTGCTCTACCAGCCTCTTGCGGAGTTCCCACCCGTGCCGGAGACCCCCACCGAGAGCGAGGTGGCGGATGCCGTTGCCCTTCTCCTGGAGGTGGTGGTCGACTTCCCCTTCGCTGACGCGGTGGGGCAAGCCGTGTTTGTCGCCGCGATCCTGACCCACCTCGGGCGCCATGCCTTCCGTGGCCCCGTGCCAATGATCCTGGTGACTGCGAATATCCCTGGGGCTGGAAAGACGAAGGTGGCCGATGCCATCAGCCTTATCACCACAGGCATGAACCTGCCCAGATCCACCCAGACCAAGGTGGAGGAAGAGGAGCGCAAGCGGATTACGGCCATGCTGATGAAGGGTGGGCGGTACTACCTGATCGATAACGTCGGCTCGCGCCTCGGCGGCCCGGTGCTGGACGCGCTGCTCACCTCCGAGGTTTGGCAGGATCGGGTGCTAGGGCGCAGCCAGGACATCTCGCTCCCGAACCACCTCCAGGTCATCGCCACTGGCAACAACCTGGAATTACAGGCCGACACCATCCGCCGCTGCCTTCAGATCCAGATCCTGTGCAATGAGGAACACCCCGAGGCCAGGTCCGACTTCCGGCACCCAGACCTCGAGGGCTGGATCATCGAGAACCAGCCGGCGCTGCTGGTGGCGGCCCTGACCCTGCTCCGGGGGTATTTCGCCGCGGGCCGCCCTCCACAGGAGTTGGTAACCCTCGGCAGTTATGGGGGCTGGTCCCGCCTGATCCAAGCCACGGTCAAGTGGGCACTGGGAATGGACCCAGGCTTGGCCCGCGTCCCCGTTGGTGAGGGTTCAGACTTGAACACAGACCTGCTCCATCTCCTGATGTCCGGCTGGTCGGAAGTTGCGCCCACCAAGGAACATTTGACATGCCGCAAGGTGATGGAGCTGATCCATCCAGGAACGCGGGGGCAGGCCATTCTGGATGCCATTGAGCTGGCCTTTCCAGGGAAGCGGCAATCTCCCACGGAGCTTGGCAGCCTGCTACGGAAATTCCGGAAGCGGGTCCATGAGGGGGCCTACTTCGACCACGACACCGGCAAGAGCGCTGCCGGTCGCCGGTGGCAATTGGTTACCTGTGATACCCGCATCGACCCCCTGCTCGGTGACGACCGTGCCGAACGTGACGGTGATTCAGGCCGCTTCTGAGCCAATGCAGACAGCCCTTGCCCCTCTAGGGGCAGGGGCTGCACCCCCGCTCCGAAATGTGGGCCAAATCTGCGTCAGCATCGGCACAATCGTCACTTCCTTAGTTCAGCCCCGCCTTGCTTCCAATGTCCTACCCGGCTGGCCTAAACCTAATGCGGTTCGGACTAAGGCAGATTTTGACGGCTAGGCGACAATTATAATGGTATAATAATAATTGTTAATAAATGTTTATTAACTCGTGGAGATCTTATGAAAAAGCTCAATCTTTTCAGAAATATTGCTTCAGATGAAGATCCTGAAGAATTAATTAGGTTCGAACACACTGTCAATCGTTTAATAAAAAAATATGGATTCGAAAAGGTCGAAGAACATTATGCACAGGCTACTATAAATGAGTGCGAAACTCGTTTTCAACAAAAATTAAAAATTATGAAAGGAAATTATAAATTAAGTCGAAATGGTTTTTTGGGTGATCACGTTTCATTATGGGATGGCCCAGATGGTGTTGTTTATAGATGTGATGAATATCCAATGTCTTGGAATGAATTGTTAGAGAGAATTTATAAGTATCAAGAATTGGGTCTTGATGGATATGTCTCGGGGCAATCAGTCCATCTCCCCGGTATGACTTTCGGAATAGTCGGATTTAAAAAGGGTGCCTACACTACGAAACCAGGAATATGATCACTGATTGTTGACTCCAACGAGTAACAATCGATAATTCGGAAGTTATTAGGATCCGTTCCGGCTTCATCCGTATACCAGAAAATCGGGGGTCTCCCTCACTTTCTGGTGTACCGGGTACACCCAAATTTCCTCAATTCCTTGCTGAATCTATACCTGGAAGTTTTTCATGGCCGACTATAACAACCAGACCCTCGATTGGAGGGCCTGGTTTCAATGACAAATAACTGTTTAATATATTTCGACAACAACACTTAGTATGCAAATGAATAGATAATTATTAATAAAGAGAGAACTTTCTATTATTTTTGATTATTTTTTGGGAGCATTACTCTTAGATTTGTTCGCGAAATGGTCAGAAGTTTGCTTTTTAAGCTGTTCCTTCTCTTTCTTGGATTTTTTATTCATTTCTTCGATTTGTTTATCACTCTTTGTCTTCTTTTCTGGATGCTTCATTGCTGAGAGTGGTAATCCACAAAGCAGGATTCCGATCAGAAAATATTTCATGTTATTACTCCCAAAAAAGCGCTATTCCACCTTAGAAAGCGCGATACGAAACCCAACAGTTGCGTAGGAATTGTTTGGATTGGTCGAGAACCGCCCAGTAATTCCAAATTTGCCACCACGAATCACCCGAGCAACTCCATTGTTTTTGGTATAAGCACTCCCATCGATCGGTGCACCGTCGTAGTCTACGAACATTAAATCTTCACACCATTCGGCCTGTTGACCAGTCATCCCAATAAAACCCCAAGAATTTACGACTGCCTTTGATGTTGATTGCTGTTTTGAGATCGGCTTTGATGAACCAGAGCGTGCTACATATTCCCACTCTGACTCGCTTAACAATCGGTAAGTTCGCCCTTCCTTCTCACTAAGAATTCGGCAGAACTTTTTGGCTTCATTCCAGGTAATATCCAATGCTGGAGCATTTGGATTTTTAATGGCCTTTCTATCCTTCGTCCACGGCCGTGTTCCCATTATTTTTTCCCACTGCCCTTGCGTTATCTTATTTTGGCTCAGGAAAAATCCATCCGCAAACGTTACTACATGGACGGGTCTAGCCATGTAGTCATCTGCGGATCCCATGGAAAAGGATCCCGAGGGGACAGGTAGCATCGAAACGCCAATCGAGTTTGTGATGGGCCGCGTGGTAGCCGTACCTCGTGCGGACTTCGCAGGTTGAGGACTCTGTGCCACCAGTAACCCAATTGATGGGAGTAATGTCGCTTGGAACAGTAACCACAATAGGCAGTTGTTATAAATACGTGTTTTTTTCATAATCTCCTCGACGCAATGCGATCTAACTAGGATCTTCTCATCTTCTATGGATCGAATAAATGTATATTCCCACGGATGTGGGTTTGACCACTAGCCATTCATAGCTAAATTGTGGGCGCCTTACTTCAGCGCCCACTCCCACTACTCTGCCTTCTTCAGAAACGTCTGGAACACGGGCTTCCGCCTAGACAAGTCATCGAAGAATGCCTTCACCACCTTGCTCTCGGAGCTGCGGAGGTAGGCCAGGCACCTCTCCACCGCATCGTCTGGCAGCTTGGCTTCCTGGGCCGCCCGAATCAACCAGGCTTCCCGTTTGGTGCTTAGTGCATCCTGTGTCGGTCGCTGATGTTTGACCACCTTGGCCAGAACCTGCGGCTCCACCAATTCGGGCAGATCCTCCAGGTCCTGGGTGAAGATGTCGCTGGCACCCGTAGCCATGAGGACCGCACTGACGAAGGCCCGCTTCTCGGCCATCTTCAGGATCGTGTTCCGGATCTCGAAAAGGCTCAGCGCCCGATACTTCGCCTCCCGGTTGTTGCACCGGGCTGAGCAGCGACTCAGGACATCGCCCTGAGGGCCGTGGATGGTGCAGGTCGCCTCCACCTCGAAGAACCCAATGCTGGTGCCTTGGACGATGGAGCCGTCTCTCTTGGTGGCTGTGTAGGGCCATTCCGAGTCGAGGTCATCCATCACCACCTGGCTGTCCAGCATGGGGGCGAGGCGGAAGGTCATGCAAAGCACCTCGGCTCCGGCCTTCCACAGGGAGGGCTTGGGTGTGCCGGGGATGGTGCCGTAGTGAGTGCCTTCCTTCATCACTCCTCGCATGACTTCCTGGAGGGCGTTGGTGCGCTTGCGGATCTCGGACACCCCGAAGGGCGGCATGGCCGTCGGTGATGCGGGCGGCAGTGCTACGACGCCGTTGATAGACATGAGTTGACTCCCTTGGAAGTGATGCGAAGGTTCGTGAAGGTGGCGGTTCGGAGGTAGCGGGCGTAGAGGTCCGGTGCCTCGCGTTGGAGCGTCTTACTATCGAAGCTGGTCCGGCTGGAGGTCACCATCTGGGCCATGCCAGTTCGGAGGATGACCTTATTGAGGGCATAGGCCAGCATGGTGTCCTTGATCTGCCCCCTCAGTTCGGTCACACGGGCTTCCAGGGGATCCAGCTCGGCTTCCAGCGTGGTGAGTTCCTCCATCTGGCACTCCAGCTGAAGCCGAAGCACCTCTGAAACCTCGCCCTGCTCCCCGGCCTTGCGTAGGGCCTGGTGTTCAGGGCAGTCCTTGGCGAAGGGGCAGTTGAAGCAGAACCCTCGGTCCGTCTCCCCCGCCGGCAGGCAGGACTGGTCCTCGAGGTAGGGGGCAGCCTTTCTGGCTCTGCCCTCCAGGAAGCGGAAGTGCTCGGGGTTGAAAGCCACCTGGAACGTGGCCAGCTCGGCCAGGTTCTCGCGGGAAACCAGCACCACCAAACCCCAGCCCAGGCCAGAGAGTCCCATCTGAGCCTGGACCTGGTCGATGTAGTGCTGGGGCAGCCCCTCAGACTCATAGCGCTTGAAGGTGGAGGAACTGGCGGTTTTCACTTCAAGAACGCCATCCCCGTTCTCTCCGACGATGCGGCCGTCGGGGTGGGCGCGAAAAGGAAGGGTCGGGTGCAGGTATTCCCGCTGGACCCGGCCCGTGTCACGGAGCTTCGTGCCGAGCGCAGCTCGGACAAGCTGGACGACCTCGTTCTCGAGGGCCTTGCCAGCCAGCATCCGGCCCATGGACGCGGGGTCCAGGTCAGGGCGGTGGTGCTTGGTGGCAACGACGGAGCGGAGGCAGGTCCCAACCTCGGAGGCTCCCATGTAGCGGTGCCGTGGCGATTGCCGTGGATTTATTTCGATACGGGATTTAAGTGCCGCTTGAAGTTCCAGGGGCGGCATTGATATCTGCACCATGAGATTTATCCAAAGAAGGGCTAGGCCCTCGGGTGAGGGCCTGGGCGAGGGACAAAGGAAGGAGTCAGCAGAACAGCTGGCTACAGATCCACTGAAAGAGGGCTGGAAGCTTGAACAGGACAATGGCCAGGATTAGTAGCACCGTCCTGATGGCATCCCACAACCATTCAACGAGTCGCTTCATCGTGACTTCATCAACTAACCATGGCCATGGCTGTGTTGAAGGCTTCCTGCTTGAAGCTGGCGGCAGTGCCGAACAGGATGCTGTTGGTGCGGCGAGACTCATCCATGGACTGCCCCTTGGCCTTCATGTCGTAGTCGGCGTACTCGACCATGGCATTCAAGGCCCACCAGGCACTTCCGGAGACTCCTGGCAGATCCACGCCCTTGCCGTAGGCAAGGCGGCCTTCGATGAGCCTGATCCGGTTCTGCATGATGGTGCGGGACCGGCCATCAGGCACCTGGTCGGGGTCGCCGATCATGCGTCGGAGGTATTCGTCCAGCCAGGCGTCATCCACCCGAACGCTGGCCAGCTTGCTGAACTGGTCGGTGGTCAGATCGAAGTGGTCCCGGTAGCGGAGCAGGACCATGGCGGCCATCTCCAGCTTCTGGCGCATCTGACTGGTGTGCCGGATAGAGATGACCCCCCGGCTTCCCTGCATGGCCAGGTTGAAGGTGTTCTGGCAGACCACCCGGATGTTCGTGAACCGGACCTCAGTCTTGATCGTGCCGTCGTGGGAAGTGGTTCCGAGAAGGAACTGCTCCACGCCATCCCCCGCGATGGGGTAGAAGATGTCGGGCAGCTTGGCCAGCATCCAGACCTTCTGGCCCTTGCCGATGGCACCGGCAGTCTGGAGCTTGCCTCCGGACTCCTTCAGCAGGATGTCGAAGAAGTCGAACGCCTCTCGGTTCTGGAGGATCTCGTAGCCTTCGCCAACCACGCCCAACACATCGTGGGTGTGACCGTTGATGGTAGCGAAGGCTTCCGTGGGCTCCAGGATCCCGGCACCGAGGTCGGGGCGGAGGCGGTAGAGCTGCTCCTTGAGGACGGGGTAGTCCAGCCGGGCAGCGGCGATGGCTTCGGCGCTGGTGAACTCCCGGTCAAACTGCACGCCCAGCTGGTGCCACGGGCACTGGCCTGCATAGGCCATGGTGTCGAGGTAGAGGTTGTGTGCCACAGGATTTCCTTTCGTACAGAAGAGGACCCCGCTCTGCGGGGCCAATATGGGTTGGGGGATTGGTCAATCCTTGTCTAGGAGCCACTCAAGAAACACCTTTACTAGAATCGCAACGGCGATTGGAATTGGATTCATGCAGACCTCCATACATGCAAAAGGACCAGTCGAAATGACTAGTCCACTATTATTATAACAATTTTATGCCATTTATTGCATCAACCAAAACTCATAGTGGATTCACTATAAATCCAGTCATGATTACCCTTCTCATACTACCAACTGACACGATGCTTCGTATGCAGGGTAACTGGGCAATGATTGGATGGCAGCTCGAATCCTTTGACGAGGCGCGTTTACATTCGCCGAGGGTGTGGCCAAAGTTGACCGGAGGATCGGATCGGTAGTTGCCAATGCTGCAAGCTCCCGCATTAATGCCCTCGAATTACTAAGTACATCCAAATGTTTTGGATTTGCTGGATTCCAGGCTGGAAGTAATTGCATTGGAAGTTCATGAACATGCCTTCGACCATTAATACCTTGAGGTTGGAATGGGCGAATAGCCTCGTCCATCGCTGAACTATTGATCAGTCCAACAATGAAGTCGGCTTCATCCGGATCGTTTATCACACACCAATAGAGTTCTTGATCAATTATCAGAATATCTGCCTCGGAACTTGATACGTAGTACTTCGCGGCACATGGAATTGCACCTCCGGCACCGTACAGCACGAGTGTGTCACCGGGAGAGAACGCTTGGTTCATTACCTTTCCGCGCTCATTTAGCTTCCGAACCGCGACGTCCAAGTCGACGGTCCCACCCCATCCTGCGGTTGGGCCGCTTCCAGCAACACTTAAGGCACTAAATACTCTATTAAAATGGACCTTTGCTGTTCTATCCCGAGTCATTGTAGCTGCGGTTATGGGTTGGATTTTTCTATCACCTGGTTTTCTTGGTTTGAATGGAAGAATAGCTGAAACTGCTGGGTTAATATGAAATGGAAGTAATAATAATGATGTTAATAGCTTGAATGCCCAGTCACTCGAGATCGTGCATCTCCTTGCCGAGAAACCCTTGCATTTCTTGGCACCTGCCACGAGAAACCATAAGGGGTGCGCGGCACTATTAATCGGATTGACCATTGCGACTGTCGTTGTACCTGGTCCTGGAGAGAGAGAGACATCATGCAGCCAGACCGTTCTTGGCATGATGTCTGCCCCCTGTTCGAACTGATAATTAACCGCGCCTCTGGCTGCAATAGGAGTCTTTGTCCATGCATTTTTTTGACTTAGTGTAGATAAATACAATGAATAGGATGTTAATCCAGTGTTAGTAGAATATTTCCCAGAAAGAATCCCAGGCCTATTCATTCTACAAATTAGTACTGCCGCCCTATTAGTACTGAAGGCAGTCTTATCGACATCCCAAACTTCATGGACATGCAAAGGGATGCAGCTTGGCGTCAATTGGAAAGTTTCAGAACGAAGAGGCTGATGTTGATCTCCTGCTATGACCGAATGCGGCACAACTGCTGCTATCGAAGCATTAGTATCAAGGTAGTACTGAGCAGCATGAAGCAGGAAAATCGTTGCAAGATCAATATGAGGCCTTGCCGATACGGAAGGTTCGATGTTGTACGCCCTTGCCCTAGCTTTTAAAGCTAAGGTATATGGATTGTCTGTAACACTGCTAAGTGCCATCCAGGGGAAGTTAGTTAGTAAGGCATTAAACTGATTTCGAACCATCGCTGGTCGGTAACCATTTTTCAGCATATGCAGCCATAGACCATTACGACCAGAACGTTCAAGTCTTGTTAGTTCGGAACAAAATTTTTGTCCAAAGGTTTCAGCCTCGGTTTGTTGTATTGATGTAAGCGTTACACCGGTTCGCGTCAGGGCATCTGTCAATGCATTTGCGATTTCACTTGTCAAAACGGCAGACACTTTTGCGAGTCCAGCATAGTGTCCAGCGATTCCGTAGAGGGCTTCGGTGTACTCGTCGAACATTGCCTGATTAGAGGGATCCATCAGAAACGCCGGCATCCGAACAATAGTTCCGCCCAAATCCAGGTCAAAGCCGCCACTGACCGAACTAGTTACACTTCGAGATAAGGGTGTTATCTCAAACAAAGAGTCAGCGTGGTAGATCGGAATAGATATGGGGTAGCCACTATTAAACGGAGTCAAGACAGGTTTAGCAGCAATTAGCCAGGTGACCTTTGCGAACATTACGGCAAGAGGGTCAACATCAAAAGCCATCATGGTTTCACATAAAGCCCGTCCACGTTCCACACGCCGCTTTGCCAAAAACGTGGCATCTGATGCGTGCCTCGAAATTACTTCTGTGACGAAGGCTCCTGATCCACAGCAAGGATCAATGAATCGCCACTGTCCCACTGATGTGAAATTCCCAGAAATTGCGTCTACCATTTGCTTAACCAACCACCTTGGTGTCGGCGCCTGGCCAAGAAGTATCCGTTGGGTCGAGCCTGATAGCTGAGATACCAGTGGTCCGAACAAATCATCAGGAACAAGATATGAAAAATCGAATGCCTTTAACGCAACTTGGATGTCTCTTGCAAGCCTGACGAGTGGAGTGGAGTAAGGAGTTCGAGTGAGCCACCCAAAATAATCGTACTCGACAAGGTTTGTGATTCCCTGAGAGGAAAAGTGTCTTCCATCCAAAATTTCTAACAAATCCGGATCGTCGCTAATTAGCGCTCCGCCATTTATTACATTTGCTGCAATCAATTTAGCGAGAGTTAGAAGGTAGAGCTCCTGAACATATGAAGGCTTGTCGAAGGTAAGGGCCGCCCCGCCTGTGCCAACAAACGAGACAAAGTTAGCCCACAGATTCTGAACCATTAGGGCATAACCAGGGTTCGCAGCAAATGCAGTGGATACAATATGGTCAGCCTGGCTAACGAATTTTGCCCCTGCTGAGCTGTCTATACCCAGCATCTCGATCAATGGTTGAGGTGCAAGGACCTGACCGCCGTCTCGCCCGAGATGTGTTTCGAGAAACTGGTGAAGCAATTGAGCTGCCGTGACATTGGCCGCCGAGCAGTCGACACTTGGAAGGATTGCGGAGGGCCGCAGTGTAATGTCCCTGCCTGAAATGGCTCCGGGAATAGCGGTCGACGACACGGTGTCTATCTCGTAGGCAAACCAACGTACGGTGTCTGAAAGAACGCCGCGGATGCTCGCCTTCGGGGCCCCCCGGTTTAAAAGCCCTGCTACATATTCTTCGACCTGCCCATAACCCGTAGAAAATATGGTGGAAAGATTGAGATTCTTTTCGTACTCAATGGCTGTAAGCCCCACCAAATTATCCGAAAAAACTGTTGCTGTGCGCAGACCTCGCCTTGCCTTCAAGGCGGCTTCCGTCTTCACAATGTGTTCCTCTGTCCACCAAGGCGTTGGTAATCCAGCAATGTTCCGCAGCCTTGAATTGAAGGCCGACCTTATAGGCGCTTCATCTTCTCCAGCCGCAATCAGGGCATTGCACTGCGATAGGCAATTTATTGCTTCAAGCTCTTGGGCTGGTGTCACTTTTACTCTCGCGGTTAGATTTCTTTTCTTGGATGATCGCTCGAAGTGAATTGAGCTTGGTTTCAATCATGTTTGCGCTAAACAAACCATTGAGCAACAACTGGTCTATTTCTCGAATGATAATGTTTTGTTTTTCACTGCCTTCTACCTCAAGTTTGACCCCGAGTGCCCCGATCTGGGTCCATGTCGTTTTGGGAAGTATTGGCACTGGCAAAAAACGCAGGTGTGTTGCTTCCAGTTTCAATGCACCACCGCCCATCACGGTTCCGGAACATTCGTATAAGGCTCTGGCCAACGTGCTGTTGAGAAATGCCAGCATCATATGGACGGTTACACGCGCGCCTTCCTTCAACCAAAGTGTCGAGAAGTTTGCATCCACAAGTGTTTGTCTGTGTGGGTTCAGTGTGACTCGCGGAGTATCACCGTTCACTCTCGGCACCAGCATGTCAGGGGAGTGCCTTGGTGCAAATCGGGGCAACATGTACCAGAAGCGCGCTGGGGTACCAGTGCGGGGATTAGCTCTACGGGTGTTCGGAGAAACCGCAGAAAGCATTGGAAGGTACACCTCGCCCACCTTCATTTGGGCAGCATGATTAATGTGCTGGGCTATTTGTTCTGGCAATGGCCTCCCGCATGATGCTTCGGCATGTTCAGGCAACGCCCAATCTTGGAATGCTAATACAACACCTTGTAACTCGTTTGGGGCAACGACAATTCCTGGAACTTCAGCCTGCCGGCGGATAACTGACCTCACGCAAGCCATGGGCAATGTTATGGAGGCATTGTTAAACAGTTTGGACAGGCGAATCTGAGCAACCCCTCCTGCTGATTGGATGATGTCCGCATAGAAGAAGTCATTCGCTCCTGTTCGAAGGCCCTGGCCAACTTCCATGCCCAGATCAGCGAGACTCTCGAACTCAACAAATTCGTCAAACCAATCTTTCAGAACCGTTGGAACAACGATTTTGGCAATCTTGTCGGATTCTATTTTGGGTTCAAATAGTGCAAGCCATTTTTTTCCAGAGGCCTTTTGCATAACTGCATCCGCCTGATCAGCTAGTCGAACCCGATCCCACTTGACCGCGGCCATGAGTTCATCAGATTGCCCGTGAAGGACAGCACGAGCTTTTCGGGCAAATTCACGCTCAGGGTTTTTACTCGTTGCCAGCTCTCCACCTCCAACAAGAGATTTGCCGTTTGAAAGGCTGCTGGGGAGCGAAACATGCAGATACGTCGCATTCGAGAAGTCGGCTATGGAGTCTAGCTTTGGAATTCGCCTAGCTACAAGCAGCGTTGTTTTTATCTGAACTTCTGGGAACCAGGTCGAGTGCGCATCCTCAACGATGAACTCAATTCGGAACCAACGCAGCAGCATGTAACGAATGATCAATGCATAGTCTCGGTTTAACCATGATTCAGGGACTACCATGGCTAGAGCTCCGCCTTCTTTGACTAGCGCGGCGCATAAGATCCAGGAGGGTACCGCCAAGTCAGACAGGCCTGAGTAGCTTTCGACTAGGGACAAAAATGACACCTTGTCGGTCTGGCTTAAGGTCTCCAAACTTTGGATTGCAGCTCTGAGTCCATTTCGAACTTCTTTCGCATTTGGCAACCTTGCCAACTTGCCAGCACCGGATTTTTGCGACTGATACCGAAGGTATGGGGGGTTGGTTATTACTAGGTCATAGCCTTCTGGTGCGAGCTTGGACAATGTCTCTACATCGAATGCACTTCCTAGGAGATATGTTGATTTGATCGCCCCGGTGGCATTTAGGCGCCTCAGTCCCTCACTGTGTGCAAGAGGATCGATCTCTATTCCATCAGTCCGCTGGCATCCGCGAAGTAAATTGCGAGCGGCCATCAGCATGTCACCGTTTCCTCCCATCGGGTCGACAACGGTACGAAAAGTGCGACCTTGGGCGAGAGCTACCAATAGCCTAGCTACAGCCAATCCTGAGAAATACTGCCCAAGCCTCTTCTTTCTGATCTCGTGGGACTCGAAGCCTTCGTGACTTGCGAAGCTGGCCGAAGTCATACGACCCCTGCGGCTTCAACCCGGGCGTAGAACTCATCCGCATTCATCTCGACAATCCCACCACTTTCCAGACAACTGTTGACATACCGCGAGTACAACCTAGTTGGTTCCAACTCAGCAGGGTCAGCGCTGATCCGGGCTTGTTCTATCAGTTCGGTGATGATTTCACAGTGAGTTCCAGGCGACTTACTCACAGTTCTCACCGCGAGCTTAGTAAGCAGTAAGAGCGGATCACCTTTAACCGAAACCGTTGACACCACTTGTTTGAAGCTGGCCTGTAGCTTATCAAGGACGCTTGTTGCTACCACCTCAAACCCGGCATCTCGGTATGCCCTTTGCAGCGTAGACCATACCTCTGCCTTGCCAGCATGAAATACAACAGTGGCCATTCCATCGGGGGCAAGGACCCTCATTGCTTCTTTGAAAACTGCCGACATGATTCGGCCGTAATCAGTTAGGGTCTTTCCTTGAGCCGAACTCATCACCGCCTCGTTGGTGTCATCAGTTCGTTTCCCAATCCAGAGTTCGTTGACTTGGTTGATTTCTGAATACGGTATGAAATCAGCGAATGGTGGATCAGTAAATAGGTAGTTTACTGACTCGGTCGACTCCACTAGGGACGTACTGCTTTGGTTGCGGACGACGACCTCACTGCGGCTCTCACAGATTAAAGCGAAAGCATCTCTAAGCGATTTCACTTTCCGCTTCAACCCCTCAAGGATGTTCTTCTCTACTGGAAGACTACTAATGTAGAGCACTCCACTTTGAGCTCCGGTAAGCACAAAATCGGACTGCCCATTTTTAACGACAATGCGGGTCATAAGTGTGGAATGAGATTGGTTGTAGCTAAGCGTTAGAAGGCGTAAGGCACGACGCACTCTCTCGTCTCGTCGCTCAATAAGGTCAAAAATGGTTGCGAGGCAAATTAGATTGCGACGGGTGTACAGGTGGTGAAGGTGCGTCACCCCAAAGTGGTAACCGCTTCGGTATAGATCGCCGAGTTTGAGTTCGGCGATTGGTACTTTGGTAGGGAGCTTCAATAAGTCGACACGGCGAATAATCGCCAGATCAGATTCCTCGGGAGGCCGTTGCCATTTGCGCTTTCCAGTTTTTCCATGAATCCGAACTAGCACCCGCTTTCTTCGCTCGATGGTCCTATCTAACAAGTCATCGTAATAATCCTCTGTTGCCCGCTTCACGGTTCCCAGGGAAAGCTTCTTGGAACAGGACGGACAAGGGTAAAGATCATCTGAGTTTCTGATGCGAAGAGGATTGTTCAAAACTCCTACATCCCAGAAAGTGTGCTCCTTGTTGCAGTTCGGGCATGCAAGGACATCAGACCAGATTGCGTGGCGCAGTACGCCAGATTTCCCTTCGTCATCTACGACTTCTAGCAGCGCTCCTAGCTCGGCATACGCATCCCGGATTAGTGCTGTAGCTTCTCGCTCGAATAATGTTGGATCCGGGGGGTTGCACATAACGTCCGCAGCGAAGCAGCCAATTGCTCCCAGTTCGTACAGGACTGCCCGCCGAGGCCCCCAAATGGGATTGAGGCCCATTTGACTTGCCAATCGTTCCATTCCGGCCGTGGGCTTGTCACAGAGCTTTGCAGCTAGCCCAGTAGTCCCACTGCCCGCGAAAGTATCTAGGACAGTCGAGCCAGGAATAGTGTGCGTAGCAATAAACACCGCAATCGCTTCTGGCGAGATCTTGGTGGGGTAGGAAAATGCGTTATAGAGAGCTCCAGTCCGCGTTGACGGTAGTGGTTGAGCATACATTGGGCGAAGCGCCGCAAACTGCTCAGCATCTCCAGTGTTATTCAATGATTTCTTAATTCCCTTCTTCAAGGTTGGCTCCGCGCCGGGTAATGGCGTAATTTCTAGTCGCTAGTTTCAATGAAGGATTACTGCTGAGAAACACCTCTGCACTCCATGGTCTGTACTTCCAATGTTCGGCCCCTTTTCACCTTTCTGGGCATGTTGATTTCATCTGTCCTGGAATCCAGTGGCTTGGCCCATCACCTTCAGTTTTTCTTCAAGACTCTCAACTTTGTAAGCCTGCCCCCGGGATCCATACAGGGAGGTTGAAATGAGGACTGATTGGGCCTTGCTCCGAAACGCTGAACTCAGGCCAAGGGCATCGTACCCGGGACAACGCCGGGATGCGGTAATTGTGTGGTAACGATGCAAAACGGCCACCATCGCTGGTGGCCGTAGTTCCTTGCTGTGTCTGGCTCCGGAGGAGGGATTTGAACCCCCGACCTAGTGATTAACAGTCACCCGCTCTGACCCCTGAGCTACTCCGGAAAGGGCAAGGATCCATTCTACCGGAGGCGGGCGGAGATTCAAGCAGGTGGCTGCGGGACCTGTGATCGGAATCCTAGTTCTTCTGGAGTTCCATCAGGATCTGGCGGGCGGCGGCCTTGAGGGTGTCGATGACGCCGGTGCCCTGGTTGGCCACGGCCTCGATCATGGGCTCGCCACGGAACCGGAGCAGCCGCTCCATCTCGGCGGCGGGCGCGGCCGAGGGCATGTCCCGCTTGTTGAGCTGAAGGACGTAGGGGATCGACCGGACGTCGAAGCCGTTCTCGCGCAGGTTGGTGGCCAGGTTCGCGATGGATTCGATGTTGGCCTCCATGCGCGCCTTCTGGCTGTCGGCCACGAAGATGATGCCGTCACAGCCACGGAGGATAAGCTTGCGGCTGGCGTCGTAGAAGACCTGGCCAGGCACGGTATAGAGGTGGAACCGGACCTTGAAGCCCTTGACCATGCCCATGTCGAGGGGCAGGAAATCGAAGAAGAGCGTGCGGTCCGTCTCGGTTGCGAGGCTGACGAGCTTGCCCCGCTTGTCGGGGTTGGCCTGCTCGAAGATCCACTGGATGTTGGTGGTCTTGCCGCAGAGGCCGGGCCCGTAATAGACGATCTTGCAGTTGATCTCACGCGATGCGTAGTTGATGAAGGTCATGACGTCCCCGGCCTTAGTCGCCGAAGAGGCGGTCGATGTCTTCGTCCGTGATCTCCGAGAAGGGGCTTTCGAAGCGGCTGCCGCCGTCGGATTCCTTCTGCGCGCGCTGCTCGACCTGGTCGAAGATCTCCTGGAGTTCCTTGCTGGCCTTCTTCACCCGCAGGCGCACCAGCGCGAGGCTCGAATTCTGGTCGAAGATCACCACCAGGATCCCGCGCTTGCCCACGATCGAAATGTGCAGATTGTCCTTCTCGCCCTCATGGAAGAGGAG
This sequence comes from Geothrix sp., assembly GCA_036504495.1. GTDB lineage: Bacteria > Acidobacteriota > Holophagae > Holophagales > Holophagaceae > Geothrix. Next base: position 43,942 of record DASXVC010000087.1, read on the forward strand.
GCTGAATTCCTTCTCCCCGATGAGCTTGGCCAGGCCGTCCGTGGCGGCCACATTGCCCGCGGTGAGAGAGGCCAGGCTGGTGGCGTCGATGCTCTTCACGTCGCCGGCGGCGGCGATCTGCTGGCCGTTCTTGTCCACCAGGAAGACCACCTTGGCGGAGGCATCCTTCTGGAGGCGGCTGATGATCTCGTGAAGGAGTTTGTACTCCTCCTCGAACATGATGAGATCAACCTTTGCCACAAGAACCTCCGACTGGACTGCTACCTGTGAGGATAGCACCGTTGTTCAGTAGGCCCCCAGGCCGGTCCTCCCCTGGACCACCGCCACGGACGCGGAAAGGCCCAGGCGGGTCGCCCCGGCCAGGACCATGGCCAGCGCTCCCTTGTAGTCGCGGATGCCACCCGAAGCCTTCACACCCATGCCCGTGCCCACGGTCCGGCGCATCAGGGCGACATCGGCCTCGGTGGCGCCTCCCGTGGAGAATCCCGTGGAGGTCTTCACGAAATCGAGCCCCGCTTCCAGGGCCAGGGCCGAAGCCTTGGCCTTCTCGTGGTCCGTGAGGAGGCAGGTCTCCAGGATGACCTTGAGCACCGCGGGGGCGGGGACCGCCGCCCGCAGGCCTTCCAGGTCGCGGCGCACGGTGTTCCAGTCACCGGCTTTCGCCGCGCCGATGGCCAGGACCATGTCCACTTCCTGGGCGCCTTCCTCCAGGGCCAGCTCCGCTTCGCGGGACTTCGCCCGGAGCGAGGAGGCCCCCAGGGGGAAGCCCACCACGGTGCAGGTCCGGACCGCGCTGCCCTTCAGCAGGGAGGCCGCCAGGGGCACCCACAGGGGATTGACGCAGACGGAGGCGAATCCGTGCCCCAGAGCCTCCCCGCAGAGGACCTCCACCTGGGCGCCCGTGGCATCGGATTTCAGCAGGGTGTGATCGATGAGGGGTGACAGGTCCCAGGGGCCTGCCGGGGGCGCCACCTGGGCCGCCGGGCGATGGTGCTGGCCCGAGCCATCCCGGAGCAGGCACACCCCCTCCACGCAGCCCAGAAGCTGGGGCTGTCTCCCCTCGGGGAAGCCCTGGAGGCGGGCGCGGATCTCAGCGGTGAGGTCAAGCAGGGGATCGATCATGGGTTCCATCATGGCCGCTGGGAAGCGCCCCGAAAAGCCGTACGCAAAAAAGCGGGCCGAAGCCCGCTTTTTTGTAAGTCGTTTGAAGCCTGTTACTTCTTGGCTTCTTCCTTCTTGGGCTCGGCCTTCTTCTCAGCCTTCTTGGCAGCCTTCTTGGCCTTCTTCTCGGCCTTGGGGGCTTCAGCCTTCTTCTCTTCGGCGGTCAGGGCCTTCTTGGCCTCGGCCTTCTTCTCGGCGGCGGGAGCGGCGGCTTCGGCCTTCTTGGCAGCCTTCTTCGCCTTCTTGGCCTTCTTCTCAGCCTTGGGGGCCTCGGCCTTCTTCTCTTCGGCGGTCAGGGCCTTCTTGGCCTCGGCCTTCTTCTCTTCCTTCTTGGCTTCAGCCTTCTTCTCGGCCTTCTTGGGCTCAGCCTTCTTGGCCTCGGCCTTCTTCTCTTCGGTGGTCATGGCCTTCTTTTCGGCGGCAGGAGCGGCTTCAGCCTTCTTGGCAGCCTTCTTCGCCTTCTTGGCCTTCTTCTCAGCCTTGGGGGCCTCGGCCTTCTTCTCTTCGGCGGTCAGGGCCTTCTTGGCCTCGGCCTTCTTCTCTTCCTTCTTGGCTTCAGCCTTCTTCTCAGCCTTCTTGGGCTCAGCCTTCTTCTCCTCGACGGTCAGGGCCTTCTTGGCCTCTTCCTTCTTGGTCTCGGCCTTCTTGGTCTCGGCCTTCTTGGTCTCGACCTTCTTCGCTTCAGGCTTCTTAGCCTCTTCGGCGAAAACGGGGCTGATCAGAGCGGCAGCGACGAGCAGCGCAGCAAGCTTCTTCATGGTGATTCTCCTGGGGTGATCCGGCACGGCCGGAACTGGGCTCCAAGGAAGCATCATCTGGGCCAAGTTTTAATTTATTTATTACCAGCATTTAGCAATAAGAACCCTGGCCGGATTTTGTTGCAATCTGCCACTCGTGGCAGCCTGCGACGGCTCCAGGCCCTGCGAGCCCCTCACTCGCCTTCGTGGAACCCGTAGCGCTTGAGCTTCCGGTAGAGGGTGGTGCGATCCACGCCCAGGATCTCCGAGATGCGCTGCTTCTCCTTGTGCCGGCCGATCAGGATCTGGATGTACCGGCGTTCCAGTTCATCCAGGGAGGGCCAATCCTCGATCAGGGTGGGGACCTCCCCCGAGGGTTCCGGCCGCAGGAGCGCCCGCTTGAGCACATCGGCCTGGATCTTGGCGGGCAGGTCGTCCACGGTGATCTCCCGGCCCCGGCTCAGCTGGGTCAGGTTCTCCACGGCATTGCCCAATTCCCGGACATTGCCCGGCCAGGAATAGGCCTCAAGCACCCGCCGGGCTTCGGGATGGAGGTGGTAGGTCTGCTGATCCTTCTGGCCAAACTCGGCCAGGAAGTGGTCCAGCAGCGCGTCCACATCCTCCCCCCGCTCCCGGAGGGGCGGCACGGCCAGCTCCACCACGCTGAGACGGTAGTAGAGGTCCTCACGGAAGGTCCCGGCCTTCACCATCTGCTGGAGGTCGCGGTTGGTGGCGGCGATGACCCGGGAATCCACCTTGATGGTCTTGTTGCCCCCCACCCGGCGGATCTCCTGCTCCTGGAGCACCCGCAGCAGGCGTACCTGGAAGCTGGGGCTGGTCTCCCCGATCTCGTCCAGGAAGATGGTGCCGCCGGAAGCCTCCTCGAAGAGGCCGGGCTTTTCGTTCACGGCGCCGGTGAAGGAGCCCTTCACATGGCCAAAGAGCTCGGATTCCAACAGAGTCTCCGTCAGGGCGCCGCAGTTCACGGCCACGAAGGCGCGGTCCCGGCGGTCGCTGGACAGGTGGATGCTGCGGGCCACCAGTTCCTTGCCCGTGCCGCTCTCCCCGGTGATGAGCACCGTGGCCCGGCTGTTCTGGAGGCTGGCGATGGTCTTGTAGACCGCCATCATCTTCGGACTGGAGCCGATCATGAGGCTGCGCTTGGCCTTAGGCGAGGCGCCTTGGGTGACGCCCTGGCCGCTGGACTGGCGGCGGGCGAGGGCGCGGGTCACCAGGGCCTTCAATTCCTCGTTGTTCCAGGGCTTGCTGAGGAAGTCGAAGGCGCCTTCCCGCACGGCCTCGATGGCGGTCTCCAGTGTGCCGAAGCCCGAGAGCAGGATCGTGTCCACTCCCAGCGGCTTGGCCTCCCGTAAAAGGTCCAGTCCATCCTTCTTGGCCTCCAGGTTGATGTCGGACAGCAAGAGGTCGAAGGCCCCCTTCCGCAGCAGTTCGATGGCCCGGTCCGGGTGCGTGGCCTTGGTGACCTCCAGCCCCATGGCTCCCAGGAGCTCCTCCAGGAACTCGCAGGTCTCCTTGCTGTCGTCCACCACGAGCACTCGGGCCACGGCCACCCCCACCCATGAAGGTACCTCACCTGGCCCCTGGCCACGACCGGGCGTATCCTCAGGGCATCCCTTCAACGGAGAATTCCCATGCGGATGCTCGTGGCACTTGCCTTTGGCGCACTTCTTTCCGCGGCCAGCCTTTTCGCGGGCGACCTCACCATCACCTCCCAGGTCACGGGCAAGGGCGCCCTGGCCAAGGACGGCGCCCAGGTGCAGTACCTCAGCGCCACGCGGATGCGCGTCAATCATGCCGGGTCGAAGAGCGACAGCCTGGTGGACTACGGCCACGAGGTCATCTACAGCATCGATCACGCGAAGAAGGTCATCACCAAGTTCACCTTCAAGGACATGCAGGAGGTCATGCAGTCCCTGGAGGACCAGATGGCCGGCATGCCCGAGATGGTCACGAAGATGATGTTCGGCGACGTGTCCGAGGTGAAGGTCGAACAGCTGGGTGCCGACACCGTGATGGGCCGTCCCTGCAAAAAAGTGCGCATCACCCTCGGCAAGATGATCGAGGAGCTGAGCGTGGATCCCTCCCTCCAGTTCCCGGTCAAGGACTACGCCAAGTCCATGGCCATGCTGAACCGGACCCCCGGACCCATGGGCGCCCTCTTCAAGCGCGTCTACCAGGAGACCGCCAAGCTCAAGGGCGTGCCGCTCCGCACCCGCATCACCGGGCTCATGGGCATGGACGTGACCACCGAGGCCACTGCCGTGTCCATGTCCCCCATCCCCGAGGGCACCTGGGCGCTGCCCTCGGACTACACCCTCAAGGATGGCGGCAAGGAAATGAAGGAAAGCATGAAGGGCAGGCGGTAGCGATAGACTGGAGGGGGCCCCCGGCGATCAGCCAGGGGGCCCCTTCCTTCGGAATCCCCATGAGCCCCCAACCCTCCTTTGATGATGGCCTGGACCGGCTGGAAGCCCTGGTGCAGCAGCTGGAGTCCGGCAGCCTCAGTCTCGAGGAGGCCCTCGCCCGCTTCGAGGAGGGCGTCCAGCTGAGCCAGGTCCTGCAGAAGCAGCTCTCCGAGGCCCAGCGCCGGGTCGAGGTCCTGAAGGCGGGCCTGGGCGGCGAATACCGGGCCGACCCCCTGGACGATGTGAAGGAGTCCCGATGAACGGGGCCGCTTCGCAGGTCCAGGCCGACCTGGACCGCCTGCTCCCGCAGCTGGACGCCTGCCTCACGACTCCCTTCCGGAAGGGCGAGGCCGCCCGCCTGGGCGAGGCCGTCTGCTACAGCCTGGAGGCCGGGGGCAAGCGCGTGCGGCCCGTCCTCTGCCTCCTGGCCGCCGAGGCCGTGGGCGGCACGGCGGATCAGGCCCTGCCCGGCGCCCTCGCCCTGGAATACGTCCACACCTATTCGCTCATCCATGACGACCTACCCGCCATGGACGATGACGACCTCCGCCGCGGGCGGCCCACCAACCACAAGGTCTACGGGGAAGGCCACGCGATCCTCGCGGGCGATGCCCTGCTCACAGAGGCCTTTGGCGTGCTGGCTTCCGCGGACCTGGATCCTGTGCGGCGGGCCGAGGCCCTGGCCCTGCTGGCCGAGGGCGCGGGCTGGCGCGGCATGGCCGGGGGCCAGGCGCTGGATCTTGAGGGTGAGAAGCTGGAGCACTACGATCTCGATCACCTGCGCCTCATCCACCGCCTCAAGACCGGCGCCCTCCTGCGGGCCTCGCTGGAGATCGGCGCCGTGCTGGGCGGCGCGGCCCCCGCGGAACGAGCCGCCCTGCGCGCCTACGGCGAAGCCATTGGCCTGGCCTTCCAGATCCAGGACGACATCCTGGATGCCACCGCCACCGACGCAGATCTGGGGAAGCGCGCCGGGAAGGATGCGGGCAAGGGTAAGATCACCTACCCTTCGCTCCTGGGCCTGGACGGTGCCCGCAACGCCCTGAGTGAAGCCACCGAGACCGCCCTATGCCATCTAGCTACCCTTCCCAATCGCACGTCCTTGGCAGCCTGGGCCCGGTATCTGGCCCAGCGGGCGAAGTAGGCTCCCGCGTGGACAGTCCCGCCAGCCCCTACCCCCTGCTCGACTCCCTGGCCGCCCCCCAGCAGATCCGCCATTTCACCCCGGATCAGCTCGAACGGCTCGCGGCCGAAGTGCGGTCCTTCATCATCACCTCGGTCTCCGAAACCGGCGGGCACTTCAGCTCCAACCTGGGCACGGTGGAGCTGACCGTGGCCCTCTTCCACCACTTCGACTTCCTCCAGGACCGCATCGTGTGGGACGTGGGCCACCAGGCCTACCCGCACAAGATCCTCACGGGCCGCAAGGACCGCTTCCCCACCCTGCGCCAGCACCATGGACTGTCCGGGTTCCTCAAGCGTGACGAAAGCCCCTACGACCACTTCGGCGCGGGCCACGCCAGCACCAGCATCTCCGCGGCCCTGGGCATGGCCAAGGCGCGGGACATCCAGAAGCAGGATCACGCCTGCATCGCCGTCATCGGCGATGGCTCCATGACCGCCGGCATGGCCTTCGAGGGCCTCAACCAGGCGGGCTACCTGGAGGCGAAGAACTTCCTGGTGATCCTCAACGACAACGACATGAGCATCAACCCCAACGTGGGCTCGCTCCAGGGCTACCTGAACCAGATCATGTCCGGCCAGTACTACCAGCGCTGGCGCGACCGCATCGAGAATGCCATCAAGGCCATCCCCCTCGAGGGCCTCAGCAAGGGCGTGGCCAAGGCCGCCAAGTGGAGCGAGGAGAGCTTCAAGCGCCTCATGGTGCCGGGCCTGCTCTTCGAGGACCTGGGCTTCCGCTACATCGGGCCCGTGAACGGCCACGACGTGAACGCCACCTCCAAAGCGCTGGCCGAGGCCAAGGAGAAGATGAAGGAAGGCCCCGTCCTGCTCCACGTGCAGACCAAGAAGGGCTACGGCTACGAGCCCGCCGTGCTGGATCCCCTGAAGTGGCATGGCGTCACCGCCTTCGACGCCGAATCCGGGGAGATCATCAAGGTCCAGGTGGATCCGGCCAAGCCCGCGCCCCCCAGCTACACCAGCGTCTTCGGCAAGGCACTCGTGGAGCTGGCGAAGAACGACACCAAGATCGTCGGCATCACGGCCGCCATGCTGGACGGCACGGGCCTGAACCTGTTCCAGAAGGCCTTCCCGGACCGCTGCTTCGACGTGGGCATCGCCGAGCAGCACGCCGTCACCTTCGCGGCGGGCCTCGCGGCCCAGGGCATGCGGCCCGTCTGCGCCATCTACAGCACCTTCCTCCAGCGGGGCTTCGACCAGGTGGCCCACGACGTCTGCATCCAGGATCTGCCCGTGACCTTCGCCCTGGACCGGGCGGGCATCGTGGGCGCCGACGGCCCCACCCACCACGGCCTCTACGACCTGGCCTACCTGCGCTGCCTGCCCAACATCCTCCTCATGGCCCCCAAGGATGAGAACGAACTGCGGCGCATGCTCATGACCGCCGTCTACAGCGGCCATCCCGCCGCCCTGCGCTACCCCCGGGGCAACGGCCTGGGCGTGGCCATGGACGACCCCATCACGGCCCTGCCCATCGGCAAGGGCGAGCTGCTGCGCGAAGGGGAGGATCTGCTGCTCTGCGCCCTCGGCGCCATGGTGGATCCGGCCCTGCGGATCGCGGAATCCCTGGCCGCGGACGGCATCTCCTGCGCCGTGATCAACGCCCGCTTCGTCAAGCCTCTCGACGAAGCCCTCATCCACGCCTGGGCGGGCCGTTGCCGGGGCATCGTCACCCTTGAAGAGGGGTGCGCGCCCGCCGGTTTCGGTGGCGCCGTGGCCGAATCCCTGGCGGATGGGGGACTGGCCCGGCCGCTCCTCCGCTGCGCCGTTCCCGACCACCTGGTGCACCACGGCGACCCGAAGCGGCTCTTGGAAGAAGAAGGCCTCAGTCCGCGGGCCCTTGAGGCCCGGATCCGGGAATTCTTTCGTGACATCTAAGTAAAACCTTGCGGAAGATCCTTAGAATTCCTAAGGTGAGTCCCAACCCACCATGGCGACTCTGCTCTTTTCCGAGGCATTCGTGAGGTCCAATCCCATCCGTGCGTCCATCCTGGGCGCCCTCGTCTGCCTAACCCCCATGACCGGCTCCGCCCAGGTCTGGGATGCCGCCGGCATGGCCGTCGGCTGGGCCAAGCAGGACCGGGACGACTCCTTCACCTTCTACGACCCGATGGCCAAGGCCCTCCACACCTGGGTCCGGGACGGCGGCCTGCTGCGCAGCATCCCCACCGGACGCCTGGATGCCCTGCCGGAACGCTGGGCCATCGACCCCCGGAACAATGTCTGGGTCGCCCACGGCACCTCCCTGACTTACGTCGACCGGACCGGGCGCTCCATGGGCAGCACGAAGCTTCCCGCGGAGGTCGGCGACCTCTGCTGGGATGGCAAGGGCATCATCCTCTCCTACCGGACCCCTGAGCCCTACTTTGAGAAACGCGACTTCCGCAGCGCGGACGTGATGTGGTCCTTCGGCGCCAAGCCCTCCAGGCAGGAGGGCGCTGCCCCCCGCAACCGGCGCCCCATCATCCTGGACGACAGTGGCAACGTGCTGGTGGCGAACGGATCCGCCTTGAACCTCAGCATCCTGGACGCCAACACCGGCCGGAAGGTAGGGGAGACCAACCTGCGCTTCAATGGCGGCCCCGCGCCTGCCCTGGAGGGCAACACCACGGAGCGCGACCCCCTGGTTGTCTGGGTGGGCAAGGGCGTGGTCTTCGCGGCCCTGAAGGCCTCGCAGGTGCCCGCCGCCCAGCGGGGCGCCCTCCAGGGGCTCGTCCTCGCGCGGCTGGACCTCGCGGGCACGAACCTGGAATTCCTTCCCACCGGCCTGGATGAAAGCCACATCTTCGTGGGGGTGCTGGATTCCGACGCGGTGTTCGCCAGCCCCAGGGGCGGCCTGATGCTGGTGAAGGTCAGGTAGGGCGGCCGTCCGGGACGGCTTTCACCGAGCCTGGTTCAGCACCCGCTCCCGGTCCAGGAAGGGAATGGTCCGCCAGGTGTTCGTGGCCGCCGGACTCAGGGCGGGGCGGGCCAGGACATAGGCCAGCAGCAGGTTGCGCTGGGAGGCCACGGTCACGAGTTCCGGCTCCCCCTTGAAGCCGATGGCCTCCATGTAGCCGCCCCCGCCCCGCAGGCGGTAGCAGGTGAGCGCCAGGGTGAAGGTCTGTTCCGGCTTCACGGGCTGGCCCTGGAAGCGGAGGTTCGCCACCCGGCTGCCGACGGGCTTGCCCAGATCCAGCGCATAGGCCACCCCGTCCACCATGTCGAAATCATGGATGGGCACCTCGCGGTTGTAGAGTTCCGGCTCCCAGCTGTAGGTGTAGTGCCGCGCGGCGTGCTCGAGGTAGGCCTTGAGCTGGGCCCCGTTGATGCGGATGCGCGCCACCGGGTTCTCGAAGGGCGAGAGCGCGAAAAACTGCCGCACGCTGGTGGGCCCCTTGGGGATGAACACCTTGGCGCCGGGGCTAGCGGCGGCGGACAGCTGGGCGCCCGTCGCCTGCCGCTGGACCTGGTGGAGCAGCTGCATCAGCGGGGTGTCCTCCATGCGGGACCAGCGGCTGTCGAGGTCCACCTGCAGGTTCGTGGCCGCCGTGTCCAGGTAGCGGTCCGTGGCGGCCCGCAGGTCCGCCGTCAGGCTCAGCACCTCTGGATCCACCGCCGTGTCCGTCTCGGGGCGGATCAGCCGGCCCTGGGTTGAAGTCACCCGCCAGCGCCCCTGGTCCTTCCTCAGGGTCAGGTCGATCACCGCCAGGGACCGCCCGTAGGCCTGCGCCTGGAGGATGGGAATACCCTTGTGCTCGGTCTGGATGGCCTGGTGAGTGTGGCCGGTGAGGATGGCGTCGAGGCCCGGCACCTGGTCCGCCAGGCGGAGCACCGCGTTCTCGTCACCCGGACGGCCATCCACCTTCCCCAGGCCGGAGTGGACCAGGGCCACCACCACATCGACCTTTTCCTTCTCCCGCAACCGGAGCACCAGCTCCCGGGCGGCGGCCACGATGTCCTGGAAGTGCAGGCCGGCATAGTTCCCGGGTTCCGTCATCGCCGGAATCCGGGGCGTGGTGAAGCCCACCAGGGCGACCCGCACCCCGGCCAGGGTCACCAGGACATGGGTGGGGAACGCATGGGCCCCCTTGGCATCCAGGGTATTGGCCGACAGGAAGGGGAACCGGGCCTGCTTCTCCACCTCCCTCAGCAGGTCCAGGCCGAAGTCGTACTCGTGATTGCCCACGGCCATGGCCGAATAACCCAGGGCGTTCATGATGGCGACGCTGGGTTCGGGCAGATCCCGGCGCAGGGTGTTTCTCACATAGTTCAGGGGTTCGCCCTGGAGGGTGTCGCCGCAGTCCACCAGGATCGTGTCCGGGTTCAGGGCCCGCTGGCGGCGGATCAGGGTGGCGACCTTCGCCCAGCCCTGGTTCGCGGGCTGGAGGCTGTAGGTGTCCTCGGCCATCACGTGCCCATGCATGTCCGTGGTTCCAAGAATCTGAATCCGCGCCTCTTGGGCCTGGAGGCCCAGGGTGATCCACAGAATCCAGAACCAATGCCGCATGCGACCTCCGGGGTCCCCCGCCAACCCAGGGTTGGATGGGGCCGACTTCAAGGGTAAACTTTCCCTTCACCCAAGGATGACCTCTCTTTCGGAGCCCTCATGCAAGAAGTCCAGATCAAGGCCCCCAAGCACGAATTCACGCTGCTTTGCGACGACATCCGCCAGGAAATGGGTGGCAAGACCTCGCTGATGGGCCTGTACGACCACCACATCGTGGTGCCCCAGGTGCCCTTCACCCTGCCCAAGGTGTGTTTCTACACCCGCTTCTCCCGCATGGACGGCCAGTTCAAGTTCGGCTTCTCCATCGTGAGCCCCACCGGCGACCGCAAGGACGTGATCCGCGACAGCGACGTGCAGATCCCCGACGGCGCCAAGGAAGGCACCTTCAACGTCATCGCCAGCCCCTTCGAAGTGAGCGGCGAGGGTGTCTATGAAGTGATCATCGCCCTCACCAAGGGTGCCGACCGCTTCGAGTACGTCTACAAGTTCGCCATCTCAGACGCCAGCCGCCTCCAGGCCGAGTACGAGAAGGCCATGGCCGAGGCCGGCCCGGCTGGGAATTAGCACTCAGCCCTCAGCTGTCAGCTTTCAGTGCGGCGCCCCGGTGGGGCGCCGTTGCTTTTAGACTGAGGACTGAAGACCGACCTCTGAGGACTGCCCTTGTCTGACCGCTATGCCAAGCAACGCATCTTCTCGGTATCGCCTGCGGCGATACGCGAGACCCCCACATCCAGCCACCCTCACCTTACCTAGGCGCCAGGCATGTCCATCGACCGGTATGCCAAGCAACGTATCTTTCTCGGCCACGAGGCCGACGAGGCCTTACGCTCCAAACGGGTGGCGGTGCTGGGCCTGGGAGCGCTCGGCTCCGTCATCGCGCCCTGGCTGGCCCGGGCCGGCGTGGGCCACCTCACCCTCATCGACCGGGACCTGGTGGAGGCCTCCAACCTCCAGCGCCAGCTGCTCTATGGCGAATCGGACCTGGGGCGCCCCAAGGCTGAAGTGGCCGCGGAGCGGCTGCGCGAAGCCAATTCGAGCATCGAATTGGCCCCCGTCGTGGCCGACCTCACCAGCGGCAACGCCCGGGAACTGCTGTCGGGCTTCGACCTCATCTGCGACGGCACCGACAACTTCGAGGCCCGCTTCCTCATCAATGACGTGGCCATCCTCACAGGCACCCCCTGGATCTATGCCGGGGCCATCGGCGGCGAGGGGGTGGTGTGGCCCCTGAACCCGCCGCACACGCCCTGCCTGCGCTGCCTCATCGAGGAGCCTCCCGCCGGCGGCGATGTGGACACCTGCGACAGCGCCGGCGTCCTGGGCCCCGCCGTGGGCATCATCGCCAGCTGGGCGGCCCTGGAGGCCATCAAGTCCCTCACGGGCCGCCCCCCCCACACGGACCTGGTGCGCTTCGACTTCTGGCATGACGAGCGGCAGTTCCTGAAGCCCCCGAAAAACCGCTGCCGCTTCTGCACGGACAAGGTCACCGAATTCCTGGACGCCCGCTGGAGCCTCAAGGCCAGCGCCCTCTGCGGGCTGGAAGGCGTGCAGATCCGCGTGAACCCGCCCGGAAAGCTGGACCTGGCCGTCCTGAAAGCCCGCCTGGAAACCCGCACCCGCAGTCCCTGGAAACGGGCCGGGATGATGCTCAAGGGCCAGGACGGCCCCGACGAGATCACCGTCTTCGCCGACGGCCGGGCCCTCGTCCACGGCCCCATGACCCCCGAGCGGGCGCGGAGCTGGTACACGGAAGTGGTGGGGTGCTGATGTCCCGGAAACCTTGGATAAAAGAACGTCAATAAGCGGAGGAAAACAGAGGGGCTGAGGAAAGCGGAGAAAAGTCGCCAGAATTCTCCGCTTTCCTCCGCTCCTCAGCTTTTCTCAGCTTTCAAAATTCCTTATCTCTGATGCACAGGTGATGACGCGATGCCAAAGGTTCTCCTAGCCCCAAGAAATGCTGGCAAGCTCCGCGAATTCTCCGCGCTACTGCCGGATCTGCAGTTCGTACCATGGCCGGCGGGCGCGCCATGAAAATCCTTCTGGCTTCTTCGAATCAAGGAAAGCTGGCGGAGTTCCGCCAGCTTCTCGATGGCTTCGAGATTGTTCCTTGGCCCGCTGGCGCGCCCTCCTTGCCCGAGACGGGCGCCTTCTTCCAGGACAATGCGCTGCAGAAGGCCGAGGGCGCCCGGGCCTGGTGGCTCGCGCACGGCACAGAACCCGTGGACGGCGTACTGGCGGACGATTCGGGGCTCTGCGTGGATGCGCTCTGGGGCGGCCCCGGCGTTCTCTCCGCCCGCTTCGCGCCGGACCTGCCCGCCTACCCCGACAAGAACCGCCGCCTGCTGGCCATGCTGCCCGGTGATGCTGATCGCACGGCCCGGTTCGTCTGCGTGCTGGCCTTCGTGCCCACGTCCGGCCGGCACGGCGCCCCCTTCACCGTCAGCGGCGCCGTGGAGGGCAGCCTCGCCTTCGACCACCGCGGCAGCGGCGGCTTCGGCTACGACCCCATCTTCATCCCCGACGGCTACGACCAGACCTTCGGCGAGCTGCCATCGGACACCAAGCACACGCTCAGCCACCGTGCCCGGGCCTGCGCGGCCCTGCGGGAGCGGCTGGCCGGGGACCGTTGATGATTCCCATCAAACCGGATGACTCGGTTCGAGAAAGACTCTGCCAGTGATGCACGGTGATGAACGGTGTGGGGTTGATCGATGGCCCCATCACTGTTCATCACCGGTTCGCCTTCTCTTGAGATGACCCATCCCTGCTTCCGTACTCCGATAGGGTGAAAAGATGACTAGGAAACGCGAACCCCGGACCTGGCTGGCCATCGCTGGCGTGCTGCTGCTGTGGGCCTCCGCCTTCGCGGGCATCCGGGCCGGCATGCGGCTCACCCCTGAGGGAGCCCCCGGTGCCGATGGCTACGGCCCCGGCGAGCTGGCCCTGCTGCGCTTCGGGACGGCCTCCGTGGTGCTGGCCCTGTACGCCCTGGCGCGGCGGATGCGCCTGCCGGAGCGCTCCGAGCTGCCGCGCATCGCCCTCGCCGGATTCCTGGGCATCAGCCTCTACCATGTGGCCCTGAACTTCGGCGAGCTGACGGTCCAGGCCGGAGCGGCTTCGCTTCTCATCTCCGCGGCCCCCGTGTTCACGGCGTTGCTGTCCGCGCTGTTCCTGCATGAGCGCCTGACGCGGATCGGGTGGGGCGGCATCCTCCTGGCCTTCGCGGGGGTCTCGCTCATCGCCCTCAGCGGCGGCAAGGGGCTGCACTTCACGCCCGGCGCCCTGCTCATTCTGCTCTCCGCCACCGTGGCAGCCGTGTTCTCCATCCTGTCGAAGCAGAGCCTCCGGCGCCATGGGGCCCTCGAATTCACCAGCTACGCCATTTGGGCCGGCACCCTGCCCATGCTGGTCTTCCTGCCCGGGCTGGTCCGGCAGGCCCCCCATGCCGCCCCGGCCGCCACCCTGGCCGTGGTCTACCTGGGCATCTTCCCGGCGGCCATCGCCTACGTCCTGTGGAACTACGCCCTCGCCCGGATGCCCGCCGGGCTGCTCTCCAGCTTCCTCTACCTCTCCCCCGTGATCGCCAGCTTCATCGCCTGGGTGTGGCTCCGCGAAGTCCCCGCCCTCCTCACGATCGTGGGCGGCGCCGTCGCCATCGCCGGCGTCATCGTCGTGCAGACGAAGGGACACCGCGCCGGCGGGAGGATGGACGCGGGCCCCTGTGCTACAGGAAGATCCGGGGGTCCACCCGGGCGTTGTTGAGGCTGAGGGACCAGTGCAGGTGGGGGCCAGAGGCCCGGCCGGTCATGCCCACCTCGCCCACCAGGTCCCCGGCCTTCACAACCTGCCCCTGTTTCACCGCGATCCTGGACAGGTGGCAAAGCAGGCTGACCACGCCTTCGCCATGGGCGATGAACACCGCGTTGCCGCTGTAGAAGAAGTCGCCTGTGAGCACGATGGTCCCCGCGGCGGGCGCCCACACGGGCTGGCCCTGAGGCGCCCGGATGTCGAGGCCCGCGTGCGGAGACCGGGGCTCGCCATTGAAGATCCGGCGCATGCCGAAGGAGGCCGTCAGCGCGCCGGGCACGGGGCGCTGGAAGCCCAGGGAGGGGATCAGGCCCTCCGGCCAGGCCTTCCAGGCCGGTGCCATCAGCGCCTGTTCCCGGGCGATGCGCGCCACGTCCTCCGCGTTGGGCGTCACCTTCCGCTGGTCCTTCAGATGGATGCGCTGCTCGGGGTACCGCTTGGGCCGGATGGTGAACGGAATCGCGCGGCCGTCCGCTTCGACTGCGGCCTGGCCTGCCTTCGCGCTGAGCGGGATGCCCACCACCGCCTGCCAGCCCCGGGCGCCCCGCCGCACCAGCACCGGCTCTCCGCGGTAGGTCACCCTGGGCGGGGCCTCTCTGCCCGGAATGGCGATGACCGCCACGCCACCGGGGACCGGCGAGGGTTTGAAGGGGAGCGCGCCGGAGTCTGCGCAGGCAAGTCCTGAACCTGCCATCGACGCGATCAGCAGAATCACGGAGCGGCAGGTGAAGCATCGCGTCATGGTCATGCCAGATTCCTCAGACAGGCGAGGCTTCCGCGAACCCCGCCTCCCGCAACCGCACCGCCTCCTGGTAGGCCGCCAGCACGGCGGTCTTCACCTTGAAGTAGCCGCTGTCGGTGACCTTGGTCGTGAAGGTGACGTTCACCACGACGGTGAAGCCGCCGCCCTGGAAGGGCTGGATGGGGGCCACGAGGACCTGGCCGGGAAGGATGGCGCCGGCGCTGTCCTCCCTCAGCTTGACCAGCACGGCTTCGGACCAGCTCTGGAGCCGCGGGACGGCCTCGGCCGCGCCGGCCTCGGTGTCGGTCCGGAGGCGGCCGTAGAGGGTGAACTGGAGCCGCAGCTGCGGGGGATCGAACCCGTGGTTCAGGTAGCCCGCCATCCCGGCCACCTGCTGGAATTCCTTCAGCAGGGCCTGGAGCTTGGCGCTGGGCGCGGCGACAACCATTAGGGTCTGCTTTCAAAGTGGATGCGAGCCGCGACGGGTCCAGCCGCGTGATCCAGGAAGGCGGTGGCCGCAGGGCGATGCG